>JBBIPZ010000005.1:0-106304 GCA_037442505.1 Deltaproteobacteria bacterium | reverse complement strand
ACAATACCAGATTATCAATCAATAATGCTTCCTATCCTGAAATTTGCAGGAGATAAAAAAGAACACTCAATAAGAGAAGCTATTGAATATATAGCCAATACTTTTAATCTTAGTGAAGAAGAGCGAAAAGAGGTTTTGCCGAGTGGTCAACAATACATAATTGATAATCGGGTAGGTTGGGCCAGAACATATCTCAAAAAAGCGGGGTTATTAGAATCAACCAAAAGATCATATTTTAAAATAACTGATTTAGGGCTAGAGGTTTTGCAAAAAAATCCTAAAGAAATTAATGTAAAGTTTCTAGAGCAATTTCCTCAATTTATTGAATTCAGAAATCTTCGCAAAGAAAAAGGAGAGGAAAAAGAAGAAGAGAATTTAACACAAACACCCCAAGAGCTTTTAGAATACGGCTACCAAAGAATTAAAAAGGATTTGGCCTCTGAATTATTAAATCTTGTAAAAAAAGCATCGCCACGATTTTTTGAAAAGTTGGTAGTCGAACTCTTAACAAAAATGGGTTATGGTGGGTCTCTGAAAGACGCCGGGAAAGCAATTGGACAAAGCGGAGATGGCGGCATAGATGGAATTATTAAAGAGGATAAACTTGGGTTAGATGTTATTTATATTCAGGCAAAAAGATGGGAAAATGTCGTTGGTTCTAAAGAGGTCAGAAATTTTGTCGGAGGTCTTGCAGGGCAAAGAGCAAGTAAAGGTGTATTTATAACCACTTCGAATTTTACCAAAGACGCTTTAGAGTATGTAAAAACAATTCCTCATAAAGTTATTCTTATTGATGGAGAAATGCTTACACAATTAATGATAGATAATGATGTGGGAGTGTCTAAGGTAACTAGCTATGATATTAAAAAGATAGATTCTGATTATTTTGAAGAGGAATAATAAGAATTTGCCGCCAAGCTTGGCAGAGCCGAGCAATCCCGCAAAGCGGGATTAGAAAAACTTGAAATCAGTTCGGATTTTTTCAAATACTCACCGCCAAATCAAAAGATTAATTCTTAAAAATAAATTCATTTAATTAAGCCTTAGGTTAACTTTAACACAAATTGATAGATTAGATCCCCTGTTTTTTACTTCCCGCTTTTTGGCAAAATATTTTTTTAAATTTTAGTTAATTTTTTGTCTGCCTTAAAAATGTGCAAAACAAATAACTAATTAAGCTAAAAAGAAAATTTGTTTGATGGTAAAACGTTAATCAACAGTTTGCTAAAATAAGGCGAAAAATGTGTCAATTTCGTTAAAACGCAATTTAGCTGACAAGGCTATTACCAGCAGCTATCGCATTTTTGAGGAGTTCTTCTGACAAATTTTCGTGTTCAAAAGTAGCAATTTTCCCTGCATAAATTACTTTTATTGGCTTGGCACCTAAAAGCTTAGAAATAACTTTGAGTGCCCTAATCGCACCAGTAAACATATACCCCATAAACGAAGGCATTGCAGAAGAAGTTATTAATACAGATTTTTTGTTTAAAGATTTTATTCTGTTAACAGGATAGTGCCTTCCCCATGGCCAGTAGGTAAGACATACTAAACGTTCCATAAACCTTCTTGTAACAGCAGTTATATTGAAACAATTTACTGGCGCACCTATCACAATTGCATCGGCATTTATACATTTTTCGATTAAGATTCTCATGTCATCATTATGTATACATTCTCCAAAATTTTCGCCTTGTTGTTGCGTGCATCTTCTACAATTAGTGCAAAACTTTATATCTACATCAGTTAAATAAATTTTTTCCGTTTGCATGCCTGAGTTTTTCGCTGTATTTAAGACTTCAGTAACAAGTCTATCAACTACTCCGCCCTTTCTGTAACTTCCTACAATGCCAACAGCTTTATTTGCCATTTTTGAATTTCCTCACTTAAAATTTCTTTGCTGCTTCTTTTAAAAGCTGTTGTGTTTCTTCTTTAAACCAAAGATTAATGAATGTTTCTTCTTTTTCCTTCCAGTATCTCATATATCTATCAACAACAATGTCAAAACGATTGTTTTTTATAGATGTTACGGCATTTTTTGGCATTAATGTTAATTTCTCTATCTTTTCTATTGCCTTATTTTCTACCTGTTCAATAGAATAAGTCTCAAAAATTAACCCAGCTTTCCTGGCGTCTTGAGTGGTTATAAACTCACCGGTGAATAACAAGTCATTTGCTATTGTATCGTTAATTTTTTGCCTTAATATAACATCTGCTAAATATGGCACTGGCAGACCGAGTTTTACTTCATTCAGTCCAATAAGTTTTTTATCTTCGTTTGCTAAAATATAGTCACAAGAAATTGCAATAATACATCCCCCTGCTATAGCATGTCCTTTAATTGCTGCACAAGTCGGTATGTTTAATGTAAAAAGCTTTAAAATTAACTCGTTAAATCGATGGAAGAAATATGTTAATTCTTTTCTATCTAATCCTATTAGCTGTGGTAAATTAAAGCCGATACTAAAGAATTTATCTCCTCCTGTTAATACTAAACCATTAAACTCTTTTTCTGCTGACAAAACTGCTTCTTCTAAATCGTTTATAAATTCGATGTCTATAGGATTTGTCACTCCATTATTAAATCTAACAACTGCAACCTTATTTACATTATCAAAAATAATTTTTTTCATACTCTGCTCTCTTTCTATATAAAAACTATTTCTATAAAATTGTTATTTTCTCACTATTGCCCTTTTTTCCTCTGGAATAGGTGGCGGAACAGCTTCTCCAACAAGTTTTCTTACAGCACTGAATTTTGTAGGGCAAACAGCCAAACAGGTACCGCATTTTATGCATTTTTCCTGATCTATTATGTGGATTTTGTTTTTCCCACCATCTATGGCATCTACTGGACATCTCTGGGCACATAAGGTGCAGGCTGCACATTTTTCCGGGTCTATGTAATAGGATGGTGCGTTTTCAATCAGTTCTTTAACTTCTTCTTTTGTAAAAATCTTATCCCATTCTGATGGATTAGTTATCTTTTGTGATAACTTTTTTCTCTCCGCAATTTTTATGTAAGGTATCAGTGTTATAATGTTGTAAAACCTTGATTTTAGCTCTTCTTCATCTATATTTTCCGACTCACCTAAAGCACCTAAACTTCTAATTTTTTCAGTAAAATCATTTACTGATTCAGCAAAATGTTGAGCATCACTGGATGTCATGAACTCTATTCTTAGCCTTTCTGGATTGATACCTATGTATTCAAGTATCCTTTTGAAAAGGAGTGTCATATTTAGTGCATAAAAGTTGCCGTGAGTGATATAACTGCATTCGTTCAGTCTGCATCCAGCAATAAAAACCCCATCTGCACCGTTATAGAAAGAGCGAGCTATAAAGGATAGATCTATCCTTCCGGTGCACATCACCCTGATTAATCTAATTTCACTGGTATATTGTAGTCTGGAAACTCCAGCTAAATCTGCAGCCCCGTACCCTCACCAGTAACAAACAAAGCCAACTATTCTTGGCTTGAAATTAATGCTCATTTTGCCTCCTTTAAACTACTTTTCTTAACTTTTTTTCTTCCCTTTCTGGTAATGCCGTATCTATCTCACTTGTTAACTGTTCATCGGTAAAATGTTTTAGTTGTATCGCACCTGTGGGACAAACGGAATTACAAAGTCCATCACCTTTACAAAGCACGGGATTTACCTTTGCCTTCATTCCCTTAGGTGTTTTGTAAAGCTCTATGGCTGTATATGCACATACTTCAACACAGGCACCACAACCAATGCACTTTTTATCATCCACATCACATATTGAACCAGAAGCAGATACGGTCTCACTTGATAGTATTGTAACAGCTCTACTTGCTGAGGCTAATGCCTGGCTGATTGTTTCATTGATGAATTTTGGATAATGAGCAAAGCCGGCTAAAAATACTCCATCTGTTCCAAAGTCAACGGGTCTTAATTTTACATGGGCTTCTTTGAAAAATCCATCCACACTTGTAGAAACCTTGAAAAGTCCTGCAACTTCAATAGTCTTTTCATCAGGTACTATCGCCGCTGCTAAAGATAAAATATCAGCATCTAACTCAACCATCTTCTGAAGTACAGGATCAAATACCCTCACTTTGATTATCTTTTTGCCACCTTCAACTGCTTCTATTACTTCTGGAATATTTCCCTCTTCTGGTGCATAGCGGATAAATCTTACACCCTTTTCTGATGCCAATTTGTAGTAATCTTCTTTGAAACCATAAGTCCTCATATCCCTGTAGAGTATGTAAACATCACCGGCTGGATTAACTTCTTTAAATTTTAGTGCATTTTTTATGGAATGGCTACAACATATCCTTGAGCAGTAGTTTCTCTCTTCATTTCTACAACCAACACACTGGATCATAACCAGATTATTACATTCTGTCACCCTTTTATCTCTATCAAATATCATATTTTCAAGCTCTCTGTTTGTAAAAACATTTTCACTCTTGTCATAAAGGTATTCTTCAGGCTTATATTCTGCTGCACCCGTTGCGATTACAACTATACCATGTTTTATTTCCTGTATTCCCGATTTTGTTTTGACCTTTGTTAAGAAATTGCCTATGTATCCTGTAGCCTCAATTATTTCTGCTTCTGTAAGGATATGTATCAGCTGGTTTTTGTAAACCTGAGTTTTAAGATTGTGTAAGTACTGCTGAACATCATTGCCTTCTATCGTGTACTTTATAAATCTTGCATTACCGCCCAGCTCTTTTTCTCTATCAACAAGATATACCTCAAAGCCCTGTTTTGCAATGGATAATGCGGTATTCATACCTGCAACACCACCACCTACAACAAGCGCACGTTTGTCAACAGGTAGCTTAATCTCTTCAAGAGCTTGAAGTTTTAAGGAGCGGGCTATAGACTTTCTAACTAAGTCTTTTGCTTTTTTCGTTGCTGCATCTTTGTCTTTTGGATGTACCCACGAGCAATGTTCTCTGATGTTTGCCATGTCTACATAGTACTGATTCAAACCTGCTTCTTTTAACGAATCTCTAAAGGTTGGTTCGTGTGTTCTCGGAGTACATGCTGCAACTATCACCCTGTTTAAGTTCTTTTCTTTTATTGCATTGGTAATTTGTTTAGCTGACTCTGTTGAACAGGAAAATAGTTGTGTTTGAGCATGAACCACATGAGGCAATGTTTTTGCATATTCGACAACCGATTTGATATCCACCACCCTTCCGATATTAGCACCACAGGCACAAACAAAAACACCTACCCTTGGCTCTTCTTTTGAGACATCCTTTTCAACGGGATACACCCTTTTTGTGGCTAATTTGCCTTTTCTTGATTTTAGCAACTCTCCCGATTTTGCACTTGCCGAACTTGCTGTGATAACAGCCTCTGGAATATCCATCGGTCCAATTGCAGCGCTACTTACATAAACACCTTTTCTGTTCGTCTCTACGGGGATAAAGGGATCTGTTTTAACAAAATCGTGATGGTTAAGCTCTATGCCAAGTTTATCTGCAAGGGATTTGATATTCGCTGGTGGAGTTAATCCAACCGATAGAATCACCACCTCAAACTCTTCTTCAATGACACCTTTATCTGGTGTGGCATATCTAATCCAGATATTGCCCGTTTTTGGGTCTTCTTTGGAGACCGTAACATAACTTCTTATAAATCTCACATCATTCTGACTTGCCGCCCTCTGGTAAAATCTTTCAAAATCTTTTCCATAAGCCCTGATATCATTGTGAAAAACAGTGCAACTAATATTGCTGTCGTGGTCTTTTGTCAATATAACCTGCTTCTGTGTATAGGTACAACACACAGAAGAACAGTAGCTTTTAGAAGGCTTTTGAACAGATCTTGAGCCAATACACTGTATCCATGCTATCTTTTTGGGATGTTTCAGGTCTGATGTTCTTCTGATTTCACCTTCGTAAGGTCCTGTGGAGCTCAATATTCTTTCGTAGTCCATACTTGTTACAACATTCTTGTATCTTCCATAGCCATATTCTTTTAAAAGTTTTGCATCAAAGGGTTCAAAACCTGCAGAGATAATCACAGCACCAACTTTAATATCCACCTTTTCTGGCTTCTGAATAAAATTTATCGCTTTATTTTCACAAACGTTTTCGCATATACCACACTTTTTGTCTTTCAGGTAAAGACATTCTTTGCTGATGTATGCAATCAATGGAATTGCCTGAGCAAAATGGATATGTATCGCTTTATTTTTTGATATCTCCTGGTTGAAGGCATCGGGTATCTTAACAGGGCAGTATTCCTGGCATACACCACAACCTGTGCATTTTTCCTGTATTACGTAACGGGGCTTTTTTACAAGCCTTACGACAAAATCACCCGCTTCTCCCTCAACGCTTTCTATCTCTGTGTAACTGAATACTTTTATATTCGGATGCCGGCCGACCTCGACCAGCTTGGGCGAAAGTATTCAGATAGAGCACTCGTTAGTAGGGAAAGTCTTATCCAGTTGAGCCATGTGCCCGCCAATTGATGGTTCCTTCTCAACAAGATAGACCTTGTAACCAGCATTGGCAAGGTCAAGAGATGCCTGAAGTCCGCTTATACCACCACCGACAACAAGCACATCGCCAAAATTCTTTCCACCTGCCAATGCTTTTAAGTAACTTAAACCTGTTACAGCTTGAGACATTAAAACCTCCTAAAAATTTTCATAACTAACCTTCTAACCCAAGCGCTTCAAAAACTAACTCCGCTATGTCTTTCACTTCTATCCTATCTTCCAGCCCTAAAACAACGCGGGTATCCTCAAAGTTTGTAATACAGTAGGGACAGGCCGTAACAAGAATTTCTGCACCTGTTGCAATAGCCTGTTCCATACGGATGTTTGAAAATCTTTCCTCTTTGTGTGTTTCCATCCAGACTCTTCCACCGCCCATACCACAACATAATGCTTCTTCCCTTTCCTCTTCCATCTCTAAAAGCTTTATACCCGGTATAGCCTTTAAAACCTCCCTTGGTTCATCATATACGCCATTGTGCCTTCCAAGATAACAGGGGTCATGATATACAATTTTTTTCTCGACAGTTTTGCTGAATTTTATTTTTCCCTCTTCAAGAAGTTTATAAAAAAGCTGGGCTATGTGAAAAACCTCAAAGTTCACTTTAAACTGAGTATACTCAGTTTTGAATGTGTGTAAACAGTGGGGAGATGATACAATAATTCTCTCAACACCTCTATCTATAAAATTTTTTATGTTTTCCTTTGCAAGTTTTTTGAAAAGCTCTTCATTGCCAGTCTTTCTGATACTTTCACCACAACAGTTTTCTTTTTCGCCCAGTATCCCATACTCAACACCGAGTTTGTTTAATAGTTGAACAGTTTTTTTTGCAATCTTTTTCATCCTCGAATCGTAGCAAAGATAACAATCTGTGAAAAATAGAAAGTCCATCCCTTCCTGAAATGGTTTAACATTAAGACCCTCTGCCCATGCAGTCCTTTTAGACCTTTCTTCGCCAAAGGGGTTGCCGTCTGAAGTTAACGCAGTAGTTATGGTTTTTATTGGTTTTGCTTGTTGTGTAAAAACATCATACTTTGTAGCCAACCTTCTGATAGATATTACATCATCTATTTGTCTCACATCCCTTGGACATTTTTGAGGACATTTGCCACAGGTGGTGCAATACCATATATCCTCTTTATCTATTTCAGTTAGTCCAAAGTTAGCTTCTCTAACAAGACGCCTTATGCTAAAATCCCTAACCCTATTCCAGGGACAAACAGAGTCACATTTACCACACTGATAACAATATTTAGTTTGTTCTCCACCTGCTTCATTTATCTCATTAATAACTTCCTTGAATGGTGCAACTATTTCCATAATTTCTCCTGAAATTTCCGGTTATTCAGTTCTTATCTTTTTTACCAACGTTTCTATAACTCTATCCCAGCCATACCTGTCTGCCAGAGCTTCTAATCCTACTTCAACTTCATATTCATTTTCTTGCTTCTCATCCTCTTCTACTTCAACTTCTTTTTCTTCAACAACAAGAGCACCAACAGGACAAACCTTCACACACCAGGGTGTTTCCAGAGGTGGATCGTCCTCACACATATCGCATTTTACTGGAAGGCCCGAATCAGGCTCAAAAAATAAATCTCTTGAAGGACATGCAGCGCCACAGAAACTACACTCGACATACTCACTCCTATCAGGGCTATGTTCCTTTTGTTCTGCTATATACACTCTTCTACCTGCACATTCTGCCTTTGTATAAAAGCTTGCATAAACAGGAACAAAGACATTTCTTAATTCATCTCTGTAAACTCTAATTCTCGAACGGGCAGGATTAATTGTGCTGTATTTAGGTTTTGCATGGAAGGCTGAACAGGCAACTTCACAGGCTCTACACCCATGACATTTGTCTACATCAATCTTTATAAATTTTACTTTTTTCTTTTTTTTCACTTCTAACTCCTGTTTTAAACTTAGTTGCGTAGCCATTACTCAGTGTATAAACCATCTTTTTCAAATTCTTCTGCAACAAAACCAAGTTCCAACTTCTCTAAGATCTCTTTCTTAGGTATCCCCCTGCTATCCCAACCTTTGTAATTATAATACTCGTCAAGAAGCTTTTGCTCATATTCGGGGAATCTTTTCTTCCAATGATCTTCAGGTGGTTTTTCATCCTCTCTTCTAAGTCCACGTCTTATATTTATTGCCCTTACGAGATTTCTAATTCTACTTGCTGTATTCCAGAGTTTTTGTTCGTCATATTTAATGCCAGTTCCATACTCTACAAATAACGGCAAATTATGGATATGGTATGGAGGCTTCAATGGAAAAGAAGAAAGTCCTGCACATAATCCAAGTGAATCATCCACATAATGCATCAATTCCTGCCATTCAACAAGCTCAGCTATTAAGTCAGGAGATGGCCAGAAAGGAAAGTTTTTGCCCTCCTCTCCCCACTCCATAATGAAGTTTTTAAATTTCTCCTCTTTGCCAGTAGGAATTTGTATCCAGTCCTTTAAAAATTCTTCTTTAAGCTCTTTTGAAGGAAATGGAGCCTGTGGAAACTGTCCTTCAATTTGCGTAATATTAACCTTTTCTCCAGTTGACCACATAATGTAATAGATAGGATTTAGCATTCCAAGTTTGATAGGTATCTGTTCGTGCTTTTTTATCGTATTTCTATCGAACTGTTCGGCTCCTTTTCCTATACGTCTCGCTGCCCAATACACACCATCAGCCAAAAATTCACCGATACCTTCTCTTCTAACAATTCTGTCTAATAACCAGAAAAATTGCGCTTCTCTACTATCTTTTGGCATTCCTTCCAGATCACTGTCTGTTAATATGCCATTTTCATATAACTCTAATGCAAATGCCATAACCTGAGGCGTTGTAAAACCATCTACGCCATAATGTTGAGCCTTTGCTGCTATTTTTAAACCAAACTCAAGACTATCTGCCATTGCAGCCATAGTATACGTAATTTTGGAATAACATTTCATAACATAGGTAGGAAATCCGGGGAGTTCAATTATACCCGCACAACGTATAGGACAATTATAACAACTGATAAGCTTTTTTCTTGCCCTTTCTTGAGTTTCAGTCCATTGTTTTTCTATCTCACTATTCCAGAAATTTTTTCTTCTAACTCGTGCATTACCCCAGGCAAAGTTATTTGTATGCCATTCTTCATCATGTAAAAGCATCTCTTGAGGTGAGCCTATAAGAGATAAAATAGCTGGGACACCTTTGATAGGATTTTGGAGCCTGTAAAGCATATATTGAAGAACTTTATTGCATTCATCCATAAACTCCATTGGCTTTGCAATGCTTAAATCTTTAGTCCCTCTAACAACAACTGCTTTGACCTTTTTATCGCCCATAACCGCACCAAGCCCTAATCTGCTTGCGCTCCCTCTATGAGTTTCGATAGATGCAAAAAACACCCTGTTTTCACCAGCAAGGCCTATAGCTAATCCTTGAGCACGCGAGTCATTAATCTCTTCCCTTATCGCTTCTAAGGTCTCATAAGTGCTTTTACCTAAAAGGTGGGTTGCGTCTCGTAATTCTACTCTGTCATTATTGATATAGATATAGACCCAGTTGGGAGATTTCCCTTTCAAAATAACTTTATCATACCCTGCTTGCTTTAGTTCTGGAGCAAAAAAACCACCTGTCATTGAGAAGGCTAATAATTTTGTTTGAGGAGAAAGAGATGTGATAATTGTTCTGTTAGCACCATAAGCAGGTGTTCCGCAAAGAAGTCCGGTACTAAAAATAAGTATATTATCGACAGAAAAGGGATCAGCATTAGCGGGGACTCTATCCCACATAATTTTTGCATTTGTGCCAAGCCCACCTAAATAATTTTCTGTATCTTTTATATCAGTGGCAACCTTTTCTATATTCCCTGTTGTTAAATCAATTTCTAAATTAAAACCTGCATCTGCATATCTCATTTTGCACCTCTTAACTTAATATCAAACAAATTCATAGTTTAAAAGCAATCAATATGCCAATCACTGTGTAGTAATTATTATTTATTTATCAGTAATTTAATGCAAGACAACCATAAAGCCTGTTATATCTTAATATTTTTGGATAAGTTACTACCAAATAATATGGTTAAAAATTACCATTTGAGGCCTTTAAAAAAGTTATAGTTCTGCTATTTTGAATGCATAATTGAATAAGATTTTTTAAAGATTGTTTCTAAAGTCTTTTTTAAATCGTCATCTTGAATGTTTTTTAATGCCTTATCAAGCTCTTCCTGTAATTCTACCGGTAAATGAATATTTTTATAATGTTTTGCTATTTTATGGGATGCGTTGCTTTTTCTTACACTACCAGCCTTAAATTTTATATCTTTAATAACAGTTTTTTTTGCTTCATTGTTTATGTTTTCAATCAATTTATCCTTTAACAATGAAAGTTCAGTTAACCAAACAGAATCTTTGACTATTAGATAAAGTGTGCCATCTTCGATTTTTTCAATTGATGCCACATTTTTTATAGTGTCATCCATAACATTATTCCAGACTTCATTTATGTCAAAATCAGCAAGTCTGGCTAAAACAGCGTTGGAACGTTTTAATGATTGAAATATTTCCGCAAATGTCTTCACATATTTATTGTATCAAAAAATAAAAAAAGTTGTTAACAAACTAAATGCATATCACAACAGATGAAAGATTTACTTTCATATCATTCTATTGTGACATTTTAAAATTGTAACCACACTAAAAATAAAAAAAACTTGAAAATTATGCAAACTAACATTAATCTTAATATAGCTATGACATATATTTTGATTTTTAATTCTGTGCATCGTGTTATGAAGGCGGAGAAGACTTTAAAGCTATCTCAAATAAACTTTAAGACAATTCCAGTGCCAAGAAAGCTTAGCTCAGACTGTGGATTGGCAATAAAGATTGTAGATACTGAATTAGAAAAGATTTTCTTAGCGCTGAAAGCAGATCCAGCAGAAGAAATATATCTTCAAGAAGATGATGATTCTTACAGGAGAGTAAATTGAAAAGAACTGCTATAGCTGTTATTGACGGTCAGGGTGGTGGCATTGGAGCGACAATCATAAAAGAATTTAAAAGATGTTTTGGCGAACAATATGAGATTATAGCCTTAGGAACAAACTCTATTGCTACATCTGCGATGCTATCTGCAGGAGCAAATAAAGGTGCGACAGGTGAAAATGCAATTGTTCATACACTTGCAAAGGTTCAGTATATTTTAGGACCTATTAATATTATTTTGCCAAATTCTATGTTAGGAGAACTAACTGAAAAGATGTCGCTTGCTATAAGCAATTCCGATGCTAAAAAAATAATCCTTCCCATTACACAGGAAAATGTTTATTTAGTCGGCGTTTCCAAGTCGCCACTCCCTCATCTTGTTAAAGATATGATAGAACTATTTAAACAACTGGAGGTTGATAAAGATGTGTGAAGCAAATGCTTATTTGTTAAAAAATAACAAAGAAGAAATTTTGATGGAAAGTGTCGATATTGTTCAACCAATATCGGAAAACGAATGGTTTATCAAGAACATTTTTGGTGAGCAAATGCAGATAAAAGGCAGGATCAAAAACATCTCACTTATAAATCATAAGATTTTGTTTGAAGGTGAATAAACAAAGCTACTCTTCTCCAGACAAAAGCCAGGAAGGATTGCCACCTGCTTGCAACAGTTCGTCATAAATATCCACAGAAATCTTTTTGTTAAGCTCGTCCAACTGTTTGACTGTAATCTTAATCATGTTTTCTAAATCCCTTAACTTCAATTCCAAAGTTGCCGCTTCAGTGACGCTTTGTGAGTCTCCAACATAGAAGGCTCTGCTCCTTGCTGCCTCATACTTTTTGCTTAATTCATCACGTTGCGATTCTAAATCTCTTAACTCTCTCTCCTTTGATAACTTCTCATTTTGTAAAGTCTTGTATCTCTCCTTCCAGTAAGTCGGTGTATTCCCAAGTTTGTCTTTGACTATAGTTTTTTCAATGTCAACCTTATTTTTTGGTGTCTGTTGCAGTGGTTTTTCTTCATCTTCATTATTTTTTTTGATTCCTTCCACTTCATATTTTTTATTTTTATACTTATCAGGAATTAATGTTTCATCCTCAACAAAATGAACAACTCCCTTCTCATCAATATAATAAACCATGGCAACAACAATATTTGATAGCGCAAAAACCAGCAATAATACATACAAAAATATCTTTTTAATTTCGAGCCCTTGCAATGGCAAAAACGGCAATTTCATCTGCCCCTCCTTTTTTCAACACCTTTGAAGCTTCTCTTATTGTAGCAGTAGTTGTAACAATATCATCAACTAATATTACTTTATCAGAAACCAAAGGTTTTTTCAAAAAAAAGACATTTTTTACGTTTTTAAATCTCTCGTCCCTTCCAAAATGTGTTTGTGGCAATGTTTCTTTAACTTTTACTAACGTATCATACAGGATCGGCTTTTTGATTAACTTAGAAAGAAGTTTGGCAATTTCAATGGATTGATTATATCCCCTTTCAAGCAAACGTTTTCGTGACACGGGGACAGGAATAATTACATCGAAATCTCTAAATTTCTCAAACCTAATGAGTAAATCGTTTGTTGCAATTTCCATCAATTTATCGAAGTAAAAAGTTTTTTTATGAAATTTGGCTTCGTGTATTAAAAATTTTATGACACCATCATAAATATAAGGTGCATAAACAAAATCAAACTTTGGAGGATTTAGTAAACACTCTCCACAAAGTTTATCAGACTCCTGAGTTTGAAGAGGAAAACCACACCTACGACAAAAATTAGTGTTATAAGGTAATTTGGAAAGACATTTCTCACAGATAAAACCAAAATTATTACCACAAGAAATGCATACCTCTCCAGCAAGAAAAGATAAAAATTTATAACATGCTGTTTTAGCTAATAATAAATAACGATTCACCTGTCATTTCTTTTGGTTTTTTTATACCCATATAAGAAAGCACGGTGGGTGCTATATCAGCTAAGATGCCATCTCTTAACCTCAAAGAAATGTTGTTACTGATAAATATAAATGGGACTTTATTTGTGGTGTGAGCGGTGTGTGGACTGCCATCTTCTTCTGCCATCTGTTCTGCATTTCCATGGTCGGCTGTCAAAAACACCACCCCATCCATTTCGAGCACCTTTTTTATTACCCTTTCTGCACAATTGTTAACAGCTTCCACAGCCGCAACGGCTGCTTTTAAAACACCTGTATGGCCAACCATGTCCATATTTGCATAGTTAACGACAATAAAACCATATTGTTCATAATTTAGCCTTTCTAACAGTTCTTCAGTTACTTCGTATGCACTCATCTGTGGTTTCAAATCATAAGTTGCCACGTCCTTTGGAGAAGGGATAAGACACCTATCTTCCAGCTGAAACGGTTTTTCATCTCCACCATTAAAAAAATAGGTCACGTGTGCGTATTTCTCTGTTTCGGCAATTCGTAGCTGTGGAATCTTTTTTTCTGAAATAACTTCTCCCAAAATGTTTTTCAGCACTTGTGGTGGATACGCAATATTAACGTTTTTAAAAGTTTCATCATACAGGGTCATTGTTACGTAATATGATATACTCGGGAAAGTCTTCCTTTCAAAAAAATCAAAATGTTTTTCTGTCAATGTTTTTGTCAACTCTCTGGCTCTATCTGCTCTAAAGTTAAAGAAGATAACAACATCTTTGTTTTTTATACTTCTATCAATTCCTGCATCAATAAGCGTTGGCTTGATAAATTCATCTGTTTCACCACGTTTATACGCTTCTTCAACAGCAACTACAGGATCGCTATACGAGTATTCTGCAGTCCACGATGTTATTGCGTCATAAGCAAGCTTTACTCTATCCCACCTTTTGTCTCTATCCATAGCATAATATCTACCTGAAACAACACCAAAATCACCTATTTTTTCATCCTCTGTAAACTGTTTTATCTCTTTCATATACTCAACACCACTATGTGGAGGGGTATCTCTACCATCCATAAACGAGTGTATAACAATATCGTTCAGTCCTGTCTTTTTGCCCATTAAAAGAAGTGCCTTGAGATGTTCAATATGAGAATGTACACCACCATCAGATAACAAACCCATCAGATGAACCTTTGAACGAGATTTTTTAGCTGTTTCAAAAGCCTTTAACAATACCTGATTTTCAAAAAAGGTGCCTTCACGAATATCTTTAGAAATTCTTGTTAAATCTTGATAAACAATGCGACCTGCACCTATGTTCAAATGCCCAACTTCAGAATTACCCATCTGCCCGGCAGGCAAGCCAACATCTTCTCCCGATGCAGAAAGTTTACAATTTGGATAGTTCTGGAAGCAACATTTTAGAAAAGGCGTATCTGCCATATATACAGCATTGGTATCCTCATTTTTGCCGATTCCCCAGCCATCAAGAATCATCAAAACAACTGGTTTCATAATACCCCCTAAATAAGGTATTCTCTTTCAAACTTAAGTTCTCTCAACATCAACTCTTGCAGGGCAATTGTAGGAGATTTAGACTCATAAATTATCCTATAAACTTGTTCAGAAATAGGCATATCAACATTATGCTTCTTTGAAAGCTCGTAAACTGACTTAGATGTTTTGACTCCTTCTGCTACCATCCGCATCTCTTTCTGTATATCTTCTATACTTTTCCCCATTGCTAATTTTGTACCAACCTGCCTATTTCTGCTTAACGCACCCGTACATGTAAGAACCAGATCACCCAAACCTGACAAGCCTTTAAATGTTAGAGGATTGGCACCCATAGCAACACCTAACCTTGTCATTTCTGCAAGCCCTCTTGTAATTAATGCAGCCATACCGTTGTATCCCAAATTCATACCGTCGCACATTCCAGCAGCGATAGCAATAACATTCTTTACTGCACCACCAAGCTCTACACCTATGATATCATCAGAAGTGTAAATTCTAAATATCTGAGAAGAAAATGTTTTCTGAATAAATGTCGCTTTTTCGATATTTTTGGATGCTGCAACAACAAGAGTAGGTTTTTTTTCTGCAACCTCTTTTGCAAAACTCGGACCGGAAAGTACACAAACGTTTTCATCAAATTCAGCACCTAAAACTTCTAAAACAACGTCCGCCATTAAAAGATTTGTTTCGTTTTCAATGCCTTTTGCAACAGAGACTATTATCGTTTTTCGTGATAGATGCTGTTTCATCTGTTTTACGATAATACGAACTACATGAGATGGAACAACTATAAAAACAACATCAGCATCTTTTAAAGCTTCTGAAATGTCTCTTGTAGGAATTATATTTTTTTCAAGTTTTATACCCGGCATAAATATAACATTCTCGCGTAAATCTTTGATTGCCTGATACACATCTTCTTCGTAAACCCACAAATAAACATTCTCATGAATTGATGCAAAAAGATTTGACAACGCGGTACCAAAACTACCAGCACCAATAACAGAAATCTTCAAATCTAATCCTCCTCGTATTTTATTAAAAAGTTTTTACTCTCAATAATAATCAACTTTAACAACTCATTTTGCTCCATTTCTTCAATATTATTGTTAAGAGTTGAAGCCAATTGAACAAATAGCCTTGCCAGTTCCTTTTCTTCCCCCGTATTATACATAAAATCCGAAAGTAAAAACAGCATTTCTTTCCAATCATAAAGATTTGGGATAATAATTTCCCTTAAAACCTTCCTTACTAATAAATCGTCCAGCCACACAGAATGTTTTTCGCTGTCCAGGTACCATTTACGAACGATATCTTTAAATCTATCATCTTTAATTAGCCAGTTTAATGTTTTTATAATATTGGTTAATTTATCTGTATATTTTACCCAATCAATTGATTTATCAGACTTTAACCTGTGCCCTTCAAATTTATTTAAAATTATCGATGGGTCGTTGGGAACGGGACGTATAAAATCTACCGGCAGCAGGGTTGAAATTACAGGAAAGAGCGGATGAAATGGGACTTTATTGACATAGTTATTTCTAATACCTTCTGAAAAAAAGATTTTTACATACTCATTGTGAACTTCTCTTAATAATAGCTCTTGCTGGAAGCGATTTATTTTTTCTAAAACTTCATCCTTTGATAAATAAAAGTTCACATTTATAAAATCTGAAATACCTCTTTTTTTTGTAACATTTAAAACTATTAGATGATTAGACGAATCATCTTTTATCCAGAACATAATATATCGACTTAAAAACTCTGCTGGATAACTTAAAAACGTTTTTTCAATTGTAAAATCTTTTTTCTCTTTTTCTATTTCTGTAATCCACATAAAATTAAGTCTTCGAATACTCTTGTCAACCTCCGCATAATATTCTGATGGAAGGTAATGTTTTGCCTTTTCCAACACAGTTAAGCTAAGAGAATTCTTAATCTTACCAAGTTGCGATATTATCTCATTGACAACATTATTTATTCCAGTGTTTAGCAGAAGCTCCAGAATAGGAATTGCCAGGACGCCTTCTCTGGCAAGCTCTTTAACCAATGTGACCATAGCACCTTCTTCAAGTAGCCAAAAATCTTGCATAATTTCTGCCAAATTGTTTAGATCTTTTTTGTTAGCATGCAGCGCTCTAATCTTTAAAGATTTAAAAAGCTCATCCTCATTCTTTTGAAACTGTTTAAGTTTAGGTGATGTGAATTCTACATTGTAAAATTTAAGTACATTGATTATGGCTCTCTTAATCCTGAAGTCCTTTATTTGATTGTTAAGCAAATCTATAAGAGGTGTTGTAAAACCTTGATAGTCAAGATATTTCATTAAATATTCATATTTTTGTATAAGCACTTCAGAATCTGCATTTGCAAACTCTTCTACTATCAATGGATAAAACATTTTGTCAAAATTTTGAATTAGTTCGGCAATGCGTAACATCTCATCTGGGGAAAAATTTTTATTAAGTTTTAGTTGTTTAAGAAGTTCGAGAAACTGTTTTCTTGACAAAAGTGCATAAGATATTGAACTATCTTGGCTTTTTGCCACTATAGCATTCCTCGATAAACTCTATAAATAACGGATTACTGAAAAAGTTGTTTATTTCAGAGTAGAGTTTTAGTTTTTCGGGATCATCGTCAGCCCAATTTTTTAAGGCATTTTTTAAATTTTCCAGAAGCTGTGGCAAATTAGCTAAACTGTAGTCCATATTTGAAGGGAAGATAGCATCTAATCTTTTAGAGTTTTCAGCAAAATATAAACCTTTTTGTTTAAGAGACACAAAATAAATTTCCGGAAACAAAGAATCACTACTATAAACAGACCTTAGTTCAACAAAACCATTAGCCTCAAGGTAAAAAAGGTTCAATGCGAGACGTTTTTTATCAACGCCGGTAGCTGTAACTAAATCGCTAAATTTTAGTTTTTGTGAGGTGGAATCAAGTAAAATAGATAAAATATTTTTACTTAATTCGTTATTTGTCATATATTTATGCCTTATAGTCTTCTATAACTTGCTGCCAGAAACCTTTAGCCTTTAATATAATTTCACAAACCTCTCTGACTGCACCTTTACCCGCATAGTTTAATGTTACGTAATCTACTTCCTGCCTTACTTCGTATGGTGCATCTGGTACTGTAATCCTGAACCCTACCCTTCTAAAGACTGGAATATCAACGATATCATCACCGATATAGGCGACCTGTTCAGGAAGAAGCTGTTGTTCAAGTAATATTTGCTCAATAACATCTTTTTTATTTTTTGCATTTTGATACACATATTCTATGCCCAGTTCTGCCGCCCTTTTATTGACAATATTAGAGCTTCTTCCAGTTATTATCCCCGTCTTTACTCCATATCTTAAAATTAGCTTCAATCCATGTCCATCTCTCACGTGAAAAAATTTAAGTTCTTTACCATCACTGTCATAGATAATTCTTCCATCTGTTAATACCCCGTCTACATCCATAAGAAGTAAAGAAACAGAAGATGCCTTTTGTAGTATCTTTTCAGATTCAAAAATCATACTATACCAGCCTTCAAAATATCGTGCAGATGAATAATACCCACAAGACTATCTTTTTTATCTGTGTCAAAAACGAATAGTGAGGTTATCGAATAGTTTTCCATAATCTGTAAAGCCTTTGCTGCGAGCTCATCTTTTGTGATCCATTTAGGGTTTTGTGTCATTAATTCATGGGCAGCTTTGTTCAACACATCTTGGTATTTAGCTAAAGCCCTACGCAAATCCCCATCTGTTATAATTCCTATAAGTTTACCTTCACTATCAAGTACACCCGTACATCCTAATTTTTTTGATGTTATCTCAAACAATGCATTTTTCATTAAAATATCGTGTCGTACAAGTGGTATTTCATCTCCAGTATGCATAAGGTCAAAAACCTTAAGTAATAGTCTTTTTCCTAAGCTGCCACCAGGATGACGTAATGCAAAATCTTCCTCTTTAAATCCTCTCATCTTAATTAACGCTACAGCTATGGCATCACCCAAAACGAGTGTAACAGTTGTTGATGCAGTTGGCGCTAAGTTAAAAGGACATGCTTCTTTTTTAACACTAATGTCAAGCACAACATCACCAGCCTTAGCCAGAACAGAACGTTTTTTTCCAGTCATAACAACTATTTTTACGCCAAGTCTCTTAAAGATGGGAAGAAGCTTAACAACCTCTTCTGATGCACCACTATTCGAGATCGCTAAAACAACATCCTTTTTGCTAATAACACCTAAATCTCCATGTAACCCTTCAGCTGGATGCATGAAAAAGGCTGGTGTACCTGTACTTGCAAGAGTGGCGGCAATTTTTTGCCCTATAATGCCCGATTTACCAATACCTGTAACGATGACTTTGCCTTTACATTCATAAAAAATTTTGCATGCATCCTCAAAAGATTTATCAATTTTGTTTAATAGTTCTTCAACTGCTTGTAACTCTATTTTAATAACTTCTTTTGCTGTTTCAATTAACATTTTAGCGTTTCCTTTACGATATTGTTTATTTCAAGTATCACCATAAGTATCTCTTTCAAATCGGAAAGCTTTAAAGAATTAGGACCATCACATAGTGCACAATCAGGCTCATCGTGAACCTCCATAAATACACCATCAACACCGCATGCGACAGCAGCACGTAAGAGATATGGTATCATATCTCTATCCCCACCACTCGCAAAACCTAATCCTCCAGGTCTTTGAACACTGTGAGTGGCATCATACACTACAGGGTATCCAAAAGAACGCATGATAGGAAAGCTACGCATATCAACAACAAGGTTGTTGTACCCAAAAGTTGTGCCTCTTTCGGTAATAATAATGTTTTGATTGCCTGTTGACACAGCCTTTTCGATTATATTTTTAATATCCTGTGGCGCTAAAAATTGCCCTTTTTTTATATTTACAACTTTTTGTGTTTTTGCTACCTCTAAAACCAGATCTGTCTGTCTGCAGAGAAATGCTGGAATTTGAATTATGTCAAGAACTTCACTTGCTGGCTTAATCTCTTCAAACCTATGAATATCAGAAAGCACTGGTAACGACAAGGTATCTTTTATTTTTTTTAAAACTTTTAGCCCTTTTTCTAACCCCGGACCTCTGTAAGAGTTTAAAGAGCTTCTGTTAGCCTTATCATAAGAAGATTTAAAAATGTAAGGGATGTTAAGTTCTTGAGCGATAACATTAATTTTTTCAGCCATCTTTAATGCATGTTCTTCGCTCTCTATAACGCAAGGTCCAGCGATAAGAAATAGGTTTTTATTTTCACCGCCAATTTTATACTGCCCTACTGTTATCTCTCTCATTTTGATTTTTCCTGTTTTTTCATTATCGCATGCTTAATAAACTCAACAAAAAGTGGTTGCGGAGAATGAGGTTTTGATTTGAATTCTGGATGGAATTGACATCCAAGAAACCAGATATGGTCTTTTATCTCAACTATTTCTACAAGATTATCATCTGGAGATGCCCCGCTTATAACAAGACCAGCTTTTGTTAATCTTTCTCGATATTCGTTATTAAATTCATAACGGTGTCTGTGCCTTTCATATATAAGTTCAGAATTATAAGCCTTCATAGCAATAGTGTCTTTTTTAATTTTGCATGGATACGCTCCAAGCCTCATTGTGCCGCCCATCTGAAAATTTTCATCTCTCTTTATCACTTTGTTTTTCTGATAATCAAACCACTCTTTCATAAGATAAATAACTGGATGAGGTGTATCCGGAACAAACTCCGTGCTATAAGCGCCTTTTAAGCCACATACATTTTTTGCAAACTCTATTACCATAAGTTGCATTCCTAAACATATACCAAAGTATGGAATATTATTTTCTCTCGCATACTTAATTGCTTCAATCTTGCCATCTATCCCTCTATTGCCAAAACCACCGGGAACCAGTATTCCATGACAATCTTCAAATAAGTTTCCTGTTCCTTTCTCTTCAATCTCTTCAGAATCAATATACTTTAAATTAACCTTAACCTTATTTGCTACCCCAGCATGACACAAAGCCTCATTTAGACTTTTATAGGAATCTTTAAGACTTACATACTTACCTACTACACCTATTGTAACTTCTCCATCAGGATTATAAATTGTGCTACAAAGTTTTTCCCATTTTGATAGGTCTGGAGCCTTTGTCCAGATATTTAACAACTCAACAATCTTATCATCTAAGCCTTCCTTGTGAACAAAAATAGGTACTTCATAAATTGATTTCACATCTTTAGCTGAGATTACAGCATCTTCCGAAACATTGCAAAAAAGTGCTATTTTTGATTTAACATCTTTGGGTAACGGTCTATCACTTCTACAAATTAGAATATCAGGTCTGATACCTATGGATTGAAGCTCTTTAACACTATGTTGAGTTGGTTTGGTTTTTAATTCACCTGCACTTTCTATATATGGCACAAGTGTTAGATGGACATATAAAGTATTCTCTTTTCCAAAGTCAAATCTGAACTGCCTGATTGCTTCTAAAAATGGCAAACTTTCTATATCACCAACAGTTCCACCTACCTCTACAATCAAAATATCATTATCGTCTGCAGCTTTAAGAATAAAAGACTTTATTTCATCGGTAACATGGGGTATTACCTGAACAGTTTTACCCAAATAGTCACCCCTTCTTTCTTTTTGTATTACCGAATCATATATTTGACCTGTTGTAAAGTTGTTAATTTTACACATTTTTGCAGATGTAAAACGTTCGTAATGGCCTAAATCAAGGTCTGTTTCAGCCCCATCATCTGTAACAAAAACTTCCCCATGCTGAAACGGACTCATTGTCCCGGGATCAACATTGATATAAGGATCTAACTTCTGTAAACTAACTTTTAGTCCTCTTGCCTCTAAAAGTGCTCCAAGTGATGCAGAAGCTATACCTTTTCCAAGAGAAGATACAACACCTCCAGTTACAAAAATGAATTTTGTGTGGATTTTTTTACCTTTGTTCATAACACCTTTCCTTTAAGAATTTTGTTTGCTCTTTCCAGATCTTCTTTTGTATCAATACCAAAACCATCATATTTTACAGTGGGGACTTTTATCTTTACCCCATTCTCTAAAGCCCTTAATTGCTCTAATTTTTCAGCCTTTTCTAAAAATGTTGGCTTTATTTTTGTGTATTTCATTAAAAAATCCCAGCGATATGCATAAATACCAATATGCTTATAAACATTATTAAAAATAAGGTTTTGTAACGTTTTTTCCACTTTGCCATTTTTTTTATAGGCATCATACTCATCGCGAAAATAAGGTATAGGAGCCCGTGAAAAGTATATAGCATAATCTTCTAAATCGCACACAACCTTAACTACAGAAGAATTAAAAACTTCGTTTATGTTGTTAACATACGTTTTTGCTGATGCCATTTCTAACTTTGTATCTTTAACCATAAATCTTAACACTTCATCAACCACGATATTTGTGATAAAAGGCTCATCGCCCTGAACATTTAAAATCACGTCAGAATCAAGTCTTTTTGCAACTTCTGCTACTCGGTCTGTACCAGATGGATGAGAGGGGGAAGTTAAAACAGCCCTTCCTCCAAAACTATCAACAACATTTTTAATTTTGTCACTATCTGTCGCAATAATTACCTCATTAACATATTTGGAATGTTTAACATTTTCATATACCCACTGAATTAGAGGTTTGTCTCCTATCAAAGCTAAAGGCTTTTCTGGCAACCTTGTTGATGATATTCTTGCTGGTATAATTGCTGTAACCTTCATTATAAATCTTAATAGCCTTGAATATTATTGTATTCCAAATTATGTTTTTCTATTTTTCCTTTTGAATCAGATTTTGAGTCTGTATTCTTATCTTTTCCCTTATTCTTAAAACTCCATGTGTAGTTGTAATTGAACAATTTTCCGTATTTTTGTAGCATTGCTTTAATATCAACCCTGATCTTAGATTGAAATTCACCAGTTTTGCCCTTTAAAAATGCAGCAAACAGTTTTACCATCATATCTTTGTTAATTGAAACTAAAAAAGGAAGTGTTTTAGTAGAATTAGCTTCTAAAACTTCATCACCCTCCCATACACCAGAACCGCACGGTACATTATCGTTGTAAAGTTTATAATCAACATACTTTAAAGTAACCGAAAAACTGTTGGGATTAAAGATATCAACCATGATTTTAAGCTTGATATCCCCTTCAACAATTCCATCTAACCTGATATCTTTAATTGAAATTTCAGGCGATTCGATACAGCCAATAAAAAGCAAAAATATAATAAAAAACAAAATTTTTTTCATAAAAATAATATTAAAGGTTACGGTAAAATCATCACTAAGTCAAGTTATTGTAATAACATATTGCGATTTCAAAATATTTCTATCACAACGTCAGTCAAAGACTTTTTTTTAGGCGGCACATAACTTTTAGACGGATAACCAATTGGTATCATCGCTAAAAGCTTGCCTTCTATCCCTAAAAAACACTCTATCTGAGGTGCAACCAATACTACTATACCTAACCATACACTTCCCAGCCCCAGTTCTGTAGCCTGCAAAAGCATATTTTGAACCGCTGCTGAAGCACTCTGAACTTCCATTTCTCTAAAAAATTTTTCGATGTCTCTTTTATACTCTTCCCCAAAGTCAGATACCTCCTGGACCAACTCTCCAGTACTTAATACTGCTATCACAACTGGCGAAGAATTAATTGATTTTGAAGCCATTCTAAGCAACAGTCTGCTTTTTTTGGGAAAAAGTTCTGAAAGCTCATTAATCATCGTTGCGAGCTTCTTTTTGCTATTGCCTCTTATCACAACAAACTTCCACGACTGTTTGTTGTGAGCAGATGGCGCAAGATTACCTGCTTCAAGTATCTTCTTTATATCTTCGTTTGAAACGTCTTTATCTTCAAAAACTCTAATGCTTCGCCTTTTTTTTGCCAGTTCTAAAAAATTCATAGTATCATTATAACCGATAGAGTTTTTTTTTCAATATTACAAACATTGTGATTAAAAGTAAGCTATTTAACAACTATCTTGAAAATTCTGATAGGCTCTGCCTTTCCTTTAACTTTTTGAGGTTCACATTCAATAATTTCAATATCATACGCATTCTGAATGAATGCAGTAATTTTATTGTAAGTGTATTCTGTTATCAAAATATCAGCATCAAGTGGGCGCGTTAAAGCTTCGACTCTTGCCCCTAAATTTACAGTATCACCAATAACAGTGTAATCCATCTTTTTCCCTTCTGCCCCCATATTACCTGCGATCGCCTCACCAGTATTTATTCCAATTCCAAGCATTAAAGGGTCTTTGCCTTCAGATTTCCATTTATCAACTAAATCGCGATTTTTCCTTATCATTTCAATCGCACATTTTACGGCTAATTCTGCATGATTTGTTTGATCAAGCGGAACGTTCCACAAAGCCATTATCTCATCACCAACAAATTTATCAAGCGTGCCATCATTAGCCATAATCACATCCGTCATTGCGCCTAAAAGCTCATTTAGAATGTTTACGACCTCCTCTGGAGTATGATGTTCAGAAAAAGTTGTAAAACCTCTCGCATCAGCAAATAAAACCGTAATTTCTTTTTTTACACCACCTAATTTAGCCATTTCAGGATTTTTAATAAGTTCATTAACTATTTTGTCACTTACATAGCTTGAAAAAATCTTTCGTATTTCTCGTCCACTTCTCTCTTCAACTGCATATTTATACACAAGAATAACCAGAAAAAGATTGAAATTTAGTAAAGTAGGATACACATAATTAAGCCATAAATTAAATTTTTCAAAAACAACAAAACAGGTTGCAGTGTAAAACAAAAAGATTGAAAGGCCTAATATGGTTACTCCTTTTACTTTAAATTTTTTACCAAAAATCAGGAATAAAAGATATATCAGAGCCATAAAGGAGAGAGTAGTTTTATACCTTGTCTGTTTTAAAAACTTCCCTGTTAAAAAATTTTGAATCACAAATGCATGCTTTTCAATACCAGGCATATTTTGGGAAGTTGGAGTCACCCTTAAATCATATATACCTAATGCCGTTGCACCTATTAAAACAATTTTATTAGCTATCTCTTCTTTTTTTACTCTTCCAAAATATATGTCTGACATAGAGATACGTTTAAAAACGCCCTCTCCACCAGTATAGTTAATCAAAAAACCAGAGTTAATGTCCAAAGGCACCTGCATTTCTTTAATTATTAAGCCTTTGCCGGGCAAGAAAATAATATCATCATCGGAAATATCTTTATAAACTTTGAATGTCTGCACTGCAAGCGAAGGCAAATAAACATCTTGATATTTTATTGCGACAAACTCCTTTCTAACAATTCCATCAATGTCTGGAAACATATTTATATGCCCCAAATACCTGACTTTTTTTGCAAGTTCATCAAAAGGTCTTACAGTTCCAATCGCTTCTGGTGTATCATGTGGGTAATTTTCATTTACAAGTGAATAGCTATTTTTGCTTAAAATATCAATAAATTCTGCGGTTTCGAGTTTTTCTTCTTCAAAGCTAAACGAAGTCGCCAATACAGTTTTTCCATTATCTAACGACTTTATCAGAAAGTTATCTTCATTTGTTTTTTCTGGATATAGCACGTCAATTGCGATAACTTTTGCACCAGCTTGTGAAATCTTATCAACCATTTTAGAGAAAACTTTTCTACTCCACGGCCATCTGCCTATCTCACTAACACTTTTATTATCTATAGCAGCTATAACAATTTCATCGGTAACTTGTTTATTAGTGAAAAAGTTAAGCCTGACATCATAACTTTTAAGTTCAAGCTGATAAAACAAAGGCAACCCAATATAAGATAACCCTATACAACAGATGAAAATCAGCGTTATTATTGCAAAATAGACAAGCTGCTTCTTAAAATCTGGTTTTGTCATAGAATTAATGATAAAATAAAGACTATGAGTAATCAAGCAAATATAAAAATAGTTACAGAAAATAAAAAAGCCTTCTATAATTACGAAATCGAAGAAAAACTTGAAGCTGGTATTGTTCTAAAAGGCACAGAAGTAAAATCTATTAGACTTGGAAAAGTAAATATTCAAGACGCATTTATATTAATAAGAAACGGTGAAGCCTTTATCCATAATATGAATATACAACCATACCCTTTTGGAACTCATAAACAACACGAACCCACTGCCGTAAGAAAGCTTTTGCTACACAAACACGAAATAAATAGACTAATAGGTAAAGTGTTGCAAAAAGGTTATTCCCTCGTTCCATTGAAACTTTATTATAAGTCTGGTATAATTAAATTAGAGTTTGGTCTTGCTAAAGGAAAAAGAGAATACGACAAAAAACAGAAAATCAAAGAACGCGAAGCAAAAAGGGCATTAGAAAAGATCGAAAAACATTATAAAATAAGATAAAGGTTCGTTTTGTTCATTGACAATTGATAACCCTATAAGGGGGTGTAAAGGTTTCGACGTGGAGGAAAGGCTTTGGATTGCAGGCCGAGGTGGGCTACCTCGTAAAACAGGCTCACGCACACAAGTGCCGAACCAAAACTTGCTCTTGCTGCTTAATTAAGACAGCAACGGTTGCTTAGGTTTTCCTGTAGGCTTAAGCGGTCGTCAGTAATGCAGGATAGTCTTTCTTGGTTTGCCTTAGACCTGAAAGACGAGACACTATAAGGCTATTTTTTAAAAATCCTGTCAGGAGGAGTTTTAAAAGAGAATTCTAAAATCCTGAACAAGCCTGTAGTGGTTCAAGGTTGGACCTTTTCGGACGCGGGTTCGATTCCCGCCACCTCCACCAAATTTCCACCATATAGTTGCATTCGAGTTAAGCTCACTAAAAATCGCTTACCGTCCTCAAACTAATCTAATAGTTAGATTACATTAAACAAGCTATCAGGTAATTTCAATTATTATTCCAGTGCAACATCGAGAACCTTCATCACAGTGTGGTGAAATCAATTTGTTTAAAGAAGATGTATGAGTAAGTTTTGAAATAAATTTATTGTCTTTTTTTGGCGGGGAGTAAATTTAATTTAAAACTTTATTCCCCGCCTGTAATGCCCCTGTTTTGCAACTGGGAGAGTTGTAAGAGGGACAATTTATTTTTATATTTGATTAGCTTCAAATTTTTCCCATAAACTGCAGGTATCGTTTATTGTTATCATTAAACCGTACTTCTTTGATAACTCATTTTTACACTTAAATTTGTAACTATTTGTAAGAGATTCACAGCGGATTTTTTCGTTCGGCAAATTTTTTCTTTTTAATCCGTGTAAGTGTTTACAAGTAACGCACAATTTAATGGCTGAGCTTGTTATAATCATTTTTATCCTTATTATTAATTTTTTTATTATATTCAAAAAAGTAAGTCAATAAGGAAATTCCTGATATGTTTATTAGAAAAATTAACAATTTAAGATACTTACAAAACCTGTCAAAGGTATTAAATTATAGGTATTTTTATGTTATAGATAGTTCCTGTTCTATCTGAAACTAAATCATAGGTTGCGTTTATAATGAAAAGCCGCTCTTTTATTAATATTAAACCTATATGATTCTCAGCATTTTCAACATTATCTATGTCAAAACCTTCCCCATCGTCCGAAACCACTAAGTACATAAAATTCTCATCGTTTTTCAATTTGATATAAACATTTTTGCATTTTGAATGTTTTATTGAGTTGTGAATTATTTCTTTTATCGCCCTCATAAGATGAATAGATTTTTGATTAGAAAGATTTACATTGTTAATAAAACTATTTTCAAAAATAAAGTTTATCTCAATATTTTTTTCAGCAAGACGTTTTATAAAGATTTCCAGGTAATTGATAAATCCAAATTTTTTTACAAATATGATATCTTCATCAATAATCAGTTTTCGCAATTTTTGTATCTGGTTTTTCAAAATTATAGATAATTCATCATTTTCTTGTTGTTTAAGTTTAATCAAAATATAGCTCAATTCTTGAAGCACTGTATCGTGAACATCATTGGCAATTTTTTCTCTTTCAGCTTCTCTTGCATTGATCACTTTTTTTAGAAAATCTCTCACTTTAATAGTTTCGAGATGTTGTTTATATGAATTTACAATTATCGCAATCTCTTCTAAATCACCTTTATAATCAAAAGGTAACCCAGCTTTTATTTTTTGACTTAACATTTTTAAAGGTTTAACTATAAATTTATTGATCTTTGCTGGAAAAAAGATATAGCTAACAATAGTGCCAACCAAAAAAAATCCGTTAACTGCTATTAAAAAAAATAAATGCCAACTATATAATGGCTTTACATGGAAAATATATAAAAAACCAAATTTTGTTTTGTTTTTAATAAGTTTAAATAGTCTGTAATCTAAAAGTGAACTTTTTGTTAATGATTTTTCAGTCAAATTAGTTTTATTAACAAAAAAATCATCAGGAATAGGGTGATCTTCTCCATATATTTTGAATAAAACTTCTGGTTTTTCTCCAAAATAGATATGATATATAGAAAAGTCATAATGAAGATCATAATTTATCAAATTTTCGGAAACTGCATCAAGAAGCTTGTAATAAAGATCTATAGGATAACCCAGCTGTAAAAACACCTTTTTTTCAGGAAAATATTTCAATAAATAGATAAAAGTTGATTTATAATCAGAACTTACTACTGGATAATCGACAAAAAGTTTTTTTGTCTTTTTTGCATAGGTAAGTGTTTGCATTGCGTCAGAATACTGCATCAGATTTAAACCTAATTCTGCTGGATTGTTAGTATCTATAATCACACCATTTTCAGATATTATTGAACTATTAAGGTTTAAATCAGAATTTTTTTTCAAAAATATATCAATATTTTTAGTATTATTAATTTCCCCTTTTTTAAAGGCTACTTCAAGGTTCTCAAAAATTTTTATTGTTTGTTTAACTTTGCTCTCCAATTCGTTTTCAAAATTTTGAAAATAAACATCTACAAAAACAGACATTGTTTTTATATTCTTTTTAAGTAAGTAGTAGTTTATTAACAGATTTAAAAAACTAAAAATTGCATAAAAAAATATTAAATATATGAGATAGTTTTTATAATGTTTTTTTAAAAAATCCAAAAGTGATTTCATAAATTAATAATATTTAATTTTAATGCCAATTTAAATATGTCTAAACTGGTAGTAGAATTTAGTTTTTTCATAATAGAATACTTTTGCGTTTCAATTGTTTTTACACTTTTGTTAAGTATTGCAGCGATTTCTTTGTTTGATTTACCTAACGCCATTAACTTAAAAACCTCTTTTTCTGCGCTCGAAAGCGTAAAGTACAACGATATTTTTGTTTCAGAATTAGCTATATTATTTTTTGATTCTTCTAAATATATGCCACCAGTAGCTACATAAGAAATAGCATGTAGTAAATTTTCGTACAGATTTTCTTTAGCTAAATATCCCTTGGCACCATGTCTGATTACAGTTTCTATAAGATATGAAGAATTATAAGTAGTTATTACTAACACTTTAAAATCAACTTTGCTTAGGTCATATAAGTTAAAGAAATTCATACCATCTTCATCTGGTAAGTTTAAGTCCAGTGTGACAATATCAATTTTATTATTAGAAAGTATTTCTAATGCTTGTTTTAATGTGGATGCTTCATATATTTTTCCAATAATTTCAGTTTTTTCAAGAATGGAAATCATCCCTTTTCTAAAAAGAGGATGGTCATCAATGATTATAATGTTTAGTTTATCCACTTTTATCCTTTACGAAACTAAATTTAAATTATGATATAATAAGAACCTTTTATTTTGAAGGGGAAATTATGATGTACGCAGAGATAAAAAAAGATATTTATTGTAAGACTTAGAAATGCTAAATTTTCGAAATTACTGAGTTGACCTTGTCTAATGCAGAAACATTTTTGTCTATTCTTTCGTCTATTTTAATTTGAGTTACAACCCTTTTTGCCCCCTTATCAAAGGGAGTTTTATGAAGTTTGGCAGCCAAAATAAGTAGCTGTTCTACATCCCCCTCAACAATTGTACCCATTGGTGTTAAAGTGTAGTTTAAGCCAGATTGTGAAACAATCTTTACACATTCTGCAACGTAGTGACTTACACTAACACCTACACCAATGGGTATAACAGAAATTTCCATTATTGCCAAAACTATTCTCCAATAGCCTTTTTTAACTCTCTTGTAAGTATTGGAACTATTTCAAGAGCATCACCAACAATACCATAGTTTGCAACCTTAAAAATAGGTGCTTCGGGATCCTTGTTAATAGCAATAATTATATCAGAATGTTTCATACCTGCTAAGTGTTGAACAGAACCAGATATACCACAAGCGATATAGATCATTGGACGAACAGTTTTACCAGTCTGACCAACCTGATGCTCATAAGAGATCCATCCAGCATCAACAGCAGCACGTGATGCACCCAGAGCTGCACCAATAGTATTTGACAGCTCTTTCAGTATTTCAAAGTTTTCAGGCTTACCAATTCCTCTTCCACCAGAAACTATTATTTCAGCATCAGCAAGACTGATCTTTTCTTCAAATGGAATATACTCTAAAACTTCAGTTCTAATTGGTAAGTTGCTAAAATCGTAATCAAAATTAACTATTTCTGGTTGCCTATTCTGCCTGGGCGGAACAGCAAATACCTTAGGCCTTACAGTTGACATTTGTGGTCTCGTGTTAGGACATAAAATTGTAGCCATAATATTGCCACCAAAGGCGGGACGAGTTTGTAAAAGGTTTCCAGTAGCTTCGTCAATCTCTAAGCCAGTACAATCAGCGGTTAATCCAGTTTCTAACTTGGTAGCTATATATCCCGCCAAATCTCTACCCTGTGTTGTAGCTCCTGTAAGAATTATTTCAGGTTTAAATTTTTGAACCATAGAAACAATAACTTCACCATATGGTTCAGTTCTGTAATGCTCTAAAACAGGATTTTGACACAAAAATACTTTTTCTGCACCGTAAGAAGCTACTTCTTTTGCCATTTCAGAGACATTATTTCCCAAAAGAACTGCTGCAGTATATGTGTTTCTCTTTTTTGCTAATTTGACAGCTTCACCTAAAAGTTCAAACGTTACTGATATAGGCTTCTTGCCATCATGCTCGGTAATAACCCATACTCCCTTATAATCAGCAAGATTTGTTTTAGCTGTTGCATCTCTTGGAATGGAAAGTGCCTTAACAGGACAAACATCTATACAAGCACCACAAAGAGTGCATTTTTCATTAACCTCTGCTTTGTCATCTTTCATATAAAGGGCACCCTGTGGACAGGTATCTACACAGGCACCACATCCTACACATAAATCTTTGTCTATTTTTAAACTACTCATACCGTCGCTCCTTTCTTAAGTTCCAATAATTTTGCAGCCAATTTTTTTGCACATTCTTCTGCATCACCCTGGTAAATTTCTCCACTCACACTTTTTAATTCAGGTGAGAAAATTTTATTTACCCATGTAGGTGAACCATTTAAACCCGTCTTGCTGCAATCCATAGTAAGATCATTTAAGGTAAGTTTTGTCATTGGTTTCTTGGCAGCCTTCTTCATTTCAAAAAGCGATGGATAACGAGGAGAGTTAATGTCCTTAACTACTGTCAACAATGCTGGAAGTTTACATTTAACGACCTCTTTTCCCCTTTCCATCAACCTTTCAACGACTATCTCTTTGCTTTCAATGTTAACCTCTCTAACTTTAGAAACATATGTTAATGGTGGCATGTTTAGCCTTACCGCAATACCTGGACCAACTTGACCTGTGTCACCATCAATTGCTTGTTTTCCACAGATGATAATATCAACCGGTCCATCAATTTCTTCAATTTTTCTTATTGCGGCAGAAATTGTGTAAGCAGTGGCTAATGTGTCTGATCCAGCAAATGCCCTGTCAGACAATAAATAAGCCTTATCACAGCCCATAGCCAATGCTGTTCGCAAAGCTTCTTCTGCCTGTGGAGGTCCCATAGTTATAACGATAACTTCTCCACCATGTTTTTCTTTAATTCTGATTCCTTCCTCAATAGCAAACTCATCAAATGGATTCACAATTGAGGCAACTCCTTCTCTCATCAGAGTGTTTGTTTCGGGATTAATCTTTACCTCTGACGTATCAGGAACCTGTTTGATACATACTACTACTCTCACGTTAGCCTCCTGTTTAATGTTTTTCTAACGGTTCACATATTTCAACAAGGACACCGTTACTTGATTTTGGATGAATAAATGCAATCTGCATACCGTGAGCGCCTTTTCTTGGCATCTCATCAATCAACTTTACACCCTTTGCTTTTAAATTTTCCAACTCTTTTTTCAAGTCGTCAACTTCATAAGCAATATGATGAACAGTGTCTTTAAAACCTTTTTCTTCTAAAAACTTATAAACCCCTGTTCCCTCTTCCAATGGTTGAACAAGCTCAATCCTCGTTTCGCCGATTGTGAAAAAACTAACTTTCACTTTTTGGTCAACAACTATTTCACTACCTTCACTTTCCCAACCTAAACATTCTACATAAAATTTAGACGAGGTGTCAATATCTTTTACAACTATGCCGATGTGATTAACTTTTTTGTACATAAAAACCTCCTTTTTAAGAATTATTTTTAATAAATTCTATAACTGCATCAGTCGGAGTCCCTGGACCAAAAATTTCTAAAATACCTTTACTCTTCAAGTAGTCTGCGTCCTCTTTTGGAATAACACCTCCTCCGAATACTTTAATATCAGAGGCGTTCCGCTCATTAAGTAGTTCCACGACCTTTGGAAATAAGGTGTTATGAGCACCAGAAAGACACGATAAACCAATAAAATCAACATCTTCCTGAATTGCCGTGTTAACTATCTGTTCCGGCGTTTGTCTTATACCGGTATAAATCACTTCAAAACCTGCATCTCTTAGCGCACGAGCTACAACTTTAGCCCCTCTATCGTGACCATCAAGACCTGGTTTGGCAACTAAAACTCTTATTTTTTTCATAAACTTACCTCCCTAAACCTCTTTAAATTCACCAAAAACTTCTCTTAACGCATCTGATATTTCTCCCAGTGTTGCAGTAGCTTTAACTGCTTCTATAATCGCTGGCATGATATTTTCGTTCGTTGTGGCTACTTTTTTAAGCTCGTTAAGTTTTGACAAGACAAGATTATTATCTCGTTCTTCTTTAACCTTTTTTAGCTTATTCTTCTGGAAAACTTCTTTTTCGATATCTACTTTTAAAATGTTTTTTGGAGGTTCTTCCTCTTTGGTAAACTGGTTAACTCCGACAACGATATAATCTTTGTTCTCTATGCTACGTTGATACTCATAGGATGCATCAGCAATTTCTTTTTGAATATACCCCTGCTCTATCGCTTTAAGCACACCACCCATGTCTTCGATTTTCTTTATATATTCAACTGCACCTTTTTCAATTTCATTGGTTAAACTTTCTACAACATAAGAGCCTGCAAGCGGATCAATAAAATCTGTTACACCACTCTCATACCCAATAATCTGCTGAGTCCTTAATGCTATCTGTGCCGAATCTTCTGTTGGCAATGCAATAGCTTCATCACGAGAGTTTGTATGTAACGATTGAGTTCCACCAAGTACCGCAGCAAGAGCTTGCATTGTAACCCTTATGATATTGTTGTCAGGTTGTTGGGCTGTCAACGTACAACCCGCTGTTTGGGTATGAAATCTTAGCATCATCGAAGAGGGCTTTTTGGCATTAAATCTTCCCTTCATAATCTTTGCCCACAACCTTCTTGCAGCTCTAAATTTAGCTATCTCTTCAAGGAAGTTATTATGAGAATTAAAGAAAAACGAAAGCCTTCCAGCAAAATCGTCTACATCCGCACCAGATTCAACCATCTTCTGGACATACGTTACTGCGTTAGCCAATGTAAATGCTACTTCTTGCATAGCGGTTGAACCTGCTTCTCTGATATGGTATCCAGAGATTGATATGCTATTCCATTGAGGAAGATTGTCTTTACAATAAAGAATGATATCTCTAACAAGCCTCATTGAAGGTTCTGGCGGGAAAATATATGTTCCTCGAGCAATATACTCTTTTAATATGTCGTTTTGAACCGTGCCTTTCAGTTCTTTCTGAGGCACTCCCTGTTTTTCTGCAACAGCGATATACATTGCCAGAATAATTGCACACGTTGAATTAATCGTCATAGATGTTGTAACTTTATCCAGTGGAATGCCATCAAACAGTATCTCCATGTCTTTAATACTATCTATCGCAACTCCACATTTACCAACTTCCCCTTCCGCCATAGGATGGTCAGAATCATAGCCTATCTGTGTTGGCAAGTCAAAAGCTACAGACAGCCCGGTCTGTCCTGCTTTCAAGAGATAATGATAACGTTTATTTGTATCTTCAGCAGTACCAAAACCTGCATACTGGCGCATCGTCCAGAGCCTTCCACGATACATCGTAGGCTGGACTCCACGTGTAAAGGGGTACATTCCGGGAAAACCAATTTCATTTAGATAATCTATTTTTACGTCAGCTGGTGTGTAGAGCCTCTTGATATTAATGTTAGAAAACGTTTTAAACTCCTTTTTTCTTTCGGGAAACTTTTCTAAACTTTTTTTTACGACGTTATTTTCCCAATTCTCTTTTGCTTTTGCTATATCTTCAAATTCACTCATCTGTCTCCCCCTTAAAAACTTAATTATAAAGGAATATTGCCATGTTTTTTAGGTGGCAAGGAATCCCTTTTATTTACAAGCGATTCTAAAGCAACGATGATTTTGTATCTTGTTGTTTCAGGCATTATCACCTCATCAATGTATCCTAACTCAGCTGCTTTGTAAGGGTTAGCAAATTTACGTCTATATTCCGCAATCAACTCTTCACGTTTGGCCTTTTTATCAGCAACAGCTTCAATCTCCTTTCTAAATACGATGTTCACGGCACCTTCTGGTCCCATTACTGCAATTTCAGCGGTTGGATAAGCATAGTTAATATCAGACCTTAAATGTTTACTGGACATAACGCAGTAAGCACCACCATATGCCTTTCTCGTTATTATCGCCACTTTAGGAACAGTAGCTTCGGCATAGGCATAAATCAACTTTGCTCCGTGTTTAATTATTCCACCATACTCTTGATTGGTTCCGGGTAGAAAACCAGGAACATCAACAAAAGTGACCAGTGGAATATTAAACGCATCACAAAATCTGACAAAACGAGCACCTTTTAACGATGCGTTGATGTCAAGAGAGCCTGCTAAATAATTGGGCTGGTTAGCAACAATACCTACTGAACGCCCGTTAAATCTCGCAAAACCCACTACAATATTTTTAGCAAAATGTTCGTGAACTTCCATAAAATCGCTGTTATCAACAACTTTGTAAATGATATCTTTAATATTGTATGACTTATTGGGACTTTCAGGAATTACATCCCTTATGCTCATATCAACTCTATCTATTGGATCGTTGCAAGGAACAATTGGAGGCTCTTCCATATTGTTTTGTGGTAAAAAACTAATCAATCTTCTAATCTCGGTTAAGCACTTTTCGTCGTTTTCAGAAGCAAAATGAGCACATCCTGAAGTTACATTATGAGCCATTGCTCCACCTAATTTTTCAAAAGTAACCTCCTCTCCAGTTACCGCCTTTATAACCTCCGGACCTGTTATAAACATATAGCTTGTGTTTTTTACCATAAAAATAAAATCAGTAATTGCAGGAGAATAAACTGCTCCACCCGCACATGGTCCCATAATCACAGAAATCTGAGGAACTACACCAGATGCAAGTGTATTTCTCAAAAAAATGTCTGCAAAACCTGCTAAACTACCAACACCTTCCTGTATTCTTGCACCACCAGAATCATTTAAACCTATTAAAGGTGCACCATTTTTGATAGCAAGGTCCATTATTTTACATATTTTCTGTGCCATAGTTTCGCTCAAAGAACCACCAAAAACTGTAAAGTCCTGTGCATAGACATAAACCAACCTGCCATCAATCCTTCCATAACCTGTAACTATCCCATCCCCTAAAAATTTTTGTTTTTCCATGCCAAAGTCATAACATTTATGAGTAACAAATTTGCCAACTTCTACAAAACTACCTTTATCAAGCAGTTTTTCAATTCTCTCTCGTGCGGTCAATTTTCCAGCTTTGTGCTGCTTTTCAGCCTTATCTTTGCCCCCACCTTCCTCGGCAGCTCTATTCTTTTCTAACAACTCATTGTATCTTTCTTCAAGAGTAATATACTCCATTGCATCCCTCCTTAATTATTCAATAACCACAATTAAATCACCCTTTTTCACAGAATCTCCGGGTTTAAAGTTAAAAGCTTTAATTTTGCCGCTGATTTCAGACTGCAATGGGTTTTCCATTTTCATCGCTTCTAAAATGACAACAACATCACCAGCAGAAACCTCATCTCCAACCTCTTTTTCATAACGAGAGACGATACCGGGCATTGGTGCAGTAATACCAGAACCTGTTAAAATTTTCTCAGTAGGTGCAGCTTCCTTTTTGGGTGCTTCAACTGGCTTCTGTACTGGTTTTGGTTCAGGTTTTGACTCTTTAATCTCTTCTTTCTTAGGAGTTTCTATCTTCTTAACGACTGGCGTAGAAACACCTTCTGTAACTTCATCCACTGTAACTACAAAACTGTCTCCATCAACAACAACATTAAACTTTCTTGCAGATGTTGTTAATTCAACAGCAGGTTTTTCTATTAATAATCCTTTTTTTGCCTTAGCAATAAGGTCATCCTGCTTTTTCACATCTTCCAGAGTTATTGGTTTTACTTCATCTGGCATTGGTTCTATACCATATTTCCATTTTAGAAACTTAATGCCTGTTACTGGAAAAAGTGCGTAAGTTATAACATCGTAAATATCACTTGTTATATCTTTAACAGCTTCTTTTGCCTTGTCAAGTTCAGGTTTTAGAGTATCTGCTGGTCTAACCTCAATAGGTTTTTCATCCTTTAATGCAAGTTTAAGGACTTCTTTTGAAATTGGCTGGGGTGGTCTTCCATAAAGTCCATAGCAGTAATCCTTCACCTGAGCGTTAATCATCTTCCATCTACCAAATAGCACATTTTGAACAGCCTGAATCCCCACAATCTGACTTGTAGGCGTCACAAGTGGAGGATAGCCTAACTCTTTTCTTGTTAATGGCAATTCTTTGTAAACTTCAGGTAATTTATCAAGAGCATCTTGTTCTCTTAATTGATTTACAAGATTTGAGAACATTCCGCCTGGTATCTGGTGTAACAAAACACCTGTATCAATAATTGAAAGCTTCGTATCGTCCATTAAATGTCTATACTTAGGTGCGATTTTTTCGAGATGTTCATCGATTTTAATTATTCTTTCAATGTCTATCTCCATCTCTCTATCCGTTCCCTCAAGTGTAACATAAAGCGGCTCCACTGCAGGATGAGATGTTCTTAAAGCAAAAGGAGAAATACAAGTATCAATGATATCCGCCCCTGCTTCAATAGCCTTTAACATCGTCATACAAGCCATTCCACTTGTATAATGCGAATGAACATTTATAGGGACCTTAATATTTTCTTTTAATGCCTTTACCAAATCATATGCGTCATAGGGCGATAGAATACCAGACATATCCTTGATACATATACTATCTGCACCCATATTTACATAAGTTTTAGCCTTTTTCACATAATAATCGATATTAAAAACAGGCCCACCTAACTTTCTTTCTGTAAGTGTATATGACAATGCACCTTGCACGTGTTTTTTTAGTTTTTTAAGAATTTTGAAAGTAAATTCAAGATTTCTCTCATCATTTAACGCATCAAAAACCCTAAAAATATCAATACCAACCTCTGCAGCCTTTTCTATGAAAGCCTTAGCCACATCATCTGGATAATTTCTATAACCTACAAGATTTTGCCCCCTAAGCAGCATCTGAAAAGGCGTATTTTTTATGTATCTTTTAAGAATTCTTACTCTTTCCCATGGATCTTCACCAAGAAAACGGTGCATTACATCAAATGTAGCCCCACCCCAAACTTCTACTGAATAAAATCCAACTTTGTCTAACTCTTCAGCAACAGGAACAATATCCTCCGTTCTCATTCTGGTTGCAAAAAGAGACTGGTGACCATCTCTAAAAGTTAAATCAACTACTTTTACAGGATTTTTCTTCTTCTGAGCCATATTTCCCCCTTAAATTATTTGAATATTTTTAATTGCCATAGCACTCTTGTGTTCATACTTTGCATTCTGCCTAACGCTGCCCAATTCGTTGAGGCACCTCTCAATTCCTTAAGCATCTCTTCTTTTCTAACAGAATCAAATTTTTCGGGACCAGCTTTTTTTTGTACTTCTTCACTCGATAAAACTTTCTGATTAAGCTGTTTTTCCTCAATAAAAAGATTCACTGCTGCAATAGCGGCAGCTATTTTTTTTGCTTCTAAATTTTTCATAGATTACTCCCTCAAGATTACTGCCAATACCTCAGCTTCTTCCTTATGTGGATTTAACACACGATGTTTGGCAGAAGAATCAAAATATATTGAATCACCTTCTTTAAGTTTAATCCGCTCGTTCTCAATCGCTACCACGACTTTCCCTTTCACAACCATCAGAAACTCTTCGCCCTCGTGGCTATACATACTTTCATCATCATCCAACTCCTTATCTAACTTAAGTAAGAAAGGTTCCATCTTTTTGTTTGGAAAATCATATGCAAGGGCAGCATAAGTGTAGCCATGTTTTTTTCCACTTTTTGATATAACCCTATCAATCTGCCTTCCCTCACCTTTTAAGCAAACAGCGTATTTCACCGGTTCGGCTTCGTCCTCAAAGAAATAGCCCATTTTTACATTAAAAAACTGTGATAATTTGGCAAGTGTTGCGATTGGTGGAGAAATGTTATTATTTTCTATTTGAGAGATAAGCGCTGGAGAGAAACCAGTTTCTTTAGCAACCTGCTTAAGAGTAAGGTTTTTCTTTAACCTTAATTCCTTTATTTTTCTGCCAATATCATAAATCACGTCATCCATACGAGCTTTAATTTACATAACTATAAAGCATCTGTCAATGAAATTTTAATATTGATAAAAAAAATTTATCTAAAATAAATTTTGTGAGGTTACTTCTTTATAGGCACTTCTATCTTTAAAATCAGTCCCTTCTTTTTAATTTTCTCAAGCAAATCTTCGTTTTGTTGTTCTGGATTTGGCTGCTCTAAAAAAAACGGATTAGTTTCTTTACTGGTTTCTAACTTTATTTTAAAATCGTTTTTGATACTTACCTTGTTATGTCTTTGGTCTTTTAAAAGATAACTTTTATCCTTTTCCTTGCCGACAAGAATAGATGAACTTAAATTGAAAATTGAAACTTTCTTGCTTTCTAACTCTTTTAGTTTACTGGTAGATTTTATATCAACCAGTTCAGGTGGCAGATTAAAGTATCTACCACCTTTTTTGAAAGTAACTGTTTTGTGACTTAATTGAAAATCATTAACTTCGATAAAATTACCGTCATTAAGTATCAGCTTCATACCGCTAAAGATAAGAAAAATTAACATAATATACACTATCTTAAAAAGCATATATCCATAACCTCTTGTAACTCACTGACACCTATAACTTCACCTTGGAAATTTATTTTCTTAAGTTTATCAGGCAAAAATACTGTTTGAATATTCATATTAGATGCTTCTTTAACCCTTGACTCTATATTACTAATGTTTCTAATTTCACCCAAAAGTCCGATCTCTCCTAAAAAAACTGTTTTACTCTTGAGAGGAATATTTCTAAAGCTTGATGCTATTGCCATACAGATAGCTAAATCAGAAGCGGTTTCAGTAAGTTTCAGACCACCTACCACATTAACGTATATATCGTTGTTAAAAAGAGGTAGCTCTAATTTTTTTTCCAAAACAGCAACAAGAAGATTTAACCTCTGATTATCTACACCCATCGCCATTCTTCTTGGAACACCAAAATTAGTAGGAGAAACAAGCGATTGTATTTCTACAATAATTGGACGTGTTCCTTCCATAGCAACGAAAAGTGCGCTTCCGGGCTCTTCGAGCTGTCGTTGTGAAAGAAAAAACTCAGAGAGGTTTGAGACGTCTTTTAATCCAGTATCAGACATCTCAAACAGCCCCACTTCGTTTGTAGAACCAAATCTATTCTTTATAGTTCTTAGCAACCTAAAATTCTGCCCTTTATCACCTTCAAAGTAAATTACAGTATCAACTAAATGTTCCAGTACCCTTGGGCCTGCAATATAACCTTCTTTAGTTACATGACCTACGATAAAAATTGTTATCATTTTTTTCTTAGCTATTTCCATTATTTTAGCGGCACATTCCCTCACCTGTGATACACTACCGGGAGCAGATGGAACTTCATCAAGGTAAATAGTCTGGATAGAGTCGATAACAACGAAATCTGGTTTTATCTCATTAATCTCACTAATAATGACGTTCAAAGAGTTTTCCGCAAAGATATAAAAATTGTTAGAAGAAGCACCAAGCCTTTCTACTCTCAATTTTACTTGACTTAACGATTCTTCGGCTGTGATGTAAAGGACTTTAAAAGATTTGTTTGATAGTGAATTTAGAGCCTGTGTAAGAATGGTTGATTTACCAATACCCGGTTCACCTCCAATAAGGACAAAAGAGCCCTTTACTATGCCACCTCCCATAACTCTATCAAATTCAGACAAGCCAGTTGCTACCCTTTTGACTTCCTCATAAGTGATATTTGAAATAAGTAGTGGCTTAGGATTATCAGTTGATAACTTTTTTTTCGCAGATTTTTCGTCGACAACCTCTTCGGCAACCATGCTATTCCAGCTGTCACAATCGGGACACCGTCCTAACCATTTCAAACTTTTAAATCCACACTCCTGACAAACATAGACAATTTTAACTTTCATAGCCATTAGTATAAGTTGACTAATAGATTTTTAAAAGTTAAAATTTTTGCCAATGAAAAAAAATGAAAAAACGTTTGTAAAGTTGTTGGATATAATTGAGTATCTTCGTTCAGAAAATGGATGCCCATGGGATAGGAAACAGTCTATCAATGATTTAAAAACCTATCTTGTTGAAGAGGTTTACGAACTTTGTGACGCCATAGATAGGGCAGATTACGATAATTTAAAAGAGGAAATTGGGGATGTGCTTCTTAATCTGTTTATGATATCAACCATACTGAAAGAAAAAAGTTTTTCTGATATATACGAAATTGTTGATAATTTGAGAATGAAAATTATTAATCGTCATCCACATGTGTTTGGGGACAAAACTGCCCATGATACTCAAGAGGCATTAAACAATTGGCACCAAGCAAAAAAGGAAAAAGAAAAGAAAGGTATATTTCAAGACATTCCATTCTCAGTTCCCCCTTTGGAAAAGGCGTTCTTAATCTCAAAAAGAGCTACAAAAGTTGGATTTGGCTTTGAAACAAAAGATGATATTATCACAAAGTTAAAGGAAGAGTTTAGCGAACTTCTTTCAGCTTTAAAAGTTAACAATGATGATAAGATTAAAGAGGAAACTGGCGATTTGCTGTTTACTTTAGTTAATTTAGCAGTTTATAAGAATTTTGTGCCTCAAGATGTGCTAAATGATACTTGCAATAAATTTTTAAAAAGAATACAGTTTATTGAGGCTAAACTTGATAGTGAAAGCAAAAATTTTCAATCTGAACAAAGAAACTATTTAGAAAAGCTTTGGGAAGAGGCAAAAAAAAAGGAAAGCACTGATGTCTGATATATTCATCAATTTCATCTCACTTTTTTCGCAATTAGATTGGCTTATGCTCTTTATACCCTTTATAATACTCATTTTTTGTGGTCTTGGGCTGCCAGTTCCAGAAGACATTGTACTGATTTTTTTAGGTTTTTTAGTTTATAGTGGGTATGGCGATATTGTAACAGCATTAATATTAGGGTATCTTGGAATAATTCTTGGTGATAGCATTATATTTATTGCCGGAAAACGTTATGGCCTTAAGATACTTAAATTCAAAATATTTTCAAAAGTTATAACTAAAAATCGACTAAAAAAGGCAAAGAAGTTTATAGTTAATCATGGCAGGAAAACAATCTTTATGGCAAGGTTTTTACCGGGGCTTAGAACACCAATATTTTTTAGCTGTGGTACTTTAAAAATGAAGTTTGCATTATTCTTTCTTATTGATTCTTTAGCAGCTATTTTTTCAGCCCCAATATTTACGCTTTTAGGCTATTTTTTTGGAGACAAGATAGATGTTGTAATCTCAAATCTTAAGAGGATAGACCGTATAGTATTGGTAACTTTAATTTTAACAATATTGTTGGTTTACTTGTTGAAAAGAAGTTATAATAAGAAACTTGAAAATAGCAATGAAGTGGAAAATAATAACAATTAGAAAATTTATTACATCTTTTTCTTGACATAGATTTTATAATTTGATAGATTTTTTAAGTTACTTCGATACTTGACATTGCGGGAATAGCTCAGCGGTAGAGCATCGCCTTGCCATGGCGAGGGTCGCGGGTTCAAATCCCGTTTCCCGCTCTTTTTTTTGGCACCGTCGCCAAGTGGTAAGGCAGTGGTCTGCAAAATCACTATCACCGGTTCGAATCCGGTCGGTGCCTCCAATGGAGATGCCTGGGTGGTGGAACTGGCAGACACAAGGGACTTAAAATCCCTTGGAGCTTAGCTCCGTGCGGGTTCGAGTCCCGCCCTAGGCATTCAATGTAAATATGGGGGAGTTATGAAAGTTTCTGTCTTTGGATCTGGATATGTAGGTTTGGTTACTTCGGTGTGTTTGGCAGAAACTGGAAATCATATAATAAGCGTTGACGTTGACTTTGAAAAGATCAATCTGTTGAAAAAAGGCATTCCTCCCATATACGAAAAAGGCTTGGAAGAGCTGCTTTTGCGTAACCTTCAAGAAAAGCGTCTGCTATTTACAACAAATGCCAAGAAAGGCGTAGAAGAATCTGACATAATCTTTATTGCCGTTGGGACTCCATCCTCTGATGATGGTTCTTGCAATCTTTCATACGTTTTTGAATGCGTTGAGACAGTAAAAAAGTACGCAAACGCTTCTAAAATTTTAGTTTTAAAAAGCACAGTTCCAGTTGGCACAGCAAAACGTGCAAAAGAAATAGTAAAAGACTGTAAATATAAGATCCATGTCTGCTCCAATCCTGAATTTTTAAAAGAAGGTGTGGCGATAGATGATTTTATGAAACCTGATAGAGTTGTAGTTGGAGCTGATGATAACTTTGTCTTTGAAACGATGCGAGAGTTATACGCCCCTTTTGTAAGAAATGAAAGACCTATCATTTTTATGGATAACGAAAGTGCCGAAATGACCAAATATGCCGCCAATGCTCTACTTGCTCTAAAGATATCGTTTATGAACGAAGTGGCTCTGTTATGCGAAAAGGTGGGTGCTGATGTGGAAATGGTGAGAAAAGGTGTGGGTGCTGACCAAAGAATAAATTATGCTTTTCTCTTTCCCGGCGTTGGTTTTGGTGGTTCTTGCTTTCCAAAAGATGTGAGGGCACTTGTACATCTTGCTGATACTACTGGATTTGATTTTAAATTAGCAAAGGCTACATTAGAAGTTAACGAGAGACAAAAACACGAACTTTCCGCAAAAGTTATTAATTATTTTGGCAAAAATTTAAAAAAATACACATTTGCTATCTGGGGGCTTTCTTTTAAACCAAACACAGATGATATGAGAGAGGCGCCTTCTATCACTATCATTCAGGATCTAATGTCTCTGGGCGCAAAAATACAGGCTTTCGATCCAAAGGCATCCAAAGAGGCTGAAAAAATATTTGGTAATAAAATTAAAATATGTTTAGATAGTTACGATGCACTCAAGGGAGCAGATGCACTACTTTTAATAACCGAATGGGGAGAATTTAGAAACCCTGATTTTGAAAAAATAAAGTCAATCCTTAAAAATCCTGTTATCTTTGATGGTAGGAACATCTACTCAAAAGAAAAATTGAAAAAGATGGGGTTCAAATATTTTGGTATAGGGAGAAATAGTTGAAAAAACGTGTATTAGTTACAGGCGGTGCTGGGTTTATTGGATCTCACCTTTGTGAGTATTTTATAAATAAAGGTTTTGAAGTTATATGCATGGACAACCTTTTAACGGGTGACATTAAAAATATCGAAAATCTTTTCTCTAATGAAAACTTTGTGTTCATTAAGCAGGATGTAACAAATTATATTCACGTTCCGGGTAAGATTGACTACGTTTTACATTTTGCATCACCAGCAAGTCCTATTGATTATAACAATTTACCTATCCAGACATTGAAAGTTGGGGCCTTGGGCACACATAAAACACTGGGGTTAGCAAAAGAAAAAGGTGCGAGATTCTTGCTTGCTTCCACTTCTGAAGTTTATGGAGACCCGCTTGTTCATCCACAAAATGAAGATTATTGGGGAAATGTTAATCCTATAGGTCCTCGTGGCGTATATGACGAAGCAAAACGTTTTGCAGAAGCGATGACAATGGCTTACAATCGTTATCATAAGGTTAACACACGTATTGTTCGTATTTTTAATACTTATGGTCCTAAAATGCGCATAAACGATGGAAGAGCCATACCAACATTTATTTCGCAGGCATTAATGGGAGAAGATATCACGGTTTTTGGTGACGGAAGCCAGACAAGAAGCTTTTGTTACATTTCTGACCTTGTCGATGGTATCTTTAAGCTTCTAATGTCCAATTATTGCTATCCAGTGAATATTGGAAATCCTAACGAAATGACTGTGAAACAGTTAGCTGAAAAGATTATAGAGATTACCAATTCAAAAAGTAAAATTGTATATCACCCATTGCCTATAGATGATCCAAAAGTTCGCCAACCTGATATATCTCGTGCCAAAACTATTCTTGGCTGGGAACCTAAGGTTTCACTTGAAGAAGGTCTCAAAAATACAATAGAATATTTTAAAAAATGTCTTTAATAAATCAGAGAGGGGAACTTGGAATATATAGCTGGAATTGACATTGGCGGAACTAATTGTCGTATAGGCATTTTTAGTGTTGATGGAAATATTCAGAAGTCATGGCGTTTTAGTTCAAAATCATTTCAACAATGTGAAAATATTGTATCTACAATTACTTCTGAACTTAACCGATTTGAAGAATTCAAAGAAATTGTTGCTATTGGTATTGGTGTACCAGGCTTAATAACCAGTGATGGCATTGTCACAACCTCGCCCAATTTTCCAGAATGGAATAACCTTCCTTTACGTGAAACATTGATAAAAGCACTTGGTGTTCCTGTATTTATTGAAAATGACGCTAATCTTTTTGCTATCGGTGAGCATTATTTTGGTGTTGCTAAAGCTATCAATAACTTCATACTTTTAACATTAGGAACAGGTATAGGTGGTGGTCTATTTTTGAATGGCAATCTTTACCGTGGTTCAAAAGGAATGGCCGGAGAGATTGGACATATAGTCCTGCACCCTTCCGGGCCTGTGTGTGGTTGTGGTAAAAAAGGATGTCTGGAGGCTTATTCTTCTGGCATAGCCATCAAAAGACAGTTTGCTCAAGCAACAGCTTTAGAGTTAGAACCTAAAGAGATTTACGAACTTGCTAAAAAAGGCGACAAAGCTGCTTTAAAGATTTTTGATAAGGCTGCTTATCATCTTGGTGTAGGTATTGCAAGTATTGTAAATATTACCGATGTTTCATTAATTGTTCTTGCTGGTGGCATTAGTCAGGCGTTTGATATTATGCAAAGCCAAATTAGGAAAGGTTTTAAAGAACACACATTTGATATACATTTCAATACTGTTGAAATAAAAGTATCTTCTTTACAGGACAATGCTGGTATTTGTGGCGGTTTTGCAATTGCTAAAAAATGTATAGGTGAAACAACAGATGCCGTTTAGCTCTATATCGAGTAATTTAACTATCAAAAATATTGTTACTCACGATGGTTTTTTCGTTAATCATGACTCCACATTAGAACAAGCCATCTCTAAAATGAATGAGAACGGAAAAGGTGTGGTAGTCTTGCTTAAGGGAAAAAAGCCAGTTGGGGTGTTTACAGAACGAGATGTTGTAAAGATGCTTTATAACGGTATATCAATACAGGAAAAGGCAATAAACCATATCTCAAAATCGTTAATTACTGTTAGCGAACAACGAACAATTATTTTTGCCCTAAACATCATGATTGATAACAATATCCGCCGGCTCGTAGTTATAGATTTTAGTGGCAACTTTAAAGGAGTTTTAAATCAGGAAGATCTTATAAATTTTTTAGAGAATGATCTTGCTAAAGAAAATTTGAAAGTTTTTCATATTTTTGCCAGTTTTAGAAATCTTGTTACTGTTAATAAAAAAACTTCTCTTAAAAATACTCTTGGCGCAATGGTAAAAAATAACATCAGTTCTGTGATCATAACTAATGACAAAAATTTGGCCGAGGGCATCATCACTGAAAGAGATATCTTAAAACTTTCCGCTAAAAAGATAGATTTAAAACAAAAAGTTGCAAAATTTATGTCTTTCCCAATTTACTCTGTTAAGCTGGATAACGATTTAAAAGACGTTGTGAATCTTTTGAAAACTAAGGGTATAAGACGTGTCGTTATTGAAGATAATTCAGGCATACCAGTTGGTATAATAACAGAAAGAGATATTTTAAGAAATTTAGAAGGTAGTTACAGTAGATTTCTCGAAGATAAATTGAAGTTTGCGAAAGATATCCTTAATTTTCTACCAGAAGTTATAATAGACGTAATAAGCATTGGTGACGATGAAGTTATTCAATGGTGTAACACAAAGGCAAGAGATGAGTTTGGAGAAAATCTCATCGACAAATCAATAACCCATCTGATACCAAAACAACAGTGGAAAGATTATTATTCTCAACTGAAAAAAAATAACAGGATCGAAAAAAATCAAATAAAAATTGGAGAGAAGTATTTTGAGCTTTCTGGCTATTTTTTAAGACCATCTGATACACAAGCTATGCAACTGATACTTAAAGACATAACATTTCAGGTAAAATTATCAATCAAAGACCATCTTACGAACCTTTACAACAGAAGATACATGGAAGAGTTTTTAATTAACGAGTTAGAGGCAAGCAAGCGTTATTCATACGATTTCTCTATTGTCATGATAGATATTGATGATTTCAAGAAGATTAACGATACTTATGGACATGAAAGTGGAGATGAAGTGTTAAAAGCAATATCAGAGATTATGCGAAAGAATATGAGAAAAGCTGATGTTATCTGTCGTTATGGCGGAGAAGAGTTTCTTGTGCTGATGCCCAAGACTAATAAACAAAATACATGTAAATGTATGGAAAAGATTAGAAGACTGATACGTAACAGAGAGTTTAATTTTAATGGTTCATCTATACATGTTACAGCAAGCTTTGGAGTTGCTGCATTTCCAGAAGACAGCAATGATATCCAGGACCTGCTGGTTCTTTCTGATATTCGCTTATACCGTGCAAAAAGAACGGGAAAAAATCGTATAGAGTGTGATTAGCCAATAAAACTATGTCAAACTTAATAAATCACTACGAAATTAAGAGTATCGACAATATCGTTTGCCTTCCGGGCACAGGTATTTTAAGGCTTTTTATGACTGTTGATAGTGATTTAAGTGCTCTATTACCATATCTAAATTCATATGTAAATAAAGCCCGTTTTCTTCCTCAGATTAACTGGATAAGATTTCCTTTTACTGGTTTTCCGGAGAAAAAAGGAAACTGGAATGTTGCCATCAAAAAAGATGAAATTATCATCGCAAAATTCAATAATAGCGAAGAAGCAAAAGAGGTAGCGAAAGAAGTAATAGATTTTTTAAACCACATAAACGACATCAAAGAGACAATCAAACCAGATACTACCGCATGGAATCCACCAAAAGTATTTGATATATTGAATTATTTACCAAAAACGAATTGTAAAAAATGTGGTTTTTTAAGTTGTATGGCATTTGCGACCAAATTGGCAGAGGGAGAAGTTGATATCGAGCTGTGTAAAGAGTTAGACTTAAACTCACAGAACTATATAAAACTCTGCAAACTGTTCGAAAAAAACAGTTAAAAACTTCAGGCAATGAAAGGATATATACTTAACAGCATTTTTGTATTTGTTGGTAGCACCATCGGGCTTTTTCTGGGCAAACACATTAACGAAAAAATAAAAAGTTGTGTATTTAACGCACTTGGACTTTTTACCTTTTTTATCGGCATCAAGATGGCTTCAACCTGTAAAGATATCATTCCCGTTGTGTTTTGTATCGTTCTTGGGACTGTGTTTGGCTCAATGCTTAATATAGAAGAAAATACTTCCAATCTGATAGAAAAATTAAGCAGGAAGATTTCATCAAAACAAAGTAATGTTGATGGTTTTATAGCCGCCACAACACTTTTTTGTGTTGGTTCTATGACAATCATTGGTTCTATTAAAGATGGACTGTATGATGATGTGTTGCTTATAAAAACAAAGTCTGTTATGGATGGTTTTGCATCAATAATACTTTCTTCAAAGTATGGAATTTCGGTTATCTATTCTGTGGTGAGTGTGTTTTTTATTCAAGGCTTTATTACAATCTTTGCCAAACACTTAACAATATTATCTTCAACACAGATGATGGAGTTTATTGATGGTGTAGGTGGAATTTTAGTGCTTGGTATAGCAATAAACCTCTTAAATCTTAAACAAATTAAAACATTGAATATGCTCCCTTCGCTAATCTTTATAATTGTCTATGGATTAATCTTTCGTCATGTTTAAGTTAGGACATATCAATTACTTAAACTGTATCCCTGTACACGGTGCTATAATTTTAGGAAAAGTGCCTTTTGCAGGCAAAATCGTATCTGGTACACCAACACAACTAAACAAGCTTCTCGAAAGAGGGGAAATTGATATCTCTCCTTCCAGTTCAGTTGAGTTAATAAAAGGATATAATATCCTTCCAAACCTATCAATATCTGGAAAGGTTGACGTTAAAAGCATAATTTTAGTTACAAAAAAACCTCTTCAAGACATTAAAACTGGGCTTTTTTACGTCACTTCCCATTCAGCCACATCTGTTTTGCTATTAAAGGTTATTTTAAGAGAATTTTATGATATAAATGCAAAGTATATGGAATTTGACCCAGAAACGAGAAACTTGCCATCTCTTATAAAAGATGCAGAAGGTGTGTTATACATAGGTGATGCCGCCTTAAAGCTAAAAAAAAATAAAAATCTTATCAATAACGATCTTGCAGAGATCTGGTATAAAAATACCAACCTGCCCTTTACATTTGCACTATGGCAAATAAGTAAGAGCCTGACTGATTTATCAGTGATTAAATCTATTTACAAATCTCTAATCACGTCATTTAGCTATTTTATAAATAACAAAGAAGAGCTCGCAAAGAGTTTCTATCAAAATTTCGAGATGTCTGACAAAGCAATCTTAGAATACTGGGACAGACTATCGTTTGAACTAAACCAAAGCCATATCGAAAGCTTAAATTTATACTTTAAACTTGCCAGAAAACATGGCTTTATACAAAAACAACCTACAATAAATGTAATGGAACTCTAATCTTTTACGGTAGCCCCTCTTTAGCTACCTGGTTTACCTCTTTTTTAAATGCAAGTCTATTTAGCGCTGCAATATAAGCCTTGGCACTTGCTACAAGAACATCAGGATCTACACCTTTGCCCACCACTTGCTTTCCAGCCTCTTCTAATTTAACAGTTGCCTCACCCTGTGCATCTGTACCACCTGTGATAGCACTGATAACAAAACTAATGAGCTTGCTTTTAGTTTTCGTGACCTTTCTAATTGCGTTAAAAACAGCATCAACAGGTCCATTTCCAAAAGTAGCCTCTTTAACAGGCTTGCCATCTACTTCGATTTCTACCGTAGCAGAAGGTGTCGTTTTATTGCCAGACACAACATTCAAATACACAAAGTGATATTTTTCCGGCATCTTTACAACTTCTTCAGAAATAATAGCATCAATGTCTTCGTCATATAAATGTTTCTTCTGATCACACAGTTCCTTAAACCTTTTAAATGCCTTATTTAACTGCTCATCTGTTAAATTATACCCCATCTCCTCTATGCGTTTTTTAAATGCATGCCTTCCAGAAAGCTTGCCCAATACTAACAAGCTTTGAGGAATACCTACCGACTCAGGCGTCATTATCTCGTAAGTTAATCTTTCTTTCAAAACACCATCTTGATGTATCCCCGATTCGTGAGCAAAGGCGTTGGCACCAACAATCGCTTTATTAGGCTGAACCATCATACCTGTTATCTGGGAAACCAGCTTGCTAGTTCTATAAATATGCTTTGTGTTAATCCTGGTAGAGAGATGAAAAAAGTCTTTTCTTGTTTTTAAAGCCATTACTATCTCTTCCATAGATGCGTTTCCTGCCCTTTCCCCTATTCCGTTTATGGTGCACTCAACCTGTCTTGCCCCAGCTAACAAAGCAGAAAGAGAGTTGGAAGTAGCAAGCCCCAGATCATTGTGACAGTGCACACTAATGGTAGCCTTTGAAATATTTTTAACCTTTGTCTTAATTGTCGTGATAATTTCAAAAAACTCCTTTGGCGTGATATAACCTACAGTATCAGGTATATTAACCGTTGTGGCGCCTGCATCGATTACCGCTTCCACAACATCACAAAGAAAATTAAGATCGGTCCTACAAGCATCTTCAGCCGAAAACTCGATATTATTTGTAAATTTTTTAGCAAACTTCACAGCATAAACAGCCCTTTCGAGTGCTTCGTTTCTACTCATCTTCAATTTGTATTTTAGATGAATATCAGAAGTAGCTAAAAACGTATGGATACGTGGTTTATTAGCGTATTTCACTGCTTCCCATGCCCTTTCGATGTCAGATTCCGTAGCACGTGCAAGACCTGCAACTTCAGATTTCGTAATATTTTGTGCAACTGCTTTAACCGCCTCAAAATCACCATCTGATGATGCGGGGAAACCAGCCTCAATAATATCAACACCAAGCCTTTCTAACTGTAAGGCGATTCTAACCTTTTCATCCAGATTCATTGTGGCACCGGGAGCCTGTTCACCATCTCTTAATGTAGTATCAAAAATTTTGACAATATTCATCGCCTACCTCCATTTTTATAACTCTGATAAAAAAACATCGCCTTCACAGATTAACTTAACATTTCCTTCCAGAAAAAGCTCGGTTGCTTTTGAATTATTAATCGTAAAATAGATAAAAAGTTCTTCCCCTCCAGAAGTTATAACCTTTACCGGAGAAGTAGTAAGATTTTTATAACCACAAATAATCGCAGAAGCGGACGCCCCGGTTCCACACGCAAGGGTTTCGTCTTCAACACCCCTTTCATAGGTTCTCACTTTAATCATAGAAGAATTTAGCTTTTGAACAAAATTCACATTCGTTCCAGCCGGTTCAAAACGTTCATGAAACCTGATATTTCTCCCCAATCCTCTAACATCAACATCGTTTACGTTGTCAACAATAATAACAAAATGCGGCACTCCTGTATTAACGAAACTGCCAACCACCATTTCACCATCCATGTAGATTTCCATATTGTCAACAATATTTGATGAATCGGATAACTTAACCTTTACAAGATTTTCATTAACTTCGGCATATATCACGCCTGCAAGCGTTTGAAAAGATATCTTTCGTTTACCGTAAAGATTAGCAAAAAGCCTCGCTGCACACCGAGAACCATTACCACACATTTCGGCGACACTTCCGTCAGAGTTAAAAAAATCCCATCTAAAATCAACGCCTTCTCCTTGATTTAACACAATCAAGCCGTCAGCACCAATACCGTTATTTCTATTGCAAAGTTTGGTAACAATCCCCTTATAAAAGTCAAAGGGGAGCTTTAATTTAAAATTATCTACAATAACAAAGTCATTACCAGATCCACTCAATTTGAAAAAATGTAATTTTTCTGCCATCATAGAATACCCTCATAATTGGGAATAATCTCATTCACAACAAGCTGTTCCAGCGAGTCACGCTCTCTTATAACAAAATGTTTATCTCCAATAACTAAAATCTCTGCTGCCTTTTGTCTTGAGTTATAGTTAGAAGCCATAGAAAACCCATAGGCACCTGCACTCATAACACACAAAATATCGCCTTTTGCTGGCTTATGAATAACTCTATCCTTAGCAAAGTAATCTGTAGATTCACAAACAGGTCCAACAATATCACAGCTAAAATTTTCAGCATCCTCATTTTGAATCACAGGCGTTATCGTATGATAAGAGCCGTATAGGGCTGGTCTAGCCAGATCATTCATAGCGGCGTCAACAATAACAAATTTTTTCTCACTGTTTTCCTTTAAATATAATACTTCTGTTAACATCACACCAGCATTTCCAACAATAACTCGCCCGGGTTCGAAGATGAGTATTTTTTTCATACCCTCAAACTGCTTGATAATAACTTCTCCATATTCATTTGGATGAGGTGGTTCTTCATCTTTGTAACTTATCCCCAATCCTCCACCTAAATCAACATATTGAATCTGCATACCTTTTTTTTCAATTTCATCTATTAATACCTTGATTTTTTCAACTGCCTCTATAAAAGGCGACAACTGAGTGATCTGTGAACCTATATGGCAATCAATACCAACAACATCGATATTTTTGAGGGTATTTGCCTTTTCATAAAGTTTAACAGCATTCTCGTAAGGAATACCAAATTTATTTTTCTTAAGTCCTGTTGAGATATATGGATGCGTAAGTGGATTAACATCAGGATTAATTCTAAAAGAAACCGGTGCCTTTTTATTTAAGCTACCTGCAATCTCATTAATAAAATAAAGCTCTGCTTCCGACTCGACATTAAACATAAGAATGCCGGCGGCTAAAGCCATCTTAATATCTTCTTCAGTCTTTCCAACCCCAGAAAACACTATCTTAGACGGTTCTGCCCCTGCCTTGATTGCCCTGTATAGTTCACCTTTGGAAACAATGTCAAAACCACTTCCTGCTCTGGCAAGCATTGCTAAAATCGCAATATTGCTGTTAGCTTTAACAGAGTAACAAATGAGATGGTTATGAGATTTAAAAGATCCATCAAAAGCGTTGAAATGCCTTAAAATAGTCCTGCCACTATACACATAAAGTGGAGTACCATACTTTTCAACCAGTTCTTTTAAAGGAACATCTTCGCAATATAACTCACCATTAAGGTAATTAAAATAATGCAAAATTTACCTCCTTTCAAAATTTGTCTATTAATTGTAAAAACATATTGCTTAAAAATCAATAAAAACTTGACGTATAGGCTTTAGCATGCGTATAATTGCTTGAGATGAAATTCACAAATATCAACCTTTAACATTAACAAATATGCTTTACGAGAAACAGTTTGAAATATATTACAAAGATGCGACAGCCAATGGGGAAATTAGGCTTGATTGCCTGCTCCAGTATTTACAAGAAGCGGCAATCTTACATTCAATTTACGTTGGTTTTGATGAGACATATATGCAAAAAAATAACTGTGCGTGGGTTATGAATAAACTTATCTTACAGATGAAAAGTATGCCTAAAATAAGAAGTTTGCTTAAAATAAAAACATGGTCAAACGAACTTAAATCATTTAAAGCTACAAGAGAGTTCGAAATTTATGAAAATGGTTCTTGTGTGGGTGTTGCCTCAACTAAATGGTTTTTTATAGATTTTATCCAGAAAAAAGTAAAAAGAATATCTGATGAAGTTAAAAACTTTTACGGGGAATTACAAAAAAACGTTGGAATAGACTCTGAAAACACTAATTTTGAAGTTTCCAGTTTCAACACCATTTTTACAAAAAACCATTCTTTAAGGCATTGTGATATAGACACAAATGGGCATTTAAATAACACTATTTACGCCCAATTAGTTGAAGATACAGTTGCTAACGTGATAGATAAATTTACGATTAGGTCGTTTAAAATTTTATATAAGCGAGAAGTCTCTTATAACATAAATAATCTTGTTTGTGATGTTGGGAAGATTGATGAAAACTCATTTAGTTTCAGATTTTCAAAAGATGACACAATCTTTTCTTATGGTAATATAGAGTTAGGCTAACATCATATTTTAACACTTTGCAAAAATATGGGACTAAGAGGGATTTTCTTACATTTCGCTTGTTTTTTGTGTGCCAACTGTGGACGAAGTTATTAAAATTACAGCTTCCAGTCTTTTAAATAATAATAATCTTGCAACAATTTCTCAAACTCCCCTTTTTTTAAAATACTTCCCGATTCTGGTAAAGGCTCTGTATGGAACCTTTCTGGTAGTCTATCATCTTGTTCTGTTAGCCCTTCTCTTATGTTATATCCTCTGACTGTGTCGGTAATTAAAGAGCTCAGTTTTTTTAAGCCTTCTTTGTTCAGTCTATTTCCCATTGTTAAATGAATAATTTCAGAAAGCTCGTCCCAGAGGTAAAAGTCTCTATAAAACCTGCAAAGTATTAAAGAATCAAACAAAGTAAGTCTATCTTCGAAATCAAGGAGAAGTTCAACCTTTTTTTCAATTGTATCTGGGGCTATCATTCCTGAAAGTTCTGCTTTGTAAAATGTCGTTCTCAGGTGACAGGCACCTCTATCGGAAACTGCATAGGATAGCCCCATTCCCTTTAAAAACCTTGGGTCATATCCTGCTGGTTCCAAACCCTTAACATGAATAGCAAATTGCTCCATTCCTAAATCTCTGGCAGCTTTTTTTATCCCCTGTGCGAGTATTGCTCCAATACCTTTTTTCTCAACTATGTCATTAATTACTTTTTCTGCATCTAAAACAGAACCGTATTCAATTTTTTCTTTGATTATCCCTTTTTCTGAGGCTTCCATAGCCAGAGCAACCAAATTGCCTGTAGTTATTGTATCTATACCATATTTATCACATAAGTCGTTTAAATAAGCAATTTCAGTAATATCGTTTATCATGCAAAGCCCACCAAAGGCATAAATTGTCTCATATTCAGGACCTTCTATCTTTAAACCTTTGTGCCTTCCTTCTTTTACTACAGACAATTTGCCACATACCATAAAACATTTTGCACATGCCTTTGGTTTTACATCCATCCTCGTCTGCATTGCTTCTGCATTTATTTTTTCATAATCTTCAAAAAAACCTTTGTGCCAATATTTTGTTGGAAAAGCTTTTACTTTATTTAATAAATCCACCATCATTGGAGTCCCAAAATTTTTATAAGCTAAGGTTGTGGGATGCTCTTTTTTTGAATTAAATGTTTCTCGAGAGAATTTTTTTAGTTCTTCTTGATAAGCAACTTCTCTATTTCTATCACCTGAAAAGACAATAGCTTTAATATTTTTTAAACCCATAACAGCACCAGCACCAGCTCTACCTGCACAACGCCAGTAATCATTGCTAATTATTGAAAAGGGTATCCCCTTTTCTCCTGCAGGACCAATTGTTACAACACCTGCATAGGGATACATTTCGTTTAATATTTTTTCTGTATCATAGCAGTTAAAGCCTTTTAGATTTGTTGCTTCTCTAATCTCCACACCATCGGGGTTTATTAATAGGTAGGAAAGTTTATCTATTTTACCAGTTATTACAATAGCATCAAAGCCAGTTTTACTTATCTTTTCTGGTACCTTGCCACCACTATAGCTTTCACAATAAAAACCTGTTAAGGGTGATTTTGTATATACACCATACCTTGATGAACCATAAAGAGGGGTATCAGTGACAGGACCAATAGTAAATATAAGAACATTTTCTTTTGAACAGGAATCAACACCTGCAGGTTGATATTTTAGAAGAAGTTCTGTTGCAAGACCTTTACCACCAAGTGTCACTGCGAGTACAGAATCATTTAAAGTTTCTATGTAACTTTTACCTTTATCAAGGTCTATTAAAAGGTATCTAAAAAAGAAGCCTTTCATAAATCAGCCACCATATGCCTTCTTGTATATGTCAATTGCATCCTTTAACCTTATTTTTCTGGGATTATTCACAAGCAGCCTTGATACCTTCATTGCACCTTCTGCCATTCTTTCAATAGCATCTTCGGGTATGTTCAGCTCTTTTAGTGAATAAGGGAGTTCTAAGTCAAGAATGAGTTCTTTGAGAAACTTGAGAGCCAATAACCCAAGTTCTTTTAAATCTCCAGAATTACTGTGAGGATATAATATTTTACCCAACCGTGCAAATTTTTCCGGGGAAGCCATCATATTAAACTCCATGACAGGACAAAGCATTACTGTATTAGCTATACCATGGGGAATGTGAAACTCTCCACCCAAAGGATAGGCGAAAGCGTGCACTGCTGTAACACCTGCATTTGCAAAAGCTTGACCGGCCAGGAAACTTCCCTCTAACATAAGTTGCCTTGCTTCAATATTATCACCATTTGTCCAGACCTTTCTTAAATTTTTTGCGATAATATCAATTGCTTTTACAGCCAGATAGTCGGTATAGTCAGTAGCATTTACTGATGTAAAGGCTTCTATGGCATGTATAAGGGCATCCATACCGCTTGATGCTGTTGGCTTTGGTGGTAATGTTTTTGTTAGCTCACCATCTAATATTGCTACTTCCGGTAATAAGTAATCTGAAACTACACCCTTTTTAAGATGCTCTCTTTCATCTGATAGAATTGCAATAGGCGTGACTTCGCTACCTGTACCCGCTGTGGTTGGTATTAAAAATTTAGTTACACCTCTTTTTCTTACAAGATTTATCCCGAACAACTCTTCAATTTTCTGGTTATTGGTTATCATTATGGATAACATTTTTGCTATATCAAGACAGGAACCTCCTCCCAATCCTATAACGAGATCAACCTTCTTAGATTTTGCAAATTCAAAGCATTTATAGGCTGTTTCTGTGGGTGGATCTGGAGGAATTTCACTAAAATTTTCTATCTTTCTTGCTGATTTTTTTATTATATTGATAACTTCATTGCATATCCCTGATTTTACAATACCTTCATCGGTGACCACAAAGACATTTTTCAATCCACGCTCTTTTATTTCATTGGCAAGATTATCTATACTACCTATCCCTATAATAACCTTCTGAGTAGTTTTAAAGAAAGTTACCTTTCTATTCATCTTTTGCCCCCTATTTTTAAACAGCAAGATATTTTTTCTGTATCTCCATATTGTTTTTAAAGCTATTTACATCCGATTGATAAACGATATGTCCTTTATCGATAATGCATACCCTATCGGCAACAGCCATAGCAAATTTTACATGCTGTTCTGATAAAATTATTGTTACATCTGCTTTTTTCAGCTTTAAAATAATCTCCTTCAAAGTATTAACCATGACCGGACTCAACCCTTCCGATGGCTCATCAAGTAGTATCAGTTCAGGATTTCCCATAAGTGTTCTGGCAATTGTTAGCATCTGCTGTTCTCCACCTGAAAGCATCCCACCGGGCTTTGACTCATATTCCTTAAGTACTGAAAAATATTTATACACTTCTTCAAGATTCCATATACCTTTCCTTTTTACTCTTGCTCCTAACAATAGATTTTCTTTCACTGTAAGAGGTCCAAATATTTTTCTGTCTTCAGGAACAAGACCAATACCCTTTCTAAAAATCTGGTATGGTTTTAAATCCATTATATCTTCATCTTTGAAAATAATTTTTCCCGAAGCTGGGCGTGTTAACATAACAATGGACTTGAAAGTTGTTGTTTTTCCTGCACCATTTCTACCTAAAAGACAGAGTATTTCGTTTTCAAAAACCTCTAAAGATACATCAAAGAGTATGTGGCTTTTACCATAGTAAGTGTCTATCCTGTCAACAGTTAGCATTTTTTTCATTTATCACACCTCTGCTCCTAAATATGACTCAATAACCAGTGGATTATTCTTTATTTCTTCAGACGTGCCTTCTGCGATAATTTCACCCCGAACCATAACCCTTATTTTTTCTGCAACACCAAAGACTATATCCATATCGTGTTCTATAAAGAGCGTAGTAAGTTTGAACTTTTTGTGTAGCTCTCTGATTATAAGAACCATATTTTTTCTTTCCTCTGGAGACATTCCAGCAGTGGGCTCATCAAGAAGGAGTAAGGCTGGAGAAAGTGTCAGAGCCATGGCAATATCAAGTATTTTTTGATCTCCATGAGAAAGTTCTGAAGCCTTTAGATTTTTTTTATTCTCAAGATTCATGCTTTTTAATATGAAGTTTGTGTGTTCGCAGATGTTTTTAAAGGAATATTTATTTGAAAAGAAATTGAAATTCTTTTTATGATGAGAGAGAGAAGCCAGAAGTAAATTATCGTATACCGTCTCATAGGGGAAAATACTTGAAACCTGAAAGGCTCTAACTATACCAAGTGAAGCAATTTCTTCAGGATTTTTGTTCGTTATATCCCTTCCTTTGAAAAAAATCTTACCCGAGTCTTTTTCTAAAAAACCTGTTATCAAATTAAACAGTGAGGTTTTGCCTGCACCGTTTGGTCCAATAATTGCAGTAAGGCTTCCTGCTTCGATTTTTAAGTCTATGTTTTTTGAAACATAAATACCATCAAAATGCTTATTTAAATCTTTAAGTTCAAGAATGGCTTCCATTTGCAAGCTCCTTTTTAGTTTGAGGACCTTTCAAGAAACGAGTGAGAATTCCAACAATACCTTTTGGAAAGATGATAACCATAATTAGCATGATTGTTCCAAGAAAAAATGGCCAGTATTCTGTGGTCTTGCCAATATAATCTTCCAGGAGAATAAAAATTATAGTTCCAACTACAGGACCGAAAAAATTATTTATCCCGCCTAAAATAACCATTAGAATTATACTTCCCGATTGAGTCCAAAAAAACATGTTGGGATGAATACTTCCATCAAGTCCGGAATAAAGTCCACCAGCAAGTCCGGTAAAAAAGGCGGAAATCAAAAAGGCTAATAATTGATGTTTATAAACATTCATACCCAGGAAAGTTATTCTGTTTCTATTTTGCCTGATGCCATTCAAAACAAGTCCAAAGGGTGAACTGGCTAATCTCCATAAAAATATCAAGCTAATGAAAACAATTATAAATACAAAAATATAATAGCTTTTTGTAGTCTCTAAAAGAGCCATCCTTGGAATCCCCTGTATTCCATCATCTCCACCGGTAAAATTATAAAGCTTTATACAAACTCCCCATACAAGCTGTCCAAAGGCAAAAGTAAGCATCGTAAAATAGACATCAGTAAGCCTTAAGCATAAAAGCCCAAGTGGAATTGCCAGAATGAATGCAGAAATTGAACCCAGAATTAAGAGATATACAAAATAATCACCTCCATAACTTTTTGTTAGCATACCTGTTACATAGGCACCAAAGCCGTAAAAAAGTGCACTTCCAAGTGAAAGTAGCCCAGTCATGCCAAAGAGTATATTGAATGCCACTGCATATAAACTAAAAATTAAGATTCTTGTAGCTAAATGTACTTTGTGTTCACTTATAGGTAAAAAGAGAATTAATAAAAAGGCAATTAAAATTGACAGCCAGGGAAGATAGCTACTACTTTTTCTCATTTATACTCTCCCGCTCTTTTTCTGTGGAAATAGACCTTCAGGTTTTAAAATTAAAACCAGAACCATAACAAGGAAGTTCAGAAGTGATGCCCACTGGGGGACCCATAATATTCCAAAGGCAACAACTTCTCCAATTATTATGGCACCCAGCAAAGCACCCCAAAAATTACCTAAACCACCAAGAACAATAACTATAAGAGAATCAATAATAACCTCAATTCCTGCACCAGGTGTTACAGTCCTTAATGGGGCAGCTAAAGCCCCTGCAAGTCCACCCATAGCTGTAGCAACTCCAAAGATAAGTGTCATAACCAGTGGTACATTTACTCCAAGAAGGCTTAGCATATCTCTATCAATTGCTGTTGCTTTGATGACTTTACCCATCTCCGTTCTATTTAAAATAAACCAGAAGGTTACAACGATAACAAAACCTAATATTAGAATAAAAATGCTGTATTTAGGAATTAAGACACCACCCAGTTGAAGCTGGTCAATTAAAGAAGCAGGTTTTTCAATTGTTTTATACTCAGGACCCCATATGTATTTAACCATATCGTCAATTATCAAAATAAATGAATAAGTAAGAAGAATCTGGAAGCTAACTTCTTCAGATCTGCCATAAATCCTTCTTAAAAACAGAAATTCCATAACAACACCAAACATCCCAGCACCCAAGATAGCACAGATAACACCGATCCAGAAGTTATTGAAAAAATTTATAAACTGGAAAGCAAGATAGGAACCAAGTAAATAAAAAGACCCGTGGGCAAAGTTAAAAACCTTGCCCACACCAAATATTAATGATAGACCACTTGCAACAAGAAAAAGTAGCATTGCTGTAGAAAGTCCACCCACAAACTGAGATATTAAAAAGGATACATCCATTATCTAATACCCTTTCTTTCTCTATTTTTTAGCCTTTTTTAAATACTCTATATATTTAAAATCAGGCCAGAGTTTATTTGCATCATAAACTTTAAAGTCACCTAACATCACTTCTGCTGGCGGAAATTTGTTATTTTTCTTTGTAACACCAATTGCTTGAACCTGTACAATCTGATGTGTCTTTGGGTCAATATAGGAAGTAAAGCCCTTTGGATCTTCGGGTAGTCTCAATTTCATCCCTTCCATAGCCTTTACAAGCGCTTCAGTATTATCTGCATTTCCAACTTTTCTTATTGCTTCTGCAATAAGTAGAATACCAGCATAGGCTCCTTCAGCTGCGTAGGATGGATATCTACCTGTGGCTTTATAAAATTTTTGAACAAAGGTTTTATTTTCAGAAGTATCAGGCCAGTTTACGTGATGTCTTGCAGACATAATTAACCCTTCTGGCATCTCTTTTCCTAAAGCTGCCATTACTTCATAATTGCCACCTGCATCGGGATGAAAATACTTCATTTTATTGAAAAGTCCATATGCCTTTGCCTGTTTTATAAATGCTACAGTGTCACCACCCCAGAATCCCGCAACCAATATATCAGGTTTAGCATTAATAATTGCAGTTATGTATGAAGTATAATCAGGCTCATAAAGCTTAGGCCAATACTCGCCTACTACTTCGTATTTCACACCTAACTTATCAAGTGCATATTTTAGTTCCATCCACTGATCTCTACCATAAGCATAGTCAGGACCTATATAGGCAATCTTTTTCCAGCCCTTTAACTCTTTTAAATACATGGCACCAGCCATCATAGATTGAAAGGTATTGTTGCTGGCTCTAAAATAGTACGGTTGAAATTTATTAGCTGTTAAGTCTGTTGCAGCATGGTCTGTTCCAACAAAGATAACCTTGTTATTCTTACTAACTTCAGTTACTGCTAATGCAACAGAAGAAGATACCACACCAAATAGAAACTTTACATTATCCTCTGTAATATATCTTTTCGCAACACTTACAGCATAATCAGGTTTACTTTGATCATCAATAATTATAACGTCTAATTTAATTCCCTTTGGTAGACCCTTTTTGTGAACCTCATCAAGTGCAATTTTTATAGCTGCTTCTGAGTCTTTACCATAAAGCCCACCTCTTCCAGACATTGGATACAGTGCTCCAATTTTAACTACCTCTGCGGCATACCCCTGAGCTACAAAAAACAGAGAAAACAAAAACAAAAAAAGTTTTTTAAATTGCTTCTTCATACTCTCTCATCCCTTAAATATTTTTAGCACCCAATATAAACGCAATATATATGCCATAACAAAATTTCTAAAAAAATGTTTTATTTTTTTCAATTAGTTGCGCTTTCTAAAGAAGCATTTAAAAGTGAGTTTTCGATGCATATTTGCATCAAATCGATGCTTTTATGCATCATTAGATAACTTTTTAAGTTTTCTAACTATAGAACTCTGGCTGATATTAAGATATTTTGCTGCCTTTCTCGTACTTCCATACTTTTCTACTGCAGCTTTTAAAGTCTTTATTTCAATGTCATTTAGCATCTTCTTTAAGTCACCTTCATTTAATAAGCTAAATTCTTCAATTTTCTTTACGTTTTGAGGCAGATCACCTTCTCTTATAAAACCATCTTCACTCATCAAAAAGGCCTGTTCAATAATATTAGAAAGCTCTCTCACATTTCCAGGGAAATCATATTGCGTAAGAGTTTTCAAAGCCTCAGGTGTTATAGACTTGCTTAAGTTATATTTCTTGTTCAAATTTTCTAAAAAATGTAATGCCAGTGGTATTATATCTTCTTTTCTTTCTCTCAATGGTTTTAAATTCAACCAGACTGTACTTATGCGATAGAAAAGATCCTGTCTGAATTTTTTTTCTGCTATCAATAATTTTATATCCTGGTTGGTAGCAGCAATTATCCTGATATCCAATTTTATTGGCTTTGTAGAACCTAATCTAATCATCTCCTTTTCTTCAATAACCTGTAATAGTTTTGATTGCAAATTAAGGGGCATATCACCAATTTCATCTAAAAAAAGAGTGCCACCGTTTGCCATTTCTAATAACCCTTTTTTGCCTTTATTGCTCGCTCCGGAAAATGCACCCGGCTCATAACCAAACAACTCGCTTTCAAAAAGATTTTCAGGTATGGCAGCACAGTTTAGCTTAATAAAAGGACCATTTTTTCTATAACTCCAGTTATGTATTAATTTCGACAGAGAACCTTTGCCCGTTCCCGACTCTCCAGTAATTAAGATGTTTGAGTCAAAGTGAGCAGCTTTGTATGCCCTTTCAATAACATCATTCATTGCCTTTGAAAGGGTTACAAAACTTACATCTACCTCCATATATGTTTTAATTTTTTCAAGTTCTTCTTTATAGCAGTTAAGCTCTAACTCTCTTTCATGAAGCTGGTCTTTGAGTTCAACTAATTCTGTTATATCTCTCACTGTAGTCACAACTTTTTCTATCTCCCCCTTTTCATTAAAAATGGGATTTCCCGTAACTATAACCTTTTTACCCGTTTTTACTTCCTGTACAAAGGTAATAATTTTCTTTTTTTCAAGAACTTCCAGTGTTACTGAGCGGTTATAAACCCCTTTTTCGACCAGTTCTTTCATATTTTTACCAACCACTTCTTCTCTTTTTATACCCGTTATCCTTTCATACGCTACGTTTACTCTTAAGGTATTGGCCTTACCGTCAGTTATATATAAACCATCATAGGCGTTTTCAATTATTGATTCTAAATCTTTAATCACATTTTTATAACAATCGGTATTTTTAACAATCTTCTCTTCAAAATAAGAAAGCAGGAAAAGATGAGATAGTGTAAAATAATCATTACCAAAAGCCAATTTATGACAGTAAACTATTAAAGATTTGCCATTAAAATCTACGATTTTAAAAGAATCTAAATCACAATCATGAAAAATTTGCTTCTCATTTTGGCTTAATTCGTTAACATCAAGTAGACTTTTAGCCTTTTTAGAAAAAAATATAACTTCACCATTTGAATTTAAAACAATAATCGGTGTTAAAATATTTTTAAAAAATTTATCCATAATTTAAAAATATTACATCAAAAAAAAATTTTTCATAAGCTTTTATTTTTTGCAAGATGGAATGCAAATATTGGATATATTGATTTGCCAGCTTATTGAACAACAAAAAAATAAAGTACAACTATTCGTTTTTTTTGATTCTTTAAATTAATAATTTATCGTATTCAATCTCCCTAAAAATATCATGTAGCATAGTTGAATAAAGCTCTTCAGTAGCTTTTTCTGGTGTGTGAGATGGATAATAGTACAACATAACAAGTTGAACCCAATCTTTAACAAATCCACTTCTATTATACTCTTTTAACAATGTTCCCGAAGCATCATAAACCTTTGCTGTAACATAGTATTCTTTTGGATACGACACTGGAACTAAGGAAAGAGTAACTAAAGAAACAAAACCTCCCAAAAAGTTCCTTGTAAACGATTCTTTCTTCAAAATAGTTGTTTCTATGGTATAGCTATTATTTTTCTTTAAAGTCTCTTTTCGTTTTGCTTTATCAGACCATTCTATATCTTTAGATGTTTCTGTAAGAAGTCATATCCTTGAATATTTGAAAACTCTTTTAAAGCATCAAGGAAAATGTCGTTAAAGTCTTTTAACGCAAAGGATGGAGAAACGAGCTTGGGAATTGCGTCAAGTCCCTCAAGTAGCTTGGTATGTCTGAAAACAAACAATACGTTAACTTTTTTTGCGTTAATATTTTTTATCGGTTCTTTATCAAATTTGCCATTAATTTGCACATCAAATGTAGCACAACTGTTAACAAAAAAAGCAACAAAAATCAAAATAATAAATTTTTTCATAAATACGCTCCAGAGTTTAGTATCAAAAAAAACTAAAACACCACTAAAAAAAATGTCGCTTATTTAATAACTCTAACAACACCACTTTTATATGAATTAATCAAATAAATGATTTGTAAAAAATAAAATCCCCCTTTCCCACTTTTTGTCAAAGAAGGGGAAGCTTTTAGAAATCACAATCTTAAAAAATTTAAAAATTATTTGACAACATTAATATTTGCGGTATTATCAAAATATAAATAATTGATAGGTGGAGGAAACCTATGAAATTATCCACTGGTATATCAGGCTTAGATGAGATACTGTTGGGCGGTCTTTTGCCAGAAAAGGCATATCTTGTACGTGGTGCATCCGGTTGCGGAAAAACTATCTTAGGGATTCATTTTTTGCTCGCAGGTATAAAAAATAATGAGACTGTTTTATTTATAACATTATCAGAAACAGAAAAAAATATACGTAACAATATTAAAAGCCTTAACTTAGACATTGATGGCTTAAATTTCTTGGACTTAAGTCCAGAAAGTAAGTTTTTCTCTAAAGTCGAAACCTATGACATCTTTTCTCCCGCTGATGTAGAAAGACAGCCTGTGACGACAAAGATTGTCGAAACTACAGAAACACTCAAACCAAAAAGGGTTTTTATAGATTCGATGACTCAGCTACGTTACCTTGCAACAGATGTTTATAACTATAGAAGGCAGGTTTTATCATTTTTGAGATTTATCAAGGAAAATGGAATTACTGTCCTTTTCACATCTGAACATAGCCATGATGCACCTGACGATGACCTTATGTTTATTTGTGATGGTATAATAACCCTTTCTTTCTCTACTGAAAAAGGTAGATCAATTGAAATCTCAAAATATAGAGGCTCAGATTTTTTAAAAGGTAAACATACTGTCAAGATTACGGAAAATGGTATTTCAGTATTTCCTAATATTATCCCGAAAGAAATTTACCCTGAGGTTGAAAGGCAGGTAATATCCTCTGGTATACCAGAAATTGATGAACTTTTAATGGGGGGAATAGAAAAGAATACTATTACAATTATAACGGGTCCTTCTGGTACAGGTAAAACTACTCTCGGGACACAGTTTGCTAAAGAAACAGCAGCAAGAGGAGAAAACTCAGCAATATATCTATTCGAAGAGAATGTTAACATATTCACACAACGATGCGAGTTGATTAAGATACCTATCAAGGAAATGATTAAAAAGGGAACACTAAGATTAGAGTTTATTGAGCCTTTGTTATACTCTGCTGATGAATTTTCAGACAAGGTTAGAAAGGATGTAGAAATGTATAATCTTAATTTAGTAATGATTGATAGCATTCACGGATATAGACTTGCTATGGGGGGCGGTAGTGAACTACAACAAAGGCTACATTCACTGTGTAAGTCATTAATACTAAAGGGTGTTACAGTTTTAATTATCAACGAAACAGAATTAATAACAGGTGATTTTAAAGCAACAGAGCACGGGATAAGTTATTTAGCTGACAATATTGTGTTTCTACGATACATCGAAATCAAAGGTCAACTAAAAAAGGCAATTGGTATACTAAAAAAGCGACTTTCCGATTTTGAAAAAACTTTGAGGGAGTTGGAGATAACAAAAGATGGGATTAAGGTTGGCGTCCCTCTCGTAAACCTTAGAGGAATTCTTAAAGGAACGCCAGATTGGGATGATTAATAACAATTTTGATAAAATATTATTGGTAGTAAACTCAAATAAAAAAAACCTTGAGTTGCTATGCAGATTCTTAAAAAATGAAGAATATAACCTATTGACAGCAGAGAATATACATGATTTTGAAGACATTATAACTAACAGAAAAATTAATCTTGCTCTTTGCGATGTTTCTGGTTTTTCCAAAGAGATAATCAAACTTTTTGGTTCTTTAGAAGATAAAGATATCCCTTTTATAATCATATATTCGCCTAAGTTAGACATTAAAAGCAAAAAGGAGTTACTACAAAAAGGTAGCTCTATTATAGAAAAACCTTTAGCTCCTGAACATCTGAAAGAGTTAATAAAAGCAATGATTTAGGCACGCGCTATGAAAAAGATTGCCCTGTTAGTAAGTAACGAGCAAAATAAAAAACTTATGACAGATATGTTAAGCGATAGATACGAAATTTTGGCTTTAGCCCCTGAAGATAGTTTATCAAAGCAGTTTGACTTGGCTATTGTTGATGGAGTTTCGTTAGATTTATTACAGGTTAAAATTAAATTGCTGAAATATGAATCAAATCCTGTCTTTTTACCTTTTTTGTTTATCACGACCAGACAGGATATTGGCTACACAACAAGGTATCTTTGGAAGGTTATAGATGATATAATAGTTACACCTATAGAAAAGATTGAGTTATTGGCACGAATAGAAATGCTTTTAACGACAAGGAGATATTCAGTGGAGATTAAAAATAGGCTTGAAGAGATGGAAATACTGGCACATGCCATTGGACACGACCTCAAGGCACCGTTAAGATCGATAGAAACCTTTGCATCCTATCTAAAACAAGACTGTTATGAACTGCTTTCTGATACACACAAAGATTATTTAGAAAGAATTTTAAGGGCTATTACAAAAATGAACGATATGCAGGATGCTATCCACACCTTTATGTCAGTAGGCTGTAAAGGTATTGTTAAACAAACACTGTCCCTTAAATATTTGGTTCGGGCAGTTCTTGAAGAAAATGATATTATTCTTGATAAGACAGGGGCGACTGTAACTGTGTTACAGGATATCCAATTTAACACTGATGAAAAACTTATAAAGCTAATACTAAAAAACCTGATTGAAAATGGTATAAAATTTGTAGAATCTGGCAAGAGGCCTGTTATTGAAATTAACGGTTTACGCAGAGGCGAATACACGATAATTGAAGTAAGTGATAACGGTATAGGAATCCCCGATGCTAAGATAGAAGAGATCTTTAAGCCCTTTTATAGACTTCACACAGACAAGGAATATCCCGGGACAGGACTTGGACTTACTATTGTTAAAAAATGTGTTGACATGCTTGCTGGTTCAATTAAAGTAGTATCAAAAGACTCTGGTACCACCTTTATCTTAGAATTTTTAGAGAGGCGATAGTGAACCAACCTATAAAGATTCTCTTTATCGAAGACAACGAAGATGATGTTGTGATTGCAGAAGAATCATTAAAAAGAGAAGGATTTTTAATTGAATACAAAGCAATTGTGAAGATTAATGAGATTGCCGATGCTATTAAAAACTTCAATCCTGATGTTATTGTTTCAGACTATAATTTAGTAGGCTTTACGGCACTTGACGTTTTAAATATCTGCAAAGATTTAGATATCAATATTCCTTTTGTTGTACTAACTGGTTCTATAAACGAAGAAGTAGCAGTAAAATGCCTTAAAGCGGGTGCGGACGACTATGTGTTAAAAAAGCATATTAATGCTCTACCACATACAATAAAGGATGTTATAGAGAAGAAAAAGCTCGAAAGTGAAAAGTTAATATATCTTCAGCAACTCCAGATAAGTGAACTAAAATACAAAGAACTTGCCAGAAAATTCAGGCATTTTTTAGGTTCGAGTCCTTCAATCACTTACTCTTTAGAGGTAAGAGAAAAAAAATTTATCCCAGTATGGATCAGTGAAAATATCAAATGGTTTACAGGTTATGATCCATCAGAAACTCTTTCTCCCGACTGGTGGTTTAATAATGTTCATCCAGAAGATAGAGAAGAAACGTTAAAAGTTTTAGATGTTTTATTTAAAAAAGGTGAATTTAGCCATGAATACAGATTCAGAGCTAAGGATGGAAATTATTTGTGGATCCATGATGAATTAAGAGCTATAAAAAATGATGCCGGAGATATTGTTGAGATAATTGGTACTTGGACAGATATAACGGAAAAGAAATTGTTAGAAGAGAAATTAAACAAAGAAAAGGAACTATTAATAAGCATTATGAACATAAGCCCAGCTGGCATATTAGTTCTGGATAAAGATGGGAAAGCTATCTATGCCAACCAGACATTTTCTAAAGACACCGGATATGAACAAAAAGAGGTTGTTGGCAAAACATTCAGTGAGTTAAACTTCAGGATTTTTGATACATCTGGTAATCCATTACAGTATTCAGAAATACCTGTGATAAAGGCTTTGATAAGAAAAGATGCGATAAAATTTTCCCAGTTTATCTTAGAAAAACCAGATGGCGGTAGAATTACCCTATCTGCCAATGCAGCACCTATTTTTAACAAAGATGGTAACCTGACTGGTGTTGTGTGTATATCTACTGATATAACGGAGCGCAAGAAGTTGGAATCTCAGTTTCTACAGGCTCAAAAACTTGAAGCCATTGGAAGACTAACAGGTGGTATTGCCCACGACTTTAATAACCTTCTGAGTGCAATTGTAGGTTTTTCCGAGCTAATCCTGATGCAATGTAAAGGCGAAGAAACAATTGCTGGATATGTAAAAACCATATTGGATGCTTCAGATAAAGCAAAAGGATTAATACAACAGCTTATGCTATTTAGCCGGTCAAAGACACAAAAATTTGAACTTTTAAAACTTAACGATGTGGTATTAGATTTTCAAAAAATGCTTACGCGCATCATTGGTGAAGATATAATTCTTACAATAATTAATGACGAGAAAGTAAAGCCTATCATTGCTGATCGAACTCAGATTGAACAGATAATACTTAATTTAGCTGTAAATGCACGTGATGCTATGCCAAAGGGTGGCAAACTAATTATAGAGACAAAATTAATTGATATACCAGAAGCGGTAGCAGAGGGTTATATTGATCTTAAACAAGGCGAATATGTTATGTTATCTGTTACAGACACGGGCTGTGGTATGACTGATGAAGTTAAAAGTCGCCTTTTTGAACCCTTTTTCACTACTAAAGAGGTTGGAAAAGGAACAGGACTGGGATTGGCTACAGTGTATGGAATAGTAAAAGACCACAATGCCGCTATCCACTTATATAGTGAAGTTGGTATTGGAACAACTTTTAAGATATACTTTCCCGTTGCAAAGGAAGCAACAACTACAGAGGTAAAAAAACAGGCAAAACCTATCTTTCTTAGTGGAACAGAAACTATCCTTTTAGTAGAGGATAACGATATACTGAAAAACTTTTTAGAAGTTGCGCTGAGAGGTCAAGGTTATACTGTAATTAGCTATGACAATCCAGCTAAAGCCCTTGATTTTATAAAAACTACTACTCAAAAAATTGATCTTGTGATCACTGACATTGTTATGCCAAATATGAGTGGAAAGGAATTGGAAGAAAAATTTAAAGAGGCTGGTATAGACATTAAGTTTTTGTTTATGTCTGGATATACTGATGAATCACTTGTAGCGAGAGGTATTTTAGAGGGCTCAAAAAATTTTATAAGCAAGCCTTTCAAAATTGATAATTTGCTAACTAAGATTCGCGAAATATTAGCATAACTACAAATCTCCCCTACTCATCTCTAATTTGTTGAAGTAACTCAGTTTGTAAATTTAAGTAAATTGTACATTGACAACTGAACATTTGTTCAGTAAAATTAGATTATGGGACAGTTAAAGAAATTTGTCAAAGTGGCGGTTATATTTAAAGCTGGCAAGATAACTCCTGTCTGGTTTGAATGGAATAACAATAAATACCTTATAGACAAGATAACTTATCGTTGGGAAGAAAGGAAAGGCAGAAGTCAGATTTTATACTTTGCTGTTATATCTAACGGTGAACTGTATCAGTTACAGCTTGATACAGAAAATTTCGTATGGGACATAAAACATGAAATTACAGCAAAGGAAGATTTTGTATGATTTTACATATAGATATGGATGCTTTTTTCGCATCAGTAGAACAGTCTTCTAATCCTGATTTAAAAAATCGCCCTATCGCAGTGACGGGCTCAGAAAAACGTTCTGTAATAATCACTTCCTCATATGAGGCAAGGCACTTTGGCGTAAAAACAGGGATGGTAATCCCAGAGGCAAAAAAGGTTTGCCCTCATCTTATCATTGTAATTGCAAATTTTGAAAAATATGCCTCTACCTCTAAAAAAATTATGGAAATATTTAAAAAATATGGCGTAACAGAGGTTTTTTCTGTGGATGAGGCATTTATAGACATTGGCAATGAATCCCCATCTTATATAGCAACGTCAATTAAAAGCGAAATAAAAAGACAGTTTGGTATAACGTGTTCAATAGGTGTGGGTAAAAATAAAACCATTGCAAAACTTGCAAGTGGTTCAAATAAACCTGACGGCTATTTTGTAGCAGACTCTTTTGATAAAATAAGGGATATGCCTATTGATGAAGTATGTGGTATTGGTAAAAAAAGTTCTGCTAAACTTCGCTTACTCTCAATAAACACTATAGCTGACTTTGTTAACAAGGAAGAGCATGTCTTAAAAAAAGTTATGGGCATTCACGGAATAAGGCTTAAATTGGCATTATTAGGCCAACTGCCTGAGCCCGTAAATCCAAAACATCCTGCACCAAAATCAGTTAGTAATAGCATGACACTACCACACGATATATGGAGCTGGAACGATATTCAACGGGCTATTTTTCAGTTAAGTGAGAAGGTTGCTTTCAGATTAAGGTGTTACAACCTTTGGGGCAAGAAGGTTTCGTTATACGTTCGCTACAAAGACTTTGAAGGTTTTTGTATAGATAAAAAATATTACCAATACACAAATAATGAACAAGAAATTTACCAAAGGTCATTAGATTTATTAAAAAATGTCAGATTAACTAAGCCCATCCGCCTTTTAAGTGTTTCTGTTACAGAGCTAGCTCCAGCAAAACAGCTATCCATCTTTGGGCAAAAAAACACAAATCGCCTTGAAGCTATTGATAGTATCAGAAGAAAATGGGGATTTAATGCCGTAACATGGGGAATACTGCTTAATAAATATGAACATAAGCCACCTATATCTCCAGCATGGCGGCCAGAAAGGTACTAAATATGCTTACAAAGAGAAGAAAAGAAATTTTAGATTTTATTCAGAAATATAAACTAAGATACGGAAACATTCCTACCATCAGAGAAATTTGTGAACACTTCGGGCTAAAATCAACAAATGGAGTGTATGAACATCTAAAAGCATTAGAAAAAGGCGGTTATATCGAAATTACAGCAAACAAAGCAAGGAACATAATAATTAAAGATAATTTTGAAAAAAACAATATTTTGCCAATAATTGGAGAAGTAGCAGCTGGAGAACCTATTTATCCTATCGTTACAGAAGGCGATAAATTAGCTGTTCCGCTAAACACAGACAGCAGTTTTGTGTTAAAAGTTAAAGGCGACAGTATGATAAATGCGGGTATTAAAAGTGGTGATATGATTGTAGTTGACACTCAAAAACCAGTTAACAACAAGGACATTGTTGTAGCATTATTAGATGGCGAAGTCACATTAAAACGTTTAGTTATTTCAGATAACAAAATTGAGCTTCATCCCGAGAATGAAAATTATAACATTATTAAAATTGATAAAAAAGAGTTTAAAATCATTGGTAAAGTTACATTTTTGATAAGAAAATTCTGAAAAAAAAATTAGCTTTATAACTACATTCAATTATTTAAACTTTTTATCCAGATTATTAAACACCATTTTATTTTCTTGAGTTTTATGGTATATTTTTAGGTATGAAAAATGCTATATACTTTGTCGCATTCCAGATTTTAATTTTAGCTATATTTTTTTACAGCTACTTTAATACATCTAACACTGTCAACAAAACAAAAGAACTGGCTAATCCTTTAATTGTAAATGAGTTCAGCTATTCGATACGAACAGAAAAAGGCGATGAGATTTTAATATCAGGTAAAAACCTTACAAAAAATTCGACAATCAAGGTTACCCAACCAAAAGGTGTAGTTAATTTTTCTGGGGATAAAGATAAACTCTTTTTTGATGCTGACAATCTTGAGATTACAGGACAATCAAAATTAACTCTCAATGGCAATGCCAGATTAAACACAAAAAATTACTCACTAATAACAGAAATCTTAGAGTTTGATAACGAAAAAAAGATTTTATCATCCCCTACTAAAACTACATTTCATTCTGTATTTGCAAACTTTAAGGGGACTTCTTTTGTTTATTATTTAAACGATAAAAACCTTAAATTAGATAAAGTTGAAGGAAGGGTATGGCTAAAACAAAGTTAATATTATTTTGCGTAATGTATATACTTTTTTTGAGTTATCCTGTATTTGGAGAGGATTTCATTGATATAAATGCTAACATGATGGAAATGCACGACGATAAAAAACTCATACTTTTTACTGGAGACGTAGTTGCAAAAAAACAGAATATCAATCTATATTGTGACAAACTTCAGGTTTACTATTTAAGAGATGACAGAACAAAAAAAAGAGATGTTGATTATATGATCGCTGAGGGAAAGGTTAAAATAATTCAGCTTGATAAAGTAGCAACTGGCGATATTGCCAAATACTTTAAAAAAGAAGATATGATAATTTTAGAAGGGAAGCCAGCAGTTGTTAAGGAAGGTGATACAAACGAGATACGAGGTGACAAGGTTGTATTTTACATAAAGCAAAACAAAAGTGTCGTTGAAGGCAATAGACCAAAAGTCATCTTTAGAATAGGAGACTAAACGTGCTTATTGGAAAAGAGTTAGTAAAAATTTATGGCAAAAAAAAGGCTGTTGATAACGTGACTTTGCATGTTAGCCCTGGCGAAATAGTTGGATTATTAGGTCCAAATGGTGCGGGTAAAACAACGACATTTTATATGATAGCTGGCATTATAAAGCCTGAAGCGGGCAGAATAATGATTGATGATGAAGATATAACAAACTTACCTATTTACCAGAGAGCTAAACTTGGATTATCTTACCTGCCTCAGGAACAATCAGTTTTTAGACGTTTGTCTGTTGAAGATAATATCAAGCTTGTATTAGAAGAAAATGGTTACTCCAAAGAAGAGATTGAAGAGATTACTCATTCACTCTTACAAGAATTTAAAATTACTGAACTTGCCAGACAAAAGGCTTCTTTACTTTCTGGCGGCGAAAAAAGACGCTTGGAAATCGCAAGAACATTAAGTTTATCTCCGCGTTATATACTGCTTGATGAGCCTTTTGCTGGAGTTGACCCTATTCTCGTTTCAGACATTCAAGGTATGATAAAAAAACTAAAAGAAAAATGGTTGGGGGTAATAATCACCGACCATAATGTTAGAGAAGCTTTAAAAATCTGCGACAGAGCCTATGTTATAAGCAACGGTAAAATTATTGCAGAAGGGCCTCCGGATTTTATATCGAAAGATGAAAAGGTTATTAAGTCTTATTTAGGAGAGGGGTATAAAATATAGGTATGGCATTGAACTTAAAATTACAGGCTAAACTTTCTCAACAACTTGCCTTAACGCCACAACTTCAGTTATCAATAAAGATACTTCAAATGAACCATCTCGAGTTAAAAGAGTCTATCGAGATGGAAACTCAGGTTAATCCACTACTCGAAATTAAGGATAACACTTCTAAAGAATCCAAAGATGAAAACTTTGATTTTGATAGGTTTTTTGAAGGATACACAAAAATATCCGAAGACTTTGCTGCAAAAGACAAATTTTCGTTTCGTAAAGTTGCTGATGATGAAGATGACGAAACAAACTTTGAAAACTATGTTTATAAAAAACCCGACCTATATAGTCATTTGCTCTGGCAGTTACATTTAGAAAACATAACTAAAAATGATGTAATGATTGGCGAAGAAATCATTGGCAACATAGATCCAGACGGCTATTTACGTGTTGACATTAATGAGATTGCCGAAAAAATTAATATTTCACCCAGCGAAGTAGAACGTGTTCTTAAAATTATTCAACATTTTGACCCTATTGGCATTGGGGCAAGAAATCTTAAAGAATGTCTTTTAATACAATTGGAAGTTTATCAATCCCCTTTGCCTTTTGTTAAAGATATTGTAGAAAACCATCTTGAGGACCTATCGAGAAAAAACTTTAAAAAAATTGCTAAAGACTTGAATATCACGCCTCAAGATGTTGAAAACGCATTTAATTATATCAATTCATTAAATCCCAAACCAGGCAGAGGCTATGAATTCTCTTCATACGAAACACAGATGATTGAACCAGACGTGTTTGTCGTTAAAGAAGACGGTGAGTATAAAGTTTTTCTAAACTATGATGGAATGCCAAGTTTAAGGATTAATAAAAAATACGAAATGTTATTGAAAAACAAAGACTTAGATGCAGAAGCAAAAAACTTTATCAAAGACAAAATTAAAGCGGCTTATTGGTTTATTAAAAGTGTCCATCAAAGGGGAAACACTGTAGAAAGGGTTGCCAAAGCAATTGTTGAAAGACAAAAGGATTTCTTTGAAAAAGGCGTCAGCTTTATGAAACCAATGACACTTCGCGACCTTGCAGAAGAATTAGAATTACACGAGTCAACCATAAGCAGAGTAACAAGTAACAAATTTATGTTAACACCTGTTGGGCTATTCGAAATGAAATATTTTTTTGGTACAGCTATCAGAAAGATTGGCAGTGAGGATGTTTCTTCTATAACAGTCAAGGAACTTATAAAAGAGATTATAGAAGGCGAAAATTCCAATTCACCTTACAGTGATCAGGAGATTTCTGATATTTTAAAATCAAAGGGCTACAATATAGCAAGACGAACAGTAACTAAGTATAGAGAGTCGATGAACATATTATCTTCTGGTCTCAGAAAAAGCTACAAAGAAAAATAAAGATAGGGGCATCTTTAAAAATCTTATGCCCCTACCCCACATAAAATCATTTCTTTTTTGATTTATTCAATGGGAACTTAATTGCAGCCTGTGCCGCAGCCAATCTTGCCACTGGCACTCTATAAGGAGAACAGCTAACATAGTTAAATCCAGCTTTGTGGCAAAATTCAACTGATGCAGGGTCTCCACCATGCTCTCCACAGATACCTACTTTCAAATCAGGTCTTGTCTTCCGTCCTCTTTCGATACCAAACATGATTAATTCGCCAATCCCTTCTTGATCCAATGTTTGAAATGGATCTTTAGGCAATATCTTGTTGTCAAGATAGTCAGGTAAGAATGAGCCAAAATCATCCCTCGAAAAACCAAAACCCATCTGTGTAAGATCATTTGTTCCAAAAGAGAAGAATTCAGCCGTTTCAGCGAGTTTTCCTGCTGTTAATGCAGCTCTTGGAATTTCGATCATCGTACCGTACATTACATCAAGTTTTTTCAGTTTGTATTTGTTTAATACTTCCGTATAAACTCTATCAAAAATAGCCTTTTGGTGATCTAATTCCGCCTTAGTGCAAACTACTGGAATCATGATTTCAACTGAAACCTTTTTCTTATCCTTAACCAGCTCTGCTGTAGCCTCTAATATAGCTCTTATCTGCATTTCTGTTATTTCTGGATAGCTGATACCCAATCTTACTCCTCTATGTCCCATCATGGGGTTTATCTCGTGCAATGCTTCTGCTCGCTTCTCAAATTCTTCAAAAGTAATCCCTAAACTTTTGGCAAGTTTCTTTCTCTCGTCTTCTTTGTTTGGAACAAACTCATGGAGTGGTGGATCCAAAAGACGAATCGTTACTGGCAATCCTTTCATCACAGCCAGCGTGTCTTTTATATCTTTTTTGACATAAGTAAAAAGCTCGTTAAGTGCATTTATACGTTCTTCTTTTGTTTTTGAGATAATCATCTTTCTCAATCTGAAAAGAGGTTCTTCTGAATTTTTGCCATAGAACATATGTTCAGTTCTAAAAAGTCCAATGCCTTCAGCCCCAAACTCAAGCGCTTTGCTCGCATCTTCCGGGGTATCAGCATTAGTTCTAACATTTAGTGTTCGAAATTTATCAACAAGCTTCATAAAATTGACAAATCTTGGATTTTCAGAAGAATCAGCCATCTTAAGCTTGCCTTCATAGACATAACCCTTAGTGCCATTAAGGGTTAGGAAATCACCCTTTTTGAAAGTTCTATCACCTATCTGCATAGTCCCTTTTTTTATATCAATTTTGATAGCGCCACAACCAACTATGCAACATTTTCCCCAACCTCTTGCTACCAGTGCTGCATGGCTTGTCATTCCACCACGAGCGGTAAGTATTCCCACAGCAGCTCTCATTCCTTCAACATCTTCAGGATTTGTCTCTTCTCTTACCAATATCACCTTTTTGCCTTTTTTGGCTTCTGTAACCGCATCATTTGCTGTAAAAACAATCTCTCCACATGCCCCTCCAGGTCCAGCTGGTAAGCCCTTAGCAAGAATGGTTGCATTTTTTTCTACATTTTGGTCAACGATAGGATGTAAAAGCTCATCTAACTGCGTCGGAGATACCCTCAAAACAGCTTGAGACTCTGTAATTAACTTTTCTTTTAACATATCCATAGCCATGTTTAGCGCAGCAGTTCCTGTCCTTTTTCCTACTCTGCACTGAAGCATCCAAAGCCTTCCTTCTTGAATTGTAAATTCAATATCCTGCATGTCTTTATAATGTTTCTCAAGGATTTCCCTTATTTTTAGCAACTCTTTATAAACAGAAGGCATAGCCTTTTCGAGAGATGGTAAATGTTTGTTGTGCTCATTCTTTGTAGCTTCGTTAAGTGGATTAGGTGTTCTGATACCAGCAACAACATCCTCTCCCTGAGCATTGGGTAACCATTCACCATAAAAAATGTTTTCTCCAGTAGCCGGGTTTCTTGTAAAAGCAACTCCTGTTGCCGAAGTATCGCCCATATTACCAAACACCATAGCTTGAACATTAACCGCTGTTCCCCAGTCATCTGGTATTCCTTCTATCCTTCTGTATGAGACAGCCCTTTTTCCGTTCCATGATGCAAACACCGCACCAATACCACCCCACAACTGTTCGTTTGCATCGTCTGGAAACTCTTTACCAAGCACCTGCTTAACCTTAGCTTTAAACTTTTCACACAAATCAATAAGTTCTTCAGTTGTCAATTCTGCATCACTTTTGTAACCTTTTTTATGCTTTACCTCTTCAAGCATCTTATCAAGCTGCGTTCTGATGCCATGACCTTCCTCCGGCTCAATACCTGCAGCCTTCTCCATTACTACATCAGAGTACATCATAATAAGGCGACGATAAGCATCATAAACGAAACGAGGATTATTTGTTTTCTTAATAAGACCGGGGATTGTCCTTGAACATAACCCAATGTTTAGAACCGTTTCCATCATACCAGGCATAGAACTTCTCGCACCAGAACGAACAGAAACGAGCAAGGGATTTTTAGAATCTCCAAACTTCATCCCCATCACCTTTTCCACTTCAGATAACGCTGTGTCCACCTGCTTTTTTAGCTCTGGAGGATATTTTTTGTTGTTTTTATAATAGTATGTGCAAACCTCCGTTGTAATAGTAAAACCTGCTGGCACTGGAATTTTTAGATTACACATTTCAGCCAAATTAGCGCCTTTGCCCCCAAGCAACTCCTTCATATCAGCCTTACCATCGGCTTTTTTACCTCCAAAAAGGTAAACATACTTTTTTGCCATAAATTCCTCCGTTTAAATTTGGATTTTCGTTATATCCATAATCTTTTCAAACATATTTTTTAAAGATGTTAAAAATGCCAACCTGTTATTTTTGATGGATTCGTCCCTGTCCATAACAAGCACTTTTTCGAAATAGCTATCAACCGCAGGTTTTAGTTGAGCTAAAATTTTAGGTATCGACTCAAAATCAGAAGAATAAGTGGCTTTCTTTAGAGCATCCAGAGCTTTTATATACGCAATATTTAATTGATTTTCAACTTCCTCTTTAAAAAGTTCTGGCGAATATTTTGTTCCAGCAAAATTTTTTGTAATATTAGCAACCCTTTTAAAAGCAAGTACGAGGTCTGCAAAATAAGACTCTTTACTTTCTCTATCCATTATTTCGATAATCTTTTTTGCATTTAAAAGATTAACGGGATGTGTAGCTATAACTGCGTTTATAATGTCAGACGAATATCCTTTCATCTCCATCTGATAATATAACCGATTCTCTATAAAATCAGTAACATCATTAAGCAATTTTTCATAAGGCAACTTTGCTTTTTCCTTTAGATTTTCATAGGCAAATCGTATCAATTGAGTATAATCAATGGACAATTCAGCCTCTAAAATTAAACGAATTATACCGATAGCCTGTCTTCTCAACCCATAAGGGTCAGCAGTTCCTTTTGGTGAAAATCCGATACTAAAAAAACCTACAAGACTGTCGATTTTGTCCGCCAGACTTAAAATTACTCCACACAAAGTTGAAGGGATAGAATCATCAGGGGATTGTGGACGATAATGTTCGTAAATAGCCTTTGAAACTTCCAAATCTTCTTTTTGTAAACGGGCTAACTCACCACCTATTATCCCCTGTAATGCAGGGAACTCATAAACCATACCTGTCACTAAATCTGCCTTGCATAACAATGCTGCCCTTTTAATAACTTCTCGGTTCTCAGGAAAAATCTGTTCGGCAATAAAATCTACAAGCTGAATAAGCCTTTCTGTCTTTTCGTAATAACTGCCGAGCTTGTCCTGAAAAACAACCTTTTTCAATGCTTCTATACGAGTCTCCAATGGTATTGCTTGATCCTTTTCAAAGTAATACTCCGCATCAGAAAATCTTGCTCTTATTACTTTACTATTGCCGTTTATAACAACCTGAGGATTATCAACTCTTGTGTTAGAAACAATCACAAAATACGGCAATAGTGCTCCATCAGATTTTAATATTGGAATATATTTTTGATGTTTTTTCATTGTGTTTATCAAGATTTCTTTTGGCAATTTTAAGAATCGATTTTCAAATTGACCCAACATTGGCACCGGGAACTCAACTAAATATGCGAGCGTTTCAAACAACTCTTCATCCTTATCAATAATAGCATTCAAATCCGCTGCAAACCTTTCAGCTTCCGAGATAATAATTTTCTTTCTTTCTTCGGTGTCCAAAACCACAAAGTTTTTATACAAAACATCTCTATACTCGCTAAAGGAAGACACAGCAAAGTCAAAATTTGCCATAAACCTGTGTCCTCTTGTAGTACTACCACTTTTAATATCACCAATCGAAAAATCAATAACCTCTCCACCAAACAAACAAAGTAACCAGTGAATAGGTCTAACAAATCTTATATCTCCTTTCCCCCACCGCATACTTTTAGGAAAATTTAACGATAAAATAAAATCTACAATCACCTCAGGTAGAATCGACTTGGTCTCTTCTCCAACACTTTTTTTTGTATAACCAACATACTCCTTTTTATCTTTTGAAATAATTTTTAATTCGCTTACTGATATGCCCTGTGAGTTAGCAAAAGCCTCAGCAGCCTTAGTAAAGTTACCTTTTTCATCAACAGAAACTTTTTTTGGTGGCCCCAAAACTTCTGCTTCGTAATCCAGCTGTTTTTCTTCAAGCTTTTCAATATATAATGTGAGCCTTCTTGGGGTAGCAAAAGTCTTTATTGTATCGAAAGGTATCCTTAATTCATTCAACTTATTAGCAAAGCTTTTTTCCATCTGACTTAACGTGGATGACACGTAACCTGTGGGTATCTCTTCAATTCCAATTTCTAATAGAAACTCTTTTGTCATTATTTATCCCCCTTTAACATAGGAAAACCAAGCTCTTCTCGTCCCTTCAGATATAACTCAGCACACCCCTTTGCAAGCACTCTTATCCTTCCAATAAATGCTGTTCTTTCAGCAACGGATATTGCGTTTCTGGCGTCTAAGAGATTAAAAGTATGAGAACATTTAAGACAATAATCATAAGCCGGAAAACAAAGCCCCTCTTCTATCATACGCTTTGATTCGGCTTCGTAAATACCGAACAACTGAAAGAGTGCGTTAATGTCTGCCTTTTCAAAATTATAATAAGACCACTCAACCTCTCCTTTATGATGAACATCTCTGTAAGTCACAGTATCATTCCATTTTAGGTCATAAACGTTATCAACGCCCTGCAAGTACATCGCAATCCTTTCCAATCCATAAGTTATCTCTCCAGAATTTGGTTTGAGATCGATGCCACCCGCTTGTTGAAAGTATGTAAACTGAGTAATTTCCATACCATCCAGCCAAACTTCCCAGCCAAGTCCCCAGGCACCTAATGTAGGTGATTCCCAGTCGTCCTCTACAAATCTGATATCATGTGCCAATGGATCTATACCTATGGCTTTTAAACTATCCAGGTATATTTCCTGAATTTCAAGAGGTGATGGCTTTAAAATCACCTGAAACTGATAATAATGTTGAAGTCTGTTAGGATTTTCGCCATATCTTCCATCGGTAGGTCTTCTTGATGGTTCAACATAAGCTACATTCCATGGTTCAGGCCCCAAAACTCGCAAAAAAGTATGTGGATTAGAAGTTCCTGCACCTACTTCGATATCATATGGCTGCCCAATTATGCAACCTCTCTCTGACCAAAAGTTTTGAAGAGTTAAAATTAGTTTTTGAAAAGTCATTACAAACCCCCTTAAAGTTTTGAAAATGTAACACATTCAACGCAAAAAAGTCAACTTGAAATTGATTTTTTCCCCAAGATAGGTATAGTCATACTGATCAGTTTTCAGAAAAAACTTTAGATGATAATAATAATTTTGATTGTACTGAAAGTTAGTAATATTAACTGATTAAAATACTTTTATAAACTAAAAAAGTCTAAAATTGTCATTAACCTATATGTTCTTTTGTTTGCAAATAAAACAGATGGAATACTTGCTTAAAATAAAATATGATATTACAATCTTTCTAAAATCTAAAACTGGTAAATATGTCCATACCGATATATAATGTCTACGAATAAAAAATGTGAGGGTAGCCTATGGAGTTTGTAAGTTTTAATGATATTGTTGCACTGGTAACATTGACTTCACTTGAAATAGTTCTTGGAATTGATAATATAATTTTCATTTCCCTATTAGTAGGAAGGTTGCCTCGAGAAAAACAGAATAAAGGTAGAATTTTAGGGCTTACTTTAGCTCTTATAACAAGAATACTTCTGCTATTTTCTTTAACCTTTCTTATGAAACTTACCACTCCTCTTTTTACTATTTTCAAATGGGATTTTTCTGGTAGAGATATAATTCTTGTTGCTGGAGGGCTTTTTTTGCTTGCTAAAAGTACTCTCGAAATTCATAACAAACTGGAAGGCAAAGAAGAGGAAAGAAAGGCAGGCGTTTTTTCATCTTTTGTATTGATTATGCTACAAATAGCGATTATTGACATAGTTTTTTCACTTGACTCGGTAATAACCGCCATCGGTATGGCAAATAAGATATGGCTAATGATTGTTGCAGTTATAATTGCAGTTTTCTTTATGATGGGATTTAGCGGTTTTATAAGTGACTTTGTAGATAGACATCCCACAATAAAAATTTTAGCATTAAGCTTCCTTTTACTTGTAGGTTTTGCACTTGTAGGGGATGGACTTAAGTTTCATATACCAAGAGGATATATTTATTTTGCAATGGGCTTCTCTGTTTTTGTAGAAATGCTTAATCTAAAAATCAGGGGGAAAGAGTCTCAACCTGTTCAACTGAAGAGAAGTATAAAATAAATATTTGTTTGCAAACTGAAATCAGTTGATAAATAATACTAAATTATGAAAAGTAAAAAATCAGATAAAAATAATGTCTATAATTTTACAAAAGAAGAGAATGACCCTTTTGCTTTTTCAGTTCCTGAGGAAAGTACAAATTACAATACTAGTAAGCAGGGAAATTATCTAATATATTATGATGAACCAAGAAGCTCTATCAGACTTCTCAAAGGTGATTGTATAGAAATTTTGAACAGGGCAAGAGAAAATACTGTTGATATGATTTTTGCTGATCCCCCCTATTTTCTTTCTAATGGTGGAATTACCTGTCATTCTGGCAAAATGGTTTCTGTTAACAAAGGAGTTTGGGACATCTCTAAAGGGGTGAAAGAGAACCATAATTTTAATCTTCAATGGTTAAAGGCATGTCAGCGTGTATTAAAACCTGATGGTACTATATGGGTATCAGGGACAACACATATTATCTATTCTGTTGGCTTTGCAATGCAAGAGCTTGGTTTTAAGATATTAAACGATATTATCTGGTATAAGAGGAATGCACCTCCCAATCTTTCCTGCAGATATTTTACTCATTCTACTGAAATTGTTTTATGGGCTGCTAAGAATAAAAAGAGCAAGCATTATTTTAACTATGAATTAATGAAAAAAACTTAATAATGGAAAACAGATGAGAAACCTGTGGGAAATTTCTGCACCTTCTGCAGAGGAAAAAAAATTTGGCAAACATCCTACACAAAAACCTCTCGAGTTATTAAAAATGATAATCCTTGCTTCTACTAAAGTTGGCGATTTAATCTTAGACCCCTTTTGTGGAAGTTCAACCACAGGTGTGGCTGCAGTGTTATTAAATAGAAAGTATGTAGGGATTGATCTTGAAGAAGAGTATCTTAAAATTTCTGTAAAACGTTTAGAAGAAGCAATTTCCAAAAAAAGCAACCTTTTGTTTATGGACTGTGAAGTGTTAATCAGATGAGGTATCTTAATTTATATAAAGAAAAAATAAACTGTAATAAAGAGGAAGAGAAAAAAATTTCCAGATAATAGAACATATTAATGGAATTTTTAATGATGAAATTTACTCTTTTTAGTTGAATTATACATTGATGATATCTGTGATTTATTGTAAACAATTTTTGAAATCATCAATCTTTATTTTTTTCTTCAAAATGTAATTTTTTTCTGAATAAAGGCTTGATCAAAAAAGGTGTTAGCATTGCAATTGATGCTATCAGTATGCCAGTTACTAAACCTTTTACGTTACCTTTAAGTATTAATTCTCCCATTGAGCTACCAAAAGCAACATAGGCAATACACGCAGGAAGCATAAAAACAAAAGTTGACCATAGGTAATGTAAAAATGGTATGGGAGTTATACCAAAAAGGTAATTAAGTACTGGATAGGGGAATATGGGCACAATTCTTGTAAATGCCACTGCCTTCCAGCCATGTCGCTCAACCTTTTCTTTTAAAAATTCCCATTTGGCATAACTTAATTTCTCTTTTATAGCATCTGCCAAAATATATCTTGAGATTAAAAATGGTACCGATGCGCCAATAGTAGCACCTGTTATAGAAAAAATAACTCCCCAAAATGGGCCCCATAACACCCCTGCACCAATAGTAAGTGGAAGGCTGGGTATGAATAAACCTGGTCCTATTGAATATATTGCAATGAATAAAGCAGGGGCAAGAAGTTTATTCTGCTTGATAAATTCAAAAATTAATTCTGCAGAAATATACCCAATCTTTCTTAAATAGGTAGCAAGCATTATTGTAAAAATTAAAGCGATAGCAAGTAAAAATTTCTTGTTCTTTAATCTCTGAGTGACCGAAAAAATAAATCTATTTACCCATTTGGCGCCTGAAGAAACAGGTTGTTTTAAAGGCTTGCATTCTGTAATCAACTCAAGGATATGATATGCTTCTTTGCCATTTTTTAAAAATTTGTTTTTGCATCCCATGCAGTATGTAATTATGGGATTTTCTTTTGACTCTTTGACGACCCTATGACTGAAATCATCTGAAAGGCTTTCTGATAGAGCATGCGAGCCACCACCAAGCCCGCAACATGATGGTAAGTTGGATTGTCCGCTTATGTTAGCAGTGTTTGAAACAATTTCTTTTGATTTTTGCCTAATATTATCAAATCTAAAAGAAGGACAGGGATGATGGAGATAGATGTTTTTTAAACTTAGAGATGAATTAAGTGTCCTTTTATCTTCAATTGCCTCAAGGATATGCTCTGTTTCTATCTCTGAAATGAATAGTGAAAAAATTTTTTTACAATTTGTACAGCCGAAAATGAGCTTTTTAATTCCATGCCTATTAAGCCTCTCTTTTATTCTTTCTGATGCAGATTTCACTGCATCCAAATCTCCATGATGAAATAGGGGATCAAAACAACAGTCAATGGCAATTCCGATTTTTCCATATTTGCGTTTTGATAATCCGATAATCTTGTTTACCAGCGCAGGGCTTGTGCCCATCAGAGAGCATCCAGGCCAAAAGGCTACATCACAATAAGCATAATAAGAGAATGGGAAGCTATGCCCTCTCGATACGAAGGCTTGGGATGATTTAATAAGTTCCTTTGTTTTATGAGATAGGTTTGGACTCTTTATTAGTTCCATTTTTAATGAGTAGAGGGCTTCAGATGGTAATAATTCATAAGGACACAGGCTATCACAGGCCTTGCAGTTTGTGCAGAGAAACACATCCTCGGATTTAGATAAAATAATTGTGTTGGGAGTTCCAAATTTTTCCAAAAAAGGGCATGCCTCTTTGCATGCCCCACAGGATGTACAATCTTGTAAAAAGTTGTTAAAAAATGGGGTGGTAGTCATAAATTTTTATTGTTTTAGTTTATATATCAAAATTACAGGTTTGCCATCAGAAGGCAAAACATCTGCCTTACCTTTAAATCGCGAGTTAGGATTAATAAATCTTTTTATCGAACCTGTCTGTGGATAATTTGCATTGCTTGTAATACTTATCCAACAGCTTTCTAAACATGTGATACAGCCAGTATTATTTTCTCCTGATGCCTTTCTATTACCACCGAATTTGATATTAAAACCCTTGCCAGCTTCGTCATAAAAGATTTCATTAAGATAATACTCATTCATTGAAGGTGGGATAATTGCTTTTATTTCCAGACTATCACCCTGGACATATTGTCCTATTGTGTTTTTATTAAGGTTATTTCCTGGTTTCAGACCTATTTTTATGAGTGCATCATGAAAATCAAGATGATGGGCATAAGATTTAAGAATTGCCCTATCCTGAAATTTACCTCCAATAAATACAACTCCCCAATGAACATTCGACTGATGCACGTTCATTTCATTAACTTCTGTATAAATGAGTACTCTTTTATTTTTTTCATCAATAATCAGGGGTTTTTCTTTTGTGGGTAGCATTAGGGCAAATGAATTTGAAGATAAATAAATCATAGTTATCAACACTACTAAAACAAGATGAAAAATTGAAAATAATCTTCTAATCATACTAACCCTCCATTAAACTTTATTTTAACAAGCTTTTAGGCCCTTTGTCTTTTGATAATTTTTTTACTATAAGCAGCTTTACCAAATTCAGTTTTTTGCATATAACAACAATTTGAAGTTATCTGCCCCCATTTTGGATAGATGTATTCTTAAAGCTTAACTGATTGATCTTTATTTTCCTTTCAGTGCCTCTTTGTAAGGCCAGCCTTGAATGCCACCTTCAAGAATATACAGTCTTTTTTCATCGACTCCTTTTGATTTTAGATATTCGTAAGTATTCATAGCCCCACCTTTACCTCTTGGACAGATTATTACAACATCATCACTTGAATTCTTAATTATGTTATAAGCTTTGTCTATTTTTGCTTTTTCTTCGCCTGTTTTAGCAGGAAATGCATTGGTTTCAATAGAGCCTTCAAAGTGATGTTTGGAAAATTCTTCAGCTGTCTGAATGTCAACTATTATTAGTGGCTTTTTGTTTTCAAGCCATTGTTTGAAGAGAGCGGGCTTGACCATATTTGCAGCAAATGCAAAATTGGTTAGTGAAAAGACATACAGAACTGTTAATATAAAAAACCTTTTCATATAAATCCTCCTTCTTAATTTTTTTATATTTTTAATTGCTTTGGTATCCTTAATAAAAGCAACTATCTTCCTAAGACATAGAGGTGATTTCCCACTTGTCAATATTATCTGTAAGTTTTGTATTGGTTTTTTTACAGCTCCTTAAATGTTATTTTATAACCAAGATTAAATCCATAAAGGTCTTCGTTTAGTAGCTTTCCATCAGCCTCTGCATGGGGATACATAAAATAGTTCAGGGGTTGTCCTTTTTGTGGTGGGTTTAAAATGATATCCCTTCCTGTACCATAAGCAATCCTGCTTTCATCTACAGCTCCAAAGAAGTATTCTCTAATAGGTTTTGCCTGTTCTAATGTAAGTTTTTTCTCAAGTATAGCCTTTCTTACATCTGCTGGATCAACAACAACCCAACCATAGCCTGGCAGATAAAACTCAGCCCAACAGTGTTGTGCCTTTGTCATATCTCCTTCCATTCCTTGAGGAATTCTGATACCAAATATTTCTCTTGCTGGAACGCCAGCAGCCCTTGATAAAGCTACAAAGACTGAACTGATGTCTCCACATTTTCCCCCTCTTGTATCAAGGAGAGTATCAACAATCCCAAGTCCACAACCTTTTACATTAGGATCTCTGTACATATTATCGACTATCCAGTCATAAATTGCTCTTGCTTTTGCAAGATTTGTTTTTTTGCCTTTTGTTATCTTCTGGGCATAATTTTTTACCTTTTCTGTGGGTGGTAAACTTGGTGTAAACTCTAAGAACTTACTAAATTCTTTTTTTGAAAATGATAATTCTTTATTAGAAAAGTCTTTTGTGGTGTGTTCTTTTCTTTTTACAATAAAAGAATATGTTAATGTCCTTTCTGTGCTCAATCCATCCCATTCTACATATAATATGTTATTGCCATATTTACTCTCTTTGTAAATATTCTGTGAATTGAAGTTCCCGTTTATCTTTATGTTTGTAATTTCTTGATGTTCGTCTGAAACAGGGTAGGGAATCCATAGTTTCACATTCTTTGACTCAGCTGGCGCTTTCAAATTAATTTGAAAAGTAACTTTTACTTTTCTCTCTTTCGCTTCCAAATTGCTAAAGACAGTAAAGACTGTTATTAATGCTGTTAAAAAGAATAAAAATTTTTTTCTAAACATATAACCTCCTGGAATGTTTTTAGTAAGATTATATTTGTTGATATCATTTTTATCTAATAGTTTTTATAGATAAAAATTAAGTTTTAAATAGAATAAACCTATTCTCTTCAAAAATATTTAAATAAGACCTTTGTAAAGTTATTAAGTAATGAAACAACTCAATAAATGGGGGCGGGAAGACAATCAACAAACATATACACAAGGTAAGATTCAGAATTACTCATAAGACTCTTGCAAAAAATACCTGGGTATACAAAATTTTTACATTTCAATTTCGGGCTTATCTAAATAAAAGCCTTGTCCAAAATCTATTTGTTTATTCATCGCTTCATTCAATATTTCAATATCCTCGATATATTCGGCTATTATCTTTATATCACTCTTCTTACAAACATCCACAATAGCATCAATTATTAATCTGTCTTTATTGCTAAATTTTATATTTTTTACAAAATCCACCTCTAACTTCTCAAATTCTGCTGGAATTACCTTTAAAAAACTATTTGATTAAAATGCATTAAAAAGTGAGCTTAAAGCATCCTATTTATTATATGCTTTTATTAACTTTACCTTATCACTATAGAAAGAGCTGTAAATGCCTGACACATAATGCACCTTTTTTATCTATCAACATCTCCCATTTTGGTGCTTTTTTCCTCCAACATATTATTGCTTTTAACATAACAGATCTTGCAGTTGCCTTTTGTTGTAAAGGCTTCTTTACCATTATGACATTTGCCACAGGATTTTCCCTTATTCATTCCCGCAATAGAAACCTTTTTGTGTTTGCCCTTCATTAGATAGGGATCGTGATGGCAAACTTTACACAAAAACCCCATCTCTACATGCTTTTCATGGCTAAAAGTAACATCACCCAAACCAACTTTAAATATAATATTATTGCCACCTATTTTTGCAAAAACATAAGTTGCAAAAAGTAGCACTGTAAAAACTAACCTCTTCACTTTTTAGCTCATTTTATTTTTATTTAAAAACATTAACCAACGCAATAACACAAAGATTTTATTTATCGATTTTTATGCAAGACATATACTAATTTGATAATTAATTGATATTGTTGAACAATTACAGTTTTGCCTAAATTATTTTCACCTTATGGTAACATAAAATGTTTTAACTTTTTCCAAAAAGTAACATAACAATCGAGGTCATTCTATGACGTTGGTTAAAAATACTGTTTATGTCATTTTAAGCCTCAAGATGAAGAAACTTTGTTGGCTGTGCTTCTGAACAAAGCGAAGAATCTATGGCAACGCAGACCTGTAACAATAGGTTTATTCAGGAAGTCAAACTCCTTACATTTCCTGTTTTAACTTTTCCCACAGGTTCTTTCTGCTGATGCCAAGCAATTCTGCCGCCTTTGTTTTGTTGCCATCACATAATGCTAAAATACGTTTAATATAATTCAGTTCAACTTTTGATACATACTCATCTAATGTTAAAATTCTATCGAAAGTTTTGCGTGACAAGCTTGTTATTTTATCAAATAAATTTACACCAAGTTCTTCTCTTTCTCCCGCAAGCGCAACCAAACGTTCTATAAGATTTTCTAGTTCCCGGACATTACCTGGAAAGTCATATTCCATAAGTTTTAAGATTAGCTCTTTTGACAGTCTAACCTCTTTTAAAAACCTTGTATTGTACTTTTTTAAAAAATATTCCATAAGTAATGGAATATCTTCTTTTCTTTCCCTGAGAGGGGGAACGTACACAGGAATAACGGACAATCTGTAAAAAAGATCTTCTCTAAAACTGCCTTTTTTAACCTCTTCTTCCAGATTTTTATTAGTTGCAGCAATAATTCTTACATTAACTTTTATACTTTTAAGCCCACCTATTCTTTCTATTGTCTTATCCTGCAAAACTCTCAATAGTTTTGGCTGTAAACCAAGTGGTATTTCGCCTATTTCATCAAGAAAGAGCGTTCCGCCATTAGCAAGCTCAAATTTACCAATCTTTCTTGATGTTGCACCTGTAAAAGCACCTTTTTCATATCCAAAAAGCTCACTTTCAATAAGCTCTGATGGAATGGCAGCACAATTTATTTTTACAAAAGGTTTATCCTTTCTGTTTCCAGAATAATGAATTATATTTGCCACAAGCTCTTTTCCTGTTCCAGTCTCGCCTGTTATAAGTACTGAAGAATCAAGATTAGCTATCCTGTATGCTATTTGATAAATATCCTTAATCTGCTTGCTTTCACCTATGAGATTATGAGGTGAGAGTAAGTTTTCAATCTTTCTTTTTAGACTGATATTTTCATCTTTTATTTTTTTATGCTCCAATGCTCTTTCTATCACAACTAAAAACTCATCTAAAGAAAATGGCTTGGTAATGTAATCAAAGGCTCCAGACTTAATTGCTGATACTGCCATCTTTATCGTTCCATAGGCAGTGATAATAATTACTGGCAGGGTAAAATCTTTTTTTCTAATCTCTTCAAGAACGTTTATACCATCAATATCAGGCAACTTAACATCTGTTATCACACAATCTAACTCTGTTTTTTCAAATATTTCCAATCCTTCATAGCCACTATCCGTTGAAAACACTTCATAACCATTATTTTTAAGAAAGTCTTCAAGTGTTATTCTCATTAACTTTTCATCTTCTACTATCAATATATTTGCCGACATTTAGTTTATTAACTCCTTTCTTATCGTAAAGTATATGCTTGTTCCAGAGCCTTTTTTACTCTCAACCCATATGTCTCCACCCATATTTTTTATTATCTCATAGGTTATCCATAGCCCTAAACCTGTACCTTCCCCTTGCTTTTTTGTTGTAAAGAAGGGATCAAAAATCTTACTTAAGTTTTCTTCTCCAATTCCAATCCCATCATCCTTTACTTCAAAGAAAATGACCTGCTCTCCATCTTTACAACGAATGATGATATTTCCTTCATTATCTATCGCCTGAATAGCATTTATAATAAGATTTAAAAGCACCTGTTCAAGATCAGGCCTGCTAACAAAGGCTTTTAACCCCTTTTCAACCTCTTTAATTATTTTTATCCTTTTTTTAGAAAGATTATAACTTACAAACTCAAGTACATGATCTATTAAATTTTCAAAATATACAACCTCTTTTTGTTCTTCGCCTTTTCTTGACATCCAGAGAAGTTTTTTAACTGTATTCTCTATTCTCTCAAGACCGTCCTTAATAAGTTCCAGATACTCTGAGTTCTGAAATTCCTTATTCTCATTAAGCATATGTAAGCAGTTAAATATACCACCTAACGGGTTGTTTATTTCATGAGCTATACCAGAAGCTAAAATACCTATGGATGCTAATTTCTCTGATTGGAGTAGCATCTGGTTTCTTTTTTTCAATTCATCATTAGCAATCTTTATTCTTTCTATCATATTATTAAACTGAGTTGTTAAATAGGCAAACTCATCTGAACCTTTAACCGGAATATAGGTATCCAGCTTTTCCATATCTGTCTTTGACATAGCGTTTGCAAGGTTGATTATTGGGGTTACGAATAAATTGCTCAAATATAACACGAGCAGATATCCTAAAAAAACCAACAAAATGGTTATAAGAAAAATTTTAAATATAGCGACAAAAAACTCACTACGTTCATTATTAAAATCCAAACCAAATCTTAAAGTCCCCCACTTTTTTTCTCCTATAAAAAGAGGTACGAGCACTTCTGCATAATTACAAAAGAAAAAATCTTCCTTAAAGTTTACTAAAGTCTTTTTCTCATTATTAACCTTTTTTATCAATTCATCATCAAAAACTTTACCATATTGGGCTATATCACTGTGAGACACGACCCTGTCATTTTCATCTAAAACAGCTATATAGGTAAAGTTTAGCTTTTTTTCTGTGAAAATTTCTTGGATATAGTTATCAAGAAGTCCACCTTCTTCTACGAGACCAAGTTTTTCATAAATTAAATCGTTAACAATAGGAATTACCAGAGTTTCGCCAAAAAGTTTAACTTCCGATATTATTTTTTTATAAAGATTTTTTTTCTCAAAATTGAAAAAGTAAAGGCTTGTAAAAAGGGACAGAAAAACAAATATAGATAAATTAATAAGTATGAACTTCTTTCGAATATTGAGGCTTAAAATTTTTCTTAAATCTTTGAACCGGGATGACATCTTATACCACAACCTGATGGAATTTTCTTATAACTCTTTTCAATGGAGCTGTAAATTGATACGTCAACCTTATCAAAACCGCCCTGTAGATCATAGTCAAGTTCTTTAAGTACTTCTGGAGGCAAATTAAAAACTATATTTTTAAATTTATTTTTTAAATCCTCTTCAAGATCTTTTCTCATAACTAAAGGACCATAATGCACATCTTTAGACATTTCTATTATTCTAAAACCCAACCTCTCGATCTTTTCCTTATGGACATCTCTTATGACACCTGCATCAATCTCATCTCTTAGCAAAGCTTTAATAATTGTATCTTCATAGCCATAATGTTTATATTTTTTTAATTCTGCTAAATGCATGCCGCTCTGTGCTAACATAAGTCTTGGTATCAAATTAAGTTCATCAGACTTAACAGGACCAAAACCAACGCGTTTGCCATTCAAATCACCTAACTTTTTAATCTTTTTATCCTTTGTAACAAAAGCTACTTTATAATAACTTTTGTTCTCACCATTTTTGGGTATCCCAATCACTTCAATTAACTGTTCACTATTTATATTATACAAATCAAGAAACCCAATAATGCCTGAATCAATCTCTCCGTTTATTAAAGATTTTCGTAGATCTTTGTGATTTTTAATAACCAGTTGAAACTCCATTCCAGTTTTAGAAGAAAGATAATCAATAAGTGGTTGATACTTTTCAAAAAGAATTCTTGGATTTTTGCTATCCGGTATCCCAAAAACAAGATGGTTTTTCCTTTTTGTCTTTATTAACTTCTCAAAAGACTTCTCTACAATGTCCATCATCTGTCTAATTACATTGTAATCCTTTTTACGCACATAGGCAAACCTCTTGATTTTCATATTTGACAGTATCTCTTTACCTTCCTTATCATTGTGCATATCAAGAATTATATCTTTAATCTCGTTTTTAAACTTCTTAGGTAATTCAGAACGAATGATAATGGGAGGGCTAGCAAAGTCAATAGATTCTTCGATTATCTTTACCTGTGAGACATAAGGTGAGTTTGTTTCCCTCATATAATTAAAAACAAGGTTTTCTACAGCAGCTCCATCAACCAACTTTTTCGCCACAAGCTCGATAGACTTATTGTGACTGTAACTAAATGAAGTCTTGCTAAAAAATGATTCTGGGCGTTCTTTCATTTTTGACAGCCTGTATAGTGGGTATAGATAGCCTGTATTAGATAGAGGATCTACGAAGACAAAGGTTTTATCTCTTAAATCGGCAAAACTATTTATGTTACTTTCTCTGTGAACGATAATATAACTTTTATAGAAGGTTTTTTCTTCCTTTACAGGTGCAGCAACAATTTCTACACGGGCATTCTCACTCAATTGAACATATGCAGCTGTGCAAATAAAGGCAATGTCAATTTCTCTTCTTTCCATAAGCCTGTTCATTTCTTCATACTTCTTTTTGTGAATAAGGACTACATTTTTGCCCAATTTTTTGCCGATATAGTTCACAATATCATCATAATATTTAACCGTATCCACAGGCGTAATCATCGAGGAAATACCAACACGTATAGCATCTTCAGAAAAAACCAGTTGAGTTTGAGATGAGAAAAAAAGAAAAAACAAAGCAAAAAATCTTAATAAAAACTTCATATTTTTATTATAACAGCATCACAAAAATCTGAAAATAAAAAGACAATAAATAAACACTTTTTACCAAGTACCGCCTTACTAAAAACTTAAGGAAGTAAAGTTTATATGTTTTTAATTTTGAATATTAGATTCTTCGGTTGCGAACATAATGTGCCCAAACTATAATTCATTTAGAATAGCTAAAAAGCAACTTATCCAACAAAAACTTGCTTAAAATGGTTAGTTTTTATACAATTTAATGACATGAAATTCTTCGTGTCTCTTTTTACAATTATTTCACTATTTTTATGTAATATTTCTTTTGCTAAACAAGACTATATTTTAGTCTTTGCCGGTGCTGCATCGAAGCCTCCCCTGGAAGAGCTAGCAAAAGCCTATGAAAAAAAGACTGGAAATAAGGTTGAGATTGTATTTGGTGGCTCCGGTTATATTCTGGCACAGATGATTTTGAGCAAAAAGGGTGATTTATACTTTCCCGGCTCTTCAGATTATATGGAGCTTGCAAAGAAAAAAGGGGCGATTTTCCATGAAACAGAAAAAAAGGTTGTATATCTTGTACCATCAATTAATGTATGGAAAGACAATCCCAAAAAAATAAAATCTCTTAAAGATTTGACAAGACCTAACATAAAGGTTGCAATAGCAAATCCCGATGGTGTATGTGTTGGTCTTTATGCCGTCGAAATTATAGAAAAAAATTTTAATAATGAAGAAAAAAAACTCTTCAAGAAAAATCTAAAAAACTATACAGAAAGTTGTGAAAAAACTGCTACTATACTATCCTTAAAAGCTGTTGATGCTGTAATTGGCTGGAGTGTTTTTCAGCATTGGGATCCAGATAGAATCGAGACAATCCCTTTAAAACCATGTGAGATTATAAGAATTGGCTATATTCCTGTTGCAATCTCCAGATATACCAATAACAAAGAATTAGCTCAGTCTTTTATAGATTTCGTACTGTCAGCAGAAGGTAAATCTATTTTCAAAAAACACCATTATTTTGTTTCTCCAGACGAGGCTTTTAAATGGCTTGGAGAAAAAAAGCCCATAGGTGGAGTTTACAATATACCAGAAGACTGGTAAAAAATAATTAGCCATGAAAAAAATATTCTCTGCCTTCGCATATATTCAACTTTTCTTATATCTTTTGCTAATTTCCTCGTTATTTTACTTCTTTGACATCACTCATTTTTTTGAAATTTTAACCTCCAAACGAACTATATTTTCTCTAAACTTAAGCCTTGCTACCGCTACGATGGTAGCCTTTCTTGCTGTTATTATTGGTATCCCAGCTGGCTACGTCATCTCACGATTTGATATCCCTTTCAGGAGATTAATTGATACGATTTTAGAATTGCCTTTAATTGTCTCTCCTGCTGCGCTTGGTGCTATGATACTTATCTTTTTTAATACTCCCTTTGGAGATTTTTTTAGAAAAATGGGATTTGATGTAACATTTACCTTTTTAGGAATAATTGTAGCTCAATTCACAGCTACCGCTGGTATTGCTACGAGACTTTTAAAATCTTCCTTTGATCAGATACCAAAACGCTATGAAGAAGTGGCTAAAACACTCGGGGCAACACCTTTTACAGCATTTAAAACAGTCTCACTGCCAATGGCAAAAAAAGGCATCTGGGCAACTTTTATACTGGTATGGGCTAAAGCTCTTGGAGAATTTGGAGCTACCATTACTGTCGCAGGAACAATGAGTATGAAAACTGAAACTCTTCCGATAGCTATTTTTATGAGTCTTGCAAGCGCAAACTTAGAAGAGGCTGTAGTCCTGATAGTGATAATACTCTCCTTGGGTATTGGGAGTATTGTTGTTTTCAGCACATTTTTTAAAAAATTCGAGAGAATTTAAACTATGTTAAAAGTAGAAGACATTGGCTACTCTACTAAAGGTTTTAGCCTTCACAATATTAGTTTTTCTGTGAAAAACAAAGAATGCCATATATTAATGGGTCCTTCTGGTAGTGGTAAGACTACCGTCCTTGAGTGCATCCTTGGTTTAAAGAAGATAAATAATGGGAAGATTATTTTGTATGGAAAAGATGTTACTCAAAAACCAACACATGAAAGGGCAATTGCCTACGTACCACAGGATTTAGGGCTATTTCCCCATTTGAATGTATATGAAAACATCTGTTACGGAGCAAAAGTATCGAAAAATTTCGATAAAGAGTTTATCTCTCATATTATCGAAGCTATGGAACTTCAGAAGCTTTTATCTAAAAAAATCACAGAAACAAGTGGTGGTGAAAAAAAGCGGATAGCATTAGCAAGAGCTTTAGCCATGATGCCTGCCGTTATCGTTTTAGATGAGCCACTGGCAAATTTAGATAAAGCAATAGCAGAAGATATACTTTTTTTTATAAAAAAGATACAGAAAGAGTTCGAGCAAACGCTTCTATATGTAACACATAATTTTGATGAAGCCTTTTTTATCGGTGATGTGATTTCTGTGATAATCGACGGAAAACTCGTCCAGACATCTAAAAAACAAGAGCTTTACTTTTACCCACGTTCCTTCTCAATCGCCAATTTTTTAGGCATAAAAAATATCTTTAAAGGCATAATGGAAGATGAAACGGAAAAAGAGATTATAGTCTTCATTCCAGATTTTTCTAAATCAATTAAAGTTTTAAAAAGACCCAAATATCCAAAATTCGAGAAAGAAAAGCCAATCTATATCGGTATTCGCTCTGATGAGGTTATGTATATACGGGAGGGGAGAAAAAAGGAATTTTTCGACAATATTCTTGAAGGCTATATATCAGAAATATATCGTATGGAGAGTCTATCGAAAATTATTTTTCAGATTAAAGATAAATCTATTGAGATATGCATGCCCTACGGAGTAATCAGAAAACTTAATTTAAAAGAAGGCATGGCTGGTGAGATTATGTTGAAAAAAGAAGCCCTTTTTATGGCCAAGTTTTAACAAATCTTTTTTATCTTCTCACAACTTCTTAAGCTCATCACCAGCTCTCATGTTGTAAGTTATTAAAGGTTTTGCAAAGGTCATAATTAGCTTTTGAAAAGTCATTTTCCTCTTAAAGTTTTGAAAATGTATAATTCAACGCTAAAAAGTAAACCTGAAATTGATTTTTGTGTAGTTACAATTTTAAGCTGTCGCAGAGGTGACAGTATCAGAATAATTAGATTCTGTTACAGTGGTAGGCATATCAAAGGGAATACGCATTTTCTTCATCTTTTCAATCAAAGTTGTTCTGTTTAGACCTAAAAGAGTTGCAGCCTTACTTTTTATGCCGTTAGATCTTTTTAAAGCTTCAATTATAGCCTTTCTCTCAAAATCATCTATTACTTTATACAAATCGATCCCATTTTCAGGAAATACAAAATCTGCATTAGTAACATCAATACTTTCACTTTTACCACATTGAATTACATTCTTGTTTGACAAAATTTTTTCTGGCAGATCTGAAAACTCAACCTTATTGCCAGTAACAAGGACTGACAATCTGTCACAAAGATTTTCTAATTCTCTGATATTTCCAGGCCAATTATAACTCATAAGACATTGCAAGATATCTTTTCCAAACTTAAGAGCAGGTCTTTTCCTTTTTTTACAGAACTTTTCACTAAAATGTTCAATAAGTAACGGAATATCTTCAATTCTTTCTCTAAGAGGTGGAATGTTAATAGGTATAACATTAAGTCTATAAAAAAGGTCTTCACGAAATTTTCCTTCAATAACATCTTTTTCGAGATCTCTATTCGTAGCAGCTATAATTCTCACATCGACTTTTAATGTCTTTCCCCCACCTACTCTCTCAAACTCTCTTTCTTGAATAAATCTAAGAAGTTTTACCTGTAACGGTAGTAAAAGTTCCCCGATTTCATCAAGAAACAATGTGCCTTTGTCAGCTAATTCAACTCTACCTTTCTTAGATGAAACAGCACCAGTAAATGCTCCTTTTTCATAGCCAAAAAACTCAGACTCTAAAAGTTCTTTAGGGATGGCACCACAGTTAATGGGGACAAAAGGATACTGTGAACGATAGCTATTATAATGTATGGTCTTGGCTATAAGTTCCTTACCAGTGCCAGATTCACCTGTTATAAGTATTGTGGCATCGCTGTCAGCAACCTTAGTTATAAGTGAAAAAATCTCCTGCATTTTTTGTGAATTGCCAATAATATTTACAAAACCATGAGCTTTCTTGAGTTGCTTTTTATAATTTATATTTTGAATTTTAAGCTGTTTTATCTGAATAGCTTTTTCAATAACAACTATTAGCTCATCTACATTAAATGGTTTAGTTATGTAATCTATCGCACCTAACTTCATTGCTTCTATAGCAGTCTCTAAAGAAGCATAAGCCGTTATCACTATTGCTGGAGTTAATATATTAAGGTTACTTAGCTCCTTCAATAGCTCAATTCCACCCATTTCAGGCATTACTAAATCAATAAGGAATGTGTCATAATCATTTTCTTTGATAAGATTAAAACCCTCTACACCATTTACTGCTTTATCGACAAAGTAACCTTTTTGTATAAGAAGGTTTGATATAGCATCCCTTACATAAATATCATCGTCTACAATAAGAATTTTTTTCATATATTTTTCTTTTAACAAAATTTACGATATTTGTCAATAGGTTGACACCGCTTGTAATCCTTAAGTTTTAATGTTTTATTCACATGAAAAGTAATATAAAAAGAAGATATTAAGATTGTAACATGCTTACGCATGTGTTGCCCAAACTTTATTTATTAAGTTTAATAATTCTTTTGGTTTAAAAGGTTTGTGCAATATAATTACATCTTCACTGTCGATAAAATTTTTATCCAAAATATTATCTGAGTAACCTGTTATGAAAATAAATTTCATGTCAGGCTGTAACTGGATGATATTTTTGTATAATTCATAACCATTCATTTTTGGCATCATAACATCTGTTATAATTAAGTCTATACCATCTTCTTCTCTAAAAATATTGAGAGCTTCTTCACCATCGTATGCAACTTTTACAATATAATTATGTGCCTCAAGAACGGATGCCAGATAATCTACCACTTCTTTTTTATCCTCTACAATAAGTATTCTTTTAGCAGCTTTTATATTTTCAAACCTGTCTTCAAAGTTCTCTTCGATTATTTCTTCTTCAGCTAAAGGTATATATATCCTGAAGGTAGTGCCCTTATTAGGTTCGCTTTCGACATCAACTAATCCATTCAAATCGTGAATTATTCCATATACTGTTGAAAGACCTAATCCAGTTCCCTTGCCATAATCTTTTGTTGTAAAAAAGGGCTCAAAAATTCTTTGTTTTATCTCCTCAGTCATTCCAACACCCGTATCTGTAATCGAAACTTTTGCATAGTATTTTTCTTGCTCATTGTTCACAAGCTTAAATTTTTCTGAAGTTAATATTAATGTTCCTCCCAAAGGCATTGCATCTTTTGCGTTAATTATGATGTTTATAAAAACATTGTGTAAATCACTTTCATTAGCATAAATCACAAGGGGCTCAGAACATAAACCGCTTTTTATTTCTATATTTTCAGGTATTGTACTTTTTGAAAATTCTAAGATTTCTAAGAGAAGCTTGGTTAATGATAAGTTCTTTTTCTCTGTTTTAATTTTCCTGCTAAATACGAGAAGTTTCTTTGTCAATTCTGCAGAATGCATAGCGCTTTTTATAATATTTTCCAATAAAATATAGTCACTGTTGTCTTTACTTTTATTTATTTTTAAAAGTTCGGCGTTACCAATTATACCTGTCAAAGCATTATTAAAATCATGAGCGACGCCAGCTGCAAGTTGTCCTAAAGCTTCTATTCTTTGAGAATGGGATAACTGTAATGATAATTGAGTTTTTTCATCCTCTATTCTAACTTGTTCTGAAATGTCATGAATTGTACCTTCAAAACCAATTACCTGTTCACCTTTTTTTATGGGTATTAGTATATGTTCAAGCCAAATTATGGTTCCATCTTTTTTATAAAACCTATAGGTTAGTCTCTTTCTTTTACCAGAAATATCATTTAAGGTATCTAAAAGTTTTGTTTTATCATCTTCATGAACGAAATTAAGGAATTTATATAAATTACCAGCTAACTCCTCGCTGTTATAACCAGTTAAGTCTTTAATATTTTTAGTAAAAAATAAAAATTGTATTTTGGGGAATAATTTAATCTCAAAAAGGGAAGTTGAAGTGTTATTTAAAGTATTGCTTAATCTTTCTTCAGTCTCTTTTGAATATTCGTAATTAAAATAAATAAATAACAATCCAAGCATAAATATAGATAAAATTACACCAATTACACCAAACATGTTATTTAGAAATAATTTCCAATAATTGTCCAAGGGGATTATAATGCTTATACCACCTCTTACATCACCTTCTTTATAACCTTGTTTTGAATGACATTTTAGACAAGGTTTTTCTACAACAAGTTTTCCAATGTATCTTAAAACCTTTTTATTATTCAGATTAACTATCTCATAAAACTCGTCTTCTTTATCGTTAAATTTTTTAAGTTTATCTCTTTCCCACTCATCAGATTCATTGACGGGATTTAGAAGTTTAAGACTTGTTATCTTTGATACATTACCTGTCGCTTTGAAATCTAATTCAAATACCTGCCTAATTACATATGCAGGATTCATAAGTGTCAACTTTTTACCATTTATTGTCTCTACATCCCTTTCTGGCACATCAAGGTAGGGATTAGGCGGGGTATCATCTGTTATAGGTACATAAACGCCTCCCTTTGATGCAACCCATTTTCTAAATAGCAAGTATTTATTATAACTTTCTCTTGCTTCACCTAATGCAAATTTATACACAAATTTGTATTCCTCATAGATATGATATGAGGCTAATATTATCAAAAAGAATAACCATAAAATTATTAATAACTTTTTTTCTTTGAAAAATAAAATTAAATTTACTTCATTTTTCATGTTTCTTCTAATGTTTCCCAGATTATATCTGTAACATCACTAATTGAAAAAGGTTTTTGTAAAAACTTTGCATTCTCTAAAGAAATATCAATTTTATTAAGAACATTTTCAGTGTAGCCAGAAGTGTAGATAACTTTTATATCTGACTGCAATTCTTTTATTTTTTCAACAAGCATAGGTCCAGTCATATCGGGAAGAACTATATCTGTTATTATCAGTTTGATTTTTTCATCTCTATGACTATCAATCAGTTTCAAAGCTTCTTTTGGACTTGTGGCAGTTAAATTTTTTATATCCATAGTTTCTAATATTTTTACAAAAAGATCTCTCACTATATCATCGTCTTCAACTACAAGTGCTGTAATATTTTGTTGCTCAATTTTTTTTATGTATTTCTTTTCACTTTTTATATTTTTAACAGTTTCTAAAGTTCGTGGGAAATAAATATGAAAAGAAGTTCCCATACCCAATTCACTATAAACTTTAATAACTCCTTTATTCTGTTTTACTATTCCATAGACAGTCGCTAATCCAAGTCCTGTTCCCTGTCCAATTGGTTTTGTGGTAAAAAAGGGTTCGAAGATATGATTAAGTGTCTCTTTATCCATACCACATCCTGTATCGCTGATTATTAATTTTACATACTCTTTTTCTGTAAACTCACTATTGTAGTCTATAAGTTGATCGTCAATTTTTTGGTTTTTAGTCTCAATAATTATCTTGCCAAAATCTTTTATCGCATCTTTTGCGTTTATTAACAGATTCACCAAAACTTGCTGGAGCTGAGTATCATCAAGAAATACATTCCATAAAGCTGATTCTAAGTTTAATATTATTGTTAAATTTTCTCCTAAAACGGTTCTAAGCATCTTTAAAGTCTCATTAATTACATCATTTAAATTAAGAACCTTTGGCTTGATTATCTGTTTTCTTGAAAAAGTCAGTAATTGCCCTATAAGGCTTGCTGCTTTCTCTGCAATATTAATTATATCTTTAAATGTCATACCAACATCACTGTATTCTCCATAATTAAGCAAAGCTATTTCAGCTTTACCAATAATACCTGTCAACATGTTATTAAAATCATGAGCTATTCCTCCTGTAAGTCTTCCAATAGCTTCTATTTTTTGTGCCTGCAAATATCTTTCTTCAAGTTTATGATATTCTGTCATATCTTTGACTATCGCTAAAATATTATCAAATTCATTTTCCTTGTCAAATGTTGGCGTTATGGCTAGTAAGGCTTTGAATATTTTCCCATCTTTTTTTAATAGATTTATATTTCCCAACCAACTTTTTTTGTTTTTTAACTTTATTGATATATCTTTAAGAAGGGGTTTGCTTTCCCTTTCAACCATACTTTTGATATCTTTACCTATGACTTCATGAGTCTGATAGCCTGTCATCTGCTCAAAACCTTTATTTACGTAAGTAATGTAGCCTAAAGAATCTGTCATTAAAATTCCATCGATGCTCTGGTCAATTGCAAATTTTAATTTCTTTAACTCTATATCTTTTCTTATCTGCTCTGATATATCGATAGTAATCCCACAAATTATTTCGAATGGTTCTTTTATATACTGCAAACTTACAAAGGCATCGTATAGTGAACCGTTCTTTCTTATAAAAGTAGTTTTGAAGTTTAACTTTTCTAATCCTAAACGAAAGGCATTTTCAATTTCTTTTTTTAGCTTCATATCGCTATCATTTAAGAGATGAAAAAATATTTTACCTCTAAGTTCTTCTTCATCATAACCCAAATTCTTTTTTGCCGCTTTATTTATATAGATAATTTGAAAAGTTACTTTGTCGAATAGATAAATTTCATTAAAGGAATTTTCAAGTATATGGGATAGCAAATCCCTTTGTCTCTTAATTTCTTCTTTTTCTGTTATATCAAAAAAGATAGTGGCAAATTTGCCTTTTTCAAAACTAAAGGTACTTACAAAAAATTTTTTATTAAGTGATTCAGAAAAGTATTCAAATCTTTTGGAGGAGCATTTTTTTGCTATCTCTCCATAAGTTTCTATCCAGAATCGCTCTAAATTAGGTATCACTTCCAAAACACTCTTTCCAACAATATCGTTTGCTTTAAGACCTGTTAATTTTTCAAAAGCTTGGTTAACTTCTAAAAAGACATAATCCTTAGGATTGCCCTCTTCATCATAAATCATTTCATGATAAGCATACCCCTCACTCATGTTATCGAACATATTTTTAAAATGTTTTCTAACTACATTCAGTTCCGTCTCATCCATTACCACTCCTATCAAACCTTCAACATTTCCATGTTCATCAAAAAATAGTGACTTATGAAAAACCACGTCGTGGAGTTCACCATTTGCATCTTTAATTTTAAATTCGTAAACCTGTACGCCCCCTTTCTGAAAAAGCTCCTCATCCATTTCATAATATTTTTTTGCATATTCATAGGGAGCAAAATCAAAAACTGTTTTACCTATCAACTCATCACCCTTTCCATAAAAATTTTTAAAAGCCCTGTTAAAACCAAGATATCTGCCATTTTTATCTTTATAAAAAACGGGAGCAGGTATAGAATTTAAAAGAGATTCAATAAAAATCTTGCTCTCCAATAATTTTTTTTCATAACTTTTCTGATAAAGTAGTGCTTCTATCAAAGCTGCAACCGTCTTAACTCCATTAATTTCTTTTATTTTAAATCTGCGTTCTTTATTTATAATTAAAAATACTAATTTCCCATCTTCAACTTCTATGCTTTCCCTGATTAATCTATCTTCGTATCTGTTTTGTATATTTTCGTCATTAATTAAAGTAAACGCTTCTTCAATCGTGATATTCTGATAACTAAGAACGTTTTTGCTGTCACCATGATAAATAACAACAATACTTTCTGGGAAAAATTCTAATAATTTAATGGTCACGTCCTTTAAGATCTCGTGTGTTTCAGGAACATTCTTTATTTCATCTAAATAACTTTTAATGTCAATTAAGCTCTGAAACATCCTCTCATCGGTATAATCTCTAAAAACCAGAACAGCCCCAAAAGTTTCTCCTTGTTGATCTCTTATTGGTGATGCTGAATCTGCAATTGAAATTTTACTTCCATCCTTCCTTATTAATAGGGTATGATTGGCTAATCCACTTATTTTCCCCTCTAAAAGTGCTATTTTTACAGGATTTTCTACTTTTTCATAAGTAAATTCATTCACAATATTAAAAACTTCATTGATATCTTTTCCTATTGTTTCTCTCTCATGCCATCCTGTAAGTTCCTCACTTGCTTTATTCATTATAAGAATTTTACCTGTTTTATCTGTTACTATTACACCATCACCAATACTTTTTAAGACAAGTTTATAAATGAATTCACTTTCTAATTGTTCCTTTAAAAACTTGTTTTTTATTATATATAACAGTAAACCCCAGAGAAGAGAAATTGATAAGAATATCAATATAAGGGCTAAGATATAATATTTTATTTCTTTGAACATTGCAAAAAAATTAGAAACTTCCTTAAACATTACTAAACTGCCAAAATAGCCCAGATTTTTTGAGACAACATAGTAAGTTGAGGAATCTATATCCACAGTTTTGATATCTGTTTTAAAGAATATATGCTTTTTTAATGTCTCTTCAATAAGATGCTTTCTATCGTCAGTTCCAAAAGGAACAGGTTCAGTAATATTTATATATCTTTGCTCTGCATTAATATACTGTAAAAAATAAAACTGAAACTGATTATTACTAAATTTTGAAATTGATGGATAAAGCCTCTTTTTAAAATCGTATATTAAGAAAATACTGCCCGCTACATTTTTCTGTTCATCTATTACAGGATAGGATAGCACAAAATAAACATTTTGATATTGTTTATATATGGTGAAAGATTGTACGTCAAGTTTCTCAATTTTGAGAATGTCATCAAACTGACCATAAAGAACTTTTTTGGTATTGTCTACAAGCAGTATTTCATCTATATCATTGTTTTGCTTATAAAAGGACAAAAATTCAGAAAAATTTGCATCTATTTTATTTTTTAACGCCTTTTTGTAAGCATCTTTAAAAAACTTGCTATTTAATAATAGATATGTGTCTTGATTCTGATCATTCAACCAACTTTCTAAAAAACTATAGCATTCTTTAAAAACAAAAGTTACATGCTCCTTCTCTTTATTTAGAAACTGTAGATAAAACTTTTTCGTAGAAAAGTAGGATATTATTATAAAAATTACGTAAACTAAAACTGTAAAAATGCTTATTAGTTTAACCTTTTTTGACATAACTTTAAAAAGTAATCAGTTTATTAATCTCTACATTTACTTTCGTCACTGTTTTAAATACTCTATGCATCTCTTCAATTGTTTGAACGATATTAGAAACCCTCTTTGTAACATCTCCTAAAACTTGACTTTGTTCCTCTATAGCAGATGATAGGCTGTTTATTGAATCACCAACTTTATCTGAAAGTTCTTTTGAATTTTCAAAGGTGGATCTAATGGTATTTATATCATTTTCAAAGGTGGTTATTATCTCAGATATTTTGCCTACATCACTTACAGCTACTAAAACCTTTTCTTTAAGCCCATCAAGAATCACTTTAATATCCTTTGTCAGTTGCTCTGTTCTCTGTGAAAGCTTCCTTACTTCGTCAGCAACAACTGCAAAGCCTCTACCTTTTTCTCCAACTCTCGCTGCCTCAATAGCTGCATTTAGAGCAAGAAGATTGGTTTGATCTGCAATATCTGAAATTGCAACTATTATGTTTCCTATGTTTTCAGTTGCGTCACCTAAATTTTTTATATTATTAACAATCTTCGATACTCTGTTTTTTTGTTCCGATATTTTCTCCACCCTTTTTACAAGCTCTATATCAAGTTCCGAATTATTTCTGACCATCGTCTGAACCTGAGAATTAATAGAAGCTACATTACCAGACATTTCTCGAATTGTAGCATCAATTTCTTCCATTGCCGTAGCAACAGATGTAGTCTCATCCTTAACACTACCAAAACTACTATCAATAAGTCCCATAGTAGTGCTAACTGTTGATCCCAGTACATTTGATTTTATAAGACCTGTTGATATTTTTTTAATTACAGGTAACAAATCCACATTCTCTATCTTTTGCTTGTTTTTATTGAAACCAAACATACTACCCCCTGTAAATATCGTCAATAATATCAACACCACATTTTAAATTAGCCAACCAGTCAAAAAAACTTTTTACATCCTCTTTTTTATTAAATATTGCACCATGTTGAGGAGCAATCATATTAATCTGGTATTTAGAAATCATATTCACATATTTTCTGCATACACTATTTGAAGCCATATACCTTTTGTGAAAAGCCTCCATCAATTTTAAGTGAGAATTAAAGTCTTTAACAAAGGCATATCTACCACCTTTCGGAAAAATTGCAGCGCCAAGATCACCAGTAAATAAAATTTTAGAACTGCTATCATAGACATGAAAGTTTGCAACAGAATGCAAAAAGTGGGCTGGAATTATTTGAAGTATATCACCTGATGGAAGATTAATTTTAGCTCCATTATCATCAATCGCAACAATTGTAGACATATCAAAGATACCATAATGGGGGATAAACCTTACCCACCATTTAGATATATAAATTTTTGCACTTGTAACACTTAGCCATAATGCTATTCCTGATGAAACATCGGGATCTTGATGACTATAGAAAATATGCTTTATCCTCTCAAGCTCAATATACCTCGATATATTAGCAACAACTCTTGGAAACACATGTATTCCACCTGGATCAAGCAACACTCCAACCCCATTGTTTTCAATTAAATACTGGTTAACTTGAACAAGACCTTCTTCTTCATACTCTTCCCAGCCAAGCCATACAAATTTGTGTTTACCATCATCATATAAAATTTCTCCTTTTACAATGTCTACACCATTTATGGCCTTTACCATATAACCTCCTCTGCCCTAAATTTTAAACCATCCAACCATATTCCTTAGCTCAGTTCCTATGCGTGCAAGGTCCTCTGCAGATGACCGTATCTGAGCCGTTGCAACCTCAGTGTTGCGGATCACATTAGCTATAGATTCCATATTTGCAGAAACCTGTTCAGATGCCGCAGATTGCTCCTCGGCTGCTACGGCTATCCGCTGGATCATATCATTGCTATTGTTGGCGGCACTGACAATTCTTTCCATAGCGGCATATGCATCCTGTGCAAGCATTACACCCCTTTCTACCTCCACAATACCCGATTCCATACTCTGAACAGACATCTCGGTCTCCTCCTGTATCCTTTTTATCATCTCGCCTATCTCGCGGGTTGCTTTGCCTGTGCGTTCAGCAAGCTTCCTCACTTCGTCTGCAACGACCGCAAAGCCTCGCCCTTGCTCTCCAGCGCGAGCTGCTTCAATTGCAGCATTTAATGATAAAAGGTTTGTCTGGTCTGCTATATCATTGATAATCCTGACGATATTGCCTATCTCCTGGCTTGATTTACCAAGTTCATTAATTGTCCCTGAGGTCTCCCGAACTGTAGAAGCAATATGTGTCATTGCATCGACGGCGCTTTCAACCTTTTGCTTCCCTTCCAAAGCTATATTGCTCGCCT
>JBBIPZ010000004.1:0-108871 GCA_037442505.1 Deltaproteobacteria bacterium | reverse complement strand
CCTATAACAAATAATTGACCTGTCCCTTATATACACGTTTAAACCGACTCGGGGATCAAGTCGCATCCATTAATGATGAAATAAATAGTGGTAAATAGTGTAAATAATGGACCTGTCCCAAATTGGAGGAGGGATTTGAACGTCATTTGACAAAAAAAATATTATGGTTTATTAATTAATAATAATATGATGCATGATGAAACAACTAAAAATAAAAAAAATAAACCCGCCACAAAAGTTGCCTTTTACTACTTGATTTTTGCTATTATCTGGATAGTATTTTCTGATTTTTTAGTTGGTTTACTTTATAAGGTTGTCAGCGATGTCACATTCTTACAAACTGCTAAAGGCATTACATTTGTTTTTGTAACTTCATATCTGCTTTATAAGTTAGTTCAACGTTATATGGCTAAATTAGAGGCGGAAAAAGATAAGTTAATGGACTACTTTGATTTTTCAAATATGCTTGTGGTTTCGATTGACACACAAGAAAAGATTATTTTTATGAACAAAAAAGTGACTGAAGCTTTGAATACCAAAGTAGAAGAGTGTTTAGGAAAGAAATTTACTGAGTTTTTTTATCCAATCGACTATATAACCGACTTAAATATTGTGTTTGAAGATATTTTCTCTGGCAAGGCTAAACAAACAATTAGCTTTGGAACAAAAGTTGTCTCTTCTGAGGGCAGTGAGCGAATTGTATATTGGCAGTGTAGTTTGCTTAAAGGTTCAAATGACACTGTTGATGGCGTTATCTGTTATGGGGATGATGTCACTGCACAGTTAACAGCGGAATCGTTAGTTACCAAGTTTAAATATGTAATAGAACAAAGCCCGAACAGTGTTATAATTACAGACACTAATGGTAGCATAGAATATGTTAATAAAAAATTTGTTGAGTTAACAGGCTATAGTTACGATGAGGTGTTAGGTAAAAATCCGAAAATTCTTAAGTCAGGCAAAACTCCTCCAGATGTTTACACGGAGTTATGGAAGAAGATAACTTCTGGCGAAACATGGGAGGGAGAGTTTTGCAACAGAAAAAAGAACGGAGAGTTTTATTGGGAATATGCAAAAATATCACCAATTAAAGACCCAAAAACAGGTCAGATAATTAACTTTCTTGGCATAAAAGAGGATATAACCTACCAGAAAAAACTTGAGGCAGAACTGTTGCATGCCCAAAAGATGGAGGCGATTGGTGTTTTTGCGGGTGGTGTTGCTCATGACTTTAACAATATACTTACTGCAATTATAGGATATGGAAATGTGTTATTGTTAAAACTTAACGAAAGCGATCCATTACGTTTTTATGTAGAACAGATACTTTTTTCTTCTGAAAAGGCTGCAAATCTTACTCAAAAACTACTGACTTTTGCAAGAAAACAACCTTTATCAAAAAAGGTTGTTAATTTAAACGATTTGATAAAAAGTTTAACCAAGATGTTAGACCGTATCATTGGTGAGAATATCGAAATTAAAACGATACTTTCTTATGAACGTAATCTAAACATATTTGCAGATCCTAATCAGATTGAACAGGTGCTTATCAATCTGGCTTCAAATGCTAAAGATGCGATGAGTAGTGGCGGTATGTTTACAATCGAAACATCATATTTTTATATGGATGATAAGTTTATTGAAAAAAATGGTTTTGGCAGCAAGGGAGATTATGCAGTCTTAAAAGTTTCTGATACAGGAACCGGAATTGATGCACAAGTTCTACAACACATTTTTGATCCGTTTTTCTCAACAAAAGAGGTTGGAAAAGGCACTGGTTTAGGCTTATCGATCGTTTATGGCATAGTTAAAAGTCATAACGGCTATATAACGGTGGATAGCGAGTATGGTAAGGGAACTACCTTTAGCATATATCTTCCACTGACAAAGAAGGCAATAGAAGCTTCTATACATGAAGTTGAAGAGAAGCCTTTCAAACACGGAGGAGAAACAGTTCTTGTAGCAGAAGATGATAAACTGGTGTTAAATATGATTAAAGATTTCTTTGAAAACTATGGATATAAGGTCATTACTGCCTCTAATGGCGATGAAGCTTTGTCTTATTTTAAGGAGTATAATAACGACATTGCAGTCAGCATACTTGATGTTGTGATGCCAAAAAAAAGTGGGATTGAAGTGTATAGGCAGATGAAGACTTTAAATCCTCTTGCAAAGATTATTATTATGAGTGGTTATGCGACAGAGCTTGATAAATGCAAGGCTGATCTTGGAAAGGATACATTGGTTGTTCAAAAGCCCGTTTCACCAAAAGAACTTGTTAAGATGATACGTGATTTACTTGACAAATAAGCAAAATTTTAAATAGAGTATAATTGTGACTAACGATAATACTATAAGTAGGCTATCTGTTTTGGTGGTAGATGATGACCAGTTTGTCTTGGATTCATTATCAACGCTGCTTGAAATATTGGGTTACAATACAACTAAGTATGATAGTGCTATTGCTGCACTTGCAGCATTAAAACATGAATACGTTCCAGATATAATAATCACTGACTACAAAATGCCAGAGATGGATGGTATTGAGTTTTTAGGCAGAGTGCACAATATCTATCCTGAGATACCAGTGATTGTTATGACTGCTTATGCAGAAGTAGATGTGGCGATAGATGCGTTAAAAAAAGGTGCTTTTGACTTTATTATAAAGCCTTATAAGTCGGAACAGATAACACAAGCACTGGACAAGGCTACAAAGCATATTAGATACATCGAGCTCGAAAAAGATTACAAAATCCTGTTAGAAAAAACAGTAAAGGAAAGAACAGCAGAGCTTTTAGTAGCTTTAGAAGAACTTAAACAGGCTAACATTGAAATTGTTCATAGATTAGTAAAAGCCAGTGAGTATAGAGATGAGGATACAGGTGAGCATATAAAAAGAATGAGTTTTTACACAAAAGCGATCGCAGAGGAGTTGGGCGAAAGTAAAGATTTTGTTGAAACAATAATGTTTGCAAGCACAATGCATGATATTGGAAAGGTTGGAATATCTGATACAATCCTGCTTAAAGCTGGCAGGTTAACCCCAGAAGAATTTGAAATCATAAAGTCTCACACTATTATTGGTGCTGAAATTTTAAAAGATTCAAAACTCCCATTTTTAGAAATGGCGGAAAAAATTGCACTTACGCATCACGAAAGGTGGGACGGGACTGGTTATCCACGTTGTTTAAAAGGGGAAGATATTCCGCTGGAGGGGAGAATCTTGATTATATGTGACCAGTATGATGCTTTAAGAAGTAAAAGACCATACAAAAGACCTTTAACACATGAAGAAGTGTTTAAAATAATTACAGAAGGAGATGGCAGAACTTTGCCTGAACATTTTGATCCAGATGTACTTAATGCTTTTGAAAAATGCGAACAGCTTTTTAACGATATTTACAATAGGCATAGCTGATAGTTAATTATGTATCTTTTTCTCTCAACATTTTTCACACTTTATGGGCTGTTACATTTATATCTTTTTTTTAAGTTAAGACGCTTTTTTCATCTGCATGGATACTTATTGGTTGTAGTTATAGCATTACTTGCTTTGCTGTGTTTTATGCCAGTTGCAACACGAATTATAGAACGAAAAGAATTTTTCAATTTGGCACGTATCACAGCTTATATAGGTTATATGTGGATGGCTTCTATTTTTATGTTTTTTGTTTTATCGCTTTTTCTCGAGCTGATATCTATCGTAACGAATTTATTTTTACCTATAAAAGCAAACATTCGTTTTTATTTTTCTTTGATTGCAACGTTCTTACTTATTATCTATGGTTTTTATGAAGCTCAAAATGTTGTTGTCGAAAGATTAATAATCAAAACTCCAAAACTGCCCAGAGACGTCAAAAGTCTAAAAATACTGCAGATATCAGACCTACATTTGGGATTGATTGTACGTGGTAAAAGGGTAGAAAATATTCTCGAAATGATTAAAAAATTGAACCCTGATATTATTGTGGCTACAGGAGATATCATTGATGGTCAGGCAAATGATATCATGCGGCATTTAGAGATTTTTGTTGGGTTAACGCCACCTCTTGGCAAGTATGCTGTTACGGGTAATCATGAATACTATGCAGGATTGAAACAGTCAATTAATTTTATCGAAGCATCAGGATTCAGGTTGCTTAGGGGAGATGTGGTTTGTGTAGGAAATATTCTTAATATTGCAGGTGTGGACGATGGAGAATTAGAAAAAAAGCAGAAAATTCTTACAACTATTGATAATGGGCTGTTTACGATTTTCCTGAAACATAGACCATTGATTAATAAAAAAAGTCTAAATTTTTTCGACATTCAACTGTCTGGACATACTCATAAAGGCCAGATTTTTCCTTTTTACTATATCACTAGATTCGCTTTTCCTTTGAATACAGGATTGTATGAATTAAGACAGGACTCTTATAAAAAGATTAATAGTTCTGAGATTTTAGCGAAATTTCCATTATTATATACAAGTCGAGGAACGGGAACATGGGGACCGCCAATAAGAATTTTTGCTCGTCCAGAGATAACATTAATAGAGTTGAGGCAAAACTAAGGTTTAGCAATAGATCAAGCAAAAAATTAACAGTCAAAAAACAAAAGGGGCCTTATGACTCAGGAAGATCTTTCAAAGTTAAGATTAAACAAAGAAGCCAGTAATAAACCACGCAAAAAGTTCGCGTTTTTTATTGTATTTATTATTGTTTTTATAGCCGCAGCATTTTTATTTTTTCATTCTAAAAGTATCAATGTTGTTGCTACAACAGTTAATTATACATATCCCTCACAGTCATTGATTACCTTGAACGCAAGCGGTTATGTGGTTGCCCAGAGAAAGGCTGCCTTGGCGTCTAAAACTACTGGCAGACTTGTCTGGCTTGGAGTGGAAGAGGGTGATCATGTCAAAAAAGATCAAATTGTCGCAAAGTTAGAAAACGAAGATGTGGTCGCATTAAAAAATCAATCAGAGGCTAATCTGAATGTAGCAAAGGCAAATGTCGATAGTGCAAAGGCAGAACTGGATGACGCCAAGATAGATCTCGATAGACAAAAGGCTCTTTTTAATAGGGGTTTTGCAACTCAGGCAGAACTTGACTTGGCGACGCTTCGTTATAGGAAGGCAAAGGCGGCTTTAGAAAATGCGAATGCTTCATTAAACGCTGCTTTGGCTGCTTTGAAGTCAACAGAGGTTGCATTAGAATATACCTTAATCAGAGCACCGTTTGATAGTGTAGTTTTGACTAAAAATGCTGATATTGGTGACATAATAACTCCCTTAGGTGCTGCAGCAAATGCAAAAGCTGCTGTAGTTACGATTGCAGATCTTACATCCTTATTAGTGGAGGTTGACGTTTCAGAAGCAAATATCAATGCTGTGAAAGTAGGACAACCCTGTGTAATACAGTTAGACGCTATACCGGATAAACATTTTAAAGGGCAGGTGCATATGATTGTTCCTACTGCTGACAGAACAAAGGCTTCGATTATGATAAAGGTTAAGTTTTTCGAAAATGACAAGAGGATACTTCCAGAAATGAGTGCCAAGGTCAGCTTCTTATCCCGAAAGCCTACAGAAAAAGAAGATAAACAGCGTTTAATGGTTAAAAAAACAGCTATCTTCGAAAAAGACGGTAAAAACTTTGTTTTTTTGATCAAGGAAGATAAAGCTGTTTTAACTCCGGTAGTATTGGGTGATACCTTTGGCGATGATGTAGAACTGCTATCGGGTGTTAAAGCTATGGATAAAGTTGTATTAGCACCACCTAAACATCTTAAAAACAACTCAAAAATTAAGATAGAGGCTAAATAACAGTTGAATATAGTTAGTATTAGAAACCTGAATAAGTCTTACAAAAGAGGAAACCAGGTCATTCCCGTGTTAGAAAATATAAACCTTGATATTCAACAAGGAGAGTTTCTTGCTTTGATGGGACCTTCTGGTTCGGGCAAAAGCACTTTGCTTAACCTTATTGCTGGAATTGACTCTGCTGATAGTGGCTCGATTGTTATTGGTAGTACTGATATAACTAAATTATCAGAATCTGAGTTGGCAAGATGGCGTTCTAACCACGTTGGTTTTATTTTTCAATTTTATAATTTAATCCCAGTTTTAACTGCCTATGAGAATGTTGAATTACCTTTGTTGCTACTCAATCTCTCAAAAAGCGAAAGAAAACAGCATGTTGAGTTAGCATTAAGAATGGTTAGTCTAACTGACCGCGCAAGTCACTATCCATCACAATTATCTGGCGGACAACAACAACGTGTGGCAATCGCAAGAGCTATTGTGACAGACCCAACAATACTTGTTGCTGATGAGCCTACTGGTGATTTAGATAGGGCTTCGGCAACAGATATACTAAATTTGATGGAGCAACTTAATAAAGAACTTAACAAAACGATAATTATGGTTACTCATGATCCAAGGGCGGCAGAAAAGGCACATATAATCAGACATTTGGATAAAGGTGTCTTGAATAATGCAACTGCTTAAATTAGCATTTAAAAACGCATTCAGACATAAGGCTCGTACAATACTTACAATTTTTGCGATGACGATTGCGATACTTGCGTTTGGGCTTTTACGCACAATTGTTAACGCCTGGTATGCAGGGGCTGAAGCAGCCTCAGAAAACAGAATTATTACCAGAAATGCTATATCGATAGCTTTTACACTCCCCATTTCTTATAAAGAAAAGATAAAAAAGGTGGATGGTGTAACAACTGTTTCTTATGGAAACTGGTTTGGTGGAATTTATATTAGTGAAAAAAACTTTTTCCCTAATTTTGCAGTAGAGCCACAAAGCTATCTGGAACTTTATCCCGAATTTATCCTTTCAAAAGAAGAAAAGGAAAGCTTTCTTAAAGACAAGAGGGGGGCAATAGTAGGACGTATTCAGGCGGAAAAGTATGGATGGAAAATCGGTGATAAGATTACACTTAAGGGAACAATTTTTCCTGGTAACTGGGAATTTGTTTTGCGTGGTATCTATAAAGGAAGAGATAAAAAGACAGACGAAGGGATCTTCTTTTTTCACTGGGACTATCTAAATGAAAGTCTTAAAAAAAATGCACCACGAAGGGCTGATCAGGTTGGTATTTATATCGTGGGAATAAAAAATCACGACGATGCGGCAAAAATATCACTTGAGATTGACAGATTATTCAAAAATTCTCTTGCAGAAACGATCACAGAAACGGAAAAAGCGTTTAACTTAAGTTTTGTCGCTATGACAGAGGCCATAGTTGTGGTTATTCAAGTGATTTCTTTTATGATTATCCTGATAATAATGTTTGTTGTTGCAAACACAATGGCTATGACCGCAAGAGAACGTATTGGAGAGTATTCTATACTTAAGGCAATGGGCTTCGACTGGAAATATATTGCAACGATAATTTTTTTAGAATCAATTTTTATTTCTTGCGTTGGCGGGTTTGTCGGAACAATCCTGATTTTCCCGGCTGCTCATTATTTTCACAAGTCACTTGAAAACTTTTTTCCGATATTTAACATAAGTAGTAACACGATATATCTAAGTATTGTTTCTGGATTTGTTGTCGGTGTGATTGCTGCAGTATTACCTATTATAAGGGCTTCAAAAATAAAGGTTGCTGATGGATTGAGGAGAATTGGCTGATGGCGGTACCTATCTCATACAGTATCCGGAATCTTAAGGTAAGAAAGATGACAACGTTTCTGACTACCTTTGGGATGGCTCTGGTGGTTTTTGTGTTTTCTGCGGTGCTTATGCTGGCTGCTGGTTTTGAGAAGACGCTTGTGGAAACAGGAAGTAGTGAAAATGTCGTGGTAATAAGAAAGGCTGCTGGTACAGAAGTGCAAAGTGGAATAGACAGACAACAGGCAAATATCGTTCAAATGTTACCAAACATTGCGATGTCTTATGATGGCAAGAAAATGTTAGCCAAAGAGCTTGTCGTTTTGATATCGTTGCCCAAGATTGGTACTTCAAAACCGTCAAATGTCGTAATTCGGGGTGTATCTGATGCATCCTTTTCACTTAGAGATGAACTTAAAATTATTATTGGCAGACCTTTTAGAACGGGCACTTCAGAGATTATTGTTGGAAAAAAGATTGCAGAAACATTTAGTGATTGTAATATTGGTGATAAGATACGTTTTGCAATGAGAGAATGGACAATTGTTGGTATTTTTGATGCAGGTAACAGGGCTTTCAATTCGGAGATATGGGGAGATAGCGAGCAGCTTTTACAGGCTTTTAAAAGACCCACATATTCTTCGATTATCTTCAAGATGCAAAATCCGGATTTTTTTGATAATTTGAAAAAAACGATAGAAACAGACCCACGCCTCACGCTTGAAGCAAAAAGAGAGACACAGTACTATAAAGACCAATCTGAAGTGATGGCAAAATTTTTGAGGATTTTAGGATTTTCCGTCACATCAATATTTTCTATCGGGGCAATTATAGGTGCGATGATAACAATGTTTTCTGCTGTTGCAAATAGGGTGGGTGAGATTGGAACATTACGCGCATTGGGTTTTCAAAAAAAAGACATTTTAATATCTTTTATACTCGAATCACTAGTTTTAGGTCTTGCCGGTGGAATACTGGGGATATTCTTATCGTCATTTTTACAGTATTTTACCGTCTCCACTGTGAATTTTCAGACGTTTTCAGAATTGGCGTTTTCTTTCGACCTTAACTTTGATATTGCATTAAAATCTATTTTATTTTCGTTATTTATGGGGCTAATAGGTGGTGTCCTGCCCGCAGTTAGAGCTGCAAAAATGAATATCGTAGATGCATTAAGAACAAGCTAAATAAAAAAAACACTATTTTTTAAGTTTGTGTTTTAAAACCTCGATTATTCCGGGCATGATAGAAAGGATTATTATAACCATAATGGCGATTGTGAAGTTGTTTTTTATTAAAGGCATATTACCAAAAAGATATCCACCATAAATAAAAATTGATACCCAGGCAATTCCACCAATGATATTATAGGATAAAAATCGCGAGTAGGTCATTTCTCCTAATCCGGCAACAAAAGGTGCAAATGTTCTAACGATAGGTACAAAACGGGCTAAAATTATAGTTTTGCCGCCATGTTTTTCGTAAAACTTATGGGTCTTTTCTATGTGTTCTTTTTTAATTATTTTACTGTTCATTTTAAGTATTTTTTCACCTAATTGATAGCCAATGGTATAGTTTACGGTATCTCCCAGGATAGCAGCCGCTATCAGGATAAAGGTTAGCACATGAACATTTAAAGAACCCAATGCAGCAAAAGTTCCCGCAGCAAAAAGCAAAGAGTCGCCCGGTAAAAATGGTGTAACAACAAGCCCCGTTTCACAAAATACTATGAGAAAAAAAATGATATATGTTAAAGAGCCGTATTTGTCAATTAGTAAGGCTAAGTGTTTGTCTAAGTGAATTAAGTATGAAAAAAGCTCCGAGATTAGTTCCATTTATCTTATCAGGCAATAAAAAAACCTTATCTCCAAAAATTTAGTAGTAAAGCAACGTGCACACGTTTGAAGCGTTTTCAAAATTATATATGACCATGTTACAGCAATTTTGATTTAGTATGTTACAGTGATGTTTTAAGTATGTCAAGTTTTTTCAGTGATTATGGGGTATTTACAAAATTTATGTGATGGGTTAAAATAAAGCAAAAAATAAAGACAAAATACAGGAGAGATGAGATGGAAAAAACTTTTGCAATTATTAAACCGGATGCGTGTGAAAGAAAATTAGCGGGTAAAATTATTTCTCGAATTGAAGAAGCAAACTTTGAAATAGTTGCCATGAAGAAGATATGGCTCACAAAGAAAGAGGCAGAGGGTTTTTATGCGGTTCATAAGGGCAAGCCTTTTTTTGATAGTCTTACAGACTATATGTCATCTGGTCCATGCATCGCAATGGTTCTAAAAAAGGAAAACGCAATAGCAGATTGGCGAAAGCTTATGGGTGCTACCAATCCAGCAAATGCAGAACCGGGAACCATTAGAAAGGAATTTGCAGTAGATCTGGAGAAAAATTCGGTTCATGGTTCGGATGCTAAAGAAACAGCAGAATATGAAGTTAAATACTTTTTTAGTGCCCTGGAGTTTTGCGAATAAAGTATTAGATGAGCGTTAAAACGCCACTTTTTTCATTTATGAATGATATAAGGAACTACACATACGAAGAGCTAAAAGAGCTCTTCGTGACGAATTGCCACAAAGAATACAGGGTTAAACAACTTTTCAAATGGCTTTATGCCAAAGGGTGTTGTAGTTTTGATTTGATGACGGATCTTTCTAAAGATTTTAGGGAAGAATTGAAAAAAAACTTTGATATCAAGCAATTAAGTATTAAAGCAAGGCTTCAATCTATTGATGGCACGCAAAAGTTTCTTTTCCAGACTGAAGACGAGGGATTAATAGAGACCGTATTGATACCTGATGAGCGACGCTACACTATTTGCATCTCGTCTCAATTAGGCTGTGCAATGGGTTGTAAGTTTTGCAACACAGGAGACAGGGGGTTCGACCGAAATCTTAAGACTTGGGAGATTCTGGCTCAATTAATAAAAGTTGTCGAAATCACTGGAATAAAACCAAACAACATCGTTTTTATGGGTATGGGGGAGCCACTTGCAAATTATCAAAATGTTGTTAAGGCAATAAAGACTTTACAACATCAAGCAGGGTTTAACTACTCTCCACGTAAAATAACACTTTCTACTTGCGGTTTAGCTGATAAGATTGAAACCTTAGGGCAGGACGTACTGGTGAAACTGGCGGTTTCTTTAAATGCCACTACAGATGAAGTAAGAGACAAAATTATGCCCGTTAACAAAAAATATCGTATAAAGAGGTTAGTTGAAGCGTTAAAGCGGTTTCCATTGCAGAAAAACAGCGAAATTACAATAGAATATGTTTTGTTAAGTGATATAAATGATTCAGTTGCTGATGCAGAGCGGCTGGCTTCTATTTTAAAGGGTATAAAGGTTAAGATTAATCTCATAATGTTTAACACTTGGGGTGACGGGCGTTTTAATCCGCCAAAAATGGAACAACTGCTATCTTTTCAGCAGGTTTTATGGGATAAAGGCTTGCGAGTATTGATCAGGGATAGTAAAGGTAGTGATATTTTGGCAGCTTGTGGACAATTAAGAGGAAAGTTTGACAGTTCAGAAAAAGTTGCTTAGTTTTGAAAAGTAATTTAGGGAGGCGATAAATGGAGTTTATAGGCGTAATTGGAGGTAGTGGTTTGTATAATATTGGGCTGGAAAACTGCAAGGAAGTCGAGTTGTCTACGCCATTTGGCAAACCTTCTGATGCCATTCTTGTTGGAGAGTTGAAAGGGACTAAATTTGCTTTCCTTCCGCGACATGGGAAAGGGCACAGAATTATGCCATCAGAGATAAATTATAGGGCGAATATTTATGCTTTAAAGATGTTAGGAGTAAAGAAAATACTCTCAATCAGTGCTGTTGGCAGCATGAAAGAGGATATTTTCCCCGGATGTATTGTATTACCGGATCAATTTATAGATATGACAAGAAAGAGAGAAAGTAGTTTTTTTGGACAGGGTATCGTAGCACATGTTTCGATGGCAGAACCTGTTTGCCCATCATTTAGAAATACTATTTTTGAACTTATAAAAGATTTAGGATATCCAGTTAAAGATGGTGGAACTTATTTGTGTATGGAGGGACCACAATTTTCAACAAAAGCAGAATCTTTTTTGTGGAAAGGTTTTGGTGTAGATGTGATTGGAATGACAAACATGCCAGAGGCAAAGCTTGCAAGAGAAGCAGAGCTCTGTTACGTGACAATCGCTCTTTCTACGGATTATGATTGCTGGCACGAAGAAGAAGGACCTGTCTCTGTCGAAAATATAATAAGAATTCTTAATGAAAATGTTGAAAAGGCAAAGAATATTTTAGCTAAAATACCTGATGTAATTGATAAGACCGCTTCTTGCCAATGTTGCAACACCCTTGCGAATGCGATAATTACGGACAAAAAAGCGATTCCACCCGATACTCAAGAAAGGCTTAAATTAATAATAGAAAAATACATTACTGACTAATAAGCTGTTCAACTGTCTCTTCAAGTTCTGATAAGTCTGGAGACTTTACAACAAAGGCATCGGCTAAAGAAGCTGCATATACTGTTTTATATGAAGAAAATGCAGTACATAGCACGACTGGAATTGTAGGGAAAAAAGCCTTTGCCTTTCTTAATACTTCGAGCCCGTTCATCTTAGGCATCCTTATATCTAAGATGACAAGGTCAGGTTTTTTTTCGAAGATGTTTTTTAGCCCCTCTTCTCCGTCTTTTGCAGTAACGACTTTGAACTTTTTGCCGAACTCTTCTATCAAAAGAGTTCTGATATCAGCTTCATCATCAATAACCAGGATCGTTTTTTTTCTCTTTGCCATTTTTATTGACTAACCTTTTAGTTGTATTATATTATTTTTAATGAATAATAAAGCACGTAAATATAATTTTGTCAACTGGGAGAAAAAATGAAAATTTCAGTTAGGCTTTTCTGCCTAATATGTCTGTTTTTCTGTTTTGCATGTGCACCCAGTGAAAGCGATATTAAAGAGTCCAAGATTCACTATGATATGGGACTGCTTTATTTTCAAGAGGGTGATAATATACGTGCCCTTCAAGAGCTCGTTAAAGCCAAGGAAAAAAACGAAAAAGACAAGCATATTTGGAATGCCTTAGGCCTTACCTATAAAGAAAGAAAACTTTACAAAGAAGCTGAAGAGGCTTTCAAGGAAGCGATATCTATCGACAGCAAGTTTTCAGAGGCTCATAACAATCTGGGGGTTCTGTATCTGGACGAAAGACGTTATAAGGATGCTATAGAAGCTTTTGAAAAGGCTGTCTCTAATATTTTTTATACAACTCCTGAGCTTGCTTATAACAACATGGGTTACGCGTATCAAATGTTATCTGATTTCACATCTGCGGAAAGAAATTTTAAGGAAGCTATTTCTTTAAATCCAAGTTTTTCGCTTGCTTACACAAATCTTGCAACACTGTATATGGCTCAGAAACGCTATAAAGAGGCAGAGTCTGTGCTTTTGAAATATTTATCCGTTTTTGAAAATCACATTGAAGCCAACTATCTTCTTGCCAAACTTTATGTGGAAATGGGAGAGATAAAAAAGGCATATAGCTATTTTAATAACGTCATAAAATTAGACCCGCGCAGTTATTGGGCAAAAATGGCAAAAGAATATCTGGAAAAATTAAAGTGAGAGAACAGTATTTAGAGAAAATTGGTAATGTTTTAAAAAATAAAAGGGAGGAGAAAGGTCTCTCGATACAAGATGTTGCCACTGCTATTAAAATAAATCCAGACTATATCAGGGGGTTAGAAGATTATAGAATAGAAGTTTTTCCCGCTGAGATTTTTTTTAAAGGATTTTTAAAGAACTATTCAGCCTATTTAGAACTTAATGCTTTAGAATTGTTAAATGAGTACCAAAAGTTAAGAGGAACAGGCAATGAGCTGAGCAAAACTTTCAGTCAAAAAGAGAAGAACAGAAGCATTAATACGTCTGTAATTAAATATGGTGTTATAATCTTTATTTTTGGTTTGATTGTTTTTTCATGGTTGAGGGTCTCATATATAAATTATCAGAAAAAAAGTGAACTTGAAAAACGAATTGCTACAAACTTCAACACCATGACTACTGCAAAAGAGCTGGCTTTGCACGAGGAGAAAAAAAAGATACTCGATTCAGCTCAGAAAAATGAGTTAGTCAAGATAAAGGTTACAGATAACTGTTGGGTTGAAGTAAAGGTTGACAATACAAAGATATTTCAGGGGTTGCTTGGTCAGGGGGATGAAAGAGAGTTCCCTTATAAAAAGGGGATGGTGTTTAAGGTTGGCAATGCGGGTGCGGTGGAACTTTATGTGAAAGGTGAAAAGAAAGCTGACTATGGTAGAAAAGGCGAGGTTAAAGAATTTGTTATTGAATAGGTTTTTTGGTTTTTTCCTTTTATTAATGCTTATTGCTGGCTGTTCTCAAAATAAAGTAAATATTGAATATGATAAAGACATAAAAACATTTAAGTTTGAAAAGTCTTTAAAAAAGGCATCAGTAGGGATTGTATACTTTTCTGATAGCAGACCAGAGTTTGAACGTCTTGGAGCTGATGAGGTAACTGGTAAAAGTTCTTTGCGTAGTTCTGTAACAAAATTGTCAGAAGAGATGTTGCTTCGGGCGGGAGTTTTTTCATCTGTTACGATTATTACAAGCTTTGAACTACCCGATTTTTACGACGAAAAATCACTGGAGAGATATAAAAAAAGCTATGATGTTGACTACCTTCTGGGTGGCGAAATTTTAGAAGCAAAACTTGTCAGGATGGAGAAGAAAACAAGTTTAAAATATAAAACAGAGGTGTTTCTAAGCAGAGGAACTTTGCCTGAGACTTACTACTATGTTGCAAAGGTCAGATTAAGGGGTAAACTGGTTTCTGTCAAGGACGGCAAAATAGTATGGGAAGGCACTGGAAAAAGTGATTTTATGCAAACAAGAGATTTTCATAGACGTGAAAATGTCTTTATAGCTGCTGTACATAACGCTCTGGGTCAGATGTTGTCGAATATGAGCAAGTCTTTTGTCCCTCAGATAAAAGAATTGGAATAGACCATGCGAATATTACTGCATATTTGTTGTGGACCGTGTCTTGTATATCCACTTAAGCATCTGTCCGAACAAGGTTTTGAAGTCGAAGGCTTTTTTTATAATCCCAACATCCATCCTTCATTTGAGTATATGAAAAGGCGAGATACTTTAAGAGAATTTGCTAATAATATGGGCATTAATGTATTTTGGGGTTGTTATGATTTAAAAGATTACTTTGGGAATATTGCGGATATTAACAATCATTGTCAATTTTGTTATGATATTAGATTGGAAGAAACTGCAAGACTGGCAAAGGAAAAAGGGTATCAAATATTCTCTACAACGCTACTATATAGCAAGAGACAGAAACATGAAATGATTAAGGAGATTTGTGAAGAAAAGGCAAGAAAGTATGGACTTAAGTTTTACTATCACGACTTTCGGGAAGGCTGGAGCTTTGGGATACAGGAGTCAAAAAGGATAGGTATGTACAGGCAAAATTATTGTGGTTGTGTATTTTCCGAAAAAGAGAGGTTTTTTAAAGAATGACTCCATTTTCAGAGTTTTCAAAGATACTCATAAGTTTGGGTATTATTTTAATAGTAGTTGGCGTTCTATTTTATATCGCTGGTAAAATCCCATTTTTGGGACGTTTACCGGGAGATATTTATATTAAAAAAGGTAATTTTAGCTTTTATTTCCCGTTGGTTACCTCTATAATTTTAAGCATTGTTTTAACGATACTATTGAACATTTTTAGAAGATGATAAGACTATTTCAGAAAACTATTGGTAGAACAATAAGTATTTCAGGTGTTGGATTGCATACAGGAAGGAAGGCAACAATAACGTTGAGACCTGCGCAGGAAAATACAGGTTATCTTTTTGTTTCCAGAGATGCTGACCCTCCGGTTGAAATTTTGGCTACCTTTGACAGAGTTGTAGATACCATTCTTGCAACAACAATTGGCAGAGATGGCTTTAAAATTAGTACAGTTGAGCATCTTATTGCGGCGTTCAGGGGAATGGATTTAGATAACGTTATAGTTGAGGTTGAGGGTGGGGAAGTGCCTATAATGGATGGCAGTGCAGCGCCGTTTGTGTATATGATCCGAAAAGCTGGTATTGTGGAACAGGAAAGGTTAAGGAAATATATTATTGTCAATAAAACTGTCTCGTTTGAGGAAGGAGATAAGTTTATAAAGATATCACCTTTTCAAGGCTTTCAAATAGACTTTACTATTGATTTTCCACATCCAGCTATTGGAAGACAGTCTTTGTCTTTAAACTTTAGTCCTGAGAATTTTGAAAAAGAGATTGCGAGGGCAAGGACCTTTGGGTTTTATAAAGAAGTTGAGTTTCTCAAGAAAAAAGGATTGGCTTTAGGTGGAAGTCTGGAAAATGCGGTCGTAGTGGGTAATGATGGTGTCATTAACCAGGAAGGGTTAAGAATGGTTGGTGAATTTGTAAGACACAAGATACTCGATCTCATAGGCGATATTGCACTACTTGGTTATCCGGTATTGGGAAAGATAGAAGCTTATAAGTCCGGGCATGATTTGAACAATAAATTGTGTAAAGAACTTTTTGAGAATAGAAACGACTTTAAAGTCGTTGAGTTTGTAGTTCCGGAAATGGTTAATACAGAAGCAACTAATTATATTTTGCCAACAATGTAAATGCTTCCTTGATAACATTAATTTCTGATGTATATTTATCAAGATTAATAGCTTCTTTTTCGTCGCACCAGATTAACGATTCGGTTTCTTCATTGGGCTGAAAATCTTGAGTAATCATTTTCATCAAAAAAAAAGCTACATTTTTTTTAATTGGTGTTCCTTTTTCCATAAAAAAATAAGTAATATTAGGTAAAGGTGCAATAATTTCCGCTTTAACACCAGTTTCTTCGAAAACTTCTCTAATTGCTGCAGCTTCTATTGTTTCTCCACATTCAATATGACCTTTTGGAAGGCAATAGGTTTTATGACCCGAGAGCTTTTTCTGGTAACATAGCAAAATTTTAGGTTTTGAATTTATTTCATCTATCTTAAATACTACACCACCTGCAGAAAACTCTTCTTTCATTGATAATTATCTAAAAATTTTATTGGTAAAAAATGTTCACTTTGCCTTATATTGACTATGAAAAGAGAAATCTTCTTTTTCTCTAATAGTTCTCTTTCAATTGCCCTCACCTTAGATGAAAGATCTTCAGGAAGTGAAGCCAACGTTTTAGAATATCTGTCATAAATTATATCAGACACAACGCCATCACAAAAATCTATCGTTTTTAAATAGTTTAAAATGATATTCAGTTCAGTGTTTTTATCTTTAAAAAGATTGAATAATTCCGATTCCATTGGAATGGGCAGTTTGACAAAATAGTTGTCCTGATGAATTGGTTGTGTAACAAACTCCTTAGAATAACAAAGTTTTGACGAAACAAATAACAGGAATAGAAAATAAATGAATTTTTTCATGTACCACCTTACAAAGAGTCTATTTTTATGTTTATATTTCCAGAAAAGCTTCCATCTTTAATTTCGCCTAAAAAATACAAAGATGTGCCTTGAAACGTTTTTTCAACGCCACTTTCAGATAGCGACACGGTGTAGATTGGGGTAAGAACTACGCTTGAAAATTTGTCAATTTCAAATGAAATCCTTACCTTTAACCATTCATCAATAATCGATAGTGAACTAAAGCTGTCAAAAGTCCCCTTAAAATTTAAGGGTAGTTTTGTCTGGTCATTAATAAGAACATATCTGTCAGGTACATCGGGCGCAAAAAGATTAAAATTCCATTCCACGCCTGCAAATCTATGATAATCTGAATTGATGTTAACGTCAGTATGTATGGCATTTTTGTTTAATAGAATAGTTTTTTTACATACGACATCAGTGTCTTCTTGAGTTAACAGTATCTTTTCGGTATTTTTAACTTTTATTCGTTGCCATGAATAACCTTTTGTTGCAATATCGTAAATTTCTCCAGGCTTACCTGTTTCTAAATCTTCTGGACACGCTTTAAACACAAATGTCCTGAAAGAAGACTTCTTATAACTATCGTAAACTAACAGTTTATCCAATCCATCTTCTTTTGCCTTAAACTGCTCGTGAATCGTCTTTGTCCCAACGTCACCCCTGTCAGCCTCTTTTATCTTTAAGTGGTAAGGCTCAAAACATCTTGTAATTGTATCCGTAAGATTTAAATTGTTTTCTAAAAAATCTATAGAAAATAAAGTTCCACCATCTTTAGGCGATATCATTAATGCAAGGCTTTCATTTTTTATTAATATTTCATCTTCACCATCTAAATCAAAATCGAATAAATCGAAGTAGCTTTTACCTAAAGCCTTTTTCATCGCGATTACAAGATTTGTATTAATCTCCCTTCTTAGATGGGGTAAATACAAACCTCCAAAAATTCCGTGCCAATATGCGTCGTTACATTGAGATTTGAATAACTCTTTTTTTTCTTTAAGAGGTTTATTTCTAATAATTTCAGATACATAATGCATTTTACGATAAAAAATTCTGCTTTCAGGATATTTTGCGAGGAAGTTTTTCCACTGACCGCCCTGATAAAACGGCTTAAACTCGCTAAAGTTTGGTTGTGCCTTAAGAAAATCAAGATTTTTCTTATAAATTATTGACGAATCCGAAGGTAATGCCCATTCCCCAAGCTCAGGGTAGGACGTAGTTGGTAAAAAACAACAACCTTTAGGCTTGTTTGACGAAAAATGTTCATTTATTGTCGTTGTTTCTATCCAGTCTTTATTATCAACAATAAACTGAAAAAAATTTCTTAGCCAATTCTCTTCATATACCCATTTGTATGTTTCCGGCCAGATGCCAAACTTTTCACCATCATCAGCAAATATAAGTGTCTTGATGCCTTTTTGATACGCGTCTTTGAAGTGTTTATAAATATTGTCAATGGTGCTAAAAGGTAGTATGTAGCGAAGTGTTTCGCTGCCGGGATATATTGCCAGAACGTGATTATCATAATCAGTTAAGTAATAGCCATCGAGCTGGTCAAACTTGAAACCTGATCGTAAAAAGTGATAATCATCTGTAACGATATAATCAATCTTGCTTTGCTTAAAAATTTTTGGTAGATGAGGCTCCCACACCCTTTCAGTAAGCCACGAGCCTCTGACCCTTGTGCCAAACACCTTTTCTAAACTATTTTTAAACAGTAGGATCTGATTTACAGCATCATCTTCTGGTATAGCTGCAAGTATCGGCTCATAATATCCACTACCGACAATTTCAATTCTCCCGGATTTTACAAACGAAGTCACCTTTTCGATATATTCTGGATGATGTTCTATAAGCCAGTCAAAAAGTGGACCTGAAATATGTAGTGAAATTTTAACGTCATAGTCAGCAAAAATATCTAAAAAAGGCTTGTATGCCTTATTGTAAGACTTTTCCATCACATAATCAAAATTACCAATGGGCTGATGGTTATGTATGAGCATTATAAACTTTAACATATAATTATTTTATACCTGTAAATATCGAAAAAGTCAAACTTTTCAGTTTTTTTTGCATCCTTTTTTTTTGATTTTTAGTTTCAAAGTGTTATAATAATTAAAGTAATCAAGGAGGTTTTAAAGTGAAGAAAACGAAGATTTTTTTCATTGTAGCTATACTAACAGCAATGTTTATCGGTGCTGGTTTTGGTGTATATGCTTATTCTAAAAATGTTTCTTTTTTCCCTGAGGAAGATTTAAAGTTATTCAAAATATTTTCTCAGGCTTTTCAGATTGTTAAATCTAATTATGTAGAACCTGATGAAGCAACATCTAAGAAGCTTATTTATAATGCAATTAAAGGTATGCTGGAAAATTTAGATGCCCATTCAGGTTTTATGGAGCCAGATGCAACCAAAGAAATGGAGGTTGAAACAAAGGGATTTTTTGGTGGCATAGGAATAGAGATTACTGTTAAGGACAATATATTAACCGTAGTTGCCCCTATTGATGACACCCCAGCATCAAAAGCAGGAATTCAAGCTGGAGACCAGATAATTAAGATAGAAGACAAGTTGACAAAGGGGATGACTGTACAGGACGCGGTTAAACTATTGCGTGGTACACCTGGTACGTCTGTAACAATTCACATAATGAGAGAAGGGTTTAAGCAGTTGAAAGAAGTTAAACTTGTGAGGGATGTCATAAAGATTAGAACCGTTAAGTCTAAACTACTAAATGAACACTACGCTTATATTAGGGTAACACAGTTTCAGGAGCAAACAACAAATGACTTTAAAAAGGCGTTAACAGAACTTCAAAAAGACAGAGAGATAAAAGGAATGATACTCGATTTGAGAAATAACCCTGGTGGTCTTCTGGATCAGGCGGTAAAACTTGCGGATGAATTTTTGACCGACGGGGTCATTGTCTATACAAAAGATAGAGAAGGTAAGGGTGCAAAATTTTATGCCACAAAAAAGACAAAGACGGTTGGTGATTATCCAATAATTTGTCTTGTCAATGCAGGAAGCGCGAGCGCATCTGAGATAGTTGCTGGTGCGTTACAGGATCATAAAGCCGCTGTTATAATGGGATCACAGACGTTTGGGAAGGCATCGGTACAAACAATTTTTCCACTGGAAGATGGCTCATCCTTAAGGTTAACTACTGCTCGTTACTATACTCCAAGTGGTAAGCTGATACAGGCAAAGGGGATTACTCCGGATATCGAGATTAAAGATGGTTCTTTTCACACGATCAGGGAAAAAGATTTACCAAAACATTTGCCTGATGCAGATGGCAACAAAGAAGTGAAAGATGAGGGCAAAGAATTAAAACAAAAGGAAGAAAAAGAATCAACCACAATGATGAAACCGCCCAGAACCCCTGAAGAAGATGAGGTCGTCCAGAAAGCGCTCGATTTACTGAAGAGCTGGGAAATATTTAAAAATAAAAAACAATGAGTTTTAAGAGATTTGTTTTATTAATAGTTGCCCTTGCAGTGTTATTAGCAGGGGCAACTATTTATTTGAGAAGTTTGAACGAGAAAAGAAAGGATGTAACAGCTCATCCTCCAGCTCCCACGGTAGAAACTAAACCAACACTACCAGAGAAAACAGCTAAAGAGACTTCAAAGAAACTACTCCCTAAACTTGCTATTGTGATAGACGATATAGGCAACTCTAAAGAGTATGGGGATGAGGTGTTGGCCTTAAAAGATGTCACAATTGCTATTATTCCTGAGCAAAAATATTCTTTGTACTTTGCAAATAAGGGCAAAGAATCAGGAAAGGATATACTTGTGCATGTGCCGATGGAGCCCAAAAATAAGGATAAATATTCTGATGACACAAAAATTCTTAAGACAGATATGGATGGTAAAGAAATTAAAAAGCTAACAGAGTCTTTTATAAATCTGGTTCCTTACGCAAAAGGTGTAAATAACCATATGGGGTCAAAATTTACTGAAGATAATCAAAAGTTAGAGTATTTTTTTGAAGTTATAAAAAACAAAAAGCTGTTTTTTCTTGATAGCAGAACGTCTCCGGAAAGTAAGGCTTACGATACTGGATTAAGATTGGGAATTAAGTCTTACAAAAGGGATGTTTTTCTTGATCACGAGATATCTGAAGATAAAATTTCTGAACAATTAGACAGGGCTGTTAAAGAGGCGTATGCTAATGGTTATGCAATCGCTATCGGGCATCCTCATCCCGAAACAATCAATGTATTAAAAAAACGATACAAAGAGCTTTCGCAATCTGTTGAAATAGTCCCATTAAGTAAAATCCAGTAATAGGGAAAAATCACTACTTGCCTCTATTTTTTTGCCGAATTTACATGATTTACATACATACATACATACCTAAAAAAGTGACACGGGGTATTGACAAAAAAGTTTTAATGTGTTCTATTTGAGGATATAAAACTGAGAAAAGGAGGGGTGTTTGTATGTTTAAAAGATATTTTGCATTGTTTTTTATTTTACTGTTATTAGTTAGCTGTGCCCCAACACTTGATGTGGCATCTTTACCTGTTATGCCCGAAGATAAGGAAAAGATTGATAAGTTGCCCAGCGATGTGTATATTGGCAAAACCTGGAATGTTGGTGTGATAGAGTTTGAAAACACCACAGGTATTGGACCAGTAAGATCAACTTTTGGCTCATATGAAAAGGAACATTCTTATGTAAGAGGTGGCGCAGCAGGCATTGTAGCTACTCCAAATGCTGTAGGTGTCGGTTATGTTGAGGGTGGGAAATCAAAAACTGAGGGCAATTTCACGGTCAATCAAACAGAGGTTATCCCAAAAATAGGTAATATGGCAGCCAACGCATGCGAAGAAGTGCTTTTGAATTTAGGTGGGGTGAAGGTTTATTCACGCACAGCTCTTTCCAAGATAATGGACGAACAGAAACTTCAAGCTTCAGGAATGATTAACGAAAATACGATGGTTCAGTTAGGCAAATTGGCAGGCTTGACACATATAGTGACAGGTAGCATTAACAACGTAAAGATTGAGTACGGAGTTAGCACAGGGGCTGCTTTAACAAGCCTGACGATGCAGTTAGCAACAGGAAAAGGCACAGACAATACACCCCGCTGGAGGGTAGATGTTGACGCAACAATCAAAGTGATTAACGTGGAAACAGGGAAAGTTGAGTTTTCCAAATCTTTCACAGCCGCTGAGACAGCTGCAGGTAGTAAAGCAGAAAATAGGCCTGACTTCTTCTTGGGTATAGCTCAGGCAGGCTTAAAAGAAGCAATGAAAAGAAGTGTGGATGAATTAGGAAAGCTTTTCCCATTACGTGCTTATATCCAACAGTTAAAAGGTGGCAAGAAGGCAGCATTACTTAATGTGGGACACGCTCAGGGTGTCAAGCCAGGTGATGAGTTTTTTGTTTATAACTTTGAAATCATTGAAGACCCCGTCACAAACGAAAAGAAGTTGTCAAAGTATGTTGTTACGAAGCTCACGGTTTCCAATCAGATTACTGAAAACGGTGCATGGTGTGTAACTGATGAAAAGACAAAAAGCTTTTTAAAATTGGGTATGCTGGCAGAAAAATCTTTCGAAAAGAGTGGATTCCAGAAGTTGAAAGAAGGGACGGAGTGGTTAAAGTAAAAAAAGGAGGTAACTAAAAATGAAAAAGATACTATTTGTTTTGATAGTCTCTGTTTTTGCGTTTTCATGCGCGAAAGTAGAAAAGAGATGTGTTGGGTTGGAAGATAACTCGAAAATACATTATGTAAGAGGGATGGAAGCTCTCGAGAATAAAAGACTTGATATCGCTGAGCAAAAGTTTGAGAGGGCTCTTTATTGTGAATTTGAAAAGATTTCTAATCCTTATGGAGGCTTAGCAATAGTTTATGCATATAAGGCTGTGCAGGAAAAAGATCCAAAATTCGCATCTGTGCAGGTAGAAAGGTCACTGAAATACCTTAAATTAGCCGAAGATAAGGCATCGAGCAAAGAGGATAAGTTCGAATTTGGAATTGCGGGCATGAGAACTTACACGATTATAAAAGGCAAAGATTGGTTAGAAAAGGTTGAAAACTACTTTGATGACATAAAAAAGTTAGAGTTAAACGAGAACAAACTTGATTACTATCAGGGTAGGGATGCCGCCTATTATTTTATGGGTGAGGCATATTTAAATGCCAAAGAGTTCAGTAAAGCAAGGGACAAATTTAGAGAAGTGCTCGAGATGAAAAAACAAAGCAAATGGCATGAAAAGGCTGATAAGGCATGGAAACGTTTAAGCAAATTAGAGAGGGCGATTGCAGGAATGGTATTGGGTGAGATTGGTAAAAAATTGGCTGAGGAAGAAAAAATTACTCGTGCGGCTTTAACTGCGCTTCTTGTTGGAGAAATGAAGTTAGATAAAATTCTTGCTGGCAGGATTCCTGTAAAATCACAGCTTGATGCCATGAAAGCAGAGTTTACCCCTGCAGACGTATTGAATCATACTTACAAAGATGAAGTCTTAACTCTAATGAAGTTTAACGTTAGAGGTTTGGAACCCGTTTATGACAACACAACAAAGGCTTATCTTTTTAAGCCTGATAACTATGTAACACGTAAAGAATTTGCTTTTATACTGGAGGATATCCTTGTAAAGATTACGGGTGACGAAAAACTTTTCACAGCTTATTTAGGTAATCAGAAGTCTCCATATCCAGATGTAAGTCCCACAAGTCCTTGGTATAACTCAGTGATGAATTCTGTAACGAGGGGATTAATGGAGTCCGAACTTTCAGGAGAGTTCAGACCTGACGATCCAATCGATGGTGCTGAAGCTCTGTTGGCGATAAGAATGTTAAAACAGAGAGTAAATATAAATTAATCGGAGGCTTTGTATGAAAAAGGTTATTCCAGCAATATTTCTAACTTTTATATTTTGTTTTGTTTCATTGGCGTCTGCTCAGTACTATCAGCAGCCATATCCCTATGGGCAACCGCAACCATATCCGCAACAGCCCATGCCATATCCACAGCAGCCCTATGCCCAGCCATACCAACAACCGATGATGCAACCAGCAATGCCAATTGTAACAACATCCATGTCGCAGGCATTTATTAATGGCCAACTTGTTGTAAAGGGAGAAGGTGCTGCCCCGGCTGATAGACCTTTAAGTTTGGCACAGAAAAAGATACTTGCTATAAGGGCTGCTACCGTTGTTGCATATAGAAATCTTGCAGAGTTTATGCAGGGTGTTAATGTATATGGAGAAACACTTGTTAAAGATGCGGCAGTAAGTTCAGATATTATAAAAACTAAGGTTGAAGCTTTGGTCAAGGGTGCACAGATACTGAGCGAACAGTATGACCCAATGAGTGAGTTAGGAATTGTTTATGTAAAGGTTGATATGTTCGGTGCGTCGGGTGTTGCTGGACAGTTACTACCTTCAATATTACCTACAGTACCACAGCTACCACAGTTTGCCCCTTCTGCATTACCGCCTGTTGAACCGTACGATGGGTTGATTGTTGATATTACCGATTTTGCTTTTAAACCAGCTCTTGTTAACAGGATTGTTAATGAGAATGGTGAAGCGATTTATGAACCTTCCAAGATTGCTCAAGAGATTTTGATTAAAAAGGGTTGTGGTGATTATACTAACGACCTGGGTAAGGCAAAGGCTATTCTTGCAGAGAGAAACCTAAAAAATCCTTTGATTATAAAGGCTAAAGGTGTAGTTAAATCAACTGATGTAGAGCTCACTGGAGATGATGCTACGAAGGTTTTTGCTGCAAATCAAAAAACAAACTTCTTGCAGTCGGCTAACGTTGTATTTGTATTGAAATAAAAGCTCTTTGTTATGGGCATAGCCTTTGAAGGCTGTGCCCATAACAACTAATTCATGAAATAATTTAAAGGAGCTTTTATGAAGAAAGTTTTGGTGGTGTTATTTATCTTGTTTAGTGTGCCGGTATATGCACAACAATTAGTTGAGGCATCCGGTGAGAGTATAATATTTAACAACGACATTCAGCAGGCAAGAAACGAGGCGATATTAAGGGCTAAATGGAATGCTGCAGAGAGTGTTCTGGGTGTTAAGGTTAAGGCTCAAAGTGTTGTCTCAAACTTTGCGCTTGTTGACGAAGTGATACAAAAGTCTGTTAGTGGATATGTGGAGTCTTATAAAGTTTTAAATGAAGACAGAGAAGGCGAAGTTTACCGGGTAAGAATATCTGCAAAGGTTGTGAAAGAAAATGCAGAGAAGGCATTATCTTCTATAGCAAGAGTAAGCTCTGTTGCGGTACTTTTACCAGCTTTTTTCCTTGACGGCAGCGTTGAAGAGACAAATGTGTTGTCAGAATCTTTGATTGGTAGGCTTGTTGAGCAGGGATATAACGTTGTTGATATTGCTTCTTTAGACCCCGGTTTAGCAGGGCAGGTAGAGATGGCGATAAAGAGAAACGATATCCTGTTTATGCGCTCTTTAACGCTACAATCATTATCAAATCTGGCTCTGGTAGGCAAGGTTGATTTTTCGTTATCAACCCAGAAAGGAGAAGACATTGGCTATGGAGCAAAGATGCCTTTTAATGTTGTTACCGCAAGGTTAAACTATAAGTTGATCTCTGCAAAAGAAAAAAAGATATTGTTAGCGGAATCCATTGATGCCAAAGGAAAGGCGTTAAACGAGAAAGATGCATCAAATCAGGCTATGAAGCAGCTATCAGAGAAAGTTGTTATTAAGTTGATTTCAACACTTGGAAAATACATGGATGGAGCTACAAAAAAGGTTACAGTAAAGTTTTCTGGTGGCGGAACTTCCTTAGGCGAAACACTGGGGCTTAAGGAAATGCTTCAAAATCTGGCATGGGTAAAGTCTGTGGAGGAGATTAGAACTGGTGAATTTTTAGTGGAGTATCCGGAAAACACGATTTATCTAATTAACAGTATCACACAAAATCCAAAATTTAAGCTCAAAGAGTTTACACAGTATTCTGTTCTTCTTAACATCGAAAAGTAGCTTGAAAAAGTTAAAAAAATTTATTATCTTTTTAGTGCCAACTGGATATTGTTGGCACTAATTTTATTTGAAGGGAGAAACTTAAAATGATTATGAAAAAGGTTGTTTTCCCCGCAGCTGGGCTTGGAACAAGATTTTTGCCGGTTACTAAAAGTACACCTAAAGAAATGTTACCAATTGTAGATAAGCCTCTTATACAGTATGGGGTAGAGGAGGCGATAGCGGCTGGCTTTAAGGATATAATTGTTGTTACAGGTAGGGGGAAGAATGCTATCGAAGATTACTTTGATTACTCTTTTGAGTTAGAACATATTCTTTCACAACGAAATGATGATAGCAATCTACATGAAGTTAGAAGAATGCCAAAAGAGGTTGATGTCGCATATATAAGACAAAAAAAGCCGCTGGGATTGGGACACGCAATACTTTGCGCAAAAAACCTGATATCTGAAAATGAGTATTTTGCAGCAGTGCTTGCAGATGATATAATTGATGCAGAAGTTCCAGTTTTAAAGCAGATGGCAATGGTGGCAAAAAAATATAAGGCGCCAGTCATCGCACTTATGGAAGTTGACGCTTCGATGGTCAAAAGGTATGGCATAGTTGCTGGCGAAAGGATAGAAGATAAGGTTTACAAAATAACCGATATGGTAGAGAAACCAGATAAGGAAAATGCACCATCTAATCTTGCAATTATAGGTAGATACATTTTGCCGGCTGAAATTTTTAAGTATTTAGAGAAGGTGGAGCCAGGGAAAAATGGAGAAATTCAGCTAACTGACGCGATGAGGGATTATGCAAAAGATAAACCTATGTATGGATATGTTTTTGATGGAAGGCGTTTTGATGCTGGTGACAAGGTGGGATACATAGAAGCTAATATTATGTTCGCTTTGAAGAGAAAAGATATGAAGATAAAGCTAAAAGAATTTTTAAGAGAGGTTATACAGGTTGGGTGAAAAAAGAAGAGTTGGTAATAAGATAATATCTGATTTTGAGTTAGACCAGCTAATGGACATCTCTGCATTTGATTTATGCAGTGATAACGGTTCTTTTTTACCCTATGCAGACATTATAGAAACTGAAGATTTGTTTATTATAGAGCTTGAGGTGGCTGGAATTAAAAAGGAACACCTTGCAATTGAAGCTAGTGATAATTATATTTATGTAAGTGGCAAAAAGGAAAGAGGTCACAAAAATTTAAAAGATAATATGAAGTATTACTGTATGGGCAGGATATATGGAGTTTTTAAAAGGGCTTTCGAAATACCAACACCTTTTAATATGCATGATGTTAAAGCAAAGTTAGAAAATGGTGTGCTTACAATAACTTTGCCAAAAATTGTTAATAGAAGGCAAAAAAGGATTAAAGTTAAGATTGAGTGAGGAGGAGTTGTGGAAGAAGTAAAAAATAATGAACAAAACGAAAATGGCATTCAGATACCGGAAAGTTTGCCCCTCCTGCCATTGAGAGATATCGTAATTTTCCCTAATATGATTGTGCCACTTTTTGTCGGCAGAGAGATGTCGATTAAGGCGGTGGAAGAATCTCTCTCCAAGGACAGGATTATAATGCTTTCTTGCCAAAAAGATGCGACGTTAGAAGAACCAACGCCTGATATGATTAATAGTATCGGAACTGTATCAAATATTATGAGAATGCTTAAACTACCTGACGGAAGAGTTAAGATACTTGTACAGGGGTTATCTCGTGCAGAGATTTTAGAATATCAGGAGTCAAAAACCTATTTTAAGGTGAAGATTAAAAAGATTGAAGAGGAACCTGTTAAGACTATAACCTTAGAAACAGAAGCTCTTATAAGGACTGCAAAAGAACAGATAGAGAAAATAATCTCACTTGGAAAGCCTATTCCACCTGACATAATGGTGATAGTTGAAAATATCGATGAACCAGGGCGTTTCGCAGATTTAATTTCTTCAAATGTAGGATTTAAGGTTGAAGAAAACCAGATAATTCTTGAAATTCAGGACCCAATTTTAAGGCTTAAAAAAGTTATCGAGTTGCTGAACAGGGAAATTCAGGTGTTAGAAGTACAGGCAAGGATACAGAGTTCGGCAAAGGAAGAGATATCAAAAAATCAGCGTGAATACTATTTAAGAGAGCAGCTGCGTGCAATACAGCAAGAACTGGGAGAAACGGATGAAAGGATTCAAGAGATAGAAGAGTATGAAGCAAAAATCAAAAAGGCAAAAATGCCTAAGGATGTTGAAAAGGAGGCGTTAAAACAGCTAAAAAGATTAGAGGCAATGCATCCCGAATCGTCCGAATCGTCAGTTGTAAGAACGTATCTTGACTGGATGGTAGAGCTTCCGTGGGCTAAACAAACTAAAGATTCGCTTGATATCAAAAAGGCTGCAAAAATTTTAGATGAAGACCATTATGACCTTGAGAAGGTAAAGGATAGAATTTTAGAGTTTCTTTCGGTTAGAAAGTTAAAGCAGGATATTAAAGGTCCGATACTTTGTTTTGTAGGTCCTCCTGGTGTTGGCAAAACTTCCTTGGGCAAATCCATTGCAAGGGCACTCAACAGGAAGTTTATAAGAATTTCTCTGGGTGGTTTGCGCGACGAGGCAGAAATCAGGGGACATAGAAGGACATATGTAGGTGCTTTACCGGGAAGGATTATTCAGGGTATAAAACAGGCTGGAACGAAAAATCCGGTTTTTATGTTAGACGAGATTGATAAAATAGGTGTTGATTTTAGAGGTGATCCTGCGTCTGCATTATTAGAAGTGCTTGATCCTGAACAAAATTTTGCATTTTCAGACCATTATTTAAATGTGCCGTTTGACCTTTCAAATGTTATGTTCATTACAACGGCAAACCAGTTGGACCCAATTCCACCTGCACTAAAAGACAGGATGGAAGTGATTTCTCTTTCTGGATATACGGAGGAAGAAAAAATACACATTGCGAAAAGGTATCTTATTCCAAGACAGATAAAAGAAAATGGACTGAAAAACAGCGATATAATTTTTACTGAGGAAACAATAAGGGTGATAATTAGCCAATATACACGTGAGGCTGGACTGAGAAATTTAGAAAGGCAGATTGCTAATGTATGCAGAAAGGTTGCAAGAAAAAAGGCAGAAGGCAATAAAAAACCCGTAAAAATTACAGATAAAGATGTTAGCAAATATCTAAAGGCACCGATTTTTATGCCAGAGATTGGTAGAGAAGAAGGGCAGGTAGGCATTGCAACTGGTTTGGCATGGACGCCTTATGGTGGAGATGTCTTGCTTGTTGAGGTATCTGTAGTAAAAGGTAAGGGTAGCTTGATACTAACGGGTCAATTAGGCGATGTGATGAAAGAGTCTGCGCAGGCTGCTCTCACATATGCACGCAGCAAGGCAGCAGAATTTAACATTAACGAAAACTTTTATGCTGAGTCAGATATACACATACACGTCCCGGAAGGGGCTATCCCAAAGGATGGTCCTTCTGCTGGAGTTACTATGCTGACGGCTTTAATCTCAGCTTTATCCAGGATACCGGTTAAAAAAGACGTTGCGATGACAGGTGAGATTACTTTGCGAGGCAGGGTCTTGCCGATAGGTGGTGTTAGAGAAAAAAGTTTGGCTGCCCTTGCTAACAACATAAAAACAGTAATCATACCTTACGAAAATGAAAAAGACTTAGATGATTTGCCTGAAAATGTTAAAAAGAATATCAATTTTGTTAAAGTCAAAAATGCGGACGAAATTCTCAAAATAGCACTTGATTTTAAAAAAGCAAAGACGAAAACAAAAGCAAAGAACGTATCTAAGTGATGAGAAATAACTTGCCTAAGCGTTGTGAAAAGATAAAGCCCTTTCTTGCCATGGAGGTTATGGAAAGGGCTATGGCATTGCAAAAGGGCGGCAGGGATATCACCTTTATGTGTGTTGGTGAGCCCGATATCCCTGAACATCCTGCCATAAAAGAAGCCTGTGATAGGGCTATAAAAGAAGGAAAGACGGGCTACACACATAGTCTTGGCATTATAGAACTAAGAGAAGAGATTTCACGATATTATCACGAAAGATATGGTGTAGAGGTTTCACCTGAACAGGTTATCGTATCCAGTGGGACTTCACCACTTATGTTACTTATTTTTTCGATGCTTGTAGAAAAAAACGATGAGGTGATTCTCACAAATCCATGTTATGCCTGTTATCCAAACTTTGTGAATTTTGTTGAAGGCGAGATAACCTATTTTAACTTGAACCAGACAGGCGATAATGATTATTCAGATATAAAAAAGCTTATAAACGAAAGAACATCAGCATTTGTAATAAATTCTCCGTCAAATCCTACTGGCGAAGTTATAGATGGCAAGACAATAATTGATATCGCAAATTTACCTACAAATATTATTTCCGATGAAATATATCATGGACTTTGTTTTGAAGGAACTGAAGAAACACTGTTAAAATATAGAAAGGATGTTTTCGTTATAAATGGTTTTTCAAAGGCTTTTTCGATGACAGGCTGGAGGTTGGGTTATGCAATCTTGCCTGTAAACTATATAAGAATAGCGAGAAGCCTTCACCAGAACCTTGTAATCTGTGCTCCAAATTTTGTCCAATGGGCGGGTGTAGAAGCGTTGAGACATTACAAAGAGATTTTAAATAATGTAAAAGAGGTTTTTTCCGAGCGTCGAAAACTTTTATTAGCTGGTTTAAAAGATTTAGGCTTAAATATCTGGGGCGAACCAAAGGGCGCCTTTTATGTAATGGTAGATTTCAGATTTAAGAAAAAAGATTCTTTATCGATGTCTCTTGAGATACTCGAAAACTACGACCTTGCTGTGACGCCTGGTATCGACTTCGGTAGTATGGGAGAAGGATTTATAAGACTATCTTATGCAACATCTAAGGAAAATATCGATAAGACACTTTCAAAACTGAGTCACTACGTCAACAATTAGCTTTTGTAGCAATAACAAAAAACCTGTCACCGCCCTTTTGGTTAATTTTTACCATTGACTTTGGTTATAATTTATCAAAACTTTAAAACAATGTTATTTGTTTTGCAAGCAATGCTGTAAAGTTATTGATTTATCTTATATTTTTGCCTGTAAATAATTTGGCATAACCGTTGCTTTTCAAGCCAAAATGATAGTGGCTGGAATAGATATTGGTGCAAGATACACAAAGCTTGTTTTTCTTGATGACAGAAGAAATATTATCGGAATGAAAAAAACGCTTGCAGGTTATGAACAAAACGAAACTGCGTTAAGACTCATCGATGAGCTATGTAAAGAAACAAGTGTCAGTAAACACGAGATAAAATTTTTTATGGTGACCGGTGGGGGAAACAATCTTATAAAATTTGGCGATGATACCGTAACAGAGCTGCTTGCAATAAGAAAGGCAGTTACAACACTTTACCCCGAAGTCAGAATAATAATAGAAGTGGGAGCAGAGGAGAGTAGAGCTATTAAAATGGATGATTCGGGTAAAGTTATTGATACTGTAGTTAACGAAAAATGTGCTGCAGGCTCTGGGGTTTTTACTGAAATGATGGCAAGAACGCTGGAGATGACGCTCGAAGAGTTTGCTCAAAAATCAATGGAATCTGAAAAAAAAATCACAATGAATACACAATGCACAGTTTTTGCTGAGTCTGAGGTTGTTTCTCTGATACATTCTGGCGTTGATAAAAAAGATATTGCTAAGGCAGTAAATGATGCCATTGCAAACCGCGTTGCTTCGTTGGCAAGAAGATTGGTAATAGAGCCCGAGGTAATATTAATTGGGGGAATGGCTAAGAACATCGGGTTTGTTACTTCATTAAAAAACATTCTCGAGCTTGACAATCTCATTGTGCCAGACTACCCTGAGTATATGACTTCTTACGGGGCAGCCTTGTGTGCTCTGGAAAAGCTGAATTAAAGGGGGAGAAAGAGATGGTTAATTTAAAAGGAAAGGTTGCATTAGTAACAGGTGGGTCTCGTGGCATTGGAGCAGAGATAGTTAAAACCTTAGCGAAATATGGTGCGGATGTCGCTTTTAATTATGTCAAAAGCGAGGAAAAGGCGATAGAGCTTGCAAATGAAGTGCGTTCGTTTGGGGTGAAAGCCCTGCCATATAAATGCGATGTAGTTGAACTCACAGATGCGGAAAATATGGTAAATGAAGTTGTTAAATTGTTGGGTGGGATCCACATTCTTGTGTGTAACGCAGGTGTTAACTGGGATGGGGTGTTATGGAAGATGACAAAAGAGCAGTGGGATAAGGTTATATCTGTTGATTTAACAGGTACTTTTAACTTTATGCGTGCTGTTGCACCTATATTTAAGGAACAAAACTACGGGAAGATTATCAACATTACTTCTATAAACGGACTTAGAGGCAAATTTGGTCAGACTAACTATGCAGCTGCTAAGGCGGGTGTTATAGGGCTTACAAAGGCGGCAGCAAAGGATCTTGGTAAGTTTGGTGTTAATGTCAACTCAATCGCACCGGGTTTTATACTCACTGAAATGGGCGAATCTATGCCAGATGAGTTTAAGAAGATTGCCATAGAAGAGAGCGCGTTAAAAAGACCGGGGTTACCTGAAGACGTGGCGAATTTAACCGTGTTCCTGGCATCAGATGCAGCAAAGCATATAACCGGTGAAGTTATAAAAGTTGATGGTGGCCAATACATTTAAGGACAGACAAATGATAGAATTTAAATCAGTTAAAGAAAATTTTAAGATGTTTGCGCCAGATGGCAACCATTTCGCTCAGGAGATAGAACATAGGGTTGATCCCCTCACTGGAGTTGTAGCTACGGTCAATACCTTCCTTGGCGAAAAGGCAAAGGCATTTTTAGGTCAGGCTGACACAGCACTTCTTGAGAAGTTAGAAAACGATACGAAACAAAACTGCCCTTTTTGTGTAGCGGAAAAAACTGGGACAAGATTTTCTAAGGAGTTTGTTGAAACTGGTTTTATAAAGTATGGCAACTCAATCGCCGTTCCAAATCTTTTTTCCAAAGCAGGTATTGATGCAGTAGTGATTGTTAATCAAGCACAACATGTTCTTAAACCATCAAAAATTACTTCAGAGGATTTTAGTAATGCAATAAAAACTGGTATTGATTTAATTAAGAGAGGAAAAAAGTTTAACAACAGTTTTGTCCATCACGTAATGGGAATGAATTTTTTGAATCCCGGGGGGTCAAGTGTTCCTCATCCACATTTTCAGGTGCACTTAAGAAGTGTCCCCTTTTCAGGAGTTACAAACTTATTAAAGCTGTCAGATGATTACTATCTCAGGACTAACAATAATTATTGGAATACTCTGATTGATATTGAGAAAAAAGAAAATTTAAGGTTTATAGGTAATTTAGGAAAGACTAACTGGATCGTGCCATTTGCTCCAGCACATCAAAAAGAAGTTTGGGGCGTTTTGTATAATAAGTCAAGTCTTTCTGATTTAAGTGAAGATGAGGCAGAAGCTTTTGGTAAAGGCATTCACAATGTTGTGTCATTTTATGAAGAAGAGGGCCATTTTGCATACACATTTGCGTTTATTTCTTCACCACTGCCAGATAAAGAGAAAAGTTTTTGTCTGCAGGTAAGGCTTTGCGCTCGTCCAGCATTTAAAGCCCTTTACTCAAACTACGATACATGGTTTACGCCGAAATTTATTGGTGATGAGGTTCATACTACAGCGCCAGAGGATTATTGTCTGCGTCTAAAAAAACTTTTCACATAGGGGAGAAAAAGATGTTTAACTTTATAACTTTCAAAGAAGAAGGAAGATTAGCAGAAATCAGGCTCAACAAACCGCCATATAATGTGCTTGATATTCCTATGATGGAAGAGATTAACCTTGCTCTCGACAAGGTACAAAAAAACGAATCAAATTTGAATGTGTTAGCAATCACCGCGGAAGGTGAAAAGGCGTTTTCAGCTGGCGTTGATGTTGCTGATCATACTGCAGATAAAGTTGATAAGATGATCAATGTTTTCCATGGTATCTTCAGAAGGCTGGAAAAGTTAAGCATAGTAACCGTTGCAGGGGTAAAAGGTGCAGCGTTAGGTGGTGGGTGTGAATTGGCGCTTGGCTGTGATTTGATAGTAGCTGCCGAAAATGCAAAGTTTGGTCAGCCAGAGATTAAACTTGCGGTTTATCCACCGATTGCTATTACTTATCTTTCAACCATTGTCGGCTTAAAAAGGGCTTTTGAAATAGTTATCCTTGGAGAGAACTTTTCTGCTGTTGATGCAAAATCAATGGGGCTTGTTAATCAAGTCATGCCTCTCGAAGGTTTTGATAATTCATTTAGTAGTTTTTTAAAGAAATTTGAAGTTTTGAGCGGCTCTGCATTGAGGGTTACAAAGAAAGCTTTTAAAAAGGCTTCAAATCTATCTTTTGAAACCACTTTAAAAGAGGTTGAAACGATCTACCTTAGAGAACTGATGACTTTAAATGATGCAAATGAAGGGCTAAACTCTTTTCTTGAAAAGAGAAAACCTGTCTGGTCACATAAATAAAAAGATGGAGGCAGTAATGGGAAAAGTAAATGTTATTAAAACATGGCAAATGGTTGAGCCTGGCAAGCTTGAATTGACAGAAATACCTGTGCCAGCACTGGCAGAGGATGAAGTTCTTGTAGAAATAAAAGGTTGCGGAGTCTGTCACACAGATTTGAGTTATTTTTATCAAGGCGTACCTACCGTTACAAAACCACCGCTAACTTTAGGGCACGAGATAGCAGGGGTGATTTGTGATGGAAAACAGGAGCTTATTGGAAAAGAGATTATCATACCTGCTGTTATGCCCTGTAATAAATGTCCTATCTGTGCAAAAGGCAGAGAAAACAGGTGTTTGAGTCAGAAGATGCCAGGCAACAGTTTAGGTATATATGGTGGTTTTTCAAGTCATATCCCTGTGCCTTATAGAGATCTTTGTTTTATAGAAAACCGAAACAATTTTCCGCTTGAGACGCTTGCTGTTGTAGCAGATGCTGTGACAACACCGTATCAGGCAGCAAAACGTGGAGAGATAGCAGAAGGAGACTTGGTTATAGTAATAGGTGCAGCCGGAGGGGTTGGCACTTATATGACGCAGATGGTTAAGGCTTTTGGTGCAAAATACGTTATCGGTTTCGACATTAATGACGAAAAGCTTAATAATATGCTTAACTATGGTGCAGATTATGTGATAAATCCTCTTGGAAAAGACGTTAAAGATATAAAAGAAACATTTAAAACACACTGTAAAGAGAAAGGCTTGCCTTCAAACTATGGTTGGAAAGTGTTTGAGTGTACAGGTACAAAACCTGGTCAGGAACTTGCGTTAGAGTTTTTATCGTTTATAGGAAGGTTGGTAGTTGTTGGTTATGGCCCACATAAGGTGGAGTATATGCTTTCGAAGCTTATGGCTTTTGATGCTGAAATTGTTGGAACATGGGGATGTCCGCCAAAGCATTATCCTCATGTATTAAAATTGGTGCTTGAAAAAAAGGTTAAGATTGCTCCTTTTGTAGAAACACGTCCTATGAGTGAGATACAGAATGTTTTTGAAGAAGCGCATCACGGCAAGTTAAAAAAACGTGTTGTTCTTATACCAGATTTTAAATAAAAAATACTTTGGAGGGAAAATATGGCTATGGACTGGTTACCAAGAGATAATGAACTAAAAGATCACTCAATATTTGGAGATGAACATTTTGGGAAACAAGCCCCATGTACAATTTACGTGAAAAGGCCGTTAAAAACACCAGATGGTAAAGATGTTGATGATTTATATGTTGCTTGGATTGTGTTAAATAATCCAGCACAGTATAATTCTTACACTACAGAGATGGTAAAAGGTGTAATTGCAGGCTTTCAAAAGGCATCTTCAGACAGATCTGTTGTTGCTGTCGTTTTTACAGGGACAGCTGATAAGGCGTTTTGTTCAGGTGGTAACACTGTAGAGTATGCACAATACTACTCTAAAAGGCCTAATGAGTATGGCGAGTATATGGACCTTTTTAATGCAATGGTTGACGGCATCTTAAACTGTAAAAAACCTGTGATATGTAGGGTAAACGGCTTAAGGGTTGCGGGAGGGCAAGAGATAGGAATGGCTTGTGATTTAACCGTTTCTTCAGATCTTGCAGTTTATGGGCAGGCAGGTCCTAAACACGGTTCCGCCCCTGACGGAGGTGCTACTGATTTTCTTCCATGGTTTTTATCAATGGAAGATGCCATGTGGAACTGTGTTTCGTGTGAAGTCTGGAGTGCTTATAAGATGAAGTTCAAAGGACTTGTATCTAAGGTGGTTCCAGTTCTTAAAAAAGATGGCAAATGGGTAAGAAATCCACTTGTTTACACGGAAGAGTTTTTGAAGGACGGAGAAATAATTTACGGTGAGTTTAAAGAAGGTGACGAGGCAAAATCAGCAAAAGAATTGATGAACAGTTGTACAACAGATTTTGAACTACTTGATAAGGCTGTAGAAGAAATTGTCTGGAAATTCGCAAATTTATTCCCCGGGTGTCTAATGAAGTCTATAGACAGTATTAGAAGTAAAAAACGCTTTTTCTGGGATATGTTCAAAACGCCTAACAGGTACTGGCTCTCATTGAATATGAATTATGAAGCGATGCCGGGTTTTTATGCATTTTCCACACGGAAGACAACCGGAAAGGACGTGATCGATTTTATCAAATTCAGGCAGTTGATAGCAAAAAGTGCTATTGTTGACGATAATTTTATCGAAGAGGTAATGCCAAAACCAAAAAAATAAGGGGGGAGTATATGAAGTTTGCAATAGTAGGTGCAGGAGCATTGGGAGGGACAATAGGTTGCGTTCTAACGCTAAATGGTGCAAAAGATGTTCATCTAATTGAGGTGGATAAAACAAGGGTAGAGTTAATAAAAAAAGAAGGCATAAACATTATTCTGCCGGACGGTTCTAAACATAATGTTAGAGTTAACATCACAAGTGACCCTGCTGAAGTAGGTGTTTGTGATGTGGTACAGATATCGGTAAAAGGATATCACACAGAGTCTGCTGTAGCTATGAGTAAGCCTATGATAGGTGAAAATACCTATCTTTTGTCTGTCCAGAACGGTTTGGGAAATCTGGATATAATAACCAAATATGTTGGGAAAGAGAGGACGGTTGGAGGCGTTACTGCCCATAGTGCACAGCTTCTGGGACCTAACGAAATTAGATATGCTGGTGGTATGGGGTATATTTACGTTGGCAGAATTGATGGAAAAAACGATGAAAAAGTATCACAGATAGCTGAATTTCTAACAAAGTATGGTTTTAAGACCGAAGTTTGTCAGGAACCGATAGAAGTTCCTATCTGGAGAAAACTTGTAGCCAATGTTGCGTGTAATGCGTTTTTAGCAGTTACAGGAATGACTGGAAACGAGGCACTTGCATGTGAAGATGCAAAAGACTTTATAAAAACAGTTGCAGAAGAAATGGCAAAGGTCGCCAAGGCAAAAGGATTTACGATGGATGTTTTTAACAACCCCGGTGAGTTTGCATTAAAGGCATTGTCTGGAGTAAAAGATAACAAAGTTTCTACGTTACAGGATTTAGAGGCAGGCAGAAAGACAGAGATAGACACATTAAATGGGGCGATAGTTAAACTGGGGATTGAACTGGGGGTTGATACACCTTACAATCTTGCCCTTACAAAAATGGTAAAAGCAATGGAATGCAGAAATATGTTGCGTTCACAAAAGAAATGAAAAATTTCCTCCTTCAGGGCGACAGTAGTTGAGTCGCCCATTTTTTATAAAATAAATAAAACTTATCATCAAAATTTGTGCTTTAAAAAAATACACTTACCAATACTTTTCTTTGTTGATATAATATCTATAACAGCGTTTTAATTCGATTAAAATAGGGGGGGGATTATGACAAAAGAAGAACAGATCCAAGCTATAAAAGCAAGGGCAAGGAAAAACTTTTCGTTAGGTTACAATTGTGCAGAGTGTGTATTCGAATCGGTGTTGGCGCTGGTTGATACAGGGTTGCCCAAGGAGACTCTTAAATTAGCCACTGGTTTTGGCGGTGGTGTTGGACTTTTTGGTGACACGTGTGGGGCTTTGGCAGGGGCAGTGCTTGCTGTAAGCGCTGTTTATGGTAGGAGTTCGTTACCAGAAGGGGAAGGAAAAGAAGCTATGAAGTTAGCGGCTTCTCAGTTGTATGGAAAACCGGGATTATACAGGGTGTTTAACCAGATACCCAACCGCTTAAAGGCGAAGTATGGCAACACCTTATGTAGAGAACTAACTAAAAAATGGCAGGATAACTGGCTTTGCAGAGAACATGCTTTATCATGCAGGGAATTAATAACTGATGCAGCGGGTATCGCAGCAGAGTTAATTTTTGCAGACAAAAATGAAGTGGCATCACTTCCATTTCAGGAAAATGTAGAGAATATAAAGGATGAACAGTCCTGTAAAAGTAATGTCTGAGGAGCTGCATTAAACAGGTAGTTTACCTGTAAAGCAATGAATAATGGATAATGGGTGGTAAATTGGGGTGAGGGGGGAACCTCCTTGTAGATTCTTCGCCTACGACTCAGAATGACAGAAGAGAAATGCGCTAATCTTTTAGTTTTTGAAACGAATCGGGTAATCCTATCGGACGATAGTTTGAGTTTAAACAGGCAAAGGTTATTAATGCCTCTACGAGTAGTTTATCGTCTTTGAAAATTTGATTTTTTACTGTGATAGAAGCCTTTTTTAGTTCTGCTACCTCTGTTGTAACATTAATTACATCGCCTAACTGTGCTGGACTTTTATAATGTATATCAACATGCACAACAGCAAAAAAGACACCTTTTCTGTGGTATTCTGCTACATCTATGCCTTTTTCTTTAAGAAACTCTGTTCTTGCACGTTCTAAATATCTTAGATAGTTTGCGTGGTAAACTATACCACCCGCATCGGTGTCTTCATAATAAATTTTTACTTTAATTGTGTGAGGCATAGCATATTTATAGCATATTATAGCAACGTTTTAAAGCATTAATTTAAAACAAGTGTGGAGTAAGTAGCTTTTTTTAGTTATAATCTATGTTGTATGCGGAAGGTATTTATTTTGTTTTTGATTGTGTTTATCTGTTTTGGCTGCAAGAAAAAAGATGTGAAATCTCAGCCACAGGATAAGCTTATTGTAGTTACGACGCTTTTTCCTCTTTATGATTTTGCAAAAAATATTGGTCGAGACAGGGTGGATGTTTCGCTGCTGTTACCTCCAGGTATTGAAGTCCATAGTTATGAACCAAAGCCAGAAGATATGTTAAGGATTGGTAAGGCTGATGTTTTTGTATATACTGGAAATGTTATGGAACCGTGGGCAGCGAAAATTATCAAAAGTATCGATAATGCAAGACTTGTTGTTATAGATTCGAGTGTTGGCATAGATTTGATCGAAAGTTCAGAACATGAACACACTCATACAGATCGAGATAGAAAAGATCCTCATATCTGGCTGGATTTTGAACTGGCACAGAAAATGGTGGACAACATAATGAACGGTCTAGCTAAAGCAGATAAGGCGAATGCTGAATTTTACTCAATGAATGCAATGATATTTAAAAAGAAGCTGTCCGACCTTGATTTAAAATATAAAACTTCATTAAATGATTGTAAAAAGAAGTATATGTATCACAGTGGACATTATGCATTTGGTTATCTGGCAAAAAGGTATAATATAAAATATGTGTCAGCTTATCCCGGAGCTACTGCGGATCAGGAACCAAAGCCCGGAGATATAGCCAGAATTATCGATGAAATAAAGAAAAAACACATAAGATATATCTTTTACGAAGAGTTTTTGTCCCCCAGGTTGGCAGAGATGATAGCAAGAGAAACAGATGTTAAGTTGTTAAAAATTAGTGCTGGTCACAATGTAGGAAAGCAACAGTTACAAAGCGATATTAGTTTTATCCAGCTGATGGAAGAAAATCTTGTCCAGTTAAGAACAGGCTTGCAATGTCAGTAATTACGGTAAATAATTTATCGGTAATGTATGAGAAGGAGTGTGTATTTAGTGATATATCTTTTTCTGTTGAAAAAGGCGATTACATTGCACTTGCAGGTCCAAATGGTTCGGGTAAGAGTACACTTATAAAGACTATTTTATCACTGGTAAAACCTATTCATGGCTCGATATTTCTATTTGATAAACCTCTTGGTGATTTTAAAGACTGGAATAAAATTGGTTACGTCCCTCAAAAGCTTAATCTTTCTCAATACTTCCCTGCAACAGTTAAAGAAGTGGTAGCGATGGGTTTGGTATCGAAGCAAAGTTACTTTTCCAAAATAAAAAAAGTTGATCTTGAAAGAATAGATTATCTGCTTAATTTGATGGAAATCCTGCAACTTAAAGATAAAAACATTAACGAATTGTCAGGAGGACAGCTTCAAAGGGCTATTATCGCAAGGGCGCTGGTTTCAAATCCAGAACTATTAATACTTGATGAACCCACCACTGCGTTAGATCCGAACACAAGAGAACGTTTTTTTATAACACTCAAAGACTTAAATATGTCTGACAACGTTACAATAATATTAATTACTCATGACACCGGAGGCGCAGGACAATATGCAAAAAAACTTATGTATTTTGATAGCAAAATAGTTTTTTATGGCACGTTTGATGATTTTTGTTCTTCGGAAAGCATGTCAAGCTACTTTGGTTATAATTCTCAACATATAATTTGTCACAAACATTAGTTATGACACAGGGATACTTAAATTTTTTTGATATGTTAAGTTACGGTTTTGCCCAAAGGGCATTGATATCAGGCACATTTATAGCAATACTTTGTTCTGTGTTGGGGATGTTTTTGGTATTAAGAAAGCTTTCTTTGATAGGCGATGGGCTTGCTCACGTGACATTTGGCAGTGTGGCGATAGGAATCTTTTTAAATGTTTATCCTGTTTATGTAGCAATACCGATAACTGTTTTAAGTGGATTTGGGATTTTAAAGCTGATACAAAAAACAAGGCTTTACGCTGATGCAGCCATAGGGGTTGTGTCTTCTGCTGGTGTGTCTATTGGTATTTTGATAGCCAGTGTGGCGGGCGGTTTTAATGTTGATCTTTTTAGCTATTTGTTTGGGAATATATTGTCTGTAAGCAACGAAGAGATGTTTTTATCGATTATATTATCATTTGTGGTTATTGTAACTGTAATTCTGTTTTACAGGCAACTTGTTTCGATTACTTTTGAAGAGGAACTTGCAAAGGTATCGGGAATAAAGATTGAAAGGATTAATAATATTCTTGTCTTTCTGATATCTATTACGGTTGTTCTGTCAATGCGTGTGGTAGGGATAATGCTTGTTTCTTCATTTCTAATTTTGCCAAATGTTGCAGCGCTTCAGATTGCAAGAAGCTTCAGTAAAGCAATGTTTGTTTCGACTACATTATCTGTTTTTTCAGTTGTGTTTGGTATTGCGGTGTCTTTTAGCTTTAACTTGCCTACAGGTGCGACAATAGTCTTAATAAATTTGCTGTTTTTTCTTATAACATCATTTATCAAACGAACCAACTTTTTAAAATGAATAATAGAAAGGCAATGAACAATGAATGGTGAATTATGTATAACGAACAAAAAACGGCAGGAGTGCTTTTCTTCTTATTTAAGTTTGATTTATTCCAGTCGTTCTTAAGGGCTTTATCTAAGATTCTTCGCTTTGCTTAGAATGACACAAAAGATATGCTAACAATAACGTAACTAAGCTGTTCGTTGTAGTTAATTTTTTTTGGTTATGTTAAAATCCTTTTATGAAACATTACCCATATGTAACAATAGTTGTGCCAGTAAAGCCAGGTCTTAAACCTGAGGTTGTTGAGGCTATCAGAAAGTTAGATTATCCAAAAGACAGGTTAGATGTTTACCTTGTGTACGGCAAGAATCCATCCTACCAGAGGAATACGGTAGTAAAATTAGCTAAAGGCGAGATTATATATTTTCTTGATAATGATTCGCTTCCAGAAAAAGATACTTTAAAGCTTTTGTTAAGGCATCTTGAGGCTGATGATGTTGCGATTGCTGGCGGTCCGAGTATTGCTCCCAAAAATATCAATATCTTGCCTTTCATTTTTGGTAAAACTTTAGAATCTGTTTTATGTTCTGGTGCATCTTCTAATCGTTATAAAAGAGCTGGCAATGTGAGATTTACCACCGAAAAAGAGATAATACTTTGCAACATGGTGATGAAAAAAGATTTGTTTCTGTCTATGGGCGGATTGAACGAACGGCTTTATCCAAACGAAGAAAACGAACTGATGGAAAAGGTTAAACATAATGGTTACAAGATTGTTTATGATCCAGATGCTTATATAGTAAGGATGCCGAGAAAAACTTTAAAGGCATTTGTTAAACAGATTTTTAACTACGGGAGAGGTAGAGGGGAACAAACGGTCTATTATCCCAGAAGTTTTAATATTATCAATTTTGTGCCGATGTTTTTCTTCCTTTATTTCGTTGTAGCCCTGTATGTGAGAGATATTTTATTATTACCCCTGTTTCTTTACTTTTTAATGTTATTTGGAGATGCAATTATAAAGCTATTTAGAGAAAAGGATTGGAGATTTGTTCTACTGCCATTTACAAGTTTTTTGCTACATATAGTTTATGGAATTGGGACGATTTATGGTATTTTAAAAGCCCCGTTTAAAAAGGCTTACAAAAGTGAAATAAAGATTGAGAAGATTCAATTATGATAGTTTATCTGAGTTTTGTTAAATTAGGATTTTAAAATAAAAAATTTTATGGTAATTTATTGACAATGATATCAATTGTAGTACCTTTTTTTAACGAAAGAGAAAGTTTGCCTCATCTTTATGAAAGATTGAAAAACACATTTAAGGAAGTAGATGTTGAGTTTGTGTTTGTTGATGATGGCAGCACTGATGGTGGTTTTTCTATTATTGAAGAAATTGCTAAAACTGATAAGAGGGTTAAAGGAATTTCGTTCAGAAGGAATTTTGGGAAATCAGCTGCTTTATCCGCTGGCTTTAAAAAGGCGACTGGAGATATTATCGTAACCCTGGATGCTGATTTACAGGATAATCCAGAAGAAGTGCCAAAACTTATTAAAAAGATTGAAGAAGGTTGCGATCTTGTTGTCGGCTGGAAATATCCCAGACACGATCCGCTTAGTAAAAGGCTGCCTTCAAAGGTAATTAATGCAGTTACTTCTTTCTTTACGGGGCTAAAAATACATGATATGAACAGCGGCTTAAAGGTTATGAGAAGGGAAGTGGTGGAAGAAGTTCAGATTTATGGCGAACTGCATCGATTTTTCCCGTCTTTAGCGTTTATGAAAGGTTTTAAGGTTGATGAAGTAAAGGTTAGACACAGTGAACGGAAGTTTGGAAGCAGCAAGTTTGGACCAAAAAGGTTTTTGTCCGGCATATTCGACCTTAGTACAGTGCTTTTTCTTGGCAAATTTGGCAAGAAACCACTTCATTTTTTTGGCATATTTGGTCTTTTTCTCATCTTGATCGGACTTATCATTAATGGATACATCGCTTATCTTAGGTTTCGTTATGGTGGTATTATGGGAAGGCTGCCTTTATTACTGCTTGGCATTTTAAATGTTGTTGTAGGCGTGCAGTTCTTTTCTATAGGGCTGATAGGAGAATTATTAGCAAGCTACTATGCCACCTCTTCACGTTATATTATCAAAACGGAGATTTAGGATGAAACTTATCGAAATTAAGGAGCTTTATTTCCCTGAAGTAAAGGTAATACGCTATGGGCGTTTTTGTGATAACCGTGGTTTTTTTACAGAACATTTCAGAAAAAGTGAAATACTATCTTTAGATTTTTTTAAAGGTTACGATTTTGTGCAGTGTAACGAAAGCTTTTCACGCCCTGGCACTATAAGGGGATTACATTTTCAATGGCAGCCCTATCAGGGAAAGCTTGTAAGAACGGTGTTTGGAAGGATGGTTGATCTGGTGCTTGATATACGAAAAGGCTCCCCAAACTGTGGAAAGATTATTGCTTATGATATGCCTGCCAATAATGACGCTGATTTTGGCGAGTGGATATGGATTCCACCGGGCTTTGCACATGGAAATTTTTATACTGAAATGTCGAAGATAGAGTATTTTTGCACAGGAGAATATAGTCCTGCCACAGAGGCAGGCGTTAGTCCTGCTGCACCAGACATAGATTGGTCTGTGTGTGACGAAAGATTACGGGAAGAATTTTTTGGTATATTAAAAAACAATCCCTTAATATCTGAAAAAGACAAAAAAGGTTTGTGCATGAATGATTGGCTTAGAGACAGTCGTGCGGATAACTTTTTGTTCGGGAGCATTTAGTTAAATTTTATGAAGGTTTGCTACTTCGGCACTTTTGAAAAAAATTACCCCAGAAATATAACATTTATAGAGGGATTAAAAAAGGCTGATGTAGAACTGATAATTTGTCATGTTAACTTAAAAGTGGATAAAACCGCAATAGGTAGTTTTGGGTATTTAATAAAGCTTGCATTAATATATTTAAAGGCTTATCTTGCTCTCTTCTGGAAGGCATTAACGATTAAATGTGATGCGATTATCATTGGCTATCCATCACACGTTGATGTCATTATATTTTCTCCTGTTTTCAAGATGAGGAGGATTCCAGTTTTTTTCAATCCTCTTGTTTCACTTTACGACACATTTATTCACGATAGGATAATGTTTAAAGAAAACTCGTTTGTTGCAAAAGCGATATATTTAATCGATAAACTGTCCTTTTTCCTGACTGATAAGATTTTTATAGATACGAAAACACACGCAAAATATCTGTCATCATTTTTTAAGATACGCGAAGATAAGTTTAGTATAGTCCCTGTTGGTGCATTGGAGGAGTTTTTCTTAGAACAGCCAGTTAGTAAAAAAAAACAGTTTTTTCAAGTCCTATATTGTGGCAAATACATACCATTGCATTCAGTGGAAACTATTGTGATGGCTGCAAAGATGCTTGAAAAAGATAGCGAAATAAGATTTAAGCTTATTGGCACAGGTCAGGAGTATAAAAAGATAAAAAAAATGGTAGCAGACCACAATATAAAAAAAATAGAGTTTATTGATTGGATGGACCCTGAACAGCTTTCTTCTGAGATTAAAAGCTCTCACATTGTGCTAGGGATATTCAAAAAAGGGGGAAAGGCTTCGAGAGTTGTGCCAAATAAAGTATATGATGCGCTTGCTGCTGGCGCTGTTGTGATTACCGAAGCATCTGATGCTGTTAATGAGTTTTTTCGCGATGGAGAACATCTTTTCCTTGTTGAACCAGAAAATCCAGCTAAGCTGGTAGAAAAGATTGTCTGGATAAAAAACAACTACGATTTGGCGTTGATAGTTGCTGAAAATGGTCGTAAAGCCGTGTATCGTTTAGCCAATGTTGAAACGATTGGCAAGATTGTAAAAGAAGAGTTGCAAAGAACAATAAATTTATTCAAAAGAGGAAAAAAAACATGATAGATTTAGTGTTGCTAACATCTACTTACGATAATGTGTATAGTGGTGTTGGAACATATGCAAAGCTTCTTGTAAATGGCTTAAAGGAAGCAAACGTAAATTTTTGTGTAGTTAGTCCAGATTGTCAGCATGCCCCCCCTTATTTTATAAAAACGCCAATTAACAAGTATGATCCATCACCTAACAGGTGGCTATCAAATTCTGTGGCTTTTGGCAATGTGTTGTCATCTATGAAAAATAAAATAAAAGTGGCTCATTTTTTAGATGCAAGAGAGGCTTTGCTTGTAAAAAAGGCTAAAGGTATCACTTTTATAGGTTCTGTTCACGATACATATAGTTTTGACCTGCAGTCTCAAAAACTATTGAAAGACCACTTTGTTGACTGGAAAAAGAGACTTGTTTATTACTATCTTTTGTATAAAATGGAGAAAAAGTGTTACAAAAAGTTCGAGTGCCTGATTTCTAATACAGACTTTGTTCGAGAAAGATTGTCTGACTTTTTTGATGTAAAAAAGGGAAATATAGAGAAAGTTTATATAGGTGCCCCATTAAAAAAACTTGAAAATAACAGGCAGTTAACAGAACCTTTTGTGGTAAGCTTTATTGGTGGAAACTTTCAAAGAAAAGGGTTGGTACCACTTGCTCAGGCTGTTAAACATTTACATAAAGAAGGGATAAACATAAAGCTGATAGTTGCAGGACGTGACAAAAATGAGGCAGAGATAAGACACAGGTTGAAAGAGTTAGGTTGCAACGATGTTGTTCATTTTTATGGATATCTGCCACCGCAAAATATCCCATCATTTTTAATGAGTAGCCATATATTTGCGATGCCTTCGTTTGTTGAGGCTTTTGGGCTGGTTTATCTTGAAGCTATGGCTTGTGGTGTTCCTGTAATTGGTACAGAAAATGGTGGAACAAAAGAGTTTGTAAAAAACGGAGAGAATGGCTATTTGTGTAATCCTTTCGATGTTAAAGATATAGCAGAAAAGATTAAAAAACTTCTTAATCCCGTTACAAGGGAAAGATTAATTCAAAATGGCTACGAAACAGTTGATAGATATACTGTAGAAAACTCTATAAAAAACACAATAAAAATTTATGAAAAACTAAAACTTTATTGAAAAAAAAATCTTAATTAAATATCATAAATTGATGTTAAAAAAAGGCTTTTTATTTTTGTTTTTGTTTTTTATTCCAGCCCTGCTGAATGCACAGGCACTTGTTTCCCTTAAACTTATTAACTTAGAAAGCAAAGAAGTGGTACCACTTGGTGATTTTGAGCGAGGCAAGATATGGGTTACTAAAGATACAAAAAATGTTTTGTTATATAATGGAGATTCACTTAAAGCCTTTTCTGTTAAAAGCGATGTTTTTTTTCCTGTAGGCGACATATATTTTAAAGACAAATTTAATGTTGTTAATTGGCAAAATGCTGAAAACGATGTAGTTCAAAAAGATGTAGCAAAAAAGATGCTTATTCCCCAGTTTTTATGGAGTTCAGGTCTAAAAAATATTACTGTGTCCATTGCTACAACGGATGTTAATGGAGAAAGGCTGTTTATTGTTGATACAGATGGGGATATACATGTATTTGATATTAAATCAAAAGTGTATGAAGGAAAGCTCAGGTTTTTAAAAAAACCTATTAAATTTATTAAAACCCTCAAAAACGGTGGTTTGGTAGTTGTTTATGAAGGCAACATTGTTTATTATATCCAACAATTTAAAATACCCTTTTTTTCGTTTTTGCAGGATTTAAAAAGTAGCTATCTCGAGAAAAATAAGGTTAAAGTGCCGCTTAATTTTATAAGTTCGTTTAGCATTAATGAAAGTGAAGACAAAATACTGATGTCTGGAGATCACAAGACAATAATACTACTTCAACTGCCTTCTCTATCTTACTCCAGGATTACTGATGAAAGGCTTTTTATCGAATTTGCAGACTTTCTGAATGATGACAACGTGGTATATATGACGCTAAAGGAGCGTGGCTATATAGAAAGTAAAGCAGATATTCGTTCTCACTTTAATTTTATGAAAGATTTTTTTGATTTAAGAAAAGAGATGGTGGTTTCACCTTCTGGTAACCTTCTGGCAAGATTATCAGAGCAGGAAAGCTTTGAAATTTTTGAATTAAATCGTAATCCAAGGCAGTTAGCGAGTATGAATATAGAGAAAAAAATGTTTGGTGAACTTTTTTGGGGTGGTGATAACAGAACGTTTATCTTTACCGACAAAAATAGGGAGAAAATCACTTTATACAGATTGATTGAAAAAAAGTGATATCATCTAAAACTTTGTAAAATCCTGCAAATGTTTCTGAAATCTTTGAAACTAATTTAAAAGATTTTTATAAAATAATAACTTACAACCATTGGTTGGCCTGTATCCCAGAGTAAGAGACCTTTTTCAAACTTCCCAACGTTATTTTATTGCCTTAAAGTATGCTTAAATGTAAAATTTTTGTATGCTTAAAAAAATCATCTTTCATGGGCAGGTAGACGAGCGTATCCGCTACGTTTTTTTAGCTTACGGTCATAACGTACATGACAGGGCATTTTATGCTTACAACAAAGAAGATAATGTAGAAAGGTTTTTTTCTAAAGGCTTTGGTTTTTCTCTCAATAAAAAAGGACTTACTTACAAAGGCTTGGGTGGCAGCTTCTGTAAATATATGTTTGGTGTTGATAGACCATTTAAGGATTTAATCAAGTTAGAGGTAAAAAATAGGTTGGTAATGTTTGGCGCCACACAAAAAGGTCAAGATGTTATTGAATTTACTGACAATATAAGTGGCAGTGACAGTTATGTTAATATTTTCAATGGAGGAAGTGCCCTTACCAATTATTATTTTATCGTTTTAGGCGGCGATGATAATAGAGATATAGGGAAAAAGCAGGAAGAAATTTTAAAAAAGACAGGAAGATTACTAAAACGGACTCCGTTAGTAGAAGAGGAAAAGGACGAAGAGCTTCTTGAACTTATCTTTAAGAGCCTTGGTAAGCCAGATAATCTTGTAATTATGTTAAAGTTATATGATGGTTTGGTTAAAGAGTTATGGCAATTGATGTTAAAAGGCGAATTGACAGAAACCGAACAAAAACGCATCAAGGATCTGGAAAGCAAGGTTGATACTTACCAGCTGGAGAGGATAAGGGTAGAAAGTGCCTATCTTAAAGAGGAAAATCAAAATCTTGTTAATGAGTATGTTTCTGTATTAATTAACAGATTTAAAGGACTGGAATTTGAAGAAGCGCGTCTTCAAAAATTAAGGCTTGTGCTTATAAGAAACGGGATTCCAGCGAGTATCCTTGATAATTTAGAAAGAAGCTTTGCAATTCCAGAGGTAGAAAGTCAGCCAAAAGATATCCAGACATTGCTTTCTAAATTTATGGAGACAGGAGAAATATCTGAAGACGACTTAATAAAGATTATCTTTGCAAAAAAAGATTCTCTAAGGTCGCGCGACATGAATTTTGAGCAGTATTTTTTAGATGTGGGCAGGCTGATTGACGAGAAAGTTTCGAAAGATGGCGATATAAAGCTTCTTGAAGGTTTTAACACGATTATCACATATTTTGATAGATTTGATGCTACCCATCAGTTAATAACAAAAATTGCTTTTGTTCCGGAGTTTAATATTACTGAGAACCATCTAAGGAGCCTGACCAATAACTACAGTATTTTCGAAGGGCTGAAAAAAAGATTGTTTTACGAACTCTTTTTTGCAGACGTTTATGATGACCCTTATTTAACCTCTTTTGGCAGAAAAAGGATCAGTTTTCTTGAAAATCAAATACCGCTCATAAGCATGGATGAAAGCATGCTTATACCGAGTTATTATGCATTAAAAAGTTTTATGACTGATGAAGTGATTTTCTATAAAGCGATTAAGATTATTAAAAATGAATTTTGGGAAGTCTTTTCTCTTTGGGGTGAAAAGGAAATGGAAATGGATTACTACATCTCAAAGGTTGAAGAAAAAGTAAGGGATGAAATGGGATCAGACATTTATATTTCTAAGCAGTTATGGCAAGATATATTCTGGCATATCAAGAAAGAAGTGTTTTTTATCACTCAGATTTTACCACGCATATCTGATGACAAAGAAAAGAAGCTTAAGGAAGATTTCATAGCCAATAGCGGAATGGATAGATTTTATATTGAAGAGCTCGAAAGGGCTTATCTTTCAAAACATGGAGCAAAGTAAACTAATCAAAGCCTTTATAGACTGTATCAGACAACACAAACTAATCGAATATGGTATTGACAAAAAGATTGTTGTTGGTTGTTCTGGTGGCTCTGATTCTATGACGCTGTTAGACTGTCTTTATCGTGTCAAAGATGCCTTTGGAATAGAAATTATACCTGTCCACATAAACCACCTGATAAGAGAAGAGTCGGGAAACGATGCAGAAAGGCTTGCTGCAGAAATTAAGAAAAGATATGATTTAAAACTTTTTGTAGTCTCGTCTAACATTAAAAGCCTTTCAAAAAGATGGAAAATGAGCATAGAAGAGTGTGGCAGGGAAGTCAGAAAGATTGTTTTGACTAAAGTGGCAAAAAAAACAGGAGCTAATAAAATCGCTTTGGGACATAACCTCAATGATCAGGCAGAGACATTGATATACAGAATCGCAAGAGGTACAGGCTTTAGAGGGCTATGTGGTATGAATGTTATGTCAGATAGGTTTATTCGCCCTCTACTTTTTATAGAAAAATCTGACATAAAAGCTTATGCAGACGAAAATGCCATTTTTTATCTCGAAGATAGCTCAAATTATGAACTCTGTTATGACAGAAACATTATCCGACATAATGTTTTACCACAACTAAATAGGGTTAATAAAAAGGCTATAAATCATTTAACATCTTTATCGCAAATTTGCCGGGATTTGAACAATTATATTGATGAAGAGGCAAAAAAACAGTGTAATAGATTTCTCATTGCTGAAACGCAAGATTTCAGCATTTATAGCAGCGATATTTTAAAATTAAACGTTTTTATTTGTAAAGAAGTGTTGCGATCTATATACGAACAGTTTACCGGTAGCATCCACGGCATAGATGCCTTTCACATAAATATGTTTTATGAAAATGCAATAAAAAAAGAAAATTTTAGACAACAGTTCCCACATGATGTTGTTATTATAAAATCTCCTGATATAATTTTTGTGAGCAAAAAATGTTTTGATGTGCCACCATACGAATTTATTGCAAAAGAAGGGTTAAATATGTTGCCTTTTTGTTTGGGCTATTTCGAAATTGAAATGGTTAAAGGAGACATATCATCAGTTATTATTAGAGGTTTTAGAGAGGGTGATCTTTACAATGGCAGGAAATTGAAGAAGCTGTATAACGACAAAGGTGTTCCTCAAGTATTAAGACGTTTACTGCCTTTGGTAGTTTTTGATGGCAGAGTTATTTACACACCTTTGTGCGGTAAAAAAGAAGCTTTTTTTAAAAATTCAAAACTAACTTTTAAAATAAACTTTCTTGAAAGTGAATTATATAGTAAAATAATGAACAGGTTTTTGGTGGTAGATCAGTAAGTTGAAGTTTTTGTTTCTTACAAAGGGCCTTTTTGTAAATAAATTTAGGAGTATTTATGAACAATGCTTTTAGAACTTTAGCAATATGGGTTTTACTATTATTGACACTCATGTTGCTTTTTAACTACTTTAATCAACCAGCAGCTAAGGTAAGCAAAATTCTTTATAGTGATTTTTTGCTTGATGCAGAAAAGGGGACAGTTGATTCTGTGATAATTCAAAACCAGAAAGTTACGGGCAAATATAAAGATGGGACTGAATTTAGAACATATCTTCCGCCCGATCCTGAAGTTTTTAAAATACTGCGTGAAAAGGGGATTAAGGTGGAAGTGAGACCTGAAGAGACGAGTTTCTGGCAGAATGCGTTGATTTCGTGGCTGCCAATGATACTTTTTATCGCAGTATGGATATTTTTTATGCGGCAGATGCAGGCGGGACAGGGCAAGGCTCTGTCTTTTGGTAAGGCACGCTTCAAGACACAGACAGACAGCAAGAACAAGGTTACATTCGCAGATGTGGCGGGGATAGACGAGGCTAAAGAAGAGCTAAAAGAGATTATAGATTTTTTAAAAGACCCAAAGAAGTTTACACGACTGGGGGCAAAAATCCCAAAGGGGGTTTTGCTTGTTGGCTCACCTGGAACGGGCAAAACTTTACTCGCCAAAGCTATCTCAGGAGAGGCTGGCGTGCCATTCTTTTCGATATCAGGTTCGGACTTTGTTGAGATGTTTGTTGGTGTTGGAGCGTCTCGTGTAAGAGACCTTTTTGATTCTGCAAAGAAAAATGCCCCCTGTATCATATTTATAGACGAGATAGATGCTGTCGGGAGACAAAGAGGCGCTGGACTGGGCGGAGGACATGATGAGAGAGAGCAAACACTTAATCAGCTTTTGGTTGAGATGGACGGTTTTGACCCAAATGTTGGCATTATTGTAGTTGCTGCTACAAATAGACCCGACATATTAGATCCGGCATTGTTAAGACCCGGCCGTTTTGATAGACAGGTTGTTGTGCCAAAGCCAGATGTAAAAGGTAGAGAACAGATATTAAAAGTTCACACAGCCAAGATACCTCTTGCCGCTGACGTAGATCTAGCATTGCTTGCAAGAGGGACGCCTGGATTTTCGGGGGCGGATTTGGCAAATATGGTAAACGAAGCTGCGCTTCTTGCTGCGAGGCTGGACAAGACAGAAGTTGATATGAAGACTTTTGAAATGGCTAAAGATAAAGTTATGATGGGTACAGAACGCAGGAGTATGGTGATAAGCGAGCAAGAAAAAAGGGTGACTGCTTACCACGAAGCCGGACATGCTATTGTTGCGAAGATGTTGCCCAATGCTGATCCTATACACAAGGTTTCGATTATCCCACGGGGTATGGCTTTAGGCTTAACGCAGCTACTTCCTATTGATGATAAACATAATCACACTAAGGAATATCTTGTCAATAACCTGACGATACTTTTAGGTGGTAGGGCTGCGGAGGAGATTGCACTTAACGAGATGACTACAGGGGCTGGCAATGACCTTGAGAGGGCTACAGAGCTTGCAAGAAAGATGGTTTGTGAATGGGGGATGAGCGAAAAGTTGGGACCAGTTACCTTTGGCAAGAGAGGAGAGCATATATTTTTGGGCAGAGACTTTGCTGAACATAAAAATTATAGTGAAAAAACCGCAATTGAAATTGATGCAGAGATCAGACGTTTTGTAGAAAGTAGCTATGAAATGGCAAAAAAAATACTTATGGATAATAGTGATAAGCTGGAAAAGTTTGTTGAAGCTTTGCTTAAAAAAGAAACACTTGATGCAAGAGATATAGACCTAATTTTTTCAGGAGAAGTGCTTGTTTAATATCAGACTAGTCAATATTTCAAAGTGTTATGAGGCAAGGACACAGATCGAGAAGATAGGTTCTGATCGTGGTGGCGTAGCAGCGATGTTTAGAAAAACCAGAACAGTCAATTTAAAAATACATAATCTCAAATTGCCTCAGGCACACATCCTTAAACAAGAGATGCTTGCTATAGGTGGAGACGCTGCGGTTGCAAGAGAAGTTCTTACTGGTTCCATAGAGCGCACTGATGTACTGGTAATGGGGACAGTCAAACAGCTTTATGAGCTTTGCAGAAGGTTGCTGCTGCAGCCTTTTTCGATGAAAAAGCTTTCCGCTGAAATTAAAGAAATACTTGCCTACATTGAAAAAAAAGAGTTTGTCTGGAAGGTGAAAAATCGGGAAGTTGTATTGGGTAACAGGACGCTTCTGATGGGAATACTCAACGTAACACCCGACTCTTTTTCAGATGGTGGATTGTATCAGGATACCGAAAGAGCCGTAAAAAGGGCAATGGAAATGATTGATGAAGGTGCAGATATTATTGATGTTGGTGGGGAATCTACTCGTCCGTTAGCAGATTATATACCTGAAGAGGAAGAAATAAGACGTGTTATACCAGTTATAGAGGAGATACGCAAGAGAAATAAAGATATACTGATTTCGGTTGACACATATAAAGCAAGCACTGCAGATGCCGCATTATCAGCTGGTGCAGATATTGTTAATGATATAAGTGGGTTAAATTTTGATGATGGAATGAAAGATGTTGTTGCCAAACATAATGCAGGTTTAGTTGTGATGCATACACGTGGAAGACCAAAGGATATGCAAAAAGATACCAATTACGAAGATTTTATGGAAGAGGTGTTAAATAGTCTTTCAAATTCGATAGCAACTGCAACTCAAGCAGGGGTGCCCATAGAAAATATAGTTGTAGATCCCGGTATTGGATTTGGCAAAGCTTTTGAACATAATTTGTCTATTATAAAAAATCTTGTCGAGTTTTCTGTTTTTGGTTTACCTGTTCTCATAGGCCCATCAAGAAAGTCGTTCATTGGTAAAATTACAGGTAAAGATGCAGCTTTTAGAGATGATGGCACGATGGCAGCCATTGCTATTGGCATACTAAATGGTGCACACATTGTTAGAGTTCATGATGTAAAAAAGGCCAAAGATACTGTTCTGGTAGCAGATGCGATAAAAAATGCAGATATATTTTAGAAAATATGAAGACCATTTTATATACGTTACGCTGGCAAGATTTATTAGACATTACAGTCATATCTTTTGTGATATACAAAATTCTTGTTTTTTTAAAGGGAACGAGAACACTTAAGATACTTGTAGCTATATCTCTGCTCCTTTTTGTTACCTATTTTATAACGGATTTTTTTCAGCTCTCTACACTTAACTGGATACTCAGCAACTTCATCTCATCAATTTTCGTTATACTTGTCATAATATTTACACCGGAAATCAGGCGTGGTTTGATGATAATGGGAAGAGGTGCAATTCCGAAAACTTCCAGAATAAGCAAACAGGAAGAAAAGTTTGATGAGATAATCAAGGCTATTAACTCTCTGTCATTGAGTAAAATAGGAGCAATAATCGTGTTCCAGAGAGATGATGAGCTAAAAGAGTACATGGAAGATGCAACAATCCTGAATGCAAAAATAACGAAAGAGCTGATACTTTCGATTTTTCATCCTGCGACGCCGCTGCATGATGGAGCTGTAGTTATTAAAGATGGTTTAATAGTTGCGGCGGGTTGTTTTTTACCTCTAACAACAAGAACAGATTTATCAAAGAGTCTGGGGACAAGACATAGGGCGGCAATTGGTATTACCGAAGAGACTGATGCGGTTTGTGTGGTTGTATCTGAAGAGACGGGCAGCATCTCAGTAGCGGTGGATGGTAAGATAACGATGAAGTTAGAGACAGAGGTTTTAGAAAGACTCTTGAACAAGCTGTTAGCAGGCAAAAAGGTTGCAAAAAAATGAAGATAGCACAAAATTTTTATTTAAAACTGATTTCACTTTTGTTAGGGATAACTTTATGGTTTTATGTGCAGGGAAAAGAAAGCGTTGAAACATCCATTAAAATAACACTTTTTTTCTCTAATGTAAGCGAAGAATTTTACCTTGATGATGTTTCTACATCAGATATAACTGTCTGGATAAAGGGAGCCAGACCTATTGTTTCTAATTTTATTAGAAACGATAACAAATTAGATATCTCATTAAAAGGCTATAAGAGTGGAAAATATTCTTTGCCAATAACTACTTCAATGTTAGATTTTCCAAGAAATATAGAGGTTATACGCATTCAACCCGATAAAATTTCTTTTAAAATAAAGCCATTTGTGGAAAAAAGGGTGAGAGTTATTGCAGATTATAAAGGTAGCATTAGTTACAGGATTAAACCTCAATTTGTGGTTGTAAAAGGTGAAGCCAAAAGCCTTGAAAATATTGAGTATTTATATACTGAGCAGATAGGAGAAGTGAAAGGTGCAAAAGAAATTGTCGTTAAACTTGTTACACCGGCAGGTAATGTTAAAGTTATACCGGATAAAGTAAAGATTACATTTAAATAGTTATTTTGCAGGAGAAGTTATGGGAAAACTTTTTGGGACTGATGGAATAAGAGGGATAGCAAACCAGTATCCCGTTACGCCAGAAGTAGCATTGAAAGTAGGTCGTGCATGTGGTTATATGTTCAAAGTTGATAACAAAAAACACCATAAAATACTTATTGGCAAAGATACTAGACTTTCAGGATATCTGCTTGAGATGGCGATTGCTTCTGGTTTATGTTCAATGGGTGTTGATTGTGTGCTTGTAGGTCCAATTCCAACACCTGGTATAGCGTTTTTAACACAGAGCATAAGGGCTGACGCAGGCATAGTAATTTCAGCTTCGCATAATCCGTATTTTGACAATGGGATTAAGATATTTTCGGCAGATGGTTTCAAACTAAACGATGACATAGAAAATAGATTAGAACAGCTTGTTCTTAATGATGAAATTGATAATATAAGACCTACTCATCTGGAAATTGGCAAGGCTTCAAGGATTGACGACGCCGCAGGTCGGTATTTAAGTTACTTAAAAACGACTTTTCCAAAAGAATTAACGCTTTCGGGCATTAAAATTGTGGTTGACTGTGCAAATGGAGCTTTCTATAAAATTGCACCTAAGGTTTTTGAAGAGCTTGGGGCTCAGGTTGTGGCCGTTGGCGTTGCCCCTGATGGGGAAAATATTAATAAAGAGTGTGGTGCTTTGTATCCTCAACACCTTAGTAAGCATGTTATAGATGCCAAAGCAGATATAGGCATTGCCTTAGATGGTGACGGTGATAGGGTGATTTTTTGTGATGAGAAAGGGCAGATACTTGATGGTGATAAGATACTGGGGTTACTTGCGATGAACATGATTAAAGAAGAAAGATTGGTGAACAAAACAATAGTTGCTACAGTTATGAGCAACATGGCTCTGAATGATTTTATGGAGGGTATGGGTGGTAAGGTTGTTAAAGTGCCTGTTGGTGATAGATATGTTGTTGATGAACTACGCAGAAGTTCTCTAAATTTGGGTGGAGAACAGTCAGGACATATTGTAATGCTGGACTATACCACTACTGGTGATGGGGTCATTGCGGCACTGCAGTTATTAAAGACTATAATACTTGAGAACAAATCGCTTTCCGAACTATCAAAAATCTTTACTCCATATCCACAGACGCTTTTCAGTATTAATGTATTGGAAAAGAAAGACTTTCGCTCTATAGAAGCAATAAATAAGGTTATATGCGAGGCTGAAAAAGAGTTAGAAATTTATAGAGGTAGATTGAATATTAGATATTCTGGAACAGAGCCAAAGTTAAGGGTGATGATAGAGTGCAAAGAGGACAAACTTATCAATAAGTGGACTGCAGAACTGAAAGATGTTTTAATAAAACACCTTTGTTAAAGGAGTTTTTATGGTGAAGCTGGGTGTTAATATAGATCATGTAGCTACATTAAGACAGGCAAGGAATACCGCTTACCCCGACCCTGTTTATGCCGCTGTTCTTGCTGAATTGGGCGGAGCGGATGGTATCACAGTACACTTAAGAGAGGACAGAAGGCACATTCAGGAGCGAGATTTATACCTACTTAAAGAGATTGTAAAGACAAGGTTAAATTTAGAGATGGCTGCCACTAAAGAAATGGTCAAAATAGCATCAAAAATAAAACCAGAAATGGTGACTTTAGTTCCTGAAAAAAGGGAAGAGTTAACCACAGAGGGTGGACTTGATGTAAGAAGAAATTCAGATAAAATTAAATATGTGATAGAAGAACTCTCTAAAAACGGTATAAAGGTTTTTGTTTTTATAGATGCTGATAAAAATCAGATAGAAGCAGCACAAAAAACAGGTGTACAGGGCATAGAAATTCACACAGGCAGATATGCTGACGCTTATAATGAGAGCGAGCAGAAAAATGAACTTTTATCAATCATTGATGCTGCAAGGTTTTCGGTAGATGCTGGTTTAGTTACAAGTGCCGGGCATGGACTTCACTACAGAAATGTTGCCGCAATTGCTGCGATACCTTCGCTTTACGAGCTTAACATTGGACACAGTATCATCGCTCACGCGATTTATGTTGGATTGGAAACTGCTGTCAAACAAATGAAAGAAATAATCACCAAGGCTTCAGAAAAATAAGATGATTTTTGGAATAGGCGTGGATATTGTTCAGATACAAAGAATAGAAGATGCCGCAAATAGATTTGGCGAAAAATTTTCTATGAAGGTGCTTACATCGAGAGAACAGCCCTGTAAAACTCCAGAGGATTTAGCGGTCCATTTTGCGGCAAAAGAGGCTTTTGTTAAGGCGTTAGGGACTGGTTTTAGAGGTGTTTCGTTTAAAGATATTGAAGTTTTACACAACGAATTAAAGAAACCGTATTATGTAGTTAGTGATAAAATTTCAAGAATGTTTGGCCCTTTTCAAAGTCACTTATCGATAAGTCATGAGAAGGATTATGTTATTGCAATGGCGGTGATTGAGAAGATATGAAGGTAGTTACTTCCAGAGAAATGAAAGAGTTAGAAGTTCAAGCAGCAAAGATAGGCATTACTCCCATGATTTTGATGGAGAATGCGGCGTTTGGATTGTGCTCCACAATCTTAAATAATTTTCCTGAGCTTATCGAAAAAGATTTTTTGATACTTTGTGGACATGGCAACAATGGTGGTGATGGTTTTGCCCTTGCAAGACATCTTTACAACAACAGTGTGAATGTTAAAGTTCTTTTTATCAAAAAAGATGGTAATTTACCAGAAGAGGCAGCGGCAAATTTAGAGATTATAAAAAAAATGGGGTTATTTGTTTGTGAAACAAAAGAATTAAATGATGAGGCAAAGTCATTAATACAGAGTGCAGATTGTTTGGTAGATGCGATCTTCGGGACAGGGCTTTCAAGGGAAGTTACTGGTGTGTATCGTGATTTGATTGTTTTTGTTAATAGTTTGTCAAAAAAGGTTTTTTCAGTGGATATTCCTTCCGGCATAAGCGCCGATACAGGTATGGTCCTGGGAGAAGCGATCAAGGCGTTTGCAACTATCTCACTTGGACTGTACAAGATTGGGCAGCTTTTGTTTCCCGGAAGGGCTTATTGCGGCAAACTTTTTCTTGTAGATATCTCTTTGCCTGAAAAACTTTACAATAATAATTGTTGTAACAAACTTGAGGAAAAAGAAATATTGCATATTTTAAAAAGGCGGCAGCCAGAGTCACACAAAGGCAGCTATGGACATCTTGCCTTAATTGGTGGTTCGACCGGTAAAACTGGTGCAGTAACTATGGCAGCTAAAGCCGCGATGCGTGTTGGCGTTGGACTTGCAACGATAGTTTGCCCACACTCTCTAAATCCTCTGATTGAAAACGTTAATTTAGAAGTAATGACATTGCCAGTGGGTGATATCAACGGTTATATTTCGTTTGCGAGTGTTGATACCGTAAAGGAGTTTTTGTCAGATAAGGCAGCTGTGGTTATAGGGCCAGGTTTGGGTGCAAACGAGATAACGGAGGAGTTCTTTATCTCTTTATTAAACCAAATTAAATACCCTGTAGTTATTGATGCTGATGGAATTAATCTGTTATCAAGGAGAATAGAGCTTCTTAAAGGAGTAGAGACTGATGTTGTTTTGACACCACATATTGGTGAAATGCAACGTTTACTTAAGTGTGACAAACAAAAGATATTACAGAATCCAGTTAATATTGCAAAGAATTTTGCTACGAAAGAAAAAGTTTTTCTTGTTTTAAAATCTGCTACTACTATATTTGCAACGCCTGATGGAGAGGTTTTTATTTCTACGTTTGGTTCTCCAGGAATGGCAACTGCTGGTGTGGGTGATGTTTTATCTGGAGTAATCGGTAGTTTCCTTGCTCAGGGGTATGCTACTAAGGACGCAGTTTTATTGTCACTCACATTACATGGACTTGCTGGCGAGCTAGCAAGCTTAGATGTAGGAGATACTTCACTTATAGCAACGGATATTATTGACAAAATTCCGTATATATTAAAAAAATGGGAGGTCTCAAATGATAGTAAAAGATATAATGGATAGTGACTTTTTAACAGTTACTGAGAATATGGATATAGAAACACTTGCAAAAACATTCATAGAAAATAAAAAAGATTACGCGCTTGTTGTTGATAGTGACGGAAACCTGACAGGGGTTGTTACAGAAACTGATCTCATATTTCAGGAAAAGAATCTTCATATTCCAACGGTTTTTACATTCTTTGATTCTATGATTTTTCTTGAAAGTGTCGCTAAGTTTAATGATGAAATAAAAAAGATTTCTGCCACCAGGGTTGGAGAGATAATGTCTAAAAACATAATCACTATAAATGGAGAAACCTCGATAAAAGATGCCGCTACACTTATGTTAGAAAAAGATATTCATCATCTTCCTGTGTTAGACAATAATAAGCCCATAGGTGTTGTAACAAAAGAAGGGTTATTAAAGGCATTTTTAAAAGAAAGGCAAATTAAGGCTTAATCTTTACAATAGATTAATATGTTAGGTCTGTTAACATTTATAACAAACGACACAGAAGAAACAGTAGATTTGGGAGAAGTTATTGGAAAAAACTGTGTTGGCAAAGAAGTTTTTGCATTAACAGGCGATTTAGGTGCTGGGAAAACACAGTTTGCAAGGGGTGTCGCAAAGGGACTTAACGTGCCTGAAAATGATGTCTCGAGCCCAACATTTGTTATTTCAAAAATGCATACAAAAGGTAGACTTCCTTTTATTCATATCGATCTTTACAGACTATCTTCGGTGGATGAACTTGAAGAACTGGGTTGGTTTGATTTCATAAAGATGGATGGAGTGATACTTGTCGAGTGGGCAGAAAAACTCAAACACCTCCTTTCGACAGATGACACTATTTTTGTTACATTGGAATACGTTTCAGATGAAAAAAGGTTGATAAAGGTAGTATTTTCAGACAAGTTCAGTTATCTGTTTGCAGGTATTAAAGAGCATTAGACTAAATTTTGGGAGAAATTGAGGTAAAAAAACTGTATAATTTTAATTATGAGGATAACTTTAAAACTTTTTGCCACATTAAGGGATTTTGGGCCTAAATATCAGGAAATTGATATTAAAGAAGGCAGCACACTCGAGGAATTGATAAAGCAAAACAATATTCCGTTTGATATGCCTATGATAAAACTTGTTAATGGCGAGTTTGCCGAGCTTTCATACGTGCTCAAAGACGGCGATACAGTTGCGCTTTTCCCACCAATAGCAGGTGGCTAAGGTGAATCTAAAAAAAGAAAATTCAACACTGAGAATACTTTTAAAAACCATATCAGAGCTTAACCTTTCGTTTGATAGAAAGGATATCAGCAATATCGTTGTTGAAGGCTTGCAAAAATTTCTTAATTTAGACAGTAGCTTTTTTTACTCCCTTGACGAAAAGAAGGGCTTTTTTATGTTAGAAGCGTTTTTAGGGAATGAGGACGAGAAAGAAGTTATTCCGATGGGATATGGTTTTATTGGTTGGGTGGGAAAAAGCAGGGAAATACTTGCCGTTTCAGATACTGATAAAGGTGAAAACAACCTTATTATCGCACCAGTAAAAGGTAAAAGGGGACTTTTAGGTGTTATTGGAGGTAGAAAAAAGGGGTTGCCTTTTAGTGATGCCGAAAAAGAGCTTTTAAATCTTTTTGCCACTCAGGTTGGAACAGCCATGGAGAACTATATCTATTACCACAGATTACAGCGCGGCAAACAGTTCCGTGATTGCATTCTTTACAATATTCCGAGCGGTATAATTATTGTCAACCCTGATTGGAAGGTAAAAACCTATAATCAAAGTGCTATAACGATACTTGGTGAAAAAAATATCGCTCGTGGGAAAAAAATATACCATATCTTTCAGGATGAAGCGATAATAAAGTCTATTAAAGATACGTTTTCAGGTAAAGGGCCGTTTAGAAATCTTCAGATAGCACATGGGGACAGCTTTTTTAATATGACAATCGTACCGGTGAAAGGGATGGCTTTAGATGGTGATGATGTTATGATAGTGTTTGATGATATTACCGAATTGAGGAGGGCTTATCAAGAAAAAGAAAAGGCAGAGAGGCTATCTAACTTAGGGCAGTTTGCAGCAGCGATAGCCCATGAACTAAGAAATCCCATTACAGGCATAAACATAATGTTAGAAATGCTAAAAGAATCACCTAATATGGGTCAAAAACAGATCTCAACAATAGATAAAATTTTAACAGAAATAAATCAGCTGGAAGAAATGGTAAAATCAATGCTTGAAATCTCAAAACCTCAGGATTTAAAATTAGAGCAGGTGAAGTTAGAAGAAGCAATAAATTCATTTGTAGAATCAGTAAAAGATACTGCAAAAAAAAGAAACGTTGATATAGATGTTATTATGAAACAGAAAAATATTGTTGTGTTGCTTGACAGAAAAAAGTTTAACCAGGTATTTTTGAACCTCTTCAATAACAGTCTTGATAGTATGAAAAATGGTGGACATTTTACTATTACGTTAAAAAAAATCGGCAAAAAAGCAGAAATAGCTGTAGAGGACACAGGTTTCGGGATAGCCAAAAGCAACTTAGACAAGGTTTTTGACCCCTTTTTTACTACAAAACATACGGGGACAGGTTTAGGACTTCATATTTCAAGAAATATAATAAGACAGCATCACGGTGAAATTACAGTAGAAAGTGATGGAAAGTCCTGGACACGTTTTACAATACACTTACCAGTTGGAGTTTAAAAGTATATGAATGAAGATATCCTTATTGTAGATGATGAAGAGATTATTTCAGAATCCTTAGCTGAGTATCTTGGCGGCAAAGGCTATAATGTCAGAACAGCAGACAATTTAGCTTCGGCAAAAAAGTTATTAGAAGAAAATTTTTATGATATATTGTTGCTCGACTTAAAACTTCCAGATGGTTTAGGAATAGAACTTCTAAAAGAACTATCAAAAATGGAAGATAAACCCATAGTTATTGTTATGACTGCTTATGGGACGGTCGAAAATGCTGTTACTGCAATGAAATTAGGAGCTTATGACTTTATACAAAAGCCTTTTAGAACAAAAGATATAGAATTAATAGTGAAGTTGGCATTAGACACAAAAAGACTTGATAGGGATGTAAGAAGGCTATTAAGTACCCAATCAGAGCGGTATGGTATAAAAAACATCATTGCCAGGTCAGACAGGATGATCGAGATCTTTGATAAGATAAAAAAAATTTCTCGTTCAGGTGCAAACGCAGTATTGATATTAGGAGAAAGTGGTACAGGAAAAGAGCTTGTGGCACGTTCCATTCATTACGAAAGTAAACGCGCAATCTGGCCATTTATTGCTATTAACTGTTCTGCGATCCCTTCAAACTTATTAGAAAGTGAATTATACGGTCATGAAAAAGGTGCATTTACTGATGCAAAAGAACGCAAGATAGGACTTTTTGAAAAGGCAAATAAAGGAACGTTGTTATTAGATGAAATTGGTGATATGAGTCCAGATTTGCAGACCAAGCTTTTAAGAACACTTGAAGACAAAAAGATAAGGAGAATTGGAGGGACCGAAGATATCGCCCTTGATGTTCAGTTTTTGGCAGCTACCAATCAGGATTTAGAAAAACTTGTAAAAGAAGGAAAGTTCAGGAAAGATTTGTATTACAGACTAAAGGTTATAGAGATTAAGATACCACCATTGAGAGAGAGAAAAGAAGATATTGAACCGTTGCTAAAATATTTTTTAAGCTATTTTAACGAACAAACAGGAAAAAGGTTTAAAGGAATCTCCGCCGAAGCGCTTAAACTTTTTTTAAATTATGATTTCCCGGGTAACGTCAGGGAGTTAAAAAATATAGTTGAGAAAATAGCAATCCTCGAAGATGGAGAGTATGTTTTGCCAGAACATCTTCCAGCTGAACTTTTAGGTGAGCAAGCTAATGAATCAAAACAGGTTTTAAAGTCGTTAGAACAGATAACGATGGTAGGTTTGACGACATATATTGAAGATATTGAAAAATCAATTATTTTAAATGCTTTAAAAGAGACTAACTGGAATAAGAGTGATGCAGCAAAACTTTTAAAACTTGATAGAAGTACATTACGATATAAAATGAAACACTACGGAATAAAAGATTAACGCTGTTTGTTTATTACATCATATTGTTATCTTTGTGATATTAAATTTCAAAAAAACATCTGGTAAAAAACAACCATCATAATCGGTAAATTTTCATCTATTGAGTAAAACAACGTTTGCCAAAAGAAGTTTTGCAAAAAGTTTAACTCTCTGATAATATAACATTATTTTGAATAGCAGTTAGTTGGCATATCGCTTGCTTTTAAAAAGAACGTTTAAGATTAGGTTTTTAACGAGGTTTTATTTTGTTACAAACTGTGTTGGAGGAGAGTATGAGAAATGTTTGTATTATAGCAGGGGGGATGTCACAATGGGGTGTAAGACAGGCCACATTGAGAGAGCTTTTTCAGGAGGCAGGGAAGGCATGTTTTGAAGACAACCCAATGGTAACAAATAAGGATATTGATGGGCTTATTGTTGCATCTGCTTATACAGAAAGACTTGCTACACAAACTCATCTGGCTCCACTCGTTGCAGAACATCTTGGAATAAAGACAAGAAGTGTATGTGCAAGGGTTGAGTTGCTTTGTGCAAGTGGTTCAAGTGCAATTATAATGGCGTATAGTTTAATAAAAGCTGGCGTTGCCGATGTAGTTATGGTAGCCGGTGGGGAAAAGCTTAATACGCCGCAAAAATGGGAAGCATTTTATAGTCAGTTGTGTTCGGTTGATCACGACTATGACGGTGCGCATGGATTGGGATTGCCCCCTGCTGCGCTTGCCATGGTGGCAAAGCTACATATGAAAAAATATGGAACGACAGAAGAACAGATGGCAATGGTATCCGTGAAAAATAGACGCAATGGTTTAAACAACCCTAAAGGCCAGTTTAAAGAATGTATTGATTTAAACACTGCAATGTGTGCCAAGGTTGTTGCTAAGCCACTTAAGTTATACGATTGTTGTCCGCTTACAGATGGTGCTGCTGCAGTAATCCTTGCCTCAGAAGAAAAGGCTAAACAACTTACAGATAGGCCACTTGTTTATATTATGGGCACAGGTCAGTGTACTCTTTATAATGCTTCCGCAAATAAAGTAGACTGGACAAGCTGGGAGGCACTTAGAATTGCCTCTCAAAAGGCTTATAGTGAGGCTGGCATAACCGCCAGAGATATTAAAGTGGCGCAAGTACACGACTGTTTCAGTATCTCGGAGATTATTGAATACGAAGAGTTAGGCTTTTGCAAAAAGGGCGAAGGTGGCCCATTTGTAGAGTCTGGACAATCTGACTTTGGTGGGCAGGTTGCGGTTAATACCGATGGTGGATTGTTATCCTGTGGACATCCTTTTGGAGGCACTGGTATCAGACAGGGCATAGAAATTATGAAACAACTGCAGGGAAGGGCTGCAAAAAATGTCGAAGGGGCACAATTTGGTTTAACACATAATTTTAGCGGAATGATTGCAGCTCAAACTGTACTGGTATATGGGAGGGAGAAATGAGAGGAATATCAAGACTTGAAGGTAAATATGCTGTGACAATGGATCTTTATCCGCCACAGGGTAAAGAATTTACACGTATACAGCCATTTTTTGATAATTTAAAAGAAGGGCGCTTTACCACTACAAAATGCAAAGATTGCGGCAAGCTTTCTTATCCACCACGTGTTGTATGTCCAGAATGTCTGTCAGAAAATTTAGACTGGTTTGAACTGCCCAAAGAAGCAACAGTGGTAGTGCCTGTGGTTGAAGAAATTGGTGTTCCGATTGGTTTTGAAACACCACTTTGTTTGGCGATGATTACGTTAGAAGGTTATTTTACATTTATTACACGTATTATCAACTGTAAGCCGGGATCACTTGAAGAAGGTGATAAAGTTCGTTTTGTCTCTTATGAGGTAGAGCCTTTTCCAGCAGAGTTTGGCAGGGAGACTGTGGAAATAAAACGTTACTATTTTGCATTTGAACCTGTTGATGAAAATAAAAGAAAGTAGGTAGTGATGGAGTACTTTTCATATTTACAAAATATTTCAAAAACAAAAAATGTCGTAGGTTATTTTGATACGTATATGCCAGAAGAGTTTTTAATTGCGTTGGCTATTCATCCAGTAAGATTGATGAGTGATGAGTTAGAACCTTCTGTATCTAACGCATACATTCAGGGATTTTGCTGTCCTTATGCAAAAAATTTACTTGAACAGGCGTTTCAGAGAAAACTCGACTTTTTATCAGGGGTAATCTTCACACGTTACTGCGATTCCTTACGTGGCGTGTATGAAGTCTGGAAAACAGAAAAACTCTCTCCTTTTGTTGAGTATATTCGTTATGCACAGGTAACTCGTGAAGAGTCTGCAGGTTATCTTGCGAAAGAGTTTTTAAGGGTATTTGATAACGTTGGGAAATATCTGAACAAGCAATTACTTACAGATAATTTGAAACGAGCAATTTCTCAGGTAAACGAAAAGCGTAAGATGCTTATGAATCTATACAGTATGAGGAAAAAAGGTTCTTTATCGTGTAGCTCTGAAGAGTTTTACAAACTTGTTTTTTCCTCAACATATCTTGACAATAATGATTTTGTAGCTGATTACAAAAAATTTGTTTTAAAACATAGCGATAATAAATCTCAAAGCAAGATTAAAGTTGTTGTCTCTGCTGCAGAAATTGACACATTGGAGTTTTTTAAGCTTTTAGATGAAATTGGATTTTCAGTCGTTAGCGATGATATATCAAGTGGAACAAGATTTTTCAAAGATCTGGTTTGCGAGACCGGGGAAGACATAAACGAGATGGCGATAAATATTGCAAAACGCTACATCCTTAAACCTCCTTGTTCTGTCAAAGAGCCCACAGAAAGAAGGATTGAAGAACTTATGTATGAGATAAACTCTTCCAACGCAAAAGGGGTAGTATTTTTGCGTACCCATTTTTGTGACTCAGAAGGCGTTGAATATGCATTTATCAAAGAAAGATTAGAAAAAGAGGGCGTGCCGCATATTTATGTTGAGACAGACCACAGGTTGTCAAACAAACAACAATTAAAAACACGATTAGAGGCGTTTGCAGAACAGATTGAAGGTATAATTTTTTAAATTGTTAGCGTTTATATTAGCATTGCATAGAATATGGAGAAAAGATGGGTAAGAGGCTAAAAGCAACTGAGAGTTTAAAAAGATTGATAAAAAATTATTACGACGAGTTTTTCGAGGTGTCCAGAGCTGGAAAGCCAGTTGCATGGCTGAATGTTGGTGTGCCATGTGAAATATTCTATGCGATGGATGTTTTCCCTTTTTATCCAGAAAATTATGGAGCAATGTGTGGGGCACAAAGAGTCACCCCTGAACTTTCTAAGGTGTCTGAATACAAAGGATTTACTCAGGACCTTTGTTCGTACGCAAGGGCAAATATCGGTGCTTTATTAGCCAAAAAAGGTCCTATGGGGGAGTTACCCCTTCCAACTTTACAGGTAGAAACAACAAATTCCTGTGTTATGATAATGACATGGTGGCGTTCAGTAGGTAAGCTTTTTAATATACCTACATACACCATTGATGCACCTCAGGTTAAATATGATTCTGATGGGTTTCATCTGGATTACATGGAAGAAGAACTAAAACGTATGATATCTTTTGTTGAGGCTAAAACGGGCAACAAATTTGATTATGATAAATTTATCGAAATCACGAAAATTGCTAACGAAGGCAAACGCATTTGGGCAGAAATACTTGGGTTAAGGGCACATGTGCCCTGTCCAATGAACGCAGGAGATATTTTTACGCACATGTTTCCCATGGTTGCATTGCGTGGAAAAAAAGAGTACCTTTCGCATCTTGAATTCTTAAGGGATGAACTTAAAGAACGCATAGAAAACAAAGATTTTCCAGTGCCAGATGAAAAGGTTAGGTTGTTATGGGACAATCTACCAATATGGTATGATTTGCGTCTTTTTGATGAGTTAGAGCAGTATGGAGCAATATTTGTCATCGATACTTACACACAGGCGTGGGGTCCAAGATTTATGGGTATCGTTGATGAGACAAATCCTATAAAAAGTTACGGTTACTATGTTGGTTCTGGTTTCTTAAATGTTCAGATCGAAAGACGTTATGATTTGTTGAGAGAATTGGTAAAACAATACAAGGTTGATGGAATTGTGATGCATTCAGATAGAAGCTGTAAGCCTTACTCGCTTGTTCAACCAGAACTTGCCAGACAGGTAAGAGAAGAGTTAGGAGTCCCATCCCTTTTATTGGAAGCAGACCATAACGACCAGTTAGGTTATGATAGGGAGAAGGTGATAGCGCGTTTGAAAGAGTTTATCGAAATGATTAAAACTAACAAGTTATAATGGAGGTGTTATGTCGAGAGCCTGGTTAAATATAGCTGATACTTTAAGAATGTATGCGATAAGAACACCTGATAAGATAGCTACACTTGATTCTAATAGAAGTCTTACTTTTGCACAATGGAATAAAAGGGCAAATAAACTTGCAAATATGTTTTCTTCACTTGGTTTGGTTAAAGGTGATAAGATTGCTGTCATTGCATATAACTGTATCGAATGGATGGAGATTTATGCTGCCTGTGCAAAGGGTGGCTTTATTGCAGTTCCGGTGATGTTTAGGTTAGCACCACCAGAAATGGTTCATGTAATAAATCACTCTGACGCAAAGGTTGTTGTGTACTCCTCAGATTTTAAAGAAACAGTTCACAATATTAGACCAAAGCTTGAATATGTGAAGCATTATTTTGTTTTTGATGGTGAAGATGATGATGCTGTTTCTTACGAAAAGGCTATAGAGTCTGCCCCTGATGCTGAACCGGATGTAGTGATTAATGGCAACGATACGTGGATTATAATGTACACTGGGGGTACAACAGGTTTACCCAAAGGAGTAATTAAAACACATGACTCCTTAGCTGCCCAGTGGCTTGTTACTGCTTATGAGAAGGGTTTTAACGAAAATGATATCGGTATGGTTGTTATGCCACTTTGCCATATTAATTCTGTTTATTACGGTTTTACGTTTACATATTTAGGCGCAACTTGCTATGTTTATAAACTCAAAAGCTTTGATCCGGAAGACCTTTTAAGAACAATTGCAAACGAAAGAATAACGTTCACATCATTAGTTCCAACACACTACATCATGATTCTGGCTTTACCAGACGCAGTGAAAACAAAGTATAATGTTGATTGTATGAGAAAGCTTCTTTGCTCATCTGCACCTGTCCGTAAAGATACGAAAATAGCGATACTTGAGTTTTTTAAAAACTCTCAGTTGTTCGAGGCTTATGGTTCTACAGAGGCTGGTATTGTTACGATTTTACGACCTGATGAACAGTTAAAGAAATTAGGTTCAATTGGACGTGAGGTTATAGGAATAGACCGAATTAAACTTCTTGACGAAGATGGAAGCGAGGTGCCTACAGGTGAGGTAGGCGAGTTATATTCACGTGGTCCTATGATGTTTGAAGGCTATTATAAAGACCCGGAAAAGACGAAAAAATCTTTTACTTCAGATGGGTATTTTAGTGCAGGAGATTTAGCTTATAAAGATGCTGATGGTTTCTTTTATCTGGTTGATAGAAAGGCTAACATGATAATAACGGGTGGTGAAAATGTTTATCCTTCTGAAGTAGAGAACGTTGTGGGTGGGCATCCTTCTGTAAAGGATGTAGCTGTGATAGGTGTGCCTCATGAAAAGTGGGGTGAACAGGTAACAGCAATAATAGTTTTACACGAAAATAAAACTTCTACCGAACAAGAAATTATTGAGTTTTGTAGAGGTAAGATAGCTGGCTTTAAGATACCCAAAGAGGTTATTTTTATCAAAGATGAAGAGATGCCAAGGAGTGGTGCAGGAAAAATACTACATAGAATTTTGAGAGAAAAATACGGTAAAGAAGTAAGAAAATAAGGGGGAACGGTTTTATGTCGTATTATTTTTTGAGTATCGAGCTTGATGAGAATGTAGCAATCATTAAGATGAACAGACCACCTTCAAATCCAATCAACAAAGATTTTGTTTCAGAATTAGCGTCTGCTTTTGATGATGTAGCTTCAAATGATGATGTAAAGGTTGTCATTATTACAAGTGCATTGGAACGCTTTTTCGTTGCTGGTGCTGATATCAAGATGATTTTGAATATGACTGAAAAAGAATCGGATGAAACTACCGCATTTTTCCAGAAAAGTTTTCAAAAACTTAACGACATGCCAAAGATAGTGATTGCAGCGATAAATGGTTTTGCGTTAGGTGGTGGTTTTGAGTTGGCTCTGGCATGTGATTATCGTTTCATAGCAAAAGGTAAACATACCATAGGTTTACCGGAAACATCATTGGGGATAATTCCCGGTGCAGGGGGAACGCAAAGGTTGGTTAGATTGGTTGGCTATAAGGCATTGGATTTACTTATTAACAGGACGCAGCTTACACCCGAAGAGGCATATTCTTTAGGCTTGGTTGATGCAGTTTACGAGCCAGAAGAATTAATGCAGGAATCTTTAAAGTTTGCTAAGAGACTAACCAAAATGGCTACTAAGGCGATAGGTATAGCAAAAAGATGTGTTTATAAAGGTGTAGAATTACCACTATTGGAAGGCTTGGCTTTAGAAAAAGACGGCTTTGTAGAGGTGTTTAAAACTGAGGATGCAAAAGAAGGGCTAACTGCATTTATTGAAAAAAGAAAACCAGAGTTTAAAGGGAAATAAATCAGGGAGGGGAAATTATGAAGTTAGAAGATATTAAAAAAGTAGCAGTTTGTGGTAGCGGTTCGATGGGGGCTGGTATTATTCAGGTTGCTGCCCAATCAGGTTTTGATGTAATCGTTTTAGAGGTTAATGAACAAGCGATCGCAAGAGGAAAATCTATAATTGAAGGTGGCTTAAAAAGGCTCGTGGATAAAGGGAAGATGACGCCAGAGGACAGAGATGCCATCTTGAACAAAATATGTTACACAACCGAAGCTGCAGACCTTGCTAACGTTGATTTTGTTTTTGAGGCGGTTTTTGAGAGTATCGAGATTAAAAAGGAACTGTTTGGTAGGCTTGATAAAGTGGTGAGAGATGATGTTGTTTTTGCTAGCAACACATCGTCTCTATCTATTACTGAGATGGCTGCGTCGTGTAAGAGACCGAGTAAGTTTATCGGTATGCACTTTTTTAATCCGGTACCAGTTATGAAACTTGTCGAAATAATACCAGCTATTCAGACGGATGAAGAGACTATTGAGCTTGCACGCGCAATGGCAAAAACCTTAGGGAAAACATCTGTGCTTTGTAAAGACACGCCCGGTTTTATCGTAAACAGGTTACTTGTTCCTATGATGCTTGATGCAGCAAGACTATATGAGGCAGGAGTTGCTTCTGCTGAAGATATCGATAATGCAATGGTTTTAGGAACGAATATGCCGATGGGACCGCTCAAATTGATGGATTTTACAGGTGTTGAAATAGCTTACTATGTTGGGAATATTTTTTATGAATACACAAAAGATCCCCGTTTTAATCCGCCAGACATAATGAGAAAGATGGTAAAGGCTGGCTGGCTTGGCATGAAAGCAGGGAAAGGTTTTTACGATTACTCGAAAAAAGATTAATTTAAATAAATGGGAGGGTATTATGGCACACTGGAGTAATGTAGAGTCTTTAAGCAGGGATGAGTTAAGAAAGATTCAGGGTCAGAGGTTAAGGCATGTTTGTGAACGAGTTTACGAAAGGGTTCCTTTTTACAAAAAAGCTTTTGATGAGAAAGGCATAAAACCATCAGATATCAAATCAATTGATGATATCGTAAAGCTTCCTTTTACAACAAAACAGGATTTGAGAGATAACTACCCGTTCAATCTGTTTGCTGAACCCCTATCAAATATTGTTAGAATACATGCTTCCTCTGGCACTACCGGGAAACCTACTGTTGTAGGATACACAAGAACAGATATCGAAATGTGGGCAGAAGCTATGGCTCGTACAATGACTGCAGCTGGTGTCACCAGATACGATATAGTTCAAAATGCTTATGGTTACGGTTTGTTCACTGGTGGTTTAGGAGCACACTATGGCGCAGAAAAGATTGGAGCAGCAGTAATTCCAATCTCAGGTGGACAAACCCAAAAGCAGATAATGCTTTTACAGGACTTTGGCAGTACAGTTTTGTGTTCAACACCATCTTTTGCCTTATATATGTACGATGAGATGTTAAAAATGGGTGTAAATCCAATGTCGTTAAGGTTGAGGGTTGGTATCTTTGGCGCAGAGCCATGGACTGATGCGATGAGAAAAGAGATAGAACGCCAGCTTAACATTAAGGCAATAGACATTTACGGACTTAGTGAGATAACGGGGCCCGGTGTTTCTTTTGAGTGTGAAGAAGCACAAAGTGGTTTACATGTCAACGAAGACCTTTTCTATCCTGAGATCATTGATCCAGATACAGGTGAAGCGCTTCCATACGGTTCTGAAGGTGAACTGGTTTTAACAACGCTTGCCAAAGAGGGGATCCCTTTGATTCGTTACAGGGTTAAGGATATCAGCAAGTTAAATCCAGAAAAGTGTATATGTGGAAGGACTTTAGTCAGGATGGATAGGGTACGTGGCAGATCAGATGATATGTTGATTATAAGAGGTGTGAACGTGTTCCCATCTCAGGTGGAGTCTGTTCTCTTAAAGTCTCCAGAGGTTGCACCACACTATATGTTAATTGTTGACAGAAGAGGCAGGATGGATGAACTAACCGTTCAGGTAGAAGTTACGGTTGATTTCTCTGAAAAGTATTGTAAAAAAGTGCTTTCGGAAGACGGAACTAAGTTTGCTGGAGAGACAGACGAGATGAGACAACTAAAGAAGATGATACAAAAAAATATAAAAGAGATAATTGGTGTTACTACGGACCTGGTTTTGATGCCACCGCATACGATTCAGCGAAGCGAAGGAAAGGCAAAAAGGGTTATCGATAACAGACCTAAGTGATGAGAAGCAAGGGGGTTAAATGAAAGCAATACTATCTGGTAATGAAGCAATAGCAAGAGGTTTTATAGAAGCAGGAGGCAGGCTGGTTTCGTCATATCCGGGTACTCCCAGTACAGAAGTGACGGAAACTCTGGCTACTGAATATAAAGAAAGTAAAATTCATGTAGAATGGGCAACAAACGAAAAAGTGGCACTGGAGGTAGCTATTGGTGGGGCTATTTCTGGTGTCAGATCTATGGCCTGTATGAAGCATGTTGGTGTTAATGTGGCTGCAGATCCGCTACTTACAGTAGCCTATACAGGGGTGAATGCAGGGCTGGTTTTGTTTGTTGCGGATGACCCGGGGATGTTCAGCTCTCAAAACGAGCAGGATTCAAGGCATTATGCACGATTCGCAAAGATTCCTTGTGTTGAACCTTCTGATTCGCAGGAGGCAAAGGAGTTTTTGAAATTAGCATTTGAAATTAGTGAACAGTTTGATACTCCTGTTCTTTTTAGAACGACAACAAGGGTGTCTCATTGTAAAAGTGTTGTCTCTCTTTCAGAGCCGTCAATTTCAGAGGTAAAAGAGCTTGTTAAAGATTTTGCCAAGTATGTTATGCTGCCTTCTAATGCACAGAAAAGACATGTTTTTGTGGAAGAGAGGATGCAAAGATTAAAGGAGTTTGCGGAGGAAACTTCCCTGAATTTAGAGATAGAAGGTTCTAACGAAATAGGTTTTATAGCTAACGGTATCTCATTTCAATATGTAAGAGAAGCTTTTCCTGAAGCTTCGGTGCTTAAGTTAGGTTTAACATGGCCACTTCCGGAGAATAAGATTAAAGCCTTTGCGAGTAAAGTAAAAAAGCTCATTGTCGTGGAAGAGTTAGATCCCATATTTGAAGACACAATTAAGGCAATGGGGATACGCGTAGATGTTGGCAAGAATCTCTTTCCTGTTTGCGGAGAGTATAGTAAACACCTTGTATATGAGAAAGTTTCTGGGAAGAAAGTAGAACTTAAAGCACCTGTGGCTGGGCTTACAAGGAGACCACCCACGTTATGTCCCGGATGCTCACACAGGGGATTGTTTACAACTCTGTCAAAGCTAAAATACTTTGTTTCTGGTGATATAGGTTGCTACACCCTTGGTGGTTTACCTCCATTTTCTGCAATGCATACCTGTATATGTATGGGCGCAAGTATCTCTGCCGCACATGGCATAGCAAAAGGACTTGAATTACAGGGGATAAAGCAAAAACCAATTGCTGTTATTGGAGATTCTACTTTTTTGCATTCCGGGATCACCGGTTTGATTGACATGGTGTATAACAGTGGTGATGCTGTAGTGGTGATAATGAATAATGACACAACAGGCATGACAGGTGGTCAGGAACATCCAGGCACAGGCAGAACAGCAAAAGGCAAAGAAGCAATAAAGCTTAGTATTGAAAAGCTTTGTCATACCATAGGGGCAAAAAGGGTCAGGAATATTGATACTTACAATCTGAAAGAGTTAGAAAAGATTTTTAAAGAAGAGATGGAAACAGAAGGTCCCTCTGTCCTGATTTCAAATCAGCCTTGTGTTTTAAGGTACAGAGTTGCTAAGAAGGCACTAAAGGTAAATAAAGAAAAATGTACTGCATGTAAAATGTGTCTAAAGGTAGGTTGTGTTGCTCTGAGTCTTATGGAAGAAGGCGAAACAAAATTTGTCCAGATAGATCCACTGCTTTGCAACGGTTGTACTGTATGTCAACAGCAGTGCAAGTTTGATGCTATTGAAGGGGGAGAAGTATGAGCGTTTTTAATATAGTCATTGCCGGCGTTGGAGGACAGGGGGTTTTACTAACAAGCAAAATTATCGCTGAATCAGCTTTGCAACATGGCTATGATGTAAAACAGAGTGAAGTGCACGGAATGGCACAGCGTGGTGGTAGTGTTGTTTCTTTTGTTCGTTTTGGTGAAAAAGTTTATGCACCTATGGTAAGTGAAGGTGAGGCTGATCTTTTGATTGGATTTGAGCCTGTAGAGACCGCACGGTATATTCATTTTCTTAAGGAAACTGGTAATGTAATATACAATACTTACAGAATGAGCAGCATCACTGTTTCTATTGGTGCTGAGAAGTACCCGGAAAATATCGGCGAAATTATAAAGAACAGCGCTAAAAATGTTTATCAGTTTTCTGGAACATCAATTGCGATAGAAGCTGGGGACAAGAGAGCTCTAAACATTGTTATGATGGGTGCAGCGATGAAGTTTTTGCCATTCGAAAAAAACGATGTTTTAGAAGTTATTAAAAAAACAGTAAATAAAAAAGTGGTTGATGTTAATGTTAAAGCGTTTGAGCTTGGTTTTAATAGCATGAGATAATAAGAATAGAATAGCATTTTATTTTTGTTTCTGTTATACTGGGGGGGATTAAAAAAAAAGGAGGGAGCTATGAGGTCAAAGCACAGTTTTTTTAAGTTTTTAGCAGTAGTTGCAGCAGTTCTTTGTTTTGTTGCAAAGGGGTATTCCAAAGAGCCCTACAAAATTGGAGCGATTTTTGCGGTGACAGGTCCGGCATCATTTTTAGGTGAACCAGAAAAGAACACAGCGATAATGTTGATGGATCAGATTAACAAGGCTGGTGGAATTAACGGTCATCCTCTCGAGATTATAGTGGAAGATTCAAAAAGCGTTGAAGCTGATGCTGTGTTGGCAGCAAAAAAATTGTTGGAGAAAGACAAAGTTCTTGCTATCGTTGGTCCAAGCACAACGGGCGAATCAATGGCACTTGTTCCAGTTATGAACAACGCAAAGACTACACTCGTTTCTTGCGCTGCCGGTTATCCCATCACAAATCCTGTTAATGAGAGGTACTGGATTTTCAAGACACCTCAGTATGACGTTTCTGCTGTTGATGCTATCTACACACATATGAAAAAACATGGTATCACTAAAGTAGGTATCGTAACTATTGCAACAGGTTTTGGTGACGCTGGAAGAAAGGCTTTGCTTAGTGAGGCGCCCAAGTTTGGTATAACAATAGTTGCTGACGAAAGATATGGGGCAAAGGATAGTGATATGACCACGCAGCTTACAAAGGTTAAGGCAGCAGGTGCTCAGGCGGTTATCAATTGGTCTGTTGGTCCCGGTCAGGTTGTCATCACGAAGAACTGGCATGATCTGAAGCTTGGAATCCCTCTATACCAGAGCCATGGCTGGGGAAGTAAAAAGAATATAGAATTGGCTGGAAAGGCTGCAGAAGGCGTTATAGCACCACTTGGAAGGCTCGTTGTTTGGGATAAACTTTCAGATAAAAATCCACAGAAGGCTTTGTTAAAAAAATATGAACAAGACTATAAAGCGCGCTTTAAAACTGAACCGGGAACCTTTGGTGGGCATGCCTATGATGCTGTTATGATGGTTGTTGACGCATTAAAAAAGGTTGGCCCTAATAAAGCAAAAATTAGAGATTACATAGAAAAGAAAATAAAAAATTGGCCCGGCACAGGTGGAATTTTCAATATGTCAGAGAAAGACCATTGCGGATTGGATATGACAGCATTTGAGATGGTTACGGTAAAAAATGGCGATTGGGAGATTCTTAAATAAATTTACCAGCTGGGGGATTCACTCCCCCAGCATACATCAAAAAAACCTAAAAAAGGCAAGAAAATGTTAACAGTATTGATGCAGTTTCTTTTTTCCGGAATAACGATTGGTGCGGTTTATGCACTTGTAGGATTAGGGTTTAATATCATATATAATGCGACATCTATAATTAATCTGGCTCAGGGTGAATTTGTTGTGATGGGTGGGCTTTTGATGTGGTTTTTTTCTGAATCAGTTAAATTACCATTCTTTATATCAGTTATTTTGACTATACTTTCTGTTGGATTAGTTGGATTGTTGATGGAGAGATTGACAATTAAGCCTCTAAAAGGCGCCGAGCTTCTTGTTATGATAATGATTACGGTAGCTGTATCAATCGTCCTTAGAGGTGTAATAATGTTTAAGTTTGGAAAGGATCCTTATGGTTATGCACCTTTTACAGCTGGAGAACCAGTGATAATTCTTGGTGCTGTAATTCAACAACAGGTGTTGTGGGTTTTAGGAATTACCTTGTTTTTAATATTTCTGGTTTATCTGTTTTTCAACAAGACAATGTTAGGTAAGGCAATGAGTGCCTGCGCTGTAAATCCATTAGCAGCAAGGCTTGTAGGTATAAATGTAAGCAAGATGATAATGCTATCTTTCATATTAAGCGCAATCCTTGGCGCTGTGGGCGGCATTGCGATAACACCAATTTCACTTATGGAGTATGATAAAGGACCTGCTCTTGCAGTGAAAGGTTTTTGTGCCGCAATAATGGGAGGTCTTGGGCAGGGGATGGGTGCTGTTGTCGGAGGTTTTATAATTGGAATTCTAGAATCACTTACTGCCGGATATATCCATTCGGGTTTTAAGGATGCCGTTGCGCTAGTAATTATGCTGGCTATACTTGTTTTCAAACCATCAGGTATATTTGGTAGCAAATCTGTTCTTCAGGTAAGGAAGTTTTAGTTATGGGGAAGTCGAACTTTTTTGTTCTTATCTGTTTGTCAATTCTTATACTGGTTTTTCCACTAATCGTAACTGACTCTTACAACCTTACAATTGGTGTCTTTGCAGGTATTAATGCCCTACTTGCGATAGGACTATGCATATTAATGGGCTTTGCTGGACAGGCATCGTTAGGTCAGGCTGGTTTTTATGGTATTGGTGCCTATGTTTCTGCTATTTTAAGCATAAATTATGGATTGCCAGTAGCAGTTTCAATGGTTATTGCCGCAATTGTGTCTGGTATATCTGCTATTGCTATTGCAGTGCCTGCGCTAAGGCTACGTGGACACTACCTGGCTGTAGCTACACTTGGTTTTGGTGAGATTGTTTATGTCATTTTGAATGAATTGGGACCTGGAGGTCCTTCTGGCTTTGGTGATATACCACATTTAAACTTATTTGGTTTTGTGTTTGATTCTTCCCAATCAAACTTTTACTTAGTGTGGGTTTTTGTCATTTTGGTCGTAATATTTTCCTTTAATCTTATAAACTCGAGAATCGGCAGGGCGTTGAAAGCGATTCACGATAGTGAGGTTGCAAGCAATGCAATGGGACTTGATGTTGCTGTGCTTAAAATTAAGGTGTTTATATTATCAGCTGTTTATGCATCTTTTGCTGGTAGTTTTTATGGACATTTTGTCTCATTTTTAAGCCCGAGCACATTTTCTTTGTTTCAGTCTATATTGGTGTTAATGATGGTAATTTTAGGTGGAGCTACAAACATTTGGGGTGCAGTTTTAGGCGCCATTATAATAACGATATTGCCTGAGGCATTAAGAAAATTCGAAGAGTTAGATGTTCTGGTTTATGGGATAATCTTGACACTTTCCATCCTCTTCATAAGAAAGGGTATTGTCCCCCTTATAATCGATAAGCTTAAAGTGGAGAAGAAACATGCTTGAAATAAATGGTGTCTGGAAAACCTTTGGTGGTATTGTTGCTTTGATGGACATTAGCTTTAATGTTAATAAGGGAGAAATCAAGGCTGTAATTGGACCAAACGGTGCTGGTAAAACGACACTTTTTAATGTCATTACTGGTGTATATAACCCTGATAAAGGAAGTATAAAGTTTAATGGAGAGTTGATAAGTAAACTATCTTCATGCAAAATTGCCCGAAAAGGCATTTCAAGAACGTTTCAAAATGTTGAACTGTTTGGTCATCTGACCGTCCTTGAAAACATAATGGTTGGAAGGCATGCCAGAACTAAAGGCGGCTTTATATCATCAGGTTTAAAACTGCCATCTATAATTAAGGAAGAACGAAGCATAAAAGAAAAGGCAGAAGAAATACTTGAATACATAGGGTTAAAAGAGAGAAGAAATGAGTTAGCCTCAAGTTTGCCCATTGGTGAACAACGTATACTTGAGATAGGTCGTGCTCTTGCAACCGAACCAAAGTTAATACTTTTAGATGAACCTGCGTCAGGTTTAAACGAGGCAGAAACCATATTTTTATCACGATTTATCGTAAAGATGCGAGATGAGCTTGATGTCACAGTTATACTCGTTGAACATGACATGGGGCTCGTTATGGATATTTCAGAAAGTATCGTTGTTATTAACTTTGGGGAAAAGCTTGCAGAAGGAACACCTGTTGAGATAAGAAACAACAAACTTGTGATTGATGCTTATCTGGGAGAGGAGGGGCTTTTTTAGTGCTGGACATCAAAAATCTAAACGTGTATTACAATGGGATTTACGCATTGAAAGATGTTAATTTTACAATGAAAGAGGGGACTGTAGTCAGTATAATAGGTGCAAATGGTGCTGGCAAATCGACTCTTCTTAAAGCAATTCTTAAACTTGTTACACCTTCTTCAGGCGAAATTATTTTTAATAATGAACATATTGAAAAACTTGATACGCAGGAAATTGTCAAAAGAGGGATAAGTCTTGTGCCTGAGGGTAGAATGTTGTTTTCCCATTTAACTGTTCAGGATAATCTTTATTTAGGTGCCTACCTATATTATAGACAGATAGGAATGAAGGAGTTAAAAAAGAGGGCTGAAGAGGTATATGAACTCTTTCCCATATTGAAAGAGAGAAGCAAACAGGTCTCTGGAACAATGAGTGGTGGACAACAACAGATGCTTGCTATTGGTAGGGCTCTAATGGCTAAGCCAAAGCTGCTTGTGCTTGATGAACCTTCGATGGGATTGGCACCTTTATTAGTTAAGGAAATTTTGGGTGTAATTAAAAAACTTAATTCTGAAGGCATGTCAATATTGATGGTTGAACAAAATGCGCGTGCAGCACTTAAAATATCACACTTTGGTTTTGTGCTTGAAGTTGGCGAGGTTGTTGGATGGGGAACAGGTGAAGAGCTTATTAACGATGAGAAGATTAAAAAAGCTTACTTAGGTGGATAATTAAATAAAAACAGGGGGATTTATGGCGAGGTACAAAGGGGTTAACTTTATGAATATTGACAATCTCTTCACAAAGGATGAGATTGTACTGAGGGATACGGTAAGGCAGTTTGTTGAGGATAGGGTTATGCCTGTTATAGTGGAGCATCATCGAAACTGCACATTCCCTAAGGAGTTGATTTTAGAGTTTGGGAAATTAGGGCTTTTAGGGCTACATATTGAAGATTATGGTTGCCCGGGTGGTAGCAACGTTGAGTACGGATTGGCAATGCAGGAATTAGAAAGGGGTGACAGTGCAATAAGAAGTTTTTGTTCTGTACAGGGAAGCTTGTGTATGTTTCCTATTCACAAATATGGTTCTGAAGAACAAAGGAAAAAATATCTTCCAGGAATGGCTGAAGGCAAGCTTATTGGTTGTTTTGGTCTTACAGAACCTAACGCGGGCTCAGATCCCGGTAGTATGAAAACAAAGGCAATCAAGGATGGAAATAGCTACATATTGAACGGTGCCAAAATGTGGATCACAAATGGAACGATAGCCGACTTGGCGATTGTTTGGGCAAAAACAGAAGATGGCACAATAAGAGGTTTTATTGTTGAAAAAGGGACGCCCGGTTTTGAAGCACCAGAGATGCATGGCAAATTTTCTTTAAGGGCATCTGTGACTTCTGAACTAATATTCAATGATTGTAGAATACCTGCAGAAAATATTTTGCCAAAATCAGGAGGTCTAAAATCGCCATTGAGTTGTCTCTCTGAGGCGAGATATGGTATAGCATGGGGAGCACTGGGAGCTGCAATGGCGTGTTATGATGCAGCTTTAAATTATTCCCACGAACGCGTTCAGTTTGGCAAACCGATAGGGTCTTTTCAATTGGTTCAGCACAAACTTGTTACAATGCTTACAGAGATAGTTAAAGGTCAGCTTTTGGCAATTCAGTTGGGAAGAGAAAAAGACAAAGGCACACACAACTACGCAATGATATCAATGGCAAAGATGAATAATGTAAAGGTTGCGAGGGAATGTGCAAAGATCGCAAGAGAGATACACGGAGCAAATGGTATCTCTGATGAGTTTGTACCTATAAGGCATATGTTGAATATAGAGTCCGTTTACACTTATGAAGGAACACACGATATTCACGAACTAATAATAGGAAGATTTATAACAGGATTGGATGCATTCGCATAAAGATTGGTTGGTGGGGCTTAAAAAGCCCCCCTTAATCTACAGTTTTTACATAAGGCTTTTCTTTATCAAAAAATACAAAAACCTGCCCGTTTTTATCTGTTCGATAAACTACAATTCCTAACTTTTTCAAATTTTGTAAAACCTCCTTTGAAGGCAGTTTCCATGGATTTCTTTTACCCACAGATATGACCGCAACCTTAGGTTTCGTTCTAATGTAAAGTTCTACTTCGAAAGATGACTTTGCGCCATGATGAGGTACTTTTATAAGAAAACAGCTATTTATTTTAGCTTGAGATAGTCTATTCTTTATAGCAAATTTTTCTGTATCACCTGTAAATAGAAAAAGATATCCTTCTTTGTTAACAATGCACCAAAGGCTTCTATTATTCTCTTTTTTATCATCGTTATAAGGCAGCAGTGAGAAAGAAAAATCATCTATGTTCCACTTTCTTTGCTTATCAACAAGATGAAGTTGAAAATCATGTTTTTTCCATAGTTCTATTAAATGTGTAGAAGTATAGTGCAGTGGAGCATAAACATTTTTTACATCATACGATGTTAGCAACTCCTCTAACGCACCAAAGTGATCAGGATGATAGTGTGACAAAATAACAGCTTCAATTTCAGATTTATTTAAGTTTGACAGAAATGGTTTGTAAGCGCTGTTGTATAAAGATGGATCAAAATAATTTCCACCTGTATCTATAAAAATTAATCTGCCTTTTTCTGTGCGAATTAAAGAACAGTCTCCCTGTCCAACGTCAAGGAATGTAACAAATGGTTGTCTGAATTTTTTTTGAAATGTAAAAAGTAAAAGGATAGCCAATATTGATACAGTAGCTAATTTTGCCCATCTTTTAATAACTAACAAAGATGAAACCAACAAAAGATAAATTATCCCAGTTGAAAAAGTAAAGTATATGTAAAGTTTAGATAAATCTGCAATAGGTTCTAATAGCTTTAAATAACCAAGCAATAGATTGACGCCAAAGTTGGATATTGAGAGTAAAAAGAAAAAAAGTTTTTCAGAGATAAAGGCTAAAGGTAATGATATAAGAGCAAATGGAAGTATAATAAACGTAACTAATGGAATCGCTACAGGGTTTGATATTAATGACGTCAATAAGCTTTGTGGTGCAATATTTTGAGTAATCGGAAGGATAAAAATAGAAATCAGTAATGACATCAAGACAATATCAAATATATAGCCAGCGATTTTTTTGGTTTTTAATTTTATTAAAAACTCAGTGCTCGATAAGTGTCTGTAGAAAATCAGCAAAACATATACTGACAAAAATGAAAGCTGAAATGATTTTTTAAACAATAGTGTCGGGTCGAAAAGTAATAGTGTCAGAGCAACAAGTGATAACAAAGATACAGGATCAGGTGCAATTTTAAGAAGATAGAATGTTGTGAATAAAAGAATTACTATGAATGCCCTGAGAGCGGGTATCGACAATCCAGAAATGAATGCATAAAATACAATGAGCGGTAAGAAAACAAAAATCAAAAGTTTATGACGGGGAAGTACATAAACGATTTTTGGAAATAACCATTGTAAAAAATAGATAACAGTGAGCGAAAAAATGATGGTTATCGCAAAGTGGAGCCCGGATATAGATAGTAGGTGAGCTACTCCATTATTAACAAAAAGTTTCCTTTCACTATAGTCCAGCAGTTTGTCACCAAATAAAAGCTCTGTTATAAAAAATTTGTTGTTTATGGGGCTATTTAACACAAGTTCTTTCATAGTTTTTCTTAAGCTGTAAAGCTTCTGAATCAAACTATTTGAGTAGAGTTTCTGAACTGATTTAATTTTGATTATTTGTGACTCTGATTCGTATTTTTTTATGAATTGTGGAAAAGAGTTATAATTGTTATATCGAGACTTTTCGACAATATCACAATCTATCTTTAGTTTATCAAATAAGGTTATGTCTGCTATTTTTTTATCAAAATAACCTTCTAAAAAAACTTTATTTTCTTCTTGTTGTAATCTTAATGTAGCTTTCTTGTAGAAATTATAATCTTGAGGCAATGAATACACTGTTACAATTCCGCTAAACCTCCCCTCAATTGCTGTAGAGACAAAGGATGCTCTGAGGTTGCCTATCAAAAAGAAGATTAAAAAAGTAGCAACGATTTTGGTGTTAGTTTTAGAAGATAAATAAAAAATTGGAACAATGGTCAGGAAGAGAAAAAGAAGCTCATTGGAATATTGATACCAGAAGATAATACCGCAAACATAACAAAGCAAAAAGTACAAATGTAAGTGTGTTAGTTTGAACCATAACTTTAGTGAATGCATTTTGGAGTTTTTAAAGCATTTTTTATTCCAAAACAGGGGCACATCCGAAAGTCCGCCGGTGGTAAGTTATTAATTTATAGTAAATTAATAAAAACATTTCAAATGATTTTTTTTACCTTTGCGAGAGTTATAGAAATTTTAAGTTATGAGAATATTAGCTAAAGTCACGTTTTGGAGGTTTTATATAATTTTTCAGTTCTTCAACAACTTTTTTTGCTTCAGGATGGAGATTTTTCGGCATTTCTATTTTTGCTATAAGATAGAGATCCCCGGCAATTCCCCTACTGTCTTTAATACCTTTGCCAGTAAGTCTCAGTTTTTGTCCATCAAATGTGCCTGGCGGTATAGTAACGTTTAGTTTTGTTCCGTTTGGTAATGGCAGCTCAATCTTGGTACCCAGAATAGCTTCAGTAATTGATAGTGGCAGTTCTAAAAAAAGGTTATTCCCTTCGCGTTTGAAATATTTATGCGGAACAATATTAACATAAATAAGAAGATCGCCCGGCTCAGCACCACCTTTGCCCGGTTTTCCTTTACCTTTTATTGTAATTAATTCACCGTTTTCAATTCCTGGTGGGACTGAAAATGTAACAATATTGTCGGCTTTGATGCTTCCTAATCCTTTACAATTTGAGCAAGGAGTTATATTTTTACGCCCGATGCCACCACAATCAGGACAGCTCTGGTGAATATTCATACTGCCACGCTTTACAGAGATAAACCCTGTTCCATTACAACGTGAACATAACAAAGTCTTTTTTGCATCAGCACCTGAACCATTACAAACTTCGCAAGGGGTGTCGTATTTCACACGAATAGTCTTTGAAGTTCCTTTCAAACTTTCTTCAAATGATATATCAACCTGAATTTCAATATTTTCTCCTTTGTTTTTTCTTTTTTTTGTTTTGCCGAAAAATCCAGAAAGTATATCTTCAAAACTGTCTCCGAAAAGGTCAGAAAAAAAGTCTTTACCCGAATATTTATATCCAAAACCACCTTCGCTCGATGGAGTGAAAAATGCATCACCTAATTGATCGTAATTTTTGCGCTTGACAGGGTCTGACAAAACTTCGTAAGCTTCATTGATCTCTTTAAAACGTTCTTCAGCTTCTTTATTGTTAGGGTTGACGTCAGGATGATACTTCCTTGCCAGACTGCGATAAGCCTTTTTAATTTCGTCCTCTGTTGCATTTTTTGTAACACCAAGGATTTTGTAGTAATCTTTTTGGCCCATATTATAAATATATTTACTTATTTAAGAGTTTGCAAGTTTTAATTTATTTTTTTATAATTACACTATGAAAGACGAAATTGAACTCCTTAGAACATACCTTTTGAGCCATGGTTTACGTTACACCAGGCAGAGGGAGATAATTCTTTTAGAATTTCTTAACGCAAAAGGTCACATAACTGCTGCCGAACTGTATAAAAAGGTTTCTAAAAATTTCAAAAATATCGGTTTTGCAACAGTTTACAGAACGTTAAGCGTCCTAAAAAAATGTGGAATTGCGGAGGAAAAAAGTTTTGGCGAAAACTCATCTCGTTTTGAAAAGACTGCACAAAAAAATCATCATGATCATTTAGTTTGTGAAGGCTGTGGAACAATAATCGAGTTTTGTAGCCCAGAAATAGAACAACTACAAGATGAAATTGCTAAAAAATATAATTTTAAAATTATAAGACATAGCCTTGATATTTATGGGCTCTGCGAAAAATGTAAAAAATAAAAGAGCGACACTAAATGTGTCGCTCTTTAGTAATAAGAAAGAAATGTTAAACTATTTCTTCTCTGGAGCTGCTGCTGGAGCTGCTTCCTTCTTTTCTTCTTTTTTCTCTTCTTTCTTTGCTGCTTTTCTTTTCTTAGCTTTTTTCTTTGGTGCAGCCTTTTTCTCTTCTTTCTTTTCTTCCTTTTTCTCAGCTGGAGCTGCTGCTGGAGCTGCTTCTTTTTTCTCAGCAGGTTTTGCTGCTGGGGCCTGAGCGAAAGCAAAGCTTGAGAATACAACCATCAACATAGATGCAAGGATAGCTGTGAATGCCTTTTTCATTTAAATCACCTCCTTTAATATTATTAACATATAACTAAAAGCAAAGTGTATGCCAAATAATAAGTGTTTGAATATAAAGGAAAATTATTTTTTGATAAAAAATATTATACCATTTGGTATATTTATTTAACTATTTGGTGTATTTTGTGGTGGTTTTATTCCAAATTTTCCCAATCTGTATTGAAGTGTGCGATATGTTATGCCAAGTATTTTACAAGCCTTGCTCATCTTCCAGTCCGAATCTTTCATGGCTTTTATAATCAATTCTTTTTCAATCTCTTCAAGTGGTTTATTTTCTATGCCTGGTATCTGCTGGTTACTTGTAGCAGTTTCTGCTGAGTAGTTTGCCAGGAAAGGCTGTATATCGTTTTTTGTTATAGATTCTGTTTCAGAATATAGAATAGCTTTTTGTACTGTTGCTTCAAGTTCCCTGATGTTGCCATACCAGGGATAATCAATAAATAATTTTATAGCATCCGCAGTGAAAAACTTTGTTTTGCCCCCAGCAAGATATTTATATTTGTCTAAAAAATGATTCATAAGCAAAGGAATATCGCTGCTTCTTTCTCTTAATGACGGCAGTTTTAGAGAAAAGATATTAAGTCTGTAATAAAGATCAGCGCGAAATTTGCCTTCTTTAACTTTGTTCTCTAAAATTACATTAGTTGCCGCAATAATCCTTATGTCTATTTTTATAGGTTTGATCGCTCCCAAAGGGATAATCTCCTTTTCCTGCAATACTCGTAAAATTTTTGCCTGTGTGTTTAAGGGAAGTTCTCCTACTTCATCTAAGAAAACAGTTCCACCATCTGCAGTTTCAAGTAAACCTTTTTTTTTAACTGATGCACCTGTGAAAGCTCCGGGATAGTAACCAAAAAGCTCACTTTCGATTAAGCTTTCGGGAATTGCTGCACAATTAATCGCTACAAAAGGTTTTTCCCTCCGTGGGCTTACGTTATGAATCCCCTTTGCTACGAGTTCTTTTCCCGTACCACTTTCTCCTGTAATCAGAACAGTTGCATCAAAAGGTGCTATCTTAAAAATGTTTTTTATGACTTCTTTGAAAGCAGGATGTTCCCCGATTAAACCCTGTAAATGTTCCTTTGATTTTAGTTTTAAAGAAAGGAAGCTTCTTTCTTTTAAAAGCAATGTTCGTTCTGCTGCCCTTTTTACAAGGGCTATGATGTGTTCGCGTTGAAGGGGTTTGGTAATGTAATCAAATGCACCCTGTTTAATTGCAGACACAGCAGAATCAATACTTCCGTGCCCAGTTATGATGATAACAGATGTATCTGGATACAACCTTAATATCTGTTTTGTTAGCTCCAGCCCATCCATTTTGGGTAGCTTTAAATCTGTAATTAAAACGTCAAAATCCGTATTGGAAAATAACCTCAAAGCCTCTTCTGCGGTTGCCGCAGAAAAGGTGTCAAAACCTTCTTTTTTTAGAATATATTCGAGAATGTCACGCTGCTTCTTTTCGTCATCTACTATTAGTAATTTGCTCATATGTTTAGAGGTAGCTCAATTAAAAATTCTGTTCCTTTATCTGATGTATTATTTAGCCATATATTCCCGCCATGTTCAAGTATGATTTTTCTTGTAAAAGCTAACCCCAATCCCATTCCTGTATTTTTTGATGTGAAGTAGGGTTCAAAAATCTTGCTCTGAATAGATTCTGGGATTCCTGTCCCGGTGTCTTTAAAAGCTATGGTTATTTTGTCATTATGTTTGTTTATTTTGATTGTTATCTTGCCGTTTTCTTTTATCGCTTCTAATGAGTTTAAAAAAAGGTTTAAAAAGCAACAAGATAACTTCTCTTTATCTCCAATTATTTCAATATCTTCTCCACAATTCAGTTCAACAGAAATATTTTGTTCGTTTAAGTTATGCTTCATAAGCAATAATAAATCTTTAAAAATATCAACAATGTTAAAATGCTCCATTTTTAATTTGAGAGGTCTACCATAATCAAGGAAGTTTGTGATTAATGAGTTTAGTTTTTTTATCTCTTCCATTAAGGTGTTCAGGAGGGGAACAAAATCAACATTTTCTAACTTGTTTGCCTCTTCTAAGATTTGAGCTACAGCAAGGCTCATAAAATTAAGTGGATTTTTAATTTCATGTGCTATCGCAGAAGATATCTGTCCAACCTTAAAAAGGTTTTCCATCTCCTTAATCTTTTGTTCCATCAGCTTTCGTTCCGATAACTTTTGAACCATATCATTAAAATTTATTATAAGCTCTTTTAATTCTGGTGAGGTGTTTTTCGTAAAAGGTAATGTTACAAACTGGTCATTAGCTACCTTTTTTGTAGCATCTACTATTTCATGTATTGGGTCAGTATATTTGTTAGCTAAAAAAATTATTAAGATAGTTCCAGATAAGAAGATTAGTAGAGTTAGAATCAGCCTCATATAAAAGTTTCTTTTTTGAATTTTAGAAAGGCTGTCTAAGTGCATAACGATGTTTATATAGCCATAATTTTCATTCCCAATTATAATTGGAATATTAAACTCCTTAAGAGACTCGTTCTCACCTTTCAAGCCTAATTCTGCTTTAATCAAAAAATCGGTGTCTTTTGTTGATTTGGTTATTTTCATTCCTATTTTTTTAGGGTTGGAGCTTGCTATTATTTCTTTGTTTCCTGATAGTATTGATATTTCGTTTATCCCTTTTCTTTTAAGGTTTTTAATAAGCTCTTCCATTTTCTTTGTGTCAACAGACTCTTCACTTGTTAGTTTCTGGACACTTACCTGAATAGCCTTTGTAAGGTCATCGATATTGTCTTCAAACTCTTTGATAAGCTTCTTTTGAGCATTTTGGCTTATCAAAAACAAGACAAAAGAGGACATTATAAAGAGCAACATCATCGTTAAAATTAGCTTACTTCTTAATCCCAGTGGTTTTATTGTTAACGGTCTCACATAAAAAATTATATTATTTTTATTTTTTTTTTGGAATTTTAAATATTTTTCTTGACAAATATTCTAAACGTAATAATATTGTGTTATATTATGGTAAAAAAATGGTTAAGCGTGGGAAGAGGTGGGAATGTTTTCTGGGCGATATGAATACTCCTTAGACGAAAAAGGAAGAATAAGCCTTCCCGCCAAATTCAGAGAAATACTTAAGCTTAAGTATGATGAAAGGCTTGTTATCACTACGATGGACGGATGTCTTTACTGTTACCCTTATCAAGAATGGAAGATACTTGAAGAAAGGGCTGTAAGTTTTGAGCTGGTAAAGCCAGAGGATAAAAATTTTATGAGGCTTTTTTTTTCAGGTGCCATGGAGTGTATTCCTGACAGGTTAGGCAGGATACTGCTTCCACAAACGCACAGAGAGTACGCAGGAATTAAAAAAGAAGTTACTTTTGCTGGTATGCTAAAAAGAATAGAGATTTGGGCTAAAGAAAGATTTGACGAAATGATCTTAAAACCCTCACTCGATGGTAATGGCTCTGCATCTTTTAGTGAAATGGCAAGCCGATTAGGAATATGAGAAAAAGCATCCACATACCAGTGATGCTTGATAAGGTTTTAAACTATCTTGAAGGAGAAAAAAGAAACTTAATAGTAGATTGCACTTTTGGTGGAGGTGGACATTCAAAAGAGATCTTAATTAGACATAAGAATATCAAAATTATTGGTTTAGATAGGGATTTTGATGCAGTTGAAAGGGGTAGGGAGATAATGGAAGAATTCAAAAACAGGCTTAATCTTTATCATCGTAATTTTAAAGACCTTCCCTTGCTGCTTGAAAGTCTTGGGATAAATCAAGTTGATGCTATGCTACTTGACCTGGGTGTTTCGAGTGACCTCATAGAAGACACAGAGCGTGGATTTAGTTTTCAAAAAGATGGACCTCTCGATATGAGGATGGATAAAACATCAGAGATTACAGCAGAAATTATTGTTAACAACTATCCAAAGGAAAATCTTGAAAAAATCTTTTTTGAGTATGGAGAAGAGAGATATTCAAAAAAGGTTGCAAAAGCAATATGTGAATATAGAAAGAAAAGACGTATTCAAACCGTGTTTGAGTTGGTAGATATAGTGTTAAAGAATGTGCCTAAAACAGGAAAAATACATCCCGCAACAAGGGTTTTTCAGGCATTAAGAATGGAAGTTAATGATGAGTTAGGTGCATTAAGACAGTTTTTAGTTACCGCACCAGCTTTTTTATCAAATGGAGGAAGGATGCTTGTCATTTCGTTTCATTCGTTAGAAGACAGGATAGTTAAATACTTTTTTAGAGAGAAAGAAAAGGAAGGGATATTGAAAGTTATAACAAAAAAGCCCGTGACACCAGAACAAAGTGAGATTGCCCTGAATCGTCGCTCAAGAAGTGCAAAATTGAGGGTGGCAGAAAAAATGGTTATGGGAGGTAACTGATGAAAACTTTAATATTAACTTTTTTTGAGAACATCCCTATCAGTAAAATAAAAGAATTCTGGATAAAAGCAGATAAAGTTTTGTTATTTGAAGTAATGATAATTATTCTTTTAATTTTCGCTAAGGTGTATTTTAGTTCAAACTATATATACGAAAAGAATATAATTTCCAAAATAAAAAGAGAAATCAAAGAAGATGAAACCAGTATCAAAACAATGAAAAATCAGTTAGGAAAGTTAAAAAATAACGAGAAGCTCATAGAATATTCAAAAAATAATGGTATGGAAGAAAATATCGAGGTTGTTATTGTAAAAGAATAATGAAAAAGCCAAAACATGCAAGTAATATTAATTGGAAAAAGATCAAAATCCTTATTACTACAGTTCTGTTTGTAGTTGGTTTTGGTAATATTGTATATAAACTCTTTGAAATACAGGTTCTTGACAGAAAAAGCTACAAAAGCAAACTCGACAGGCAGTACGAGCTTACGATTGCAAATGCAAATAAAATGAGAGGTGATATTTACGATAGAAATGGCAACGAACTCGCATCGAGTATAATCACCTTTTCACTTTATGTCAATAAAGCAAAAATAGAAAATATAGATGATTTCGCCAGGGAGTTATCAAACATAATAAAGCTGGATGCAAAAGAAATTAAACAAACTATTGAGTCCAGCAAAACGAAAGGCTTTTATCTTGTTAGGAAAAGTGAAGATAAGATGATGAAAAGTAGCCTTGAATCACTAAAAAAAACGTCTAAATTTAAAAACTGCTTCGAAATAGTGGAGGAAAGTAAACGTTTTTATCCATACAAAGAACTTGCAAGTCACGTACTTGGTTTTGTCAACGAAGACAACGAAGGTCTGGAAGGTATTGAGTATTTTTATGACAACAATATAAAAGGGGATATTAAAAAAGCCTCTTCTGTAGATGATTTTACAGAAGGATTAATTAGAAAAGGTAAGTTTATAGTGAAGGGCAACAGCATCGAGTTGTCAATTGACAAGGATATTCAGGCAGTTGCAGATGATGAGCTTAGAAAAGGCGTTTTAAAGTCAAGAGCAAGAGGAGGCTTTGTAATTATTGCCGATCCTAACACAGGAGAAATAATTTCGATGTCATCATACCCTGCTTATGACCCCAATAATTACAGCAAGTATTCAGAAAATGAGAAGAAAAACCGTGCTTTAATAGATATATATGAACCTGGATCTGTTTTTAAGGTTTTTGTAATTGCTTCAGCGTTGGATCAAAAGGTTGTTAGCCCTTCTACTACAGTTTTCTGTGAAAATGGTAGATACAGGGTGCATGATCGTGTATTCAGGGAAGCCCATATGAAAAGTTATAGAACGTTATCAGTGAGTGACGTTCTTAAATATTCAAGCAATATAGGATCTGCAAAGATAGCAGAGAAGTTAGGAAAGAAAAAATTTAGATATTATTTGCTCGATTTTGGATTTGGAAAAAAGTCTGGTTTGGGTTTTTCTGGCGAATCTAAAGGGATAGTGCCATCTTTAAAAGAACTAACACCGGTAAGATTTACCACTGTTGCTTTTGGTCAAGGGATATCTGTAAATCCTGTTCAGACAACAATGGCGTTTTGTTCTGTGGTCAATGGTGGACTGCTTTTAAAACCAATCCTTGTTAAAAAAGTTTTAGACGAAAATAACAACGTTGTGTTAGAGAATCAAAAAGAAATAATAAGGCGAGTAATAAGTCAAAAGACTTCTGATACAATTAAGGAATTATTGAGAAATGTTGTTACAGATGGAACAGGAAAAGCGGCAGAAATTGAGGGGGCTTTTGTGATAGGCAAAACTGGAACAGCTCAAAAGGCTGGTAAAAGAGGATATACCAATGATTACTTTGCATCTTTTATAGGTGCGTTTCCAAAAGATAAACCAAAATATGTTATTTATGTCGGTATTGATTCTCCAAAGGGTGTAACAGCAGGTGGTTACGTCGCTGGTCCTATTTTCCGAGAAATTGGCAAAAGGATACTCGATTTGAAAGGTGAGGAACGCAAGGTCATAGTACTTAATACATCTCAACAGGTTTTAAAAGAAAGCCCACAGGGCAAATCTTTCCTCAATATCACATCTGTTAGTAAAACTGAAACGCCTGATTTTAGAGGAATGGCACTTAGGGAGGCGATAAAGGTTGCCAATTTAAAAAGAATTGCTCTTGAGATAGTTGGAAGTGGAACTGTATATCATCAAGAGCCTGTTTACTCAGGCGATGGTGAAAGGAAAATTAAGGTTTATCTACAATGAAGATAAAATTGATAGAACTGATAAACACGATACAGCCTTTAGCTATAAAAGGCAGTATTTGTGATATTGTCGTTGAACATTTCAGCGATGATAGTCGTGATGTCAATATCAACACGCTTTTCTTTGCGATAAAAGGTGTTATAAATGATGGACATAACTTTCTATCCCAGATTTCCAACCATATAGCAGCTGCAGTTGTAGAACATTTTGTAAATGATGCAGACTGTGTGCAAATATTAGTTCCATCATCTAAGGCTGCTTTTTTGTCGATACTTCAGATGAAATATGGGGTGATACTTGGTGATTTTAACTTCATTGGTATTACCGGGACAAATGGTAAAACAACTTTTACTTTTTTAATGGAAAGTATCTTAAAGGCATCAGGCAAAAAACCGGCGGTTATAGGAACTGTCAATTATCGGTTTTTAGACAATGTTTATGAAGCACCAAATACTACACCTGCTTTAAAACAGCTGATTCCTATGTTTAAACAGTTTTTTCTTGGTGGTTGCACAGATGTAGTGATGGAAGTCTCATCTCACGCATTAACGCAAAAACGCCTGGAAGGTATAAAATTTGAAGCGGCATGTTTTTCTAATTTGACATCAGAACATTTAGATTACCACAAAGATTTGGAAGATTATTACAATGCCAAGAAGCTACTTTTTACAGAGTATCTTAAGCAGGATTCAGTTGTTGTAATAAACGTTGATGATAGTTATGGAGAACGTCTTTTTGGAGAATTAGGTATAAAAGGAAAACATGGCTTTTCATTTAAAGGTAAAGGCGATTTTAAGTGCAGTATCATAAAACAAACGGATGTTGTTATGCAGGTAGAGATAGACAATCCTGACCTTGGAGAAAAAGATGTAATTATTACTGAATTACAGGGGCAGTTTAATGCTTACAATGTTGCAACCGCATATATAACAGCCTTGTTGATGGGGTACAACAACGATAAAATAAAAGAAGGCATATTCGCCTTGAAAACTGTTCCTGGAAGGTTAGAAGAAATAAGGAATGATTTAGGTGTTAAGGTGTTTGTGGATTATGCACATACACCAGATGCGCTTTTAAATATCTTAAAGACAACAAGGGGGTTGACGAAAGGTAGGCTGATAATAGTATTTGGCTGTGGAGGAGATAGGGATAAGACAAAAAGACCTGTGATGGGTAAAATTGCCTGTCAGTATGCCGACATTGTAGTGGTTACATCTGATAATCCGAGAAACGAAGACCCAAAAGAAATCATTAACGAGATTGTAAAAGGTATTGATGAGACAAAAAAAGTTATAATTCAACCTGACAGGGAAAAGGCTATATTTGAGGCTTTTTTCTCTGCAAAGAAAGGGGATACTTTGGTTATTGCAGGTAAAGGACACGAAGATTATCAGATTATAGGAAATAAAAAGATACATTTTTCAGATCAGGAAGTAGCAAGAAAGGCTCTGGAGAAAAGACGGTGTTTGGCAAAGGGTTAGAACTTAACAAAATATTATCAGGTAGTCTATCTGGTGTTGGCGAAACGTATTTTGATGGTGTGTCAACAGATACAAGAACGCTTAATAAAGGAGAGCTTTTTGTGGCTTTGAGAGGTCCAAGATACGATGCAAATGAGTTTGTTTCTGTTGCAATTGAAAAGGGGGCTGTAGGAGTCGTAGTCGATAGGGACGTTAAACTGCCATCAAAAGCTGTTTTCAGAATAAAGGTTGATGATACAAGGCTGGCTTTGAAAAAAATGGCGATATACTGGAGAAATAAAACAAATCCAACATTAATAGCGGTAACAGGAAGTTGTGGTAAAACAACGACAAAAGAACTAATTTTTTCAATACTAAATCGTGTTGACAGGACGCTTAAAAACCATGCAAACCTGAATAATTTTTATGGTTTATGCCAGACATTGCTTAAATTAAGAGACGAAAAATATGCAGTTGTTGAAGTAGGCATTAATAATTTCAAGGAGATGGAAGAACTTGCCGAAATTGCTAATCCTCAAGTGGGTATTGTTACCAATATAGCACCTGTGCATTTAGAGGGTTTAAAAAGCATGCAACAGATTTACAATGAAAAAAAACTTGTACTTGATGCCTCAAAGGAAGCCGTTTTTATAAATGCAGATAACAAATTCTTGAGGCAGTATCATAATGAAAAGGTTAAATCTTACAGCTTTGGCAAAAGAGGCAGATTTGCTTATAAAAATGTGGTTATAAAACATTTAGACGGTATGGTTTTTACTGTTTTTGATAGGGAAGATAAAAATAAGACCGATTATACAATTTTATTCCCGTACACAGGTGTGGCTTTACCAGAAAATATTTCTGGTGCAATAGCAGTGGGCAGACACTTCAATACTGGCTGGGATGATATTCTTTTAGCTCTAAAAGAGGTAAAGCTACCTGCACTCAGAATGGAAAGATTAAAGGCAGGTAAATGCAGTGTAATTCTTGATGCGTATAATGCAAATCCTGCATCTGTTCGTCAGGCTATTGACACTTTTGAGATGATTGAAGGCAAAAAAAAATCCATTGTACTTGGTGATATGAGAGAGCTGGGAAGGTTTAGCAGATATTATCATCAATTACTTGGCAAAAAATTGTTGAAATGTAATTTCCTACATATATTGCTTGTTGGAAAAGAAATTTTCTCGACGTATGAGGTTTTGAAAAGACACAAGATAAAAAATGTAAATTATGCAGAAACAGTCGAAGATGCAAAAAGTTATTTTAACAAGTTGATAGCAACATCAGATGTTATGCTGATAAAGGGTTCAAGACTTATTGCGCTGGAAAAACTTGTGTTGGGAGAAAAACATGCTGTATAACTTGCTGTATCCTTTAAAACAGTACTTTGCACCATTTAATGTTTTAAGATACATAACATTTCGCTCGATATCAGCTGTTATCACAGCCTTTTTAATAACGCTGTTAATTGGTCCATCAATTATTAAATGGTTAGAAAGAAAACAGGTGAGGCAGGCTATAAGGGAAGATGGACCAGAGCAGCACTTCGCAAAAAAAGGGACACCTACTATGGGCGGTTTAATGATGCTGATTTCTATCACAATTTCGGTAATTTTGTGGAGCGATATTACAAACAAGTATATGTATCTGGTTTTATTTACAACACTATCTATGGGGCTTTTAGGTTTTGCAGACGATTACAAAAAGGTAAAAGAGTCTTCCTCAAAAGGTGTTAGTGGAAAGACAAAGTTAATTGTTCAGGCAGTTGTAGGGTTAATTGTTGGCTACTTTATTTATGTAGATCCCAATTTCCAGACTGGTTTTGCAGTGCCATTTTTTAAATTTGTAGAGAAATACTGGAGTTTAGGTTTTCTTATTCTACCTTTCGTTATTTTGGTGATATCAGGAACATCAAATGCTGTTAATTTGACAGATGGACTTGATGGACTTGCGATAGGTCCTGTAATGAGCACGACGGCAGTTTTTGCAATACTGTGTTATGCAACGGGAAATATAAAAATTGCTAACTATTTACAAATACCTTACGTTGCAGGTGTAGGTGAACTATCCATTTTTTGTGCTGCTATGATTGGTGCGGGGATGGGGTTCTTATGGTTTAATGCATATCCAGCGCTCGTTTTTATGGGTGATACAGGCTCTTTATCATTGGGGGCGGCATTGGGTGTTATAGCGCTTTTAAGTAAACACCCATTTTTGTTAATTTTAGCAGGCGGCGTATTTGTTGCAGAGGCGACTTCAGTTATTGTTCAGGTGATTTCTTTTAAACTTACTGGCAAGAGAGTATTCAGAATGGCTCCGATACACCATCATTTCGAAAAAAAAGGTGGATACGAAACACACATAGTAATACGTTTCTGGATTGCATCTGCGATGCTTGCTTTGTTGTCATTAGCTACTTTAAAACTGAGGTGATGCTATGAAATTAGATGGCAAAAAAGTACTTGTCGTAGGGGCTGGTAAAAGCGGTATATCAAGTGCAAGATTTTTGAAATCAAAAGGTGCTTTAGTAACAATCAACGACATTAAAGAAGAGAAAGCTCTCAAAAATGAGCTAAAAGAGATAAAAGCACTTGATATTCAATATGTTTTAGGTGGACATTCGAAAGAACTTTTTTTGTCGCAGAACTTAATCGTAGTTAGCCCCGGAGTGCCTCATAATAGTGAGCCTTTTATGGCAGCAAGACAAAAAGGTATAGAGGTGATAGGAGAACTGGAGCTTGCTTTTAGATTTATTTCTACCCCCATTATTGCAATTACTGGAACAAATGGCAAGACCACAACAACCACTCTTATTGGTGAGATATTGAAAGATGCTGGCATTTCAGTGTTTGTAGGGGGCAATATAGGAACTCCGTTAATTGATTATGCCGAAGATGATTCAAAAACACTGGTAGTACTTGAAGTATCGAGTTTTCAACTCGAAACTATCAAACATTTTCATCCATTTGGAGGGGTCATCTTAAACATTACACCAGATCATTTAGATAGATACGAAAGCATGCAGGATTATGCTGAAACAAAAATGAGGCTGTTTGAACATCAGGAATCGTTTGATTTTGCAGTGTTAAATGCTGATGATGAATGGATAATGCGTTATAAGCCATCAATACTTTCTGAGATTAATCTGTTTTCGACAAAAAAGAGATTGAAAAAAGGTTGTTATATCAACGATGAGGGAATAAAAATTTTACATCCTACATTAAAAGAAAAGGAAACCATTAGTTTTGCTGACATTAAGTTAAAAGGCATTCACAACATAGAAAATGTGATGGCATCCATTTTAACAGCACTGGAACTGGGCGTCTGCATTGATAACATAAAAACAACGTTGAAAAGGTTTGCTGGTTTAAGTCACCGTCTGGAGTTTGTGGATGAGATTAATGGAGTTTCGTTCTATGATGATTCAAAAGGCACCAATGTTGGTGCAGTAGAAAAGGCACTTGAGAGTTTTAACAAACCGGTAGTTTTAATCCTTGGTGGGAAAGAAAAAGGTGCTGGTTATAGCTTTTTAGAACATCAGGTTCAACGTATTGTAAAGGCGATAGTTGCGATAGGGGAGGCAAAAGATAGAATTTATGATGATTTGAGCCACATCAAGGAAGTAGTAAAAACCGATACATTAGATTTAGCTGTACGAAAGGCATACTCAATGGCAGAAAAAGGGGAAGTAGTGTTGCTGTCGCCAGCTTGTTCAAGTTTTGATATGTTTTCGGGATATGCAGAGCGAGGAGAAAAGTTTGTTGAGGCTGTAAAAAAGCTTAAGGAAGAAGAAGTTGGAAAAGATAGATAAACTGTTATTTATCCCATTTATTTTACTTATCGGATTGGGTTGCTTGATGGTGTTTTCTGCTTCTTCTAATATCAACATGAGCGGTAGCATGGGTTTATTTATAAAACATCTTCTTTTCATTTGTATTGGTTTAGTTGCAATGTTTTTTGCATTAATTGTTCCTGTGGAGTTATACCAGAAGTATATTTATTATTTGTTGTTCATAGTTTTGATAATGATGGTGATAATTTTGATCCCTGGATTCGGAAAAAAGGTAAAAGGAGCTACCCGCTGGCTTGATTTTAAAATATTTAGTTTTCAGCCATCTTTTATAGCGAAGTGGGTATTACTTGTATTTATTGCTTCGTCCCTCAGCAAGAAAGAGCTAGAGAAAATAAAGAGCTTCAAAAAAGGTATTTTGCCATATCTTGTCATTCTTGGTGTGTTAAGTGTGCTATTTTTAAAAGAGCCAGATTTTGGAGGATTTGCCGTTATCACAGTTATGACTATAGTAATGTTAATTCTTGCTGGCACGAGATTAAGGTATTGGTTGATTATGGCTATCATCGCATCTCCTTTCGCATACTGGCTTGTGCAAAGCGAAAATTATAGAGTAAAAAGGTTGCTTGCATTCAGGGATTTGTGGAAATATTCTCAGACTTATTCTTATCAGATTGTGCAGTCTATATACTCTTTTGCTGCAGGCGGCTTGGTAGGCGTTGGATTAGGAAATGGACAGCAAAAGCTTTCTTTTCTTCCAGAGGCACACAACGACTTTATATTTGCAGTTATAGGTGAAGAGTTAGGTTTCATAGGGGCTGTTTTTGTTTTGTTATGTTATGTTTTAATTACTCTTAGAGGATTTTACATAGCATATAAACTGGTTGATAAGCAGTATCTTTGTTATCTGGCATTTGGCCTAACGCTTTTTATATCCTGTGAGGCGTTTATTAATATCGCTGTAACGATATCAATGGCGCCAGCAAAAGGGTTACCTTTGCCTTTTGTAAGCTATGGTGGGACTGCCACAATTGTATATATGTACACAATGGGCGTGTTGCTTAATCTTAGTAGAAGAGTAAATTGATGGGTAAAGGAGAGATGTTTTGTTGGCAGTAGTGACGGGTGGTGGAACAGGAGGACACGTGATACCAGCAATGGCTATCAGAAATGCCTTTTTAAAAAAAGGGGTAGATGTGTTGTATATTGGCAGTAAAAGCGGCATCGAGTCAAAGATTGTAGGCAGTGATGTTAATAAGATTTTATTAAATCTAAGAGGTGTTAAAGGAAAAGGATTTCTGGATGCGTTAAAAGGAGTAATACTTACTGTTATAGCCTTTTTTAAACTATTATTTTGCTTTATTGTAAGGAAACCGGTTGTGATTGTTGGGACTGGTGGGTTTGTGTGTTTTCCAGCGGTATTGGCAGGATTTATCTGTGGTAGTAAGATTTACCTGCAGGAACAAAATGCTGTTCCCGGCGCATCGATAAAGCTTTTATCTCGTATTGCAAAAAACGTTTTCATAGGGTTTGAGGATGCAAAACAGTTTTTGCCAGAAAAGAAGACCGTCTTTAGCGGAAATCCGTTGAGGGATGAGTTTTTATCTCAGGATAGGAAATATACTCCCCACAAAATAGGCGAGAGAATGAAAGTGCTTGTTTTAGGTGGAAGTCAAGGTGCAAATTTTATAAATAGGTTAGTCGTAAAGACGATTTTGATGCTAAAAAATAAAGAAAATTATCATTTTATCCATCAAGTTGGCGAAAAAAATAAAGAAGAGATAAAAAAGATTTATAAAGATGCGGCTATTGAAGCAGAGGTGATTGGTTTTACAGAAGATATTCATAAGTACTACTACGAAGCACATGTGATCATTGCGAGGGCAGGTGCTATGACCGTTTCTGAAATTATTGCCACTTTACGGCCTTCAATACTAATACCGTTTCCATATGCAATCTATGACCACCAGAGAAAAAATGCTGAAACACTTAATGATGTTGGAGCTGCGTATCTTTTTCTTGAACAGAATATCACTCCGGAATTATTGTCACAAACATTAATAGAGCTATATGATAGCCCTGATAAACTTAATGATATGTCAAAAAAGTTATCTATGATAAAATTTAATAATGCAGCAGATTTTATAACAAGCAAAATACTGGAGGACGTCGGTTGTATAAGAGTGATTTAAAAGTTCATTTTGTTGGCATTGGCGGAATAGGCATGAGCGGCATAGCTGAGGTTTTGTTAAATCTTGGCTATAAAGTTACTGGTTCTGATATTAAAGAGAGTGACACTATAAAAAGATTAAGAAGCCTCGGTGCAGAAATTAACATCGGGCATAAACCAGAAAACATAACAGATGCCTATGTTGTGGTGGTTTCAAGTGCCATAAGAAAAGATAACCCGGAACTGATAGCGGCAAAAGATAAGAATATCCCTGTAATTCTGCGTGCAGAGATGTTGGCTGAACTATTAAGAATGAAGTATAGCATTCTTGTTTCTGGTACTCATGGCAAAACAACCACCACATCAATGATTGCACATATGTTGTATTTTGCGGGGTTGGATCCTACGATGGTCATTGGGGGAAAGCTTAACAACATAGGAACAAACGCAAAGTTAGGGCAGGGCAGCTTTGTTGTGGCAGAAGCTGATGAAAGTGATGGAAGCTTTCTTTTATTAACGCCAACGATTGCAGTAGCAACTAATATTGAAAGAGAGCACATGGATCACTACAAAGAGTATGAACATCTTGAAAACGCATTCGTTGAGTTTTTAAACAGAGTGCCTTTCTACGGTCTGAATCTTGTGTGTCTTGATAATTCCGGTGTTCAGAAGATTATTTCTCGCCTGAAAAGAAGGGTTATGACATACGGTTTTTCGCATCAGGCAGATATCAGGGCTGAAAACATAGTGTTAGGCGAAGATGGTGCAGAATACGATGTTTATATACAAAATAAGTTTTTAGGCAGATTTAAAAATAGTGTTCTGGGTGTCCACAATGTTCAAAATAGCCTTGCTGCCATAGGCGTTGGAATAGAGTTAGGTCTGAGCATGGATAAAATACAAAATGCATTCCTTGCTTTTAAAGGGATAGAAAGACGTTTCCATTTAAGAGGAGCAGCTAAAGGGGTTACGGTTGTGGATGATTATGGGCATCATCCCACTGAGATAAAGGCAACTATAAATACTGCGCGTCAATACTGGAAAGGTAGGGTAGTTGTTTTATTTCAACCACATCGTTACTCAAGGACACAAGATTTGTTTGAAGAGTTCATCACATCTTTTTATGAGGCAGATGTTGTGCTTGTTATGGATATATACGCCGCTTCAGAAGATGCTATCCCGGGCGTTGACGGTTTGTCTGTAGCTAAAGGGATAAAGAGTCATGGGCATAAAGATGTGTACTATGTTGGAGACAAAGAAAAAAGTTTTGATTTCTTAAAATCTTTCTTGCAAGAAGGCGATCTACTTTTAACACTTGGGGCAGGAGATGTGTGGCAGGTTGGAGTGAAATATATAAAAGAGATGTCAGGGGAAAAGTATTGAAAATAAACAATTTTTCAGGCAGTATTATTGAAAATGAACAGCTTTCCAAACACACCACATGGAAAATTGGTGGGGTTGCAAAGTATCTCGTCTTAACATCAGACGAAAATGATGTCAAAAGGATTATTTCTTATTGCGAAGAACACGTTATACCCTATTGTGTTATTGGAAATGGCAGTAACGTTCTGTTTTCAGATGAGGGTTTTGATGGTGCAGTGATTAAAACAGCCGAAGGCATAAAAGGAAAGACAGTTTTAAGTTTTGATAACGAAACTGTAACTGCTTATTTTGGCGCTGGCAATATAGTGAGTGAATTACTAAATTTTTCAGTCCGTTATGGACTTTCCGGATTAGAATTTCTTGCTGGTATTCCAGCGACCTTTGGTGGAATACTCAAGATGAATGCAGGAGCCTTTAACTGTGAAATAAAAGATATTGTAGAATGGATAAACATTTATAGCCCAAAAGAGGGTTTTGTCACAAAGAAAAAAAATGAGTTGGTTTTTAGATACAGGATGCTCGAGCTTTCGAACGATAGCGTTATCTTGGGGGGAGCATTAAGGTTAAAAAAAGATTCACCAGAGTTAATACAAAAGAGAATAGCAGAAAATCAATCGAAGAAAAAAGAAAGTCAACCAATAAATCTATTTACATGTGGCTCGGTATTTAAAAATCCACCGGGTGATTATGCAGGCAGGATTATAGATGAAATGGGGCTTAAGGGTGTGCAAATAGGGGGTGCCAGGATCTCTGAAAAGCATGCCAATTTTATTGTAAATACCGGGAATGCTACTGCTAAAGATGTATTGACGCTAATTGAAATGGTTAAACAGAAGGTCTGGCTAAAAAAACAGTTACTGCTTGAAGAAGAGGTTGTTATAATAAACAAAAATAAAGGAGTAAAGGCTTTGGTATTATGAAGATTGGCGTAATTTATGGTGGTATTTCAAGAGAAAGGGAAATTTCTATAAAGACTGGCGAAGCTATAATTAAAGCGCTTGTTGAATTAGGTTATGATGTTGTGCCACTTTCGGTTGGGGACGACCTTGTAGAAAGAGTTATGAATGCTCATATTGATATTGCTTTTATTGCATTGCATGGCAAGTATGGTGAAGATGGGACTGTTCAGGGGCTACTTGAACTCTTAAAGATACCATATACAGGTTCTTCCTGTTTTGCCTCAGCCGCTGCTATTGATAAAATTATTACAAAGAAATTATGGTTATTTGAGGGGGTTAATACACCAAAGTTTCAGGTTTTGAAAGATCCAAAAGAACAGAGGAGCATTAATTTCCCTTTAGTTGTCAAACCACCAAGAGAGGGGTCGACCATTGGTATAAGTATTGTAAATAGTGAAGCAGAGTATAAAAAGGCTATTAATGAAGCATTTTTGCTGGATAAAGAGGTGTTATTAGAGGAATACATTAAAGGTAAAGAACTAACTGTGGCAGTATTTGGGGAAGAGGTGTTTACCCCTATCGAAATTAGACCGAAAAAAGGATTTTATGACTTTTTCTCTAAATACAATAAAGGTGAAACGGAGTATATAATACCACCTCAGATTGGTGAAAAGGCAATGAAAGACATTATGGTTATAGCAAAAAAGGCTTATGATGCAGTAAAATGCAGTGGAGCGGCGAGAGTAGATTTTATACTTTCTGAACAGAATATCCCTTATGCACTTGAAGTGAATACAATTCCCGGTATGACTGAAACAAGTTTGTTACCCAAGGCATGTGCGTATCATGGTATTGGATTTAGAGAGTTAGTTGAAAAAATACTTAAGTCTGCAAGGCTATACAACTATGAGGGTTAGGAGTACAAAAAGCAGATTAGAAGAAGAGAAAAAGAGAAAAAAGATAAGACGATTTATCGGTCGTAGCATTATAGTTTTGTTGTTATTATGTGGTTTTATAATTGGTTTTGTGCAGATTTATAGGGTGTCAGCTCCATTTGTTACGGCTGCAGTTTCTAAGTTTGCAAAGGAGTATCTTAGAATTAGAGAGGTCTCTTTGGTGGGGGCAAGTGAGTATGCTGATAAAGAAATTATGTCTTTTGTTCAACCTCTTGTTAATGAAACCGGTAATATTTTTCAGCTTCCAGTTTCACAGATACAGGGATTTTTATTTACAAGGAGATATTTGAAGAAAGCGGAAGTCAGAATAGAGTTTCCCGGCAGGGTGGTGATAGAAGTGGTTGAAAAAAGACCTGTGGCTATGCTTGTAAAAAATGGGTTATTTCTGCTTGATGAAAACGGAGAAATAGTTAGACAGATGAGTACCGGGGAAAACATTGACATCCCGGCTATTACAGTCGATAAAAACCTTAACGAAAAACTCGAAAAAGAGATGATAAGGACCGCCTGTTACATCATTCAGCTTGATGGTAAATCGTTGCCTCTTCTCATGCCGTCAGAACTGAACATTTCAGGGGGCCAAATTATTTTAAAAAGTCTTGAACTTAAAAACAAAGAAAATAGTATCCCTCCCATTTACTTGGGACTGAATGAAATTGAAAAAAAGGTTGTTTATGTGAAGAAATTATGGCCTGAAATAGTTAATAGAAAGAATGAGTTAGAGTATGTTGATGGCAGGTTTAGTCAGGGAGTACTTGTTAAGTTAAAAACCACAGAGGTAAAAAACAATGGCTAAAGGGAAAAATGACAGATTAATTGTAGGATTAGATATTGGAACAACCAAAATATGTACCATTGTAGGAGAAATAGTAGATTCAAACTTAGAAATTATAGGCGTTGGTATTGTGCCGTCAAAAGGTATAAAAAAGGGTGTTGTGATTAATATAGATGAAACCGTAGATGCAATTAAAAAATCTGTTCATGAAGCAGAAGTTATGGCGGGGTCTAAAATACATTCGGTTTATGTTGGTATAGCAGGGGGCCATATAAAAAGCTACAACAGTACCGGTGTCATTGCGATAAAAAGTAGAACAGTCACAGAAAACGACAAAATGCGTGTTATAGATGCGGCACAGGCTATAAACATACCCCTTGATAGAGAAATTTTACATGTTTTACCACAAGAGTATATTGTTGATTCTCAAGATGGCATTATAGAACCTCTGGGAATGAGTGGTGTCAGATTAGAAGTGAAGGTGCATATTGTTACTGGGGCGGTTTCTGCTATTCAAAACATTACCAAATGTTGCCAGAAGGCAGGCTTAGATGTAAAAAACATTATTCTGGAACAGCTTGCGGGTAGTGAAGCTGTTTTGACAGAAGACGAAAAGGATTTAGGCGTTGCCCTTATTGATCTGGGTGGAGGAACGACTGACATAGCGATTTTTCATAGAGGAAGCATAAAATATTCTTCTGTTCTTGCGATGGGGGGTAGTCACGTAACAAACGACATAGCAATCGGATTAAGAACGCCTACGCTTGATGCAGAAAATCTTAAACTAAGATATGGATGTGCCCTCGCCTCTATGGTCAATAAAGACGAAATGATTGAGGTACCAACCGCTGGAAGCAGGAAAAATAAACCAGTGCCCAGAACGATGCTTGCAGATATAATTGAACCACGTATGGAAGAAATTTTCACACTTGTCAATAGAGAGATTATCAAGTCAAATATGGAACAGTACATCACTTCTGGTATTGTTTTGACAGGTGGTGGTGCTCTAATACAGGGATGTGTGGAGCTTGCAGAAAACATCTTTAATTTACCTGTCAGGATTGGAACGCCCAAAATACAAGGAGTGGTTGAGTCAATTGCTTCTCCACAGCTATCTACCGCTGTAGGTCTTGTAGTACATGGAAGCAAGTCAGATTATAAAATTGTAGCAGGTAAAAGAGAACATTCTGATAAAAAATGGAGTTTTGAAGAGATTGTAAGTAGATTGAAAGAAATTTTAAAAGATTTTTTTGAATAAAAACGCAGGAGGCTTTATGACTTTTTGTATTCAGGATGAAGAGTATTTTCAGGCAAGAATCAAGGTCATTGGTGTTGGAGGAGGTGGCGGGAATGCAGTTAATAACATGGCAGAACTTGGAGTTGAAGGCGTTGAGTTTTGGACAGCGAATACTGACGCGCAAGACTTAAAAAAGTCTAAAGCACATCATAAACTTAAGCTGGGGGTGACAAATAAAGGGCTTGGAGCTGGTGGAGATCCGGTAAGGGGTAAAGAAGCTGCTTTAGAAAGCAAGGAAGAAATAAGAAATGCTGTTGCAGGTGCTGATCTGGTTTTTATTGCTGCCGGTATGGGTGGGGGGACTGGAACTGGAGCTGCTCCAGAAATAGCAAAAATTGCTAAAGAAGCAGGAGCTTTGACTATCGCTGTTGTTACCAAACCCTTTACCTTGGAGGGAGAAAAACGTAAAAAAAATGCGGAGGCTGGCATAGCAGAATTAAAGAAAACGGTTGATTCTCTTATCATAATACCTAACGATAGAATTATCGGAATGGCCGGGAAACTTAGTGTTGTACATGCCTTTAAAATAGTTGACGATATACTTTACCAGGCTGTAAAAGGCATTTCAGAACTTATCACCATACCTGGCTATATAAACATAGACTTTGCAGACGTGAGATCAATTATGCAGGAGACAGGATTGGCGCTTATTGGAACTGGAGTTGCTTCTGGTGAGTGCAGGGCGAGAGAGGCAGCACAAAAAGCCATTTCTAATCCTTTATTAGAAGAGATAAGTCTCCATGGTGCAAAAGGTTTGTTGGTGAATGTATTTGGTGGAGAAGATTTAGGAATGGAAGAGGTGCATGAAGCAATATCGATTATAAAAGAAAGTGCGCATCCCGAAGTGAATATAATTTTTGGCATGACTGTTCATCCTTCAGCACAGGATGAGTTAAGGGTAACAGTTGTAGCAACGGGTTTTGTTTCTGAAGATAAAAATGCAAACTTAAATTTAAAACCAAAACAGAGAAGACCATTAGAACTATCTGATGATATGGATGAGGAAGAATTTGATATACCAAGCTTTATACGAAGGCAAATTGATTAAGATATTAGCGTGAAGCAGCTTTGCTTCACGCTACATTTCAAATGCAAAACATAGAAAAAATCAGAAAAAAGATACTATCTCTTGAAAAGGGCGCAAAACCTGCAAGAGGAAGATTAAACGTTCTTCTTTTTTATCCAAATAGCTACAGTATTGCAATAACATCACTTGCATTTCATCGAATATATGAAGTTGTTAATAAAATCGAAGAAGTAGGGACAAAACGTTGCTTTCTTGAAGGCGTTGACGATAAATATATCCTTCCTGTTGATGGTAGTTTCAATTTATCCGAGATTGATATTATAGCATTTTTCCTGTCTTATGAGATGGATTTTTTCAACCTTGTTAAAGCAATGAAACTTCTGAATATTCCCTTGCTATCAGAAGCAAGAGGTATAAAGTATCCTGTTGTAATTGGTGGTGGGATTGCAGTAACTGAAAACCCAGAGCCTGTCGCAGATTTTTTTGACGTGTTGTTTATTGGAGAGGCTGAAGAATCCCTCATAGCTTTTTTAAAGTTATTTTTTCAGTCTTCAGGGAGAAATGAAATCATCGAAAAAGCTTCTGCTATTAAAGGTGTTTACGTGCCTGAAAAAACTCAGCCTGTCTATAATAAAGATGGCACAATAGAGAAAATTATCGGGGAAAAAGTAAAACGGGGTGTTTATACAAATTTTAGCAACGATTTTTCAACAAGTGTGTTTACTACAAAATTAGGGGAGTTTGGCGACACATTTTTAATAGAGATAACAAGAGGTTGTCCTGCATCATGTCGCTTTTGTATCTCCAGAACACTTTATACACCACTCAGGTTTGCAAACAAAGAAAAGGTTAAAGAAGTAATTAAAAATCAGCAGGAAGTGAGTAAAATCGGTCTGTTAGGCGCTTCAGTATCTTTTCACCCAGCAATTAAAGAGTTTATGGATACCGCACTGTCAGCACAAAAAAAATTTTCTATTGCATCTCTTCGTGCTGAAAAGCTCGACAAAGAATTCATCACATTGTTGAAGTTAGGGGGGTCAAAAACAATAACAATCGCACCTGAAGCAGGTACAGAGAATATGCGTAACATTATTAACAAGGGGATAATAAAAGAACACCTTGAAAATGCCATAACATTGGCTTTGGATGCAAAGTTTGAAGGGATTAAACTATACTTTATGATAGGACTTCCATTTGAAGAACAAACAGATATCGACGGAATCATTGAGTTGGCTAATTTTATAAGACATCTGGAATACTTAAACAAAAAAAACTTTAAAAAGGTCACCTTTAATATTTCCCCATTTGTGCCCAAACCATTTACTCCATTTCAGTGGGCAGCTTTTGAGCCTGTAAATTCAATAAAGGACAAGCTGAACTATCTTCGCAAGTCATTGGTTGCAAAGGGTGTAAATGTGCATTATGATAATCCTAAATGGGCATATTTAGAGTCCATCTTTTCAAGGGGGGATAGAAGGGCTAAGCACGTGTTATTGAAAAACGAGAAAATTAAGCCTTTAGAAACTGTGAAAATAAATCCTGATTTTTATGCCTTAAGAGAACGTGATGAAAGTGAAATTTTCCCCTGGGATTTTATTGAGAATACTATCGCTAAACAGTCACTACTAAAAGAATGGCAAAATATAAAAAAACGATAAACTATCAAGTATCTTTAATTTTACCCACAACAGTACTAATGATAACTCCATTTTGAAGCCGAGTTTTAATTTCATCATAAACGGCAACTTTATCAGCGTCTTTTAAAACTTTATTGTTCTTTGTGAAGGTAATACTATACCCGCGAGACAGAATTTTTAGTGGGCTTAACATCTCTAACTTGCCTGTAACATAGGACATCACTTCTTTTTTCTTCACGATACGCATACCGATAAAATTGGTCAGGTTGTAAAACTGTTGTTTTAATTTGGTTTGTAAATTATTAATACTTCTAACTGGGGAAAGTAAATTTAGCTGTTTGCTTAAAGAGATTGTCTTAACGTGCCGTTGATTTATAGAATTTTTAATTGTTTTTATCAGTTTTGCCTCATAATCAATCAATAAAAGCTGTTTTTGTGTAAGTATCGCTCGCGGAGACCTTAGCATCCTTTTCTCGCTGATAACCTTTTTTTTAAGAATCAATATGTGTCTTTCGATAAGGATAGTTAGACGTTTATAAAGATGATATATGTGAGCGATTAGTTCATCTTTCTTTTTTATGACCAACTCTGCCGCTGCAGATGGGGTGGGTGCTCGCAAGTCAGCAACAAAGTCGGAAATTGTAAAATCAGTTTCGTGTCCAACAGCAGATATAATAGGAATCTTTGAATGATATATAGCATCTGCAACAATTTCTTCATTGAAGGCGAACAAATCTTCAAAACTACCTCCGCCACGTCCAACAATTAAAACATCAACTACACCGAAAAATCTATCATTAGCCAAATTAATAGCATTTGCTATTTCGTTAGCAGCACCTTCGCCTTGAACTTTAACAGGGAAAATAATTATCCTCAAGTTAAGAAAACGTCTTTTAAGGATATTAAGAATATCTCTTATCGCTGCACCCTTAGGAGAGGTCACAATTCCTATCGTTTTAGGAAAAGCAGGAATAGGTTTTTTCCTTGATTCATCAAAGTAACCTTTTTCAGAAAGCCTTTTTTTCAGTTCTTCATAAGCAATTTTTAAAGACCCAATGCCAAGAGGCTCCATATAAGTGGCAACAATCTGAAGGTCGCCACGTGATTCGTAAATAGTAGGGGTGCCTTGAACAATAACGCTCATACCATCCTTGGGAGAAAATTTGAGAGCTCTGGTATACCCCCTAAAAATCACACATCTTAACTGACTTATCTCATCTTTTAGGGTAAAATAAAGATTACCAGAATAGTTTTTAAAATTAGAAATTTCACCTTTGATTAAAACAGATGGAAAAGCTGTTTCAACAATATCCTTAATTAGCGAAACGATCTCAGAAACGTTAAAAATATGCTTTTTGAAATCCATCATTATAACAATAAAAAACCCTGCCCGCATCAATGCGAACAGGGTTTTGTGGGCTTGTCTTTTTAAATAATTAGACCTTCTTTACATTAACAGCCTGAAGGCCCTTAGGTCCGTTAGAAACTTCAAAACTAACAGATTCTCCCTCTTTCAACGTCTTGAAACCTTCTCCTTCAATAGCAGAAAAATGGACGAACACATCTTCTCCATTTTCTTGGGTGATAAAGCCAAACCCCTTCTTTTCATTAAACCACTTAACCTTACCTAAAGCCATAAAAATGCCTCCTCTTAAATCTTGAGCTAACAGCTCTATATATTCTCTCAAAGTATATCCTTTTAAAAATACGACTGTCAACGAAAAAAAATAAAGGACAGGCACTTAATTGGAAATAGGGACAGGCACATTATTCATTT
>JBBIPZ010000003.1:11885-120228 GCA_037442505.1 Deltaproteobacteria bacterium | reverse complement strand
GGAAGAAAATTTGGTTGATTAGACTGCCTGAATACATTTTAGGACTAAACTGAAGAAAAAGGCAAGAGAGAAATGGATTATAGACCTGTCCCTATTATACCTATCATAGCAAATAGGGGCCGGCATCATTTTTTATTCTTAAAGAAGTTTGCCCAAATATGTGACATTTTAAAGTTTTAACCACAACGTAGATAGTCTTTCTTGATAATTTATGACATAATGATTATAATTTAACAAAAATGATGCTTGAGTTTTTTTTGATTTTAATTTTTATTGTGATTAATGGAGTGTTTGCTGCTTCTGAAATCTCTGTTGTAACTGTTAGGCGCAGTCGTATTAAACAGCTTATAGAAAATAATGTTCATAATGCAAAACTGTTAGATGAGCTAAGGCAAAAGCCGGATAAGTTTTTAGCAACGATTCAGTTTGGAGTTACGCTTGCAGGTGCTATTGCATCTGCGATAGGTGGAGCAACCGCAATTAAGGTTATAAAACCTTTCATTGGTCAGGTGCCGATTCCCTTTATTGCCAATTCAAGTGAGGCTATTTCTATTGGAATTGTTGTTATCGTTATAACATATATTTCTATTATTTTTGGAGAGCTTATCCCTAAATCTATTGCACTTTCAAAACCGGAAAATGTAGCATTATTTACTGCACCACTGATTTCTGCATTTGCTAAAGTTTCGTATTTTTTTATAAATATATTAACTTTGACAACAGGTTTGATTTTGAAACCATTTGGCAAGAAGACGTTTACTGAGAGAGCGCTTGTTTCTGAAGAGGAGGTTAAGATATTAATTGAAGAAGGTGGCGAGCAGGGAGTTTTTGAACCAGAAGAACGAGAACTCATTCATAGTGTTTTTGAGTTTACAGATACCTTTGTAAAGGAAGTTATGGTGCCAGCACCGCAAATGGTTACCATAGGTATTGATATGGCTGTCGAAGAGATAAAGAAGATTGTTGCTGATGAAAAGTATTCGCGTTATCCTGTGATAGGTAAAGACACAAATGATATTAAAGGCATACTTTATGTTAAAGATTTTTACAATGCTGTATTAAAAGTTGACGAAAGATTTAATTTGAGAAGATTGATAAAACCCGCTCTTTTTATACCTGAAACGATGAAAATTAGTAATCTGATGAGAGAAATGCAAAAAAAACGTTTTCATCTTGCTATTGTAGTTGATGAATACGGGGTTGTGTCCGGCTTGGTTACAATGGAGGATTTAATTGAAGAGATAGTTGGTGAGATTAGAGATGAGTATGATGTAGAAAATCCGGTTATAAAGGTTTCTGATAGCATATACATTATTGATGCATCGATAAGTTTAAGTGATTTGAAAGAGTATTATGATATAAATCTTGAAGAGTCTTCAGAATATGAATCACTTGGGGGCTACATTTTAACCGCACTCCAAAGAATACCCAAGACGGGTGATACCATAGAAACTGGTAATAAGAAACTCAAAATTGTAGAGATGGCAGGACAAAGAATCGTTAAAGTGAAGCTGGAACTAAAACCTTCGCATGTAGGTGAAACCAATAATTCATAGATTTTTTTAAATCCTTGTGCTAAATTGTTTCGTATGCGACTTTATGCTGTAGGTGATATCCATGGTTGCTATGATAAGCTAAAATCGCTTTTATCTAAACTTCCTTTAAGTGACGAAGATCTTCTTATTTTTCTGGGAGATTACATTGATAGAGGGCCCGATAGCAGAAAGGTTATTGATTATCTTCTTGAACTAAAAATGAATCGTCAAGATAAAGTAATTTTCCTCAAAGGTAATCACGAAAAGATGTTTCTTGATTATCTTAATGGCAAAAATAAAGAACTCTTTTTATTGAATGGTGGTCAAAGCACTATAGAGCAGTATGAGGAAGAGGGTGTATTAAAAATTCCAGATGCGCACCTTGATTTTTTTCATTCTCTCAAGACTATTTATGTTACGGAAAAATATGTGTTTGTTCATGCAGGGCTTAAGCCGGCAGTTTCTATTGATTGGCAGCAGGATGACGATTTACTGTGGATTAGAGGTGATTTTATCTTTAGTGACTTCGATTTTAAAAAAAAAGTTATTTTTGGCCATACTCCAATGAAAAGTTTTCAGCCTTTCTTTGATAAGAATAAGATTGGTATTGATACAGGTGCTGTATATGGTGGGTTTTTAACGGCAATTCAATTGCCTGAAGAAAAGATTTATCAAGCATAAAAGGAGGTAGTGATGTCTAACAAGATATCAGATGTTTATTTTGCTAACTTAAGAACAAAGGTTAATCGTAATTTGTTAGATAAAGTTGCAACGCTTCTTGGCAAGCTAAACATTAATGATAAGCTAACAGCTGGTGAGCTTGTGGCTATTAAGATACATTTCGGAGAGAAAGGTAATCTTTCTTACATCAGGCCTAACTATGTGCGGGTAGTCGTTAATGAACTTAAAAAGATAAGCACAAAGCCGTTTTTAACTGATTGTAATACACTTTATAGAGGGACTCGCTCAGATTCTGTTAATCACATTATTACTGCGATTGAGAATGGATTTGATTTTGCAGTAACAAATGCCCCAATAATCATTGGAGATGGCTTGACCGGAAATTTTGCTGAAAGGGTTGAAGTTAATTTAGAAAACTTTAAAAAGGTTTCTATAGGTGGGGAGATAACGAGGGCTGATGCGATGGTGGTTATGTCACATTTTAAATGTCACGAGCTAACGGGGTTTGGTGGTGCCTTGAAAAATTTAGGAATGGGATGTGCAAGTAGAGAGGGTAAACTTGCACAGCATTCAAACATTGCCCCAACTGTTAAAAAGAAAAACTGTGTTGGTTGTGGTGTTTGTGTAAAATGGTGTGCACACGGAGCGATAACGATGGTTGGTGATAAAGCAGAGATTATGGAAAAAACTTGCGTTGGTTGTGCTGAATGTATTCTGGTTTGTCCTAAGGGTGCTATTGTAATCAACTGGAACGAGCAGGTGCCTGTTTTACAGAAAAAGATGGTGGAGTATGCATTTGGTGCAATCAAAAATAAAAACGAAAAGGTGTTTTTTATAAATTTTCTCACTCAGATAAGCCCAGCCTGTGACTGTTATGGTCACAATGATTATCCCATCACAAATGATATTGGAATACTTGCTTCTACTGATCCAGTGGCGATTGATAAGGCGAGCATGGATTTAGTTAATGCTCAGAAAGGAAATGTTAACTCAGCATTAAAGTCTGGACACGAAGAAAATGGAGACAAATTTAGAGGTGTATATCCGGAAATAGATTGGGAACCGCAACTTATTTACGCAGAAAAGATTGGATTAGGAACAAGAGAATATAACCTTATAAGCATTGATTAATGAAAACAAAATTTGTTTTTTTAATACTTTTATTTTTGGGATTTGTCTTTCAGAATTTAAGTTACGCAACTGTAAAGTATGCTGAAGAGACTGGCAAGGATTGTGTATATTGTCATAAATCTGAAGTTGGCGGAGGAGAACTTAACGAAGCAGGTATCGCGTTTAGTAAAACGATAAAAAAGGAGTTCAGTTTTAAAAGGCTTTTCAGGTTTGTTGTTTACTATGTTCATCTGTTTTTTGCGATAATGTGGTTTGGAACAATTCTTTATGTTCATATCATTTTAAAGCCAGGTTATGCTGCTAAAGGATTGCCTCGTGGTGAGCTGATGTTGGGCTGGGTGTCTATATTTGTCATGTTAGTAACTGGAACTATTCTAACCTTCTTGCGGTTTTATACCTTTGAGCAAATTATCTCCACACGTTTTGGATTAATACTCTTAGCCAAGGTTACAATTTTTGTCTTAATGGTTCTCTCTGCTACGTTTGTAACCTTCTTTCTTGGACCAAAAATGAAACATAAACAACATTCAAAACATAAAGATGTCAACAGTATCGAGTTTTATGATGGAAAAGAAGGCAGAAGGGCTTATGTCGTCTATAATGGGAAGGTGTTTGATGTCACAGACAGCAGGCTCTGGAAAAATGGCGTTCATATGATGAGACACAATGCTGGTTCTGATTTAACTGAGGCTTTAAAACAGGCACCGCACAAAGATGATGTTCTGTTGCGGTTTCCTGAAATTAAGATGAATTTTGAAGAAAAAAAATCAAAGGATTCAGTAATTAATATTTTTTACATTATTGCCTATACAAATTTAGCTTTTGTTTTTATAATCATTTTTCTGGTAACGTTATGGAAATGGTAAAAATTTTTAAAAATAAGCTTTTGATAGATATAATTGGTGTTCTGGGTATTGTTATAGCTTTATCTTATCATACGGGAAAATTGCTTGAGGTTGCATTGTCCAAAAAAAAGGCTGTCATCAAACAAGCCAACACTGATATTCAACGTGGCGAACGTGCAATTTCTTTCTACGCGTCAGTAGTAGAGCAAAATCCTTTTGGTGTCAGAGGTGCAAAGTTTTCAGTCATAGAAAAGACAGACAAAAAGATAGTATCTCTGGAGCCAAACACCTTAATTTTAAAAGGTGTTATCACGCTTCCTCCGGGCTATGCCTTTATCGAAAATAAAGATAAGGTTCAAAAACTTTTTAAAAAAGGTGACGATGTTTTTGGTTATGGTTTGCTTAACATCATTGAGCCCAAAAAAGTTTCTATTTCTCAAAATGGCAAATTGTTTTCTATCAATCTCGAGGGACATGAAGAGGTTTCTGACAACACTGCCAAGCAAACTTCACAAATAAATACTTCATCAAGTAAAGACGAAAAGACATTCGCTAAAGAAGAGATTAAACGCTTTATGGAAGACCCAAAAGAGATACTAACGGATGCAAGGCTTCTGCCTAATTTCAAAGATGGAAAACAGGAAGGCTTTATTGTTAAAGAAGTGAGACCAGGGGGATTTTACGAAAGAATGGGGCTTCTAAATGGTGATATTATTTTAAGAGCTAATAAGGTTGAATTGACATCCCCAAACGACGGTATAAAGATTTTAAGTTTAATAAAAGAGCTTGACAGGATAGAACTTGATATCATTAGAAATGGACAACGTATAACGCAAGTTTACAATATAAATTAGGAGGCTTCCTTGTGGAAAATATTTTAGATAAGGAAAAACACAAGCAAAACTATAAAATTTTAAAAAACCTCTTTTTTGCACTTATTATAATTTTTTTAACCTTTTGTTATTCATACGCCGAACCCAAGAAGAAACTGATAACAGTAAATCTTCAGGATGTTGAACTGGTAAATGTAGTAAAGTTTATAAGTGATGTAACAGGAAAAAACTTTGTTTATGACGAATCTTTGAAAGGTAAGGTTACAATCATCGCGCCGTCTAAAATTTCTGCGGATGAGGCGTTTTCACTTTTTAATTCTGTTTTAAATTTGAAGGGCTATACAATTGTTCCTACTTCTGGCAACCTTCTAAAAATAGTTCCATCCGGCCAATCTCGTTCTTTGTCTCCAGAGGGTGCAAAGATTAAGACAGAAGACGTTTATATAACAAAACTTATTCCTTTAACCTATGCTAACCCGGATAGTGCTTTAAGATTTCTGCAGCCATTAATATCAAAGGATGGACATATATCAGTATTTGGGTCTGGAAATTATCTTTTGATTATCGACACTGTGGCTAACATCAAACGTTTGGAACATATCTTAACCTACGTGGACAAACCATTTGTGAAGGACGAGGCGGAGCTTTATCTTTTAAAAAATGGACTTGCAGAAGACATTATAAAGGTTGTCAATGACGCAATTGCCAAAAAAGGTAACGTTGGAATATCTGCTGATGACATTAAGATTACCGCGGAAAGCAGATTAAACGCCATTGTCTTGATTGGGTCTTCTTACGCTCGAGAGTTTGTAAAAAAGCTTATAGATATGCTTGATGTTCCACAAAAAGAGCAAAAAAGCAGCATAAACGTATATTTTCTTGAAAACGCAGAGGCAACTGAGCTTGCCAAGGTGCTTGATACCGCAATAAAAGGTTTGGAAGATAAAACAAAACCTGCAGATTCAAAAAACAAAATTAACATAACACCTGACAAATCAACAAATTCACTAATTATTAGTGCTCCCCCGTATCAATACGAAAACATAGTTGGGATAATAAAAGAGCTCGATAAGAGGCGAAAACAAGTTTATGTTGAGGCGATGATTGTTGAGGCGTCGATAGATAAATTAAAAGAGTTGGGTGCAAAGTGGCGTGCTATCACATCAAAAAATGGGGAACCTATTGCGATTACAGGTTTTGGTCAGATCGATACAAATGCCATGTCTAACATAGTTTCGGGACTCGCTGGCTTTTCAGTAGGGGGTATGGGCAATTTTTTAAGTGTACCAATAACTACAGCCTCAGGCACAAGCACATTAACAGTACCGGGCTTTGCTGCACTTTTTAACCTGAACGAGTTTAAGGACGCGGTAAATGTTTTATCTACTCCGCAGATACTTACATCAGATAACAAAGAGGCAGAAATAGTCGTTGGTGAAAACGTGCCTTTCATTTCAAAGAGGGAAACTAACACCAGTACACCACAAAGCCTCTTTAATGTTATTGAGAGAAAGGACGTAGGCATAACACTAAGATTAACGCCTCAAATCACTGAAGGTGAGTACGTAAAGCTTGATATATATCAGGAAATCTCTTCATTAAAGCAAGAAAGCAACGTTACTATTTTGACAGAGATAGGTCCAACAACAACAAAGCGCTCAACCAAGACTTCTGTTGTTGTTAAAGATAAGCAAACTGTCGTTATAAGCGGTTTGATGCAGGAGAAGGGTGAAGAGATTATTTCCAAGGTGCCGTTTCTTGGGGACTTGCCGCTAATTGGGTTTTTGTTTAGATACAAATCTTACAGCACAAAAAAGACCAACCTGCTTGTATTCTTAACACCACATATAATCAGGGATTCTGTTGAGCTTGCTAATCTTTCAAATGCAAAGAAGACAGAATTTGTTTCCCAGATGTCAGAACAAAAAACGAACGAGGCTATAATTAAGATTAAAAAAGATGTAACAGAGGAAACACTTAGTAATGTTCTTAAAAAACATAACATAATTATTAAAGCGAAGCTTATGGAAGGCATGTATCTAATCGTTATTCCCGAAGACAAAGGATTTCTCGAGATAAAAGAAATTCTTAACAAAGAGAACGTGATAGAGTATATAGAACCCAACTTAAAGGTGAAAAAGAGTGACTGATGAAATAAAACTTGAAGACATTGACCTGTCCATTTTAAAAAGGCTGCCTTACGATTATGCAAAAGGCAATAGACTGCTTTTGCGTGGTGCCGATGAGGATAAGGTTTATGGAGTTATCTGTGACGAAAATGGTTTTTTTGCTCTGAAAGATGTGGCTAAGAGTTGGGGAAAGCAGTTTGAGTATATTAGAGTTGACAAAAATATTTTATTGTCTTTAATGAATCAGGCTTACAGTCTCATCTCTTCTGCCGAGACGGTGATGGGAGAGATATCAAGTGAAGATTTAAAGATATTTAGCTCTGATGCTGAACTTCCAAAAGATCTGTTAGAACTTAAAGACGAGGCACCTGTCATAAAATTACTAAATGCACTACTTTTAGAGGCGGTAAAAGAACGCGCTAGTGATATACATATAGAGCCTTATGAAAGAGAATTAGAGGTAAGATTTAGAGTAGATGGCATACTAAAGAAGATTTTGACACCACCAAAAATTATCCATGAAGCGTTAATTTCTCGTATAAAGATTTTGGCAAACCTTGATATTGCTGAAAAAAGGTTGCCGCAGGATGGCAGGATAAGGGTTGTTGTTGGCGGAAAGGATATTGATATAAGGGTCTCTGTTACTCCTACATTTTTTGGTGAACGTGCTGTTTTGAGGATTCTTGATAGAATGAAAGGGATAATGAGTCTTGAAGAATTGGGACTAAGTGATAAAAAACTTGAACTTTTTTCTTCTCTGCTTACAAGAAGTAACGGTATTATTTTGGTTACTGGACCTACGGGTTCTGGTAAGACAACCACATTATATGGTAGTCTTTTGAAGATTTACAGTGAAGAAAAAAATATCATTACGATTGAAGATCCTGTAGAATACCAGATAAAAGGTGTGGGGCAGATACAGGTAAATCCAAAGATAAACCTGACTTTCGCTGCGGGTTTGCGTTCAATACTTAGACAGGATCCAGATATCATTATGGTTGGAGAAATTAGAGATAGAGAAACCGCTGAAATAGCTGTTCAAGCGTCTCTTACAGGGCATCTTGTGCTTTCTACGCTTCACACAAACGATGCACCTTCCGCACTCACAAGATTGATAGATATGGATATAGAGCCTTTTCTTGTTGCTTCTTCTCTAACGGGTGTACTTGCTCAAAGGCTTGTCAGGAAAAACTGTCCATTTTGTAATGAGCCAGTTAAGCTATCATATCAGGAAAAAGAAAAACTTAAAGCTTCTGGATATGAGAATATAGAATTTACTTATCAAGGCAAAGGTTGTGGCGAATGTAGAGGTAAGGGATATCTGGGCAGGACAGGGATTTTTGAGCTACTTCTGGTAGACGAGGAGATAAAAAACCTTATTCTTGCCAAAAAAGATGCAAGAAGCATAAAAGAGAAAGCGGTTTCTAATGGTATGGAGACGCTTTTAGATGACGGGATAGCTAAGGTTAAGGATGGCTTGACAACATTGGAAGAAGTTTTAAGGGTTACTAATCAAGATTATGCCGAACTATAAATATTTAGCCTATTCAAAGGATGGTAAAGAGGTTAAAGGAAAGATTTTTGCTGCAGATAATAATGATGCAGTTTTAATACTTAAAGAGAAAGGTCTTTTTGTAAAAGAACTGATTATAGAGAAAAAAAATAGATTTACTGTTGAAAAAGGCATTGGTTTATCCGAACTGTTTTCGAACCTTTCGATGATGTTATCATCGGGTGTTCTGGTAAGTGAGGCTGTGAAACTGCTTTCTCAGGAAGCTGAGGGCAAAGTTAAAGAGGTTTTAGAGGAAATCCATAGTAACATAATCAAAGGTTTAAGTCTTTCTGGTGCGATGGAGATACGAAAGGATTTTTTCCCATCGTATATTGTGTCTATGGTGAGGGCTGGAGAGGAGTCGGGTACACTCGATATTGTATTAAAAAATCTTTCTGAGTTTCTGGAAAAAGAGAAAGAGTTAAAAGATAAGGTTACATCTTCTCTTATTTATCCAATTTTTATGATTTTTGTATCTTTCATCTTGATTTTTTTTGTGTTTGTATTTGTCTTTCCTCGTATCGCAACGATCTTTCAGGAGCAAAAGATACCGCTTCCATTGATTACAAAAATTTTTATGGGGATAAGCTCACTATTGTTTAACTACTGGTATTTGCTGATAGCTTTTTTGGTTGCTATATTCTTTGGTTTTAAAATGTTATACAACAAGAAAAAAGTTCTGATTAGCAGGCTGCTTTATGATATGCCATTTCGTGCGTTTAGGAATATTTATATTTCGAGGTTATCAAGAACGCTATCACTTCTTTTAGGTGGTGGAGTGCCAATAGTAAAATCATTAGGATATGCAAAGGACGCATCTGGCAATCAGTATCTTTCATCAGAATTGGAACGTATTATAGAAGATGTAAAAGAGGGGAAAAAACTTTCCGATGTTATAACATTTTTCCCAGCGATTTATCTACAAATGGTCGTAACAGGTGAAAGAACTGGCGACATTGTTGGCGCACTTTATAAAATATCTGAAATGTCGGAAAAAGAGTTTAGAAAATCGGTAGATAGTTTTTTAAAGCTGCTCGAGCCATCTATCATTCTTGCGATGGGTATTGTCGTTGGATTTATGGTTATTTCGATACTTTTGCCGATTTTTCAGATGAATCAGGTAATTAGATAATTTTTGGAGGTAACTATGGATAAAAAACGTCAAAGAGGTTTTACGTTAATCGAAGTTTTGGTAGTAGTGTTTATACTTGCAATACTTGCGGCTATTGTTGGACCTAAAGTTTTGGGAAGAACAGATGATGCCAAGATAGCAGAAGCAAAATTACAGATTAAAAATTTAGAGACAGCGTTAAAGCTTTACAAGTTAGACAATGGTTTTTATCCTACTACTGAGCAGGGGTTGGAGGCATTGGTAAGCAAGCCAACTACAGAACCTATCCCCAAAAAATATAAAGATGAAGGTTACCTGGAGAAAAAGAAAGTCCCAAAGGACCCATGGGGGAACAGTTTTATTTATATCTGCCCTGGATCTCATGGAGACTTTGATATAACTTCCTACGGTGCCGATGGGAAACAGGGGGGAGAAGGTAAAGATGCGGATATAAATAGCTGGGAATTGGATTAATATTACTTTCGAAGAGGCTTGATTACCACATTGAAATGGCAAAAAACCAACGGTTTTACACTTATAGAGTTGCTGGTAGTGATTTTTATACTTACATCTGTTGCGTTTGTCTCGCTACCAAACTTCTTTCATAAAGTTAATGAAAATAACACGATTGGCATTGTAAAGTATCTTAAAGCTTTAAGGGAAGAGGCGATATCTACAAAAAACAATACAGTTTTAGACATCGATTTTAAGGAACGAGTATTTACAATAAAAACAGGGGCAGGCGAGAAAGTTATAAAGATGCAGGACGACGAAAGCTGGCAGTTGTACCTGCCTTCGAAAGGATTAATAAAAGATGGCTCGGTGAAAGTGATTTTTCCTCCAACGATAAGTGAGGAGTTTCTGGCATTGTATCTTACAAAGGCTGATAAAGAATACACTATCATTTTGAATAATCTTACCGGTGAGGTAGAAATTGAAGAAGGCAGAGAAAGCTTTAACGAATAAAAAAGGGTTTACACTTATCGAAGTATTAGTTGCCTTATTTATAATATCAGGTGTTTTTATCACGATTCTTTCCACATACTCTTATCATATTGGTGTTTTTGATTCAAAAAAAGACAATCTTAAGCTTGTTCTTGTTGCTAAAGAAAAGGCCTTCCTTTACAAGACAGGAAAACTAAAACAACTGGAAGGTGTGGATGATGGTATTAAATATCAGATATTTGTTCAGGATGCAGAGTTAGGGCTGAAAAAGATTGTTTCAAAGGCTTACACTAAAACTGAAGAAGTAGTTATGTATGATTACTTTAAATAACAAAAATAATGGTTTCACTTTAATTGAGGTTCTTGTCGCACTTGGCATCGCTATCATTGTCATATTTTCTGCATATTCATTATATTTTAGCCTGAGTAAAGGGACTAAATCTGTTTATGAGAGCATAAAAAACAGAGAGAAGGCATACAATATTTTAAGCTTGATCAGGAAAGAGCTCGAGAGTATTTACTATTATCCAGATGTTGACTACACTGGATTTAAACTGGAAGAGAATGATTTTTATGGGAAACCGGCATCAAAAATAACATTTACTTCGTTTTTTAAAGAAGGTGTTAAGGTTGTAAGTTATTACGTTATTGAGGATAAAGGCATACTAAGTCTTGTTAAGACAACACAGGATTATATAAACGAAGAAAAGCCTGTAAAATTTGTTTTTTTGAATGATATTGGTGGCTTTAGTGTGCGTATATTGGATGAAGGATTTGATAAGGTTTATGATACGAACAAGTTACAGAAGCTGCCAAAAACGTTAAAAGTGACATTAATTCTTAAAGAAGGAGAAGAAACAATAGAGTATTCGGATATATGCGAAATAATGACAGCACAATAAAAGGTTATGTCCTTATAATTGTTTTATTCGTTCTTGCGGCATCAATGGTAGTGCTTATTAATTTTATAAGTACAGTATATCTTTATGCCAATACTGCACAAAATTTTAAAGATGATGAAATGATGTCGATGCTCATAAAAGCGGGGTATAAAATATCTACAGAAAGGGGAAAAGAGTTTTATTCTCGCACAAATTTCAATAGCTACAGGGAACTACCTTTTGAAGAAGTTGTAGGTGATATCAGGGTAACCGCAGTTGTGGTTGATAACAATAGCAAATTTAATGTTAATAAACTTGTTTTTCAGAATGGTCTTGTTAATCAGGTTGCTTATGAGATATTTAAGAGATTGCTGAAGGAGCTTGAATTAAAAGAAGACTATGCTGATATGCTTATTGATTACATTGATAAAGATAAGGTTTCGCGCAGTTCAACAGGAGAAATTAATGCAAAAAATTATTTTCTTTTTTCTTTGTCAGAACTAAGCTATATTTTCTCAAAGGAGGATTTAGACAAGTTGTTGCCCTATGTAACTTTTTTTGGTGATGGAAGGATAAATATAAACACTGCAGATTACTTAGTTTTAAAATCGCTTCATAAGGATATTACAGAAGCTATTGCAAAACGTTTGATTGATACAAGGACAGAAAAACCTTTTGAAAATATCGGTGCAGTTACAAAAGTTGCAGGAATGGAAAGCATTGGCATTGCAATTTCTGATGTTATAACAGTCAAAAATAATAGTTTTCAACTGTATTTAAAGGCTGAAAAGGATAACTTTACAGAAAGTGTTGAAGCTGGATTTGAAATATTAGACAATAAAGTAATTACAAAATACTGGAAGGAGTTATAATGTCACTGATACTCTATTTTAAAGATTCCGTTTTTAAGCTTATAGATGACGTTACACAAAAACAGATCATTAGTTCTGAAAATATTGCCGATGTTGTAAATAGCGTTGGCGCTGAAGCTTTAGTTACTACAGTGTATATCGATGCAGATGAGTTTTATGTTAGAAAAGTTTCTTTGCCAGCTATTGGTGAAGAGAAGGTTAAAGATATTTTACCGGTAGAAATGGAAGGTAAGTTTTTAATTCCAGCCAAAGAACTTTGCTTTGGATTAGTTTTCTTAGAAAAAGAGGTAGAATCAGATAGTTATCTTGTTTTTGGGATCAAAAAAAAGCTTATAATCGACATACTTACACCGCTTTTAAATAAAGGGGTAAAAATATTAAAGGTTTCAATATCTCGTGTAGAGGTATTTTCAGAGCAGTTAGAAGGTTTAGATAGCAACAAGATAAAAGAACTCAATTTTTTCCCGGAAGAGCTAAAAAAATACTCAGAAAAAAAACTGGCATTTGGCACATTAAAAAAGCTTGTTTTATATGCATCAGCAATATGTGTTATTATCATATTGGGGCTTTCGTTAAGACTTTATTTTTTGTTAAAAAAAGAAAACATGCTTAAAAAAGATATTATTGCAAGGTATAATACAATTTTCTCAGAATCAAAAGCCAACAATCTTTCCGTTAATGTTATTCTTTCAAAGGTTAAGGAGTTAAAGCAAAACTACCGTTCTTTAAAGGGTATAGAGCTGCTTGATATTTTAAAAGATTTATCTGTTACAATAAATAATCTAACAGTGAAAGAAATTAATATCGAAAACAATATGGTTGCCATTAAAGGTGAGAGTAAAGATTATGCTTCAGTGGAACAATATAAAAATGCAATAAAAAAAAGCTTTCCCTTAATAAAAATTACTGAAACAAAAAATCTTTCAGATGGTCGGATGACCTTTGTAATGGAGGCGTTGATTGGTGAATAACAAGAAAGCATTGATAATTTTAATTATAATCGCTTTATTTGTGATAATGTGCCTGGGATTACTTAGCTACAAAGTAACTATGTTGGGAAAAGAGGTTGCATCATTACAAACGGTACAAAAAGAGTTGTTAGAAAATAGTGCTACTCTAGCAGTTATGTCTCAATCTGTCAAACATTTACAAAAGAGGCTGGAAGAGGGCAGGGGCCGCAACTTCGTGCAGGAAATAGAAAAAATAAATGCTGATTTGAACATCTCAAAATCGTTAAAAAAGGTCAACGCTATTGGCAATAAAAAAGAAGGTGTTTTGAATATCAACAGATATGAGCTAAAGTATGAGGGGATTGATATAAACTCTACGACAAATCTATTATATAGAATACTTAACGCACCATTGCTTATAAGGGTTGAGAGAGGTAATTTATCTATTAGTTTTGATAACCCCAACCTGATAAACATTAGCCTGAGCGTCGCTCATATAAATTAGTGTTATAGTTATGAAAAAGCTCGTTATATTTATCGTCGTTGGTTTATTTACTGTTGTTGTAACTGCATTTTTTTATTTAACTCCATTCACGTTCGTAGAAATTATAAACAGTTATTTGCCTGAAGTGACAATAACTTATGATGATGGTGATGGTAATATCATAACGGGCTATAAATTTAAAAAAATTTCATTGATGAAAGGTAGCGTAGAGCTTTTAGTTATTAATAATCTGGATGTTAGTTTCGATTATCTATCTCTTGTTATCGGTAAAGTGGGTGTGAATATTAAATCTGAAGAGGTGAAAGGAAAGTTAGTTGCTACTTTTGCAGGGGGATTGTACGGTGATATCGCAATAAGTGACCTCTTTTTTGATAGCTCCTCCTTCAATTTAAATGAAAATATTCAGTTTTCTGCACATTTATCAGGTGTATTGAAATTGAATGGTGAAAGTGCAGTACTTGAGATTAAAACCGACAACATAAACTGGACCAAATTAAGTGTGTTAAATATCGAAATACCTTTTACACTCTTTACGTCTGCGAGAGGTGGGATACAGTTTAACAAAGGCAAAATAATAATTAAATCTATCAATTTTGAAGGACCAAAAGGCAACGCAAGAATAGTTGGAGAAATTGTAAAAAATAGCCCTAAATTAGAGTTAGAGATAATTCCTAAGGATTGGAACGACCTTTTCCTGTTACCTTTAGAACAGTACAAAATTGGACCGGGTTATTACAAACTGTCTTTTTCAATGTAAGAAAAATCTTTTTTAGTAGTTTATGTGTTTGTAAAATATAATATTTAACTTAACTTTTGGATAAAATTAAAACGAGTTATAAAAAATGAAAAGTAATGCAAATAAAGAACTGACAGCAATATACGAAATAAGTAAAGTTTTAGCCTCGTCTCCTGATTTAAACAAAAATTTAAGAGCTGCTTTAGCCATTCTTTCAAATTTTTTCAATATTTCAAAAGGAATTGTTGCTATTAAAAAGGATAATTTTGTGGAGATTTTTTCTGCTTATGGTCTCACAAAAGAAGAGATAAAGAGAGGTAAATATAAATTAGGCGAAGGTGTGATAGGAAAGGTAGCAAAACAGGGCACACCAATTGTAATCCCTGATATTAAAAGTGAGTCGATTTTTTTGAACAAAACCGGTTCAAGAAAGTATGAAGAAAACACAAAGGTATCTTTTATATGTGTGCCGATAAAAATAAAAAACGAAATACTTGGCGTTTTAAGTGTTGACAAACATTTTGATCGAACTACTAAGTTTGAAGAAGATTTGAGACTTTTAAAGATTATAGCGAGCCTTTTTGCGATAAATATTAAGCTAAGCAGCTACTTTGAGTCAGAGATGCTTTCTCTTATTGAAGAAAGAGAACTCTTAAGAAATCAACTTAAAAATAAGTATAAGTTAGAAAACATTATTGGTCAGTCAAAAAAGATGCAACAGGTATTTGAAACGGTTCATCACGTAGCAAAGACACAGGCAACATTGCTTTTGCTTGGCGAAAGTGGAACAGGAAAAGAATTAATTGCCAAGTCAATTCATTTTTTGAGTGACAGAAGTAACAAACCATTTGTAAAAGTAAATTGCGCGGCAATACCAGAAGGACTTATAGAGTCTGAATTGTTTGGACATGAAAAAGGTGCATTTACTGGGGCAAACCAGCAGAGGAAAGGAAGATTCGAGCTTGCAGATAAAGGCACTATTTTTCTTGATGAGATTGGGGAGATATCACTTTCGCTACAGGCAAAACTTTTAAGAGTTCTGCAGGAGAGAGAGTTTGAAAGGGTTGGCGGTGAAAAGACTATTAAGGTTGATGTAAGAGTTATCACTGCAACAAACAGAAATCTGGAAGAATTAGTCTCGAAGGGAGAGTTTAGACAAGACCTATTTTTCAGATTAAACGTGATTCCAATCTATATTCCGCCTCTTCGTGAAAGAAAAGAAGACATTCTACCACTTATTGAACATTTCACTGAAAAATTCAATAAAAACTATTGGAAAAAAATAAAGTTTTCTGATAAGGCATTAAATTTACTAATCAATTATAACTGGCCCGGCAATATTAGAGAGCTTGAAAACACCATTGAGCGTCTAACATTGACGGCAAAAGAGGGGATAGTTAGAGAGTGTGATTTACCAGCAAATATAAAAAATTTCAAAGATTCAAACATAAGAGATTTTAGTAATGCAGCATTAGGGGAAGGCGGACTTCCAGCTCTCATAGATAAGATTGAAAGAGAAAATATTAAAAAGGCTCTTAATATCACCAAAGGCAACAGAAAGAAAGCTGCTTATATGTTGGGGATTACCGAGAGACAAATAAATTATAAGATTAAGAAACTAAAAATAACTGTTTAGTTTTTTCTTAGTTACAAAAATGTATTTGTTACATTTTTGTATTCAATTAATAAATATCTACAATTACAAGAAAAAATTATAGAATTTAGACCTAATTACAAAATTGTAATTAAGCATTGGTCAAATATTAATTTAATATCAGTAACTTATCTTTTGGCACAGAAGATGCTCAAGTATATTCATAAAAAAATTAAAGGAGGCAGTCATGAAGAGCATCAAACTTTTTTTAGCAGCTTTTTTAGGATTACTTGTTTTTTCAAATTTTGCTTTAGCCACTCCATCTACCCAGATCTGGATCCCATCCCCAGATATTCAGGCATTTAAGGTTTTTCATTATGGACTTGACACGTATATGAAGACAAAGAAACAGAATAATGGCACAAGAGAACCAAGTGTAATTAATAACGGCATTACCATAGGCGTTTTACCTTTTGAAAAAATTCAGGCAGAAGTCGGTATCGATCACAGGATTGTTGGAACAGAACCATACGATTCTAATCCGCTATATTTCAATTTTAAGATTGGAACTTTCGAAGATTCACTTTTTAAAGGATCTCCTTCCATTGCTGCTGGTGGGTATGATTTTGGGACAAAAAAGGATTTAACGGATAACAACATATTGTACGCAATAGCTGGAAAAACATTTTTTATTGGTCGTTTTTGTGTGGGATATTTTTCTGGTAACAGTAAACTATTGCTCGACGATAAAGGAGAAAAGGATAATAGTGGACTTCTACTATCCTGGGATAGAACAATGAAAGAGATTTCTGACAAACTCTGGGTAGCTGTTGATTATCAGGGGACAAAAAGTGGATATGGTGCTTTAAGTGCTGGTTTTGGGTGGAAATTTGCAGAAAAAGTCGGCGTAATATTTGGATACGATATATACAACAATAGTAACCTGAAACCTACAGCAACGATTCAGTTAGATGTAGATTTTTAATTAAGGAGGAGTTATGAAAAGGAAAATTTTATTTACAACCATTTTAGTGGTTTTAGCTTTTTACGGGCTTCTGTTTGCTCAGGAACAAGCGACTACAGCTGGGCAGGAGGTTATCAACCAGGCGTCTAACACCTTAAAGATAGAAGATGTTCAAAAGAATGCTAACTACGTATGGACATTAGTTGCCGCATTCCTGGTATTCTTTATGCAAGCTGGTTTTGCTATGGTTGAGACTGGACTTACAAGGGCTAAGAATGCAGCTAACATAATGATGAAGAACCTTATGGACTATGTGCTTGGTTCTTTAGCATTTTTCTTCTTAGGTTTTGGTTTGATGTTTGGCACTAATCCTACCGGTTTTGTCGGAATTGATGGTTTTATGCTTTCTGACTATTCCAAAGATAAAGATTTATGGTTGTTTGCTTTCTGGATGTTTCAGGTAGTTTTTGCAGCAACCTCAGCCACCATCGTTTCCGGTGCAATGGCTGAAAGGACTAAGTTTATAGCCTATCTGATTTATAGTGTAGTCATAAGCGCGTTCATTTATCCAGTATTTGGTTCATGGGCATGGGGTGGGCTCTACCACGGTAAAGGCTGGTTGGAAAAATTAGGCTTTATCGACTTTGCTGGTTCAACAGTTGTACATTCAATAGGTGGATGGGCTGCCCTTGCAGGTGCAATCGCTCTTGGTCCAAGGCTTGGTAAATATGGTGCTGATGGCAAGCCAAGGGCGATACCTGGTCATAGTATCACATTGGCTGCTCTTGGTGTGTTCATCCTGTTTTTTGGTTGGTTTGGTTTCAATCCGGGTAGTACTACAGTAGCTGGGGGTGACGCAGCAAAGATTGCTGTAAATACGAACCTTGCAGGAGTAGCAGGTGGTTTATCTGCAATGTTAACTGCCTGGATTTTGCTCAGGAAGCCAGAAACATCAATGAGTTTAAACGGTGTATTAGCAGGACTTGTTGCTATAACTGCTCCCTGTAATAACGTTTCTGCATTAAGCTCTGTAGTAATTGGTTTAATAGCCGGTGTTTTAGTGGTGATTTCAGTTCTTTTTATCGAAAAGGTTTTGAAAATTGATGACCCCGTTGGTGCTGTATCCGTTCATGGTGTATGTGGTGCGTTTGGGACGTTGTCTGCAGCCATTTTCAACGAGACTGGTTTTAATTTGAGTCTTTTAGGCGTTCAAGCATTGGGCGTAGTTACCGCATTTTTCTGGTCATTTACATTGTGTTTTATCATGTTCAAAATAATAAAGGCTACGGTAGGCTTAAGGGTATCCAAGGAAGAAGAGCTGGAAGGTCTTGATATAACAGAACATGGTAATATAGCATATCCAGATTTTGTTCATTCTGATAAATAAGGGGGATTTATGAAAAAGATAGAAGCAATTATTAAACCATTTAAATTAGATGATGTGAAAGAAGCTCTTGATGCAATTGGTGTAAAGGGCATGACTGTCTCAGAAGTAAAAGGATTTGGTCGCCAAAAAGGACATGTTGAACTGTATCGTGGAGCTGAATATGAGATCTCTTTCGTCCCAAAGATCAAGATTGAGATAGTTACCTCTGACGAAAAGATCGAAAACGTTATCGAGACAATTTTAAAATCAGCAAAAACAGGTAACATCGGAGATGGCAAAATATTTGTATCAGACGTTAACGATGTGATAAGAATAAGGACTGCTGAGAGAGGTTCAGACGCTTTGTGAAATTTAAATCAAAAAACGAAATAGTGTTGCAATAGATTTTTTTCTATAATTAGCCAAAATTAAGGCTCGTGCGTCCCTTTTCAGATTCTGGAAAGGGACGTAATGTTTAATGAGATATACAAAATGACTACTTATCTTAAGTCATTCTGAATTTTCCCCTTTGTCTAAAAATGGAATTTCTAAGATTTTTCGCTTTCGCTCTGAAGGGACAAAAGGGGACAGGTCAATAATATTTCCTTGGTTCTATTTCCAGTTTCCTTTGTTTCACCCTTTAAAAAAAGGGTGATTAAGGGGGATTTTGTCATTCTGATGGGACGAAGTGGCCAAAAATCTTAAAACAAAGATGATAAGTTTCTCTATTTTTTTTCTGAAATTGTTATTTTAATCAGTGAATAATTTATTGAAAAATGGTAAAATTTCTACAGATGTTGAAAAAGCGTTTTCTTTTAGCTATTCTGACGCTTGCCGTAGTTTTGTTTGTGTTTTCAGAAAATGTTAAAACTATGTCAGAAAATAAATATAACAAGTTAACATCTGAAGAAGGGAGGGTTATCATTCACAAAGGCACAGAGCCACCATTTAGCGGCAAATATAATGATTTTTTTGAAGAGGGAACTTATCATTGTAAGCGTTGCGGTGCGATTTTATACAAATCTTCGCATAAATTTCGTTCGCAATGTGGTTGGCCAAGTTTTGATGATGAAATAAAAGGTGCAGTCAAAAGAATTCCTGATAAGGATGGTGTAAGAACAGAGATTGTTTGTGCAAATTGTGGAGCACATTTGGGGCATATATTTGAAGGTGAAGAATTGACACCAAAAAATATAAGACACTGTGTCAACTCTATCTCTCTAATCTTTAAACCAGCTAACAAAGAAACAAAGACTAAAAAGGCATATTTTGCTGGTGGATGTTTTTGGGGTGTTGAGTATCTTTTTGAAAAGAAAAAGGGTGTTGTTAAAGCAGTATCTGGATATATGGGCGGATCAAAAGAAAACCCCACTTATCAAGATGTTGTTACTGGAAAAACGGGACACTTTGAAACTGTAGAAGTAGATTATGATCCATCTCAAATTAGTTTTGAAGAGCTATCGAAGTATTTTTTTGAAATTCATGATCCAACACAGGAAAATGGTCAGGGGCCAGATATTGGCTACCAATATCAATCTGTGGCTTTTTATCAAACAGATGAAGAGAAGAAAATTATTTTAAAGCTAATACAAATCTTAAAAGGAAAAGGTTATAACGTGGTTACAATGGTATTGCCTGCTAAAAGATTCTGGATAGCGGAAGATTACCATCAAGACTATTACGTGCGTCAAAATAAGCAGCCATATTGCCACTTTTATAAGAAAAAATTTTAATTTTTTTTGCATTAATATTAACTTAGAAAATCTCTAAACTTAAATTGTAAAATCTGATTTTTGCCATTTCAAAAATACATTCCGTATATTTATTTGGTATATGCTTTGAATGTCAGTCTCTTATCTTCCCTATCAATTTCCCAAAGGTTTTGCTAAGTCTCATAAAATTTAACTTGTATTTTCGTTTTTTTTATTTTATTTTTTCATTGATATCAAGTTCAGTGGGAGGTTAATATGCCTCTTTTTTTAACTGAAGATGAAATTTCTTTTCAAAAAGATATCAGAGAGTTCGCAAGGAACGTTATCCAGCCAAGAGCAAAAGAAATAGATCTTAAAGGTGAATTCCCCTATGACATACTTGAGGAGTTTAAAAAGAAAGGAATTTTTAAAATAAATGTGCCAAAGGAATATGGAGGTCTGGAACTCGGTTTTGTTTATCTTTGTATAGTAATGGAAGAAGTATCTAAATTCTGCGCATCATCATCTCTAATATTACAGGTACAGGAAACCGCCTCACAGGTAATTAAGATAGCTGGCACCAACGAACAGAAAAAACGTTTTTTACCTAAAATAGCCACAGGTGACACTATGCTCGCATTTGCTTTAACAGAGCCCAAATCAGGGTCTGATGCTCAAAGTATTAGATCAAAAGCTATTAAAACTGATGGTGGTTATATCTTAAATGGAACAAAGTGTTTTGTCAGTAATGGAAATGTAGCTGATTATTTTGTTACTTTTGCAAAGTTAATTGATCAAGATGGTGCTGAAAAGATTACCTGTTTTTTAGTCCCTAAAAATTCTAAAGGGCTTAAAATGGGTATAGCAAGAGACAAAATGGGACTGCGAGGTTCCATTACTACCGAATTTTTTATGAAAGATGTCTTTGTAGAAGAAGATTTACGTATAGGTAAAGAAGGGATGGGGTTTTTAATAGCACTATCAACACTCGATAGAACCAGACCAATGATTGGAGCTCAGGCTATTGGTATTGCAGGTGGCGCCTTTGATTATGCACTCAGATACTCTCAAAGAAGGTTTCAATTTGGCAAACCAATTCTCTATCATGAAGGAGTTGGTTTTATGCTGGCAGATATGATTACTAAAATAGAAGCTGCAAGGCTTCTTGTTTATAAAGCGGCACGTTTGGTTGATAGAGAATCACGGGAAGGTAAGTTAAGATTTTCAAAAAAAGCAACACTTTATTCGGCTATGAGTAAAATGTTCGCATCTGAAACAGCAAATGAAGTGACCAGCAATGCTGTTCAGATACTGGGTGGATATGGCTATATGAAGGATTTTATTTTAGAAAGATATATGAGAGATGCCAAAGTAACACAAATTTATGAGGGGACAAACCAGATACAACGATACGTTATTATGAATATTATGAAGGATTTAAAAAACCATCTCCTGGAAGAATGACTACCATCTAATTACTGCACTACCCCATGTAAGCCCACCACCAAAAGCAGTCAGAACAACAATATCATCTCTTTTTATGAAGCCTTTTTTTACAGCTTCATCAAGCGCTATGGCAACGCTTGCTGAAGATATATTTCCATATTTTTCTATAGTTGTATAAACTTTTTCAAAAGGAAACTTTAACTTTTCTGCCATAGCCTGAAGTATTCTTATATTCGCCTGATGGGGTATTATCCAATCAATATCGCTAACATCATAACCATTAAATTCAATTGCTTCTCTACATGCTTCTGCAAATTTATTAACCGCAACTTTAAAGGACTTATTGGCTTCTATCATTTTCAAAAAGTGAAGTTTTAAATGAACAGATTCATGGGATATGGGGGTTGTTTTTGAGCCACCACCTGGCATAAGTAAAGTCCCACCACTTTTGCCTTCTGTATGAATATGAGTTGATCTTAGCTCTGCTCCAAAATTAGACTCTGTCAATACTACGGCGCCTGCACCATCACCCCACAAAATACAGCTTTCTCTATCTTCCCAGTTCACAACCCTCGACATAACCTCCCCAGCAACAACAAGAACATTTTTATAAGCACCAGAAAAAATCATTTTTTCTGCTACATGTAAAGCAAATATAAAACCTGTGCAAGCTGCTGTAATATCAAAAGAAACAGCATTATCACAGCCAAGTTTAGCTTCGAGCCAGTTTGCTCCTGATGGGCAATGAGTATCAGGTGTTATAGTAGCCAAAATTATTAAATCTATTTTTGATGGTTTTAAATCAGCTGCTTTGAGAGCCCTCTCGCTGGCAATCTTACATAAATCTGAAGTAGCTTCATTTTTGTTGGCGATTCTTCTTTCTCTTATACCTGTTCGGGTATAAATCCATTCGTCGGACGTATCTATGATTCTCTCAAGGTCTTTATTAGTGAGAATCTTTTCAGGAAGATAAGAGCCTGTTCCAATAATCGATATCCTTCTCATGCTATTTATTTAATGCAAAAGTTATAAAAATAGTCAAATAAAAAAATTTTATGACATTACCAAGTTAAGTTCGTTTTTTATCATATAAACAGTGAAACGGTACTTGATATTTTCCCGTCTCACGTTTGCTGTCATTCTTAAGGTGTATAAGCGATCGAAGAATCTAAATGACATTCATCGCCAACGCTTAGAATGACGAAAAAGCGTGGGGTGGGAAGACAATATATATGCATTTTAATTAATTTGTGATTCCTCAAGTTAATTAACACTTTAATATTCAGTTGAAAAGTCACATTTTTAGGGGTTAAGAATTCTCTCCATAAAAGAGCTGTATTGGGTGAACATTTTTAACTGGTTTTAAAAAATATGGTCAAGATTGCAATGACATCTTTACATATGCACTATTTATTTTTGTTTAGTTCATGCTTTTGGTTATATTAGAAAAGAAATTCTTATTCGAACTAATTGCTTCTACGTAATTTTTTGTTTTACTTAGCCTTATCTTTTTTGTGATTTTGTCCTGGAAGAAGCAGAACAATCTTTCAATTCTTTTTTTATCTGAGAGAATCTGCTTTTAAGAAAGGTTTTCTTCTTAGAATACTTCTATTTAATACAAAAAAACTTTACTTTATACGAAGAATCTGTTTGTAACTCAAACCAAGTAGATCTGAAGCACATATTAGTGTGATTGCCCCCATCTTTTACATTCTTTAAAACATTATATTTTTTTCATGCCTTACTACCTTAAGAAAAATTCTTTTAAGGAGCATTGTAATAAAAAAAATTATATTTCAACATAGTGATTAGGTATAACATTTTAAAACTATAACAACATAACAGATTTTTTTGTTGACGAAATGATTAAAAAATGTTAATTAATAAATATGAAAAAAACAACCATATGTTTGGTGATTTTTTTTGCTCTATCACATGTATCTTATGCTGTAAATCTTAATTTAATTGCTGTTTTAGGCGAAGAAAGAGGTTTTGTTAGTCCAGCTGGGATAACATCAGATGCTAATGGTAATTTTTATGTTGCGATTATGGTAAAAATAAAATTATCAAGATAAGCTCTGATTTAAGCGAAGTTACTGAGGTAGCTTCTATTTATCTCCCCATATCAATCGCTTATTATAATGAAAAACTTTATATCGTGAATGAAAAAGGTGGTTTAATTTTTGATTTAAATAGTAATAGTATTTCTGGATATTTTGGAAGTGGTTATATAAATAATGATTCTTATAAGAACATTGCTAAACCTGCTGACATTGCTGTAAATTCATCAACAGGAGTTATCTTTGTTGTTGACATCAAAGATAAATGTGTAAAGCCTTACTATGCTGACACTGGCTTGTTTGCTAATGAAATAGGAATATTGGGAGGCACTGCTATATCTGGAGTTAATAATAATGGTAAATTTTTCTACCCCACTTCTATTATGGTAGATGATACTGGTAAGATTTTGATATCAGATACAGGTAACTGTTCGCCATATATGCAGCTAAGTGCCATATGGAACCCATTTAAAAGACAGTACATATTAAGTAATAAATATTCTGGTAATCCAAAAGGTAAAATTCAAGTTTTTGTCAATAACGGTTTATCATATTCATGTAATATAAATGATGCCGATGCGAGGCAGTTTTTGTTGCATGGTACTAAGAAAAATGATGGATATGTTTTAGATGTATCATCTATTTTTTCTGATGCAAACTATTTATATGTTGCAGACACAATAAACAAAAAGATATTCGTTTTTGAGAATGCGGCGAATATATTCAATTCAGAAAAAAATTTTAACACTACTCCTAAGATTAATTATCCGGTTGCAAAACCAGTTTTAGAAGAAGCTGTTGATGTTGATACTGATATAGATGATAAGATTGGTTTTATAAGGTTTCAAGGTGTTTTTAGTTTTGGGGCTTATGAAAATAAGTTTTTACAATTTAAAGATATGGTAAAAATTAACAACACACTGGCAGTTACCGACATGATGGGAAGAATTTTTTTCTTTAATATTAACTAAATTTTATTGGGTGCGCATGAAAAAGTTATTTTTCTTTTTTTTAATTTTTTTGTTTTTATCAGGTAACAATAGTTATTCTAAAGGTCCCCAGGGGGTTATTTATACAGTGCACAATCTTGCTAACTGGAATCCTTATGCGGTTCATTTTAGAGCTACAAATGTTAATGAAGTTTGTGTTTTTTGTCACACGCCACATTTTGCAGGTGAATTCCCATTATGGAATAGAGACGTAAGGGTTAGGACAAGCGATACAGGTGTTACCATAAATGTTCAGGATTTGAGCATAAATAAGTATGCATTTTATGCGTACTCGACAAGAACAATTACTATGGCTCCTAAAAAGTTAGGGTATCAAACATTGTTGTGTATGAGTTGTCATGATGGTGTGACCTCTATGGGAGTATTATATAAACCACCAAAAAGTCTTAATGGAAACCCAATTCAATGGCATGGCAATAATGACCAGATTGGCAAGGTCTCGCCTTCACCTGCTGATATTGGAAATGCTTCCACATTTTTCCCTAATTTAGCTGGATATTCTAATGGAGTAAATATGAAGAGTAATGCCTATAACTATTATAAAAATGGTTGGGGAATGATGTTTGGTATTTATGCAGATAATTCTGGGAACATCTTAGGTAATACTGCTGACCATCCTATATCAATAAACTATGATAATGTAGTCAGTAAAAAACCATCTGATTTTATCGCAAAAAGTTCTACTGGTTTAGATTTTTTTGATGATAATGGTGGTAGAAATGGAAATTTATTAGAATGTACTACTTGTCACGACCCACATGTCAATTATAGTAACAGTAATGGTGGTGACCCAAGGTATAAACCATTTTTAGCAAAAGTTAATGTATCTTCAGCACTTTGTTTTACGTGCCATATTAAATAGGAATTGAGCAGAAAATGTTAATGATAAAAGTAGGTAAAACAAATGCATACACCATATATTAAAAAAATATCATTAGTATTTGTTATATTTTTATTTTTTTATGGTTATGTGTTTGCCCTTGATCCACCTCATGATACGATTGAGTGTCAGTATTGTCACTCATTAGGGCTAATAACTTCATCTGAGCAGGGGCTTGCTATATCGACGCTATGTTTAAATTGTCATAAGCCGGGTGGAGCTGGAAAGCCTGTCTCTCCTAAAGCTGCAAATCCATATGGTACTGCTAATGCAATTAATGAAAGAAATAAAGGTATAACTCACAACTTTATGGGACAGATTAATAACAATTTAGCTAAGGCATCAAAACCAGATGGTAATGAGTTTGCAGCTGCTTATCTAAATTACCTTAGCTGTATATCGTGTCATGATCCACATAATCAGACGCAGAGTGAAAAAAAGTTTTTGAGAGTTGCGTTGGGAAAAGATGATGAACTGTGTCTAAAATGTCACAAAGCAATGAATCAACAGTTAGGTGGTTTTTCACACCCAGTAAAAATTAGTCACTCTGTAAAAGATGATTTGTTTATTTTGCCCCAATTTAGTTCTTTAAGAATAGTTTATTCACAGAAGGACAATAAAATAACTTGCACTGTTTGTCATAAAGTCCATGATGGTTTTTCAAAACTTACCTCTAAAGGATATGGTGGTGATGGTTTTTTGGGTAGAACTGAAATGACTGACTGGCTATGTTTACAATGTCATAAAAAACCTTTACATGGAAATTCAAAAGGTAAACCTGATGTGCTTTGTAAAGACTGTCATTCTATGCATAATCCAGGAAATAACATAAAGTTGTTAAAGGATACGATAAATATTAATGGAAGCCAAAGAAAAATTAAGTATAACAAAAATAATGCTATTACAGATTTTTATGATGATGAAGGCAAAGGTGTCTGCCAGGTGTGTCATACGGTAACAAAGTTTTTTAAAAATTATAGCGTTAATAAGTATATTGTTACTGGTGTCCCAGAACATAATCCAGATAACATTTTATGCCTTAATTGTCATTCGCATGGTGTAGTTAAAGATTTAGTAGCGCCTCTACCAAAACAGATGATAACTATTGAAAATACTGCTTTTAACGGATGTAATGGCTGTCACGGATATCCTCCTAAGTCAGCTTTGTTAGGTTCTGGTGGCCTTGCAAAAAACGATGGCGGGACTGGAGCTCAGGATCCAGGTGCTCATATAAAACATGCAACGATTGAGGGATATTGTTATCCTTGTAGCTATTGTCACAAAGGTGGCATGCCAGCTTCAGTAGTTTATGATAAAAAAATACAAATTGGTTTTGAACTATTTAATAGCCTTTTTAAAGGTGGAATTTTTACGGGTAGAACATCTATAAAAAATAGCTACTCTTATGTGAATGGAAACAACGAAACAGTCGTTTTTTCAGGAGAAACTACAAGTTGTAATAATGTTTATTGTCACAGTAATGCAGAACCAGTTGATAAATCAAATGTTTTCAAAACAATTAATTGGCTTGATAAAAATATAAGCTGTTCTGGATGTCATGGCGACTTAAATTTATCAGCACTTCTTAGTGCTAAACATCAGAAACATCTGAATAGTTCTTATAACTTTAAATGTGATGATTGTCATGTTCAAACAGTTAAAGGAAATACTGAAATAATAAGTAAATTTAAGCATGTAAACGGTGCAAAAGATGTATTTTTTAAATTGAATGGTCAATATAATGAAGATAAATCATGTTCTAACTACTGCCATAGTAATGGTAATAGTGGCAATCCCGAGCAACCAGTCAAATGGACAGATGATTTAACTATGAGCTGTGATTCCTGTCACAGAGGCAGACTTAATGACTTTAAAAATATGACATCTGCAGGACACAATAGGCTTGCAAGCAAAAACTGGATAAGACAGTATTCATGTTATTACTGCCATGACGATACTGTAGATGAAAATAGCAACATCAAAAACTATTCAAAGCATATCAATGGCCAGAAAGATGTGAAGATGAATCCTAAATGGGCAATACCCGGAAGATCTGAACCCTCTTATAGTGCTTCAAATAAAGTATGTACAAATGTATATTGCCATAGCGATGGGACTACTAATCCTGCAGAAGTGAAACCATTCTCGTGGAATCAGGGGAGAACAAACTGTGATACTTGTCACGGGCATCCCTTGGGTAGTTGTAATAGTATTGGCTGTCATGATGGAATTTCAAGATCTGTTAAGACAGGCTGGAAGCCAGAAGATATATGGAAATCAGCAGTTCCGATGTATCCCAATGAGGGGGCAGGTAAGCCTCGCGCCAACTCTCATACAAGACATATTGAAACTAATTTCACCTGTGATAAATGTCATGCTGTTACAATAATAGGTGGTGATTGTTTAAGCTGTCATCAGGGTGGTGTTCCTTCAGGGACTATGACGGAAGCTCCTCATCTAAATGCAAATTATCATGTAAATGGTAGAAAAGACGTTGTTTTGAAAGATGGCGGTAGCTATGACCCTGCTACTAAAAAATGTTCCAATGTATCCTGTCATTCTGGTGGAGTAGATCCTCAATGGGGTGGGTCAGTAAATAGTGCTGTGATTTGTCTTAACTGTCATGGTACCACAGGAAGTGATGTTGATGATTATGATGCTTTTAATGGTAGTCAGGCAAAAATTAATTTAACTCAATGGACAACATCAGGTCATGGCAGAAATAGTTCTTCCGGTAATTATCCTTCCGGCAATCCACCAGCAAACTTTCCCGGCAATCCTTGCTGGTACTGCCATGATAATACAGTTTTACATAAGGATCAGTCTAATCCCTATCGTTTGAAATTACATAACCAGTTTGAACGTAGATTTGATAAAGAGTGTGTATACTGTCATATGGAGGAGAAGGTAGAAGAGTGTTTATCATGTCATAATAGTGCTGAATCTCTTGCGCCTCAGTTAAATTCATCTCTTGTTATGAGTAAGCATAACAATATTTATTACACCACTGGCTGTCTGGATACCCAATGTCATCCTGATGACAATACTACACATAAAACAGGGGCTGGTTTCTGGAATTATACGCTTAAGATGCAGATTAAAAAACAGTACCTTTTTATGGGTGTTTGCCTTAAATGTCATGATGATGATAGCGAAGGGCAATGTTCACAATGTCATCCCGTTGATGATAGGCATAAGCTCGGATATGATCCTGGTACGGGTTTTATAAAGCCTCAGAAAGCGAAAGCAGCTGGAACTCATTATGGTTATAAACACTTCGCTCAGGGTAGTACAAAAGGTGGTAAATTCTGCTGGGATTGCCATGATCCCCATGGAGACAGCAACATTTATATGATTCATAACAAAGTAGCAATAGAAACCGATGGTATATTTGGAAAACCTGTTCAAAGGGCCGATGTATCTTTTACAAGAAAACAAAGCGGTAGTGATTATGCGAAAATAAATCCCCCTTATAATGGTGTGTGCAATGTATGTCACAGTGCAGGCAGCCAACATTATAGACGTGATGGTGGAGATGGCCATCAGCTTGGCAAGATTTGTACAGATTGTCATAACCATAGATTTACTGACAGTCATTCTTCTGGTCAGGAATGCAATACTTGTCATCTAAATAAACCCGTTCCAAGGCATTCGTCCTTCAGTTTACCGAGAGATTGCACGAAATGCCATGATGGTGTAATGGGCAGAAGAACAAATGTTATGTCTCAGATGAGAGGTCTTTCTCACCATGTTCAGGGAGTTAATGTTAATAATAGACATTGCTATGTCTGTCACTGGGAAGCAACTCCCGATGGTTTAATAAACAATGATTACCACGAAGGTTATAATACAAAGACACATGTTTCAAAAAAGGATAAAAAAGTAGATTTAGTAATCTGGGGTTCAGGATACAGACCTACAATTTATAATCTATATTCAACAGCTATAACATTTCTTGCCATAAGCAGTATAGGAACCACCAATGAAAGGACTGAGGTGGGGAAAATTTCTAAACACTGTTTAGGCTGCCATAGCGATAAAAATAACGATACGCAGCCCTTCAATGATTGTAAGACACCAAGGCAGTATGCGTGGGATAGAAGTAGTGTAGCAAGCAGATATAGCAACAAAGAAACGACTAAATGGGGTAAATATAATACTTCTGGTGCGGCAAAAAAGGATATAGACAAAGCCTTATCAGCCCATGGTAATGCCAAAGCTAATGCTGGTGGTTTTGACCCTCTAAATGGTCTTGATGGAACAATACCGAATACAAGAAATGGAAATGCTAATGTAGAGTGTTTTGATTGCCATAACTCCCATGGCTCGCTTGTTACAGGTGTTACATCAAGTTATGTAACCTTTAATGGCACAAAAAATGGTGGCCTTTTGAAAGATACAACAGCAGGAAGAAGTGGATATCCTATAACCTATAGAGCACAGTCTAAGACAGATGGTATAAATCCTTATTCGACCCAAGCAGGACAGTGTCTTGATTGTCATCTAACAGAAAACGGAGGTGTAACAACACCCTGGGGATATAAGTCAACATTTGGTGCTACTAAATCTATCATTGGTTATTATGACTCCGAAAGGATGGGAGAAGGTATAACAGGTGCTAAGAATAGATTTGAATATAGAAACTCACTAACAGTTAAAGGTGGACATTTAAAAGCAAGTTCACCACTTAATAATTCACCCGATAAACAAATAGAAGGACTTTGCAGTAATTGTCATGATCCCCATGGTGTGAGCAAATCCTTTGGTGATGATAGAATTTATGCTGTTCCGCTATTAAAAGGGACATGGCTTACTTCTCCTTACAAAGAAGATATACCGACTACACATGGACCGACAGGTGGTACTCAGATATATGATACACCAGCTAATCATGTAAGTCTTGATACAACTGCAATTTTCCCATCAGGGAAGGCTAACGAAACAGACGATAAATTTGCTGGTCTATGTCTTAAATGTCATCCTAAAAATAAACTTACCGATGGTGTCAACCAGAACACAGCATGGAAAAGCATGGATAGAATTCATGAAACAGTAAAAGGCTGGGGTAAAAATGCTAAACATAACTTTGTCTGTTCCAAATGCCATACACCACATACAAGTGTGCTTCCAAGGCTTATGACAACCAACTGTATTGATTTTAAACACAGGGGCAGGGTACAGAGCGGTGGCTATCCAAGTAGTGGCTCTTCTGGAGGATTCCCACAATGTCATCCTCAAGATGGTGCCTGGCCAAATAGTTACTGGAACTGGAAGACGCCATGGTAAAGGAGAAAGGGATGTTTAAGCGTCTTTTATTATCGATTATTTTTGCATTTTTGTTTATAAATAATTCCTTTGCTTCAGGTGGAGAGTTAATTTGTTCTAAGGTTGACAATGCTAATAATGGGTTTGCTTTAAGTTCGTCTAAAGATAGTGAGGAAAATATAATTATTGCAGGTTATAAAAACATATCTTTAAACGACGATGCCTTTTATATTGCAAAATTTAGCTCTGATTGCTCTGGTATCTTGTGGAATTATGAAGAAAACCCGTCATTGCAATCAGATAGAGTCGTATCAGTGACAACAGATTTTGAAGACAATATTATAGCTGTAGGATACTATTTTCATGGAACAAATGTTGATATAAAAACTTTCAAACTTGACAAAAGTACAGGAAATAAGATCTGGGAAGAAAGATATAATGGTACTGCTAACTTTGATGATTATCCTGTTTCGGTAAAGACTGATAGTCTCGGGAATATTTACGTTGCAGGATATTCACGAAACAGTTCAGGCAATGATGACTTTTTGCTAATTAAGTATCATAAAGATGGTGGGCTACCTCTTTGGGGTCAGACATTTAATAGCGTCTATAACGGAGATGACAGAATAACCTCTCTAGATATTTCTTCAGATAGCGTGGTTATTGCGGGGTATTCGGATAATGGCAATAATCTGGATATGCTATTTATAAAATATGCCTTAACAGGTGAGCTTTTATGGAGTAGGCGTTATATTGGCAATGCTAACAATGAAGACAGGGCTTCAAGCATAGTTATAGACAAAAATGGAGATATAGTTGTAACTGGATTTACTACAAATGATGCTGGGAACAAAGATATATTCTTGGGAAAATACTATAAAGATACAGGTGTACCCGTATGGGAAAAGATTTATGACGGTAGTTATGATGAAGAAACATATGCCATAACATTAGATGCTAATAGTGATATTTATCTTACAGGGTATAGATGGACGGTAGAAACCCATACTCAACAAATAACAATGAAATTCTCTTCAAATACTGGCGATATATCATGGCTTACTGGATATTCTTTGCCCGAGGATGTGACAACTGTAGGGACAGACATTGCAATTGAAAGCGATGGCGATTTATACACAACAGGGTATTTAGTAAGAGGAACTAATTACAATATACTTACAATAAAATTTCACAAAGATACGGGTAATATAATATGGAGCAGTGAATTTAATGGTAATGCTGATAAAAATGAAAGACCTGTAAAAGTCTTTGTCGGAAATGATGGTAAAATTATTGTAACAGGATGGACCGAATCAGATACCAGTGTTCAACATTACGTATTTTTAAAATATGAACCAGGAACGCTTAACACACCCACTGGATTAACTTTTAATTTACTTTCAAATACAAGTGTTCAGCTCAATTGGGTTGATAACTCAAGTAATGAGGATAGCTTCAAAATTGAAAGAAAAGATGGTGATCTGGGGAACTGGATAGAGATAGCTTCTGTCTTAGCAGACACAACTGGTTATATTGATAACACAGTATCACCTAATGCGAAATATTTTTACAGAGTTAGAGCTTATAGCAGCTCCTCCGGTTATTCTCATTACAGTAATGAGGTAAAAGTAATCACCACAATTATAAGTTTTGAACAACCATCATGGGTATACACCTTTAATGGCAGTGGCAATAATGACGATTATGTAAATGGCATTGCTGTAGGACCTGATAGTAATCCCGCTATCACAGGTTTTAGCTATTCTACAAACTCTGGGTTTGACTATATAACTATGAAGTTAAATAGAAGTAATGGGAGTCTTATATGGTCTCAAACCTATGATGACCCAGAAAACGATACAGATATAGCAACCTGTATTGATGTAGATAGTAATAACAATGCTGTCGTTTCGGGGTTTGCATCTCTTTTCAATCCTAATGTTGGTTACAACACAAACGATATTATGACGATAAAGTATTCGTCCACAGGAGATGTTTTGTGGAGCAATGCATATAGTGGACCCGGCAATAGCGATGATAGGTCCGTTGCTATCTCCGTAACGAGGGATGTATCAAACAATCCTTATGTTTTAGGATATGGTAAAAATAGCAATGGTAATGATGATATCTATCTGATTAAGTATAATTCCACAGGAACAAGGCTCTGGAGCAATATTTATAATGGTGGTGGGGATGATTATCCTTCCTCCTTTGTTATAGATAAAAATGGTGATGTGGTTGTAGTGGGTTATGTTACAAGAAACGGTAATTTCGACTGGTACATATCAAAACATAGAAGTAGTGATGGAAATGTATTGTGGACATATTTTTATGATGAAGCAGGATTAGAGGACAAAGCATTATCAGTTGCTATGGATAATAATGGAGATGTATTTGTAACAGGATTTATAACAACCGCAGGCAATACAAAAGATATTTTTACAATAAAAATTGCCGGTAGTACTGGAAATGTAATATGGCAAAAGAAATTGAATAGAACAACAGTTTTCAACGAAGGCAAGAAGGTAAATGTTGATCCTCTTGATGGAAATGTTGCTGTAACTGCAACTATTCAAAATAATGATGGAGATAAAGATGTTTATGTAATTAAATTAAGAAATCTTGATGGTGAGACAGTTTGGGAACAGGTTGGTGCAAGAAGCTCTGTTAACGATGTAGTTGTAGACTCTATTATGGATATAAGCGGGAATATATGTATAGCGGGCAACAGCGGGGAAGGTGATAATCAGGATGTAATTGCAATCAAATTTGATCATGATGGAAATTTATTAGGAGCATCCCTTTATAACGGGGCAGCTAATAGACAGGATGGGATAGAGAAGATTGCTGTAAACAGATATGGTGAAACCTTTTTAGCAGGTTATACAACAACAGCAAATGGTAATACGGACTTTCTTGTTTTTAAATGTGGTTTAGATCCCATACAGGTGCCGACTCCAGTTACATTAACACCATCTTATAACACAGTATTAATAAACTGGAACGATAACTCTTTTTCTGAAACTGGCTATCTAATCGAAAGAAAAACAGGTAGTTGTTCGAATTCAGAAATATTTCAGACAGTCACTATGACAGGTCCAGATGTAACCACTTATACAGATACAAATCTTCCAACAGATACTACATTTTGTTACAGGATACGAACAGTAGGTCCGAACAATTTTACATCAAGAGAAGAACTGCAAATAGAGACGAAGACATTAAAACCAGCTGTACCTACACTTACATCATTACAGGCAGTAGATACAACAACAGTCAGGCTTACATGGATAGATAACACAACAGAAGAGACAAATTTTAGCATAGAAAGATGCGAGGGTGCAGGTTGTGAAGATTTTGAGTTGCTGGTAAATGTTTCCTCAAATACAACAATATTTGACGACACAACAGTTTGTAATGGTAACACCTATCGATATAGAATATATGCCGTTAAGTCAGGGTACTGGACGACAGAACCAAGCGAAGTATTGACAGTTACTTTACCAACCCCTCCAGCAAGCTTTACATTATCAACCACATCGCTTTCCGAATCTTCAATAAAGCTGGACTGGTCTGATGGTTTTGTTGATGAAACTGGTTTTGCAATAGAAAGATGTGAAGGAATAAGTTGCGAAAACTATACCCAGATTACTACAGTAACAGCAAACACAACAACTTATACGGATAATTCGTTGATATGGGGTAGAACTTATAAGTACAGAGTTAAGGCATACAAAAGCTCAAGCTGTCCATGGTATGTGTATTCAACTACTTCAACAGCCACAACTGATGTTCAGGCTCCAGCATCATTGACTTCCACAGAAGTTAAGACAACAACTCTTAAATTAACATGGCAGGATAAGACTTCAACTGAGACAGGTTTTAAAATTTATAGATGTCTGGGTAATTCATGTAGTGATTTTCAGGAAATAGCAACTGTAGGTGTAAATGTAATAACCTACACTGACACTTCAGTCTGTGAAGGAATGACCTATAGGTATTATGTAACAGCTTACAAAACTGGAGAATGGGAAAGCCAGCCATCAAATATTATTCAGGTAACTACCAATGCTAAAGGTAGCTTTAGTTCCTTTAACGCCCAGAGACTATCAGAGATGGAAACAAGTTTAAGTTTTAGTTTCAATAGTACTGATTTAGATGGTTTTAGAGTAGAAAGATGTAACAGCGATACATGTAACGAATCTGATTTTACACTTATAAAAACCATACCATCAACAGCCAACACCTTTTCGGATAAAGTCAATGCTGAACAATACTATACATACAGGATAAAGGCTTTTAAAGCATCAACATGTGTTTGGGAAGTTGTAACTCCAACAATGACTGTTTACACAGAACTTTATCCCCCATCTGATATTTCAGTAACGCCAAATGATACAACTTCTGCATTAATAAGCTGGATTGATAATACAAAATTTGAGAGCAGCTTTGATATAGAAAGATGCACTGGAACAGGTTGTTCTGACTTCACAAAAGTTGGCTTTGTCAATAATGATATTACTCAATACACTGAAAATAATACCTTGTGTGCAGGTGGGACATATAGTTTTAGGGTAAAAGCCATTTATAATAACTTCAAAAATAGTGGAGGCGGTTGCTGGAAAAGACGTTCAAAGCTAAATATCACTAACTTTGCTGAGGATACCCAAACTAAAGTTATTGTCTCCTATAAAGCTGGAATGAAAGCTGATTTTAGTGACATAAGATTTTTTGATGAAACTGCTGGAATTGAACTACCGTACTGGATAGAATCAAAAACAGATAACAGCAGCGCGACGGTATGGTTAAAGACTGGCTCGAACAATAGTATTTATTTGTACTATGATAATTCTCTGGCTATATCTCCAAACTATACTGGTAAAGATATTTTTGAATTCTTCGAAGGTTTTGATGGTACAGCCATTGATACTAACATCTGGAACATAAACTCAAGTAACTATTCATTAAGTGGTGGTGTTTTACGTATTAATACTGGTGCTTTCAGAACTAAAAATCCTCTACCGTTTAATTTAAATAGCGGTTATATTTTAGAAGGTAGGGTTTTGTATTATAGTGATACTGATACATATAAATATAGCGGGACATTGACTGGAGTTTCCACTACATATACATCAGTTGGTAATAGCACAGGGGCAGCGACTGTTTTACTGATGAGAAATAGCTCTTACAACCCATACAATAGAGACCTTTATTATTTTATTGGAGATGGCTCACAAAATTCCTATAATCATGGAAGTGTTAAATTGCTGACCACAACAGCAAATACGTGGTATATATATTCAGAAAAGTTTTTACCCAATGGGCTTATAATCTCTGTAAACAACACTGACTCTTTAACTAAAAGCTTTACCTGGGCAAAAGAACCAAAGTATATAACAATAGGGGTCTTTGATGGTTCTGGTGGAGATATTCAGGATACCGGTTATGACTGGATAAGAGTGCGTAAATATGTGTCACCAGAGCCTTCGGTAACTATTGGTACTGAAGAGTATGATGGAAACTGTTTAAGTTTAAATATTACTCCATGGGAGAAAACAAGTACGGAAGTTTCTGTTACAATGGGTGTGCCTGCATCTCCAGTAATTTCTGCAACAGGCATTTCAGAAGCAAATATAAGAATTGATATAAGCGATACAAATATTGATGAAACTGGTTTCACAATATATAGATGCGTTGGAACTACCTGTAATCCAACAATTGATGGTTCGGTACTGCAGATGCTCCCTCCAAATTCTACAAATTATGTTGATACCGTCACATCAGGTAGTTATACCTATTCAGTTGTGGCTTACAAAACTGAAGTCTGTCCCTGGGAAAAAGAGAGCAACATTGTTTCTGCATCAACAATATTACCACCTCCACCCGGTTCTCTTATCACAACAGTTTTAAGCACGACTGAAATAAAACTTAATTGGATAGATACGACGGGTTCAGAAGATGGTTTTAACATATATCGTTGTATTGGTTCAGGTTGCAGTGATTATACATTACTTGTTTCAGTTCCAGCAAATACTGTGACATATACTGACAATACCCTTTGTATGAATACTACTGCTAAATATAGAATTACTGCTTACAAATCTGGTGCATGGGAGACTGGATTTAGCAATGAAGTTACAGTGACAACTCAAACACCTGCGACACCTACTCTGACAGGGACAAAGATTTCTGAGACACAGATTAATTTGAGCTGGACAGATGGCAATAGTGATGAGACTGGTTTTGAGATATGGAGGTGCACTGGTACAGGTTGTGATCCAAAGTCAGGGAGTATGATAGCCTCATTAGGTGCAAATGTGACAACATATAGTAACACAAGCCTTACAGCAAACACGACTTATAGATATCTTGTTATAGTGTACAAGAATGTATCAGGCTGTAGTGGTGGTAGGTGGACGATGGAAAGTAATGTGGTAGAAGTGACAACTGATGTTACACCACCATCGGGATTAACAGCAACAGCAGCAAATACGACACAGGTGAACCTAACATGGACAGACAATACATCCAGTGAAGATGGTTTTAATATATATCGTTGTGCAGGTACAGGTTGCAGCGACTATATATTAATTACTACTAAGACAGCAAATACAACAAGTCATAGTGATAATACGGTTTGTAAAGGTGCCACTTACCGATATAAAATCACTTCCTACAAATCTGATGCATGGGAGACTGGATTTAGCAATGAAGTTACAGTGACAACTCAAACACCTGCGACACCTACTCTGACAGGGACAAAGATTTCTGAGACACAGATTAATTTGAGCTGGACAGATGGCAATAGTGATGAGACTGGTTTTGAGATATGGAGGTGCACTGGTACAGGTTGTGATCCAAAGTCAGGGAGTATGATAGCCTCATTAGGTGCAAATGTGACAACATATAGTAACACAAGCCTTACAGCAAACACGACTTATAGATATCTTGTTATAGTGTACAAGAATGTATCAGGCTGTAGTGGTGGTAGGTGGACGATGGAAAGTAATGTGGTAGAAGTGACAACTGATGTTACACCACCATCGGGATTAACAGCAACAGCAGCAAATACGACACAGGTGAACCTAACATGGACAGACAATACATCCAGTGAAGATGGTTTTAATATATATCGTTGTGCAGGTACAGGTTGCAGCGACTATATATTAATTACTACTAAGACAGCAAATACAACAAGTCATAGTGATAATACGGTTTGTAAAGGTGCCACTTACCGATATAAAATCACTTCCTACAAATCTGATGCATGGGAGACTGGATTTAGCAATGAAGTTACAGTGACAACTCCAGATATTGTATCCCCACAAAAAACCTCTTTGACAGTTTTGAGTCACATCAGTATAAAAATTAACTGGGTAGATGACTACACAGACGAAACAGGATTTACGTTAAAAACCTGTAGTGATGGAAACTGTAGTGAAGAAAATATATCTGCAAATGCTACTGAAGTAATTAAAACAAATCTAAACAGATTTACTGACTATTGTTTTTCTATCAAAGCTTATAATAATGCACTATGCAGTTGGGAAACACCTTATAGTGAGGAGGCATGTGCAAAGACTCTTCTTGAAGCGCCACTTGCAATAAATGCTATTGCGGTGAGCTCAAGAAAGGTTAAAATAACATGGCTTAATCCAAACTCCGATGTAGATGGTTTTGATATAGAGGTGATGCTATGGAACAATAAATGGGTAAAGGCAGGTAGAGTTTATGGAAATACAATCGAGTTTATAGATAAAAATGGAGTTCAACCTGATATGAACTATAGATATCGCATTAAAGCATTTAAAGGTGATAGCTATTCATTACCAAGCAATGAAGTAACTGTGACAACACCTTCATGGACATCGGGCGACGATGTATGCGAATAGCCATATTCTCTATATTGATGATTTTCTGTCCCCTTTTAGTTTTTGCTGAGCAAGATCTTGTAAGTGTTAAAGGTAAAGTTATTATAAACAGTACAGAAAGGATAAAAGGTATAATAAGTTTTTTCAATAAAAGTACTGGTCCAGAACCAGATCCAAAAATTTACCTAAGAATACCAGATGAAGTTTTGGAACTAAAAGAAAATGGTACATTTGAAGGTAAAATAAAACCTGCAACTTATTATGTTGGAATAGCACTAAATAATACGGGTAAAAAAGGACCTTTAAAAATTGGTGATTATTACCAAATTCTACCCGCTACTGTATCTCTTGAAAATGTTAAAACTTTTGACTTCGGGCTAGTAAATTTATGCCCACAAAAACTGGAACAGTTTGTTATTAAAACTGCAATCAAAGGCATTGTTGTAGATGAAGATGGCAAACCTGTCCCTGATGTTTATGTCTTTGCTTCTTTAAAAGAAAGTAAAACAAAAAAACCCTTATTTATTTCAGAAAAAACTGATAAAGAAGGCAGATTTCTTTTAAGAGTCGCTGGGAATGGAAGCTATCTCCTGAAGGTGAGAAGTCTGATAGATAATGGAAAACCTCAACCAAACTCAGTTTTTGGAACATACGGAGACTATAATAATCCTGAAACAATAAATATTAAAGATAGTGAGATTATAGAAAATATTAAAATTAAAGTTGAAAAATACTCAAATCTAAAAACAAAAAAATAAAGGCTGTTATATGTTGTTATGCAACGCTCTTGTTTACGACTATCTGAACTTCAGTTGTAATGCTTAACTCAAAACATTGAAATTAATTAGAGACAGTTTTTAACAGTAAAGGTCAGTGGTAGGTTATGAGCCTACAAAGTATATACTTTTTCTTTATTAAACTCCATAAACTGATTTGTGTATATCCTTACCTATCTGGGCAGCTGTTTTAATTAACTTTGACATTAAGCTCATTTAGCTTTATAATATTTTAACGTTCTTGCGCCCGTAGCTCAGCTGGATAGAGCGTCGGACTACGAATCCGCAGGTCGGGGGTTCGAATCCCTCCGGGCGCGCTTGATTATTATTTACATTTTCCAACCCATTTGCCTGTCATGACTTGATGTATCTCCATACCATCTGGAGACTTAATTTTAATCGCACCGCCAAATTTGTCGTGTTTATAAGTGCCTTTGCCTGTTATTATTGTTTCGCCACTTTCATCCTTACAAACACTTTCCAGTATAAGGAACTGCCAGTAACCTTTTGTTCAACTACCTTGCATTTTTTATTTTTTTAGCCTCTCCATTGGGAATCATCTTTTCTTTTATGATACACTGTTTAAATTTCTGCGCAGGCAGCGGGATAGGCATGCCTTTTGCGGACATTTTTACAGACATTTCCCAGAGCCCTTCTTTAAAATCAGCTCCGTATAAGAAACTGTTAAATAAAAAAAGACTTAAAATTACAAAAAATAATTTTTTCATAATTCTTATCCTTGTTGTTTTCCTTAGATTATACCCTTACAAACAAAATTTGCAAGTACACGTAACTGTGCGAGTCATTCTGAAGTATCTTTTTGTCAATCTGAACAATAGCGAGGAATCTCAAAAATTCCTCTTAATTCCCCCCTTAGCCAAACGGGCAAACAATATGAAATATAACATTTTTCATTAACCCCTCTTTGGTAAAGAAGGGTTAGGGGAGATTTGATGTATTCTGTCATTTTGGCTCCCAGTTGTAGCCTTTATGAACGATGTGAAGTTTAGATTCTTCGATCACTTATTATTTAGAATGAATGCAATTTTTTGCAGTTTTAAGAAAACAAAATGCATCTTTTTATGGTTAGATTTTAATTGAATATTTTTGGAAAAATCTGTAATTCAAATCACTTCTTTTATTTTTTGATTTTGGCAAAAAAGTTGCTTTGACATAAATATGTTGAAAGTAGATGGTGGTTTCACACTTGTAGAGCTTATGATTGTTATCGCAATAATATCAATATTGAGTGTTATTGCTATACCGAATTTTTCACGACTCAAAGCTATTTACGTTACCAAAGGCGAGATGCAAAAAGTTGTCTCTTTTATTAACTTAGCCAAATCTGTCTCACTCCGTTATAATGAACAAATTTGCATCCTTTTCCCCACTGGCAAAGGCTCAAAGTTACAGATGTTTATAGATAGCAACAGGGATACTCTTTTTACAAATGGAGAGAAGATCGAGCAAACGATGACACTTAACGAGAGTATTGAAATTACAAATGGCGATAAAATCATTTGTGTGCCTCCTACTGGAATAGTTTTGGGAAGTAACAATACAATAACGTTTCAGTATGGTAACGAAATAAGAAATATATCTGTTTCAGGTTATGGGAGGGTAAAAGTTGAAAAACAGTAATGGTTTTTCATTAATTGAAGTTTTGATTGCCATGTCGATACTAACAGTGGGGATTTTAGCTGTTATCTCGATGCAAACTACTGCATTAAATGTTCAATCCAGAAATAAGTTGTCATCTAATATTCAGCTTATTACTCAGCAGATCGTAGAAAGAATAAATGCAAACGCACGTGACGATGCAGCAATTATATCTTATAGTGGGTTAAATACTAACTCCTCTGCGCCAGTTGATGAGCCTGCGAAATCAGACCATGCATATTTCAAATCCATATTCTCAAATATTTCTGGAGGTTTTGCTGAGATTACAGTTACAAATCAAAGACCATATCCCGTTAAAGTTCGAGTGCATTGGAAGGATGGTAATATTAAGCATCAATTAGATTTTGACACTTACATTTTGCCACATTAGGGTTAGGTAAATGAAACACAATGATAGAGCCTTTTCGTTAGTAGAACTTATTATAGTAATTGGCATATCGTCAATTTTACTGGCATCTTTGGTATCTGTGTTTGTATCACAGTCAAAAACATACAGCAAATTCAGCGATATAGGCGAAGTTCAACAGGCTGCAAAGGCTGTTTTAGATTATATGGCTCGTGAAATCAGGATGGCGGGCGCCGGTTTGGTTGATAAAGATTACAAGTTCAAAGGTGGAGTTTCGTCAGTCAAGTTTTATCAAATTAGCAGCATAAACTCATCATCTTCGTCTGATGCCATAAGGATTAGGGGCAATTTTCAGGGAGTTTTTGGTATTATAAGCAGTAGTGTTGGTGGTTCTGATGCTGGAGATGAGGCAATAAAAGTAAAATATAAAGAAAGGGCAACATTCTCTAAAGGCAACTATATTACCATTAACGACAGAAGTAACGCCGAAATAAGGTTTGTTGATAACGTAAGTTCTGATAAATTGACAGTAAGTTTTGCAAATGGTGATGGATTAGACTACGCACATAAAAACGGTACGATTTTTAATGGTATTCAGGAACTAAGATATTATGTTGATTCTACAGGTACGCTAAGAAGAAATAATTTTGAATACAATGGCAATCAACCAATTTTAGAGAATGTCGAAATGTTGCAATTTCAGTACGGTATGGACGTCAATAATGACGGAATTGTTGACGGATGGGCAAACTATATTGGAGAAACAATAAATGTTGGTGGAGTAAATTATTCTACTGACATTACCATGTTAAAACAGGTTAGCATCTGGCTCCTTGTTAGAGGATCTGTTCCAGATGAAAACATTAATGACACAAAGATTTATAACTTAGGTGATGTTAGTTACCAATCCCCTACTAACTTGAGAAAATATCGTCGTGTACTTTTTAATACCACGGTAACAATAAGAAACTTAAGAAGAGAGAGTTAATTATGAGGAATGAGAGAGGTAGCATACTTATAACTGCTTTAATTTTTATGTTAGTTATGACATTTATGCTAATGGCGTTTCTTGATATGAGCACTACCGATATAAAACAAACAACCTATGCTGAGCAGGCGAAAAAGGCATTTTATGTTGCAGACGGTGGGCTTACTGTATCAGGGAGTGTTATCGACATGATCGTGAGTGAAAAAGGTGTAACAGATGCAGTAACTAATAAATTCCCATCAAGCATATTAGAGATAAACAATAACAATATTTATGACGAGCTTATGGGACCGGCAGTCTCTGATATTCCTTTAGATATGACTGTAAAGTTAAGTGGTGCTACTGCTACTGTTGACATAAGAAAGGTTGGTTCTGCTGAGTTTGCTGCAGGGTCCAGTGGCGAGTTTGCTAGCGGCTATGAAGGTATTGGTGGGGGGATGTCTGCTGGGGGCATATATCTATTCTACAATGTGGATGTTGTGGGCAATTCTGAATTAGGTAGTAAAGCAGGGCTGATGGGCGTATATCGTAAAGTTACAGGTGTTGGTGGAGGTAGCTAAAATGAAGATACAGGAAATAAGGAAAGGTGTAATAGGGTTATTGATTTTGCTAACATTCTTTTTTGGTGTCTTCAGATACAGCTATATTAAAGCTGGAACTGCTGATAACCCTGATAACTCTGATTATGAATCTTATCCACCTTTTAGTATATCTGGAGCCCCACCTTTGGTTATGCTTGCAATGTCAACTGATTATAAACTTCTATCTCAAGCATATAATGATACTATAGATTTGGATGGAGATGGCAAGGTTGATATATCATATAAAAATACTATCGATTATTATGGTTATTTTGACCCTTTCAAATGTTATCAATACACAAGTGGAACGTTTGTCCCCTCAAGTTTAACATCATCAGACCATTATTGTAGCGGAACAACACAAGAATGGAGCGGAAATTTTCTTAACTGGTTGGCGATGTCGAGAATTGACACTATACGAAAGGCACTTTATGGTGGAAAAAGAATAACAGATTCTTCTGCAAATACAGTTCTAGGGGGGGAGAATCTTCCTCAAAACTCATTGAGCTGGGCAAAGGAGTATATGGGGGCTGATTCAAGAAAATTAACACCATACGATCCACCAGCAGGTTCAGTTAGCTCTGTTTGTACTGCACCAAGTAGCGATGTAATCTGGACCTCAAATATTAGTGGAATTGCTAACCCAATTTTAAAAGTTAATTATTCAGGTGGTACATCTACGACCCTTCCAACAACACCAGAGGGAATTATTGCAAGTTATAATCCTTGTTCTTATTCGGGATATAGTTACGTTAGTACTATCAATATCCCGACAACAACAGATATTTTTACTCAAAGGGGAAATTTTTATTTTGTAACTGAGTTTTATGTAACATCGGCTCACACTTCAACAGGATTTCCATGGAAATTTTCTGTAGTTTCCATTGGCTCTAATGAAGCTGCTGCAGTTTATGTAGATGGGGTCAAGGTTGCTGATTATCTTAGTGGTGCAAAACATGATGGACAGATAAATTTAACTGTTGGATGGCACAGACTGATAGTTGTGCATAGAGATAATCAAGGAACCAACGATAAAGATGGAATAAATGTGTCTTATATTTCACCCACTGATTTTGGATACTATTGTAGTAGAAAAACATCCCTAGTTTGCAAAGGCCCTTCTGATACTTCTTGTGGAACCAAGGGACCATGTGTTCTTAAATCGCCACTTACACAATCAACATCTTATAAAGTATTTGGCAGTGATACTAATTTACAACTCAGGGCTCCATACTTAGGTGGCGATATAAATGATCCTTGTAGACTAAAACATATTGATTTTATTACTACAGGGACGCCACAAAAAGATATAACGGTTGATTGTGGTGGTGGTAGTGCAGCTAATAGACATCTATTTTGCGTTACTTCAGGGACAAACACAAGTATGATTAAAGTGTTAAAGGATGTTCCATACAGACCCTGGAACTGGGCATCATTAGATGGAACTTCATGTACAACAATTGATACTAATAATGATGGAAAAGGTGATACTACACCCGTTACAGTTGACATGGCTGTAAAAGTTGAAGTTTGTCTTCAAACTCCTGGTTTAGAGAGTAATTGTAAAAAATACGGTAATAATTACAAACCTATCGGTTTATTACAGAAGCATGGTGAAGGAGATGCAAATAATAAGGTATGCTCAAAATCCGGAAAAGTTTGTAATAATGATAGTGATTGCAATGCTACTGGAGAAGGTGTTTGTATTATTAAATCCAAGATGTATTTTGGATTAATGGCAGGAACAAGAGAAAAGCCGGAAGATGGTGGTGTACTAAGAAAAAATATCTGGTCCAATATGAATGAGGTGGTAGATACATCTGGTATTCTTAACACTAATACAGATAATACAAATCCTGGGACTGGTAATTTGGCTGTTGGACATATAATAAATTCACTAAACAATATTAGCTGGACAAACAGCTCAAATATGTGGGGCAACCCTATTGCTGAAATAATGTATGAAGCAACACGATACCTTATGGATAAGGGGGCTCCAACTTCAGTATTTTCCAGTGGAGTTACATCATCACCATTGGCAGGTTGGTTAAAACCTTATGAACAAGTCTTTCCAACATGTTCAAAACCTTTTGTTGTTAATATTTCAGATATAAATCCAAGTTTTGACTCCGACAAGTTGCCAGGCTCAGCTTTTGGTAGTTTGTCAACTGATTTGCCTGGACTTGATGTATCAGCCTATGCAGATACCATAGGTGCTTCCGAAGGAATACATAATGGTAGCTGGATTATAGGAGAAACCAGTTCAATCAAAAATATGTTATGCACAGGAAAAACAATATTAAATTTAAGCTCTATTAGAGGATTGTGTCCTGAAGAACCTTCTAAGGCAGGAAGTTATTATTCAGCTGCAGTTGCATATTATGGGCATACAAAAGGAAGTCCTCAGCCTATTGGATATTATAGCTTTGTTCAACCATCTAAACTGCCCTCATTCGAGATATCAGTAAATGGTAAAAAAGTCGCTATATCACCTTTAGCTAAAAATATATATGGGAACTATTTTGCCGACGACCAGGCAACAACTAATTGTTATAACAAATGCACTGGCATTTCAACTTTGAGAAGCGATGGAAGCATTAATCTTGGTGGATGTTCTAGTAGTGCTATCTGTCAGTCAAACCAAATAGCTTCAACATACATTGAAAACATTGAATACGATAACAGCAACAATGTTATATATGCTTCCTATAGAGTCAATTTTGACGATGCTCAAAAATTAAACGATTTTGATATGGATAGCATTGTAAAGTATGAAATTGTTACCAAAGCCTACGTGGACAAGTATAATTTAGGTTCTGTAGCACCTTACAGTAATCTTGTTGGGACTAATCAAGTGCTTGTTTACATTAAACGCGAGTACGCATCAAGCGGTTATGCAACCGCTCTTGGTTTTACTATAGCTGGAACAACTGAAGATAACTATTACTTACCATTAAGAGATGACAATCTTACGCCAGCTCCTTTTGGCTCTATGGCATCAGAGTGGTATAAGGTTTTTACAGTTTCTTCGACAGGAACATTAGGTTTCTTGCATGATCCATTATGGTATGCTGCAAAATGGGGTAGCTTTATTGATAAAAATAGTAATTCAAAACCAGATTTACAAGAAGAATGGGATCAGGATAAAAATGGTGTTCCTGATGCGTACTATTTAGTCGCTAATCCTTTGCAGTTAGAGCAGAAATTAGAAGAAGTTTTTCTGGATATATTAAAAAGAACAGCTTCAGGAACAGCTGTTTCTGTTCTTGCCTCATCTGCAGAAGGTGAAGGTGCACTTTTTCAGGCTTTCTTTAAACCAATCTTAGAGGGAGATTATGGACCAATTAAATGGACGGGATTTCTACAGGGACTATTTGTCGATTATTATGGTAATATCAGAGAGGATTCGAATAATGATCAACGTCTTGAGCTAACAATCGATAGAATTGTTAAATTTAGACTGGACGATGTTACAAAGGATACCGTAGCAGATCTTTATGAGGATGCAAATGGTGATGGTGTATCTGATGGGGCTGCAATTAAAACAATACCGCTTACAGAAATTAAAAGCCTATGGGAAGCAGGAAAAAGCCTTGCTCTTAAAGACCCCGTGGATAGGACATTATTTACATCTACAGACGGAACGGAGAGTGGTAGGTTAATTTTTGATACTAGCAATACCTCATCTTTAAAAGATTTTTTAGGTCCAAAAGTGGCTAACGCAACAGATCCTTCAACTGAGTCAGCAAATGTTATAAAATTTGTTAGAGGAGAAGCTGTCAATGGTTACAGAACTCGGTATGTAAATGTTAATGGCATGCAAAGGGTATGGAAGTTAGGAGATATTGTTTATTCAACTCCAACTGTAGTGTCTGTACCTTCAGAAAACTATGACTTAATTTATGGAGATAAGAGCTACTATGATTTTTACAAAGCATATCAAAATAGAGCTTCTGTAGTTTATTCAGGGTCTAATGATGGGATTTTGCATGCATTTTATGCTGGAGTTTATCATCAAGGTGACAACCCTAATACTTTTGGTAAAGAAACGGGTTGGTTTGAAGACCCATATAATATTGGGTTTGGTAATGAGCTTTGGGGGTTTATACCCAAATCTTTTCTCCCACACTTATATTGGCAAACTCAAGATGATTATAGACATGTTTTCGGCGTTGATCTAAAGCCAAAGATTGTTGATTTGAAAATTTTTACACCTGACTCAACCCATATAGGTGGTTGGGGGACCGTGCTTATTGGTGGTATGAGGTTGGGGGCTGGCGAAATTAAAACTACGATAGGAGGTAACCCTACTACTTTATATCCCTCATATTTTGCAATAGATGTCACAGATCCTCAAAATCCAAAGCTTCTATGGGAATTTTCTCACCCTGATTTAGGAATGACACTTAGCTATCCATCAGTTGTGAAGAGGGGAGATAAGTGGTATGCCGTATTTGGTTCTGGTCCCATGGGTCGGGATCCAAATACAGGTGCGACTACAATGTATAAAGATTCAGCTGGTTATTACGGAATATCAACGAAAAATGGAAAACTGTTTGTTATCGATATAAAAAATGGTGGAGCTACTTGGACTCTTAATAGCAACTATTGGATCATAGATACAGGTTTGTCAAACGCAATTATGGGAAGTCCTGTGACACTCGATTATGATTTAGATTACAATTCTGACGTAATTTATGTTGGAGCCTCTTATGGTACTAATCAATTAACTCAAGGAGGCGCATTTTATAGGATATTAACAAACACAGATTTGCCAAGTGGCTGGACTATAAGAAAAGTTTTAGATACTGCCAGTAATGGAAGACCTTTATTATCTGCACCTGCTGTTACGTTGAAAGGCAATGATTTATGGATATATATTTCTTCAGGACGTTTTTTGCATTCGGGAGATAAAGCTTCCACTACACAAGAAAAGATGTATGGATTTAAGGATCCATGTTTTAACGCAGCATTTTTAACCACTTGCACAACCAGCCTGACAGAAAGTAGTTTGTTTGATGTATCCAGTGTAGTTGTTAATACATCAGGTACTGTGTTGGGAGCTTCTCCTATTACCGGTAGTACCAATAGCACCTTTGATCAGTTAAAAGATGCAATTAGATTTTCCACTACTCATTATGGTTGGCTATGCAACATGACTGAATCAAAGGAAAGAGGTGTTGCTAAACCATCTTTGATTGGTGATGTTGTCTTATTTACTACCTTCACTCCTACTGGAGATGTATGCGGCGGTGGGGGGCACGGTAACATTTATGCATTATATGCCTTAACCGGTTCTGCTTACATTAAACCTTTAATTGGCACCACAGGAACAGTGAACAATAAAAGGCTATCGTTAAGTTCTGGAACGCCTTCAAGTATAAGTGTTCATATGGGACGCGAAAAGGGAGGAAAAGCTTATATTCAACAATCAACAGGAGAAATTTTAACGGTAGAATTTCAAACTGCTGCACAAGCAAAAAGCGGATATATTTTATGGCGAGAGAAGTGGTAACTTCAATATAATCTAACACCTATCATTCTTCGTCAAAGAATTACTTGAGTACTTAAATCCTTCCAATATAACCCCTCTTTTTCAAAGGGGGGTTATATTATTAAGTATTTGAATTTTAAGGTTTGCAAAAGCCCATAAAGATTTGGCAGCTTCTTAAAATATTACTGTTGAATAATTGCGGCAAGATATATAGAATAAAAATATGGTTATTGAACTTGTAAAAGAAGATGTTAAAGGCGATGTTAGCCCGTTAGGCTATACTGAAACGAAGTTTTTTACGTTTGATAGTTTGCAATTAGAAAGTGGAGAACAGCTCTCACCTGTAACGATTGCTTACGAAACTTACGGTAATTTTAATGCCAATAAAGATAACGCAATTCTTATATGCCATGCGCTAACAGGCGACGCACATGCAGCTGGCATCTGTAAAGACACAAAAAGGTTGGGCTGGTGGGAAATTATGATTGGGCCTGGCAAGCCATTTGACACAGACAGATTTTTTATTATCTGCTCAAACGTGATTGGTGGCTGTAAGGGGTCAACAGGCCCCAGTTCTATTAATCCGAAGACTGGTAAGCCTTATGGCATGAGCTTTCCTGTCGTTACAATAAAAGATATGGTAGATGCACAAAATAAGCTTATTGAACATTTAGGCATAGAAAGGCTTTTCTGTGTTGCGGGTGGCTCTATGGGCGGAATGCAGGTGCTTCAATGGGTTTACTCATATCCGGAAAAGGTAGCTACAGCGATACCGATAGCTACAACAATGCGACATACCCCCCAACAAATCGCCTTTAATGAAGTGGGTAGAAGGGCTATTATGACAGACCCTGAATGGTTGGGTGGGGATTATTACGGAGCAAGTTTTCCTTCAAACGGCCTTGCAGTAGCAAGGATGATTGGGCATATTACATATATGAGTGACGACTCAATGAAGGAAAAGTTTGGCAGAAGAAGACGCAACAAAGAAAGGTATGGATATGATTTTGAAGCTGATTTTGAAGTGGAACAGTATCTTAAATATCGTGGAGAGACCTTTGTTCAGAGATTTGATGCCAATTCTTATCTGTATATAACGAAAGCGATAGATTACTTCGACCTTGGAGATAATCGAGAGCTAATTCAGCGTTTTTATAATCTAAAAACTAAATTTCTCGTAATATCCTACTCCCATGATTGGCTCTATCCACCATATCAATCCAAGGAGATTGTAAGAGTTTTAAAATATGCGTGGGTAGACGTTACCTATTGTGAGATATCGTCAACTTATGGGCATGACGCCTTTTTGATTAAAAATCAAGAACAGGAACATCTTGTAAGACATTTTTTAAATAATGCTTACGAAAAAATATAAGTTGGAGTTTGTCTGCTTGGAAAAGGTGAGATTTGATTATCAGATAATTATAGACATCATTCCTGAAAATGCTAAAGTGCTTGATTTAGGATGTGGCGATGGTGAGCTTTTGAGACTTTTAATTGATAAGAGAAACGTCAAAGGCGTGGGAATAGAAAATGATGAAAAAATGATTTATAAGTGTGTTACAAAGGGAGTTACAGTAGAACATTTCGATATAGATGAAGGATTGCCGGACTTTCCAGACAATTTTTTTGATTATGTGATTTTAAATTTTACGTTACAAGAAACTAAAAAACCCAAAAAAGTCATACACGAAGCACTGAGGGTGGGTAGTGAGGTGATTGTTTCTTTCCCAAACTTTGCTTACCTTTTTGTTCGCTTCTATATCGGCATATTAGGAAAAACACCGAGAACAAAGGCTTTGCCTTACAGGTGGGATGAAACGCCAAACTTGCATTACTTTACAATTAAGGATTTTATCGATTTTTGTGAACGGGAGAATATTAAAATAAAAAACTTTGTTGGGTTCACGAAAGATAGACGGATAAATATTTTCCCCAATTTTTTTGCTGAACAGGTAGTATTTATCCTGCAAAAATAATTTGAGTCCACTGGAAAAGGGCTCAAATTATAAAAACTTTGCAAAACACAACAACGGTCTTTAAAATCATTGTAATAACCTGCGATCAGTTGGCTTTCGATATGCCCCAAAGTAAGACACCTTTTTCAAAGGTCTCATTATTTCAATTTACTCAAATCTTTAGCCCCCCAATGTGGAAAATACTTAACAACTAATTGGTTGAGCTCAAACTCGAAATTTGAAACATTTTTATGTGTAAAATCATCAGTTGTATTAGTTGATTTTCCAGTAATCATCCCTCCTGCAAGGGTGTTGTTGCTTAGTCTGTCGATTAGTATGAAGTTTCCCATATCTTTAATCGTTTGATATGTGTCAAACACAACCGACTCAGACAGGACAAGTCTGCAAAATGCAATTTCGTTAAGTTTTAGCTTATTTACCTCTTTGTGTTCAAGTGTGTTTATATCAACAAGGTAATGAATTTTGTCAATATGTCCACTGAATACTTTATTGCAATGTTTAATCTCATAAGTTTTCCCAGGAACCATCTCGTCTTCACTCATCCACACAATAATGGCGTCGAAACAGTCACCAATGTAGGGTAGATTAACTGTGTCTGTAATTACGTCCCCCCTGCTTACATCAATCTCATCAGTGAGTGTAATTGTGACAGCCATATCTGGATAGGCAGTTTCAAGCTCGGCGTCATATGTGAGAATGGATTTTATTTTAGACCTTTTTCTTGAAGGCAGCACTATGATTTCCTCGCCTTTTTTTGCTATACCTGACACGATGGTGCCACTATAACCTCTAAATTGAGAATCAGGACGATTCACATACTGAACCGGAAATCTAAATTTTACAAAATCTATATCGTTAACAATCTGAATTGTTTCAAGAGTTTCAAGTAAAGTTTTACCTTTATACCATTTCATATTGCTGCTTTTATTAACGACATTATCACCTTTTAGTGCAGATACTGGAATGAAAGCTATATCTTTTGCAGATAAATTTTTTGAAAACTCTGAATAATCTTGAGTTATTTTGTTAAACAGTTTTTCCTCATAATTTACAGCGTCCATTTTATTTATAGCAACGATGATATGTTTAATACCAAGCAGATCCACGATATAACTATGTCTGAACGTTTGAGTTAATAGGCCTTTTTGTGCATCAACTAATATGATTGCAAGATCAGCTGTAGACGCCCCTGTTGCCATGTTGCGTGTGTATTGTTCATGTCCGGGAGTATCAGCAATTATAAACTTGCGTTTATCTGTTGAAAAGTATCTATAAGCTACATCAATTGTAATTCCTTGCTCACGTTCTGCTTGTAATCCATCTACAAGAAGCGCAAGATCGGGTTCGTTGCCTGTTGTTCCTACCTTTTTAGAATCTCGCTTCACAGATTCAAGCTGGTCTTCGTAAATCTGTCTGGAATCGTGTAATAGTCTCCCAATTAGTGTGCTTTTACCGTCGTCAACACTCCCACAGGTTATAAACCTGAGCAGCTCTTTTTGTTCATGCTTTTTTAAATAATCTCCAATGTTAATTAATTTTTTCATTAAAAATATCCTTCCTTTTTCTTTTGTTCCATAGAGCCAGAAACATCAAAATCAATTAGTCTGCCTTGCCGTTCTGAAGTTTTAGTAAGAAACATTTCTCTAATAATTTCTGGCAGAGTAGTAGCTTCAGATCTTATTGCAGCTGTGAGAGGATAGCACCCCAATGTTCTAAAACGAACCATTTCCATTGCTGGTTTTTCACCGGGTAAAAGATGCATTCTTTCATCATCAACCATAATAAGCCCTTCTTTTCTCTTTACAATAGGACGTTTTTTAGCAAAGTAAAGTGGTACTATTGGTATATTTTCCCGATAAATATAGAGCCATATATCTAACTCCGTCCAGTTAGACAATGGGAATACACGAATACTTTCACCTTTGTTGATCTTGCTGTTATAAAGCCTCCAGAGCTCCGGTCTCTGATTCTTAGGATCCCAACGATGGTTTTTGTCTCTAAATGAAAAAACCCTTTCCTTTGCTCGAGATTTTTCTTCGTCTCTTCTTGCTCCCCCAAAAATAGCATCGAAACCATATTTATTCAAAGCCTGTTTCAGAGCCTCAGTTTTCATAATATCTGTGTATTTTTTACTGCCATGTGTAAATGGATTTACATTGTTCTTCAAACCTTCTTCATTAATGTGAACAATAAGTTCAAGTCCTAAATCTTTAACCCTTTTATCTCGAAATTCAATCATTTCCCTGAATTTCCAAGTGGTATCAACGTGCAACAATGGAAAAGGTGGCTTCCCCGGGTAAAAAGCCTTTAATGCAAGATGCAACATAACAGAAGAGTCTTTACCTATAGAGTATAGCATCACGGGATTTTCAAACTCTGCTACTACCTCTCGCATTATATAAATGCTTTCTGCTTCTAATTTTTTTAAATGGTTCAAGCTTTTACTAATCATTTTTTTACCTTCAAATTATTATAATATTTGCTTCAGTTACGGTTTTGTTGACAATCCAGAACCCTTTTATATACGGCTCTGTACTCTCCAAAGATGTAATTAGATATACTACATTTGGATAAAATGCCATTTCGATATCCTTAGATGATGGACGGGCAGGTGTTTGGGGATGACTATGGTATATTGCAAGCATCTCAAGATCGTTGTTTCTTAAATCTTTAATAACCGAAAACTGTTCTTTTGGATCCATGAGATAGCTCTCAGGACTACCTTCTGTATTGGTCATCCTGTATATTTTTTTTACCACCCAGCCTTTGCCCCCTAATATTCCACATACTTCGTTTGGTCTGCCTGATAATGCGTGTTGAAATATTTCATTAATTATCTCTCTGGGTATTTTAATTTTCATACGTTTCCTCATCTTTTTAAATCACATACTGGTTGTTCGTAATCCTGTAACTTAGTAATAACTGGGTTGACTCCACAAATAGGACAGTTTGAGTTACGTTTTAGGTTAATTGTTCTGAATTCCATATTCAGAGCATCAAATGTTAGCAGTTTATTAGTTAGTAACTCACCAATTCCCACAATGTATTTTAATGCCTCTGAAGCTTGAATAGTGCCAAGTATCCCTGCAACCGCACCTAATATACCAGCTTGACTGCAAGTTGGGACAGACCCTTTTGGTGGGGGCTGATCAAAAATACATCTATAGCACGTTGAATCTGGTGTAAAGGTAAGCGTTTGCCCCTGAAACCTTAGAATTCCACCGTGAGAAAATGGCTTTTTTGCAAACACACAGGCATCATTAATCAAAAATTTTGCAGAAAAGTTGTCTGTTCCATCAATAATAAAGTCGTAATCATTGATAATCTGAAGAATATTTTCGGCATTTACTCGATCAAAATATGTCGTTACTTTTACGTCCGGGTTTATCTGGTTAATTTTTTCTCTGGCAGATTCTACCTTTTTTTTGCCAATATCGGGGGTGAAATGTATCACCTGTCGTTGTAGATTAGAAATTTCTACCACGTCCTGATCAACTATACCTATCTGCCCAACGCCTGCAGCGGCAAGGTATAATGCTGCTGGTGAGCCAAGTCCACCAGCACCGATAATCAAAACTTTTGCATCAAGAATCTTTTCCTGACCTTTTACACCTACTTGCTTTAGAATGATATGCCTGCTGTATCTTTCAATTTGTGATTCTGTAAATCTCATATTCTGTCTCCATTTGCCCCACCACCCATAAAATATAAAAACTCAATTGAGTCTCCATCTTTAATAACAAATGTGGGATATGAGGCTTTATAGATTATTTCGCCATTAACTTCTACTGTAACCATATCTGGTGAGTCAATTTTGATTTTCTCTAATAGTTCTGGAATTTTTAAAACTTCTTCTTTAAATTCTGTTTTTTGTCCATTAACCATTATAACCATACCTTACTCCTTGATTTATATTTTTGTGTGAATACCACACTCTTTTTTGCTACTGTTTTTCCATCTTCCGCTTCTTTCATCATTTGTTGGCAAATCGGTGCAAGGCTCACAACCGATACTTGTGTAACCTTTACTGTAAAGTGGATGAAACGGTATCTCATTATTTTTCATATAGTAATAAACTTCTTTCGAAGTCCAGTCCAAAATTGGATTTATCTTATAAATTCCTGCATTTGTTAAGCTTATCCTTTGAAGTGTCTTTCTAAACTCGGTTTGCTCTCTCCTTAATCCTGTAAGCCACCCTTTTATTTTGTTTTCTATGAGAAATTTATTTAGTGGTTCAACCTTATTAACTTGACAGCATATATCTGAATTGTGTTTCATAATGTCTTTACCATATTGCGTAAGAAAGTTTGTCCTGTCTATTGCAGGTAGTAGTTCTATAAATTCCATCTCTGAATACTTTTTCTTGATAACGTCTATGTACTCTATTGTTTCTTTGAACAAAAACCCTGTGTTTATGTAAACAATTTTTATAGGTAACCCTGCTTTGTAGATTAAGTCAATTAATACACCTGAGCTGACACCAAAAGATGACGTAGCGATTATATCTGGGCTAAATACTTCAAAGGCAGCCTTAATAATTTCTTCGGCTGAGAGCTTATTTTGTTCCTCAAGTAGTTTTTCTAAAATCACTTTTGTCTCCTTGTAATATAGCCGTTTTTTTCAAGATAGTTGATAATTTTATCGACACATTCATTTAAAGTTTCTTTGTGTGTATCAACAACAATCTCTGGTCTTTCCGGGGCTTCATAAGGGGCGTCAATTCCTGTGAAACCTTTAATTTTTCCATTCTTAGCCTTTTTATAAAGTCCTTTCACATCTCGTTGTTCGCAAATTTTTATTGGACAATTAACGAACACCTCAATAAAATCACCTTCTAAATGAATATCCCTTACTCTGTTTCTGTCTGTTCGATAAGGAGATATAAAAGCGGTTATGGTAACGATGCCAGCATCGACAAAAAGTTTTGTAACTTCTCCAATACGCCTGATATTTTCTTCTCTGTCTTCACGAGAAAACCCTAAATCCTTATTAAGCCCAAACCTTATATTATCACCGTCAAGAACGTATGTAGCGATCCCGAGCTCGAAAAGCCTTTCTTCTAATGAATGGGCTATAGTAGATTTTCCCGAACCAGAAAGCCCTGTTAACCATATCGTAACACCTTTATGCCCTCGTGATTTTTCACGTAATTCCCTCGTTATATTGCCTTTATGCCAGAAAATATGTTTTTTTAAAGATTGCACGTCTCCCCCCCCTTTTTTTACCAAAAAATTTTAATACAAAGAAAAAGCCCTAATATAGCGGCTAAATTCATTACTAAACCGGCTTTTATACTATCTTTTATCTTGTAATAGTTTGTACTGTAGCACACTAAATGAGATGGTGTGCCGATGGGTAGCATGAAGGCTAAACCCGACATTAGTGCGATGCTTACGGCAATAATTTTTGGTTCGAAATTCAAAGAAACACCAATCTTTAGCGAAACCGGCAGAAGTAATGCAACTACAGCAGCATTAGAAACAAATTCAGTTAATATTAGTGCTAAAGTACTAATAATAAAAATAAATGTTACAAAATTAAGCTGAGAAAGCTCGAGTTTACGGATAATAAAATCTACTGCATCTGTTTTTGAAAATACAGTCCCAAGGGTCAAAGCACCTCCATACATAAATATCGCAGACCAGTTTATACCTTGATGTGCTTCTTCCCACGATATTATCCCTAAAACGAAAAAAAGTATTGCTGAGATTAAAGCTATTCCACCAAGCCCGATACCGCTATGACCAACTATTAACCAACCTGTGATGGCAAACAAAATGATTAATAATGTGACAACTTCTTTAAACGTGAAAGGTGCAAGCCTTTTTAGCTCTCTTTCAATCTCTACTTTGACTTCGGTTATATTGATTTCTTCTATTTTAAAAAGACTTCTTAAAACAAGATGCCCAACGCTAAGTAATAAAATCACTAATGGAAGCGAATATCTAAGCCATTCAAGAAAACTTATTTTTTCCCCACTTATTTCTTGTAATATTCCAACTGCTAAAGCATTTCTTGCCCCGCCTAAAAATGTAGCAATACCACCAGTTATCGTCCCATATGCGAGCGATAAGAAGAGTAGTTTCCCATAATTAGATTTTCCCTGCTGGAGTTTTAAGGTTTTTGCAATTGAAACAATTATTGGCAGTATTATTGCTGAAACTGCATGTTCTGGCATAAAAAACGATAAGCCAGCACCCAATAAATAAACGAATAGCAACAAATTTTCTTTCTTTTTTGCCCCGTAGTTAAGAATGAGTAAGGTTATTCTTCTTGACAATCCGCTTTTTTCTGTCGCAACAGAAATAATAAATGCAGAAAGGATGAAAAATAATGGCTCGTTTCCAAACAGCGAGTAAGTTTGTTTAACAGGATAAATGGAAAGCAATGGGATTAAAACTAAGATCAACAGGGATGTAATTGCAGAAGGAATTATCTCCGTTGCCCACAAAATTGCAGATAACACAAAAACAAGAATTATCCTATATCCAGCTACACTGATATTTTTGGGGGTAAAACCTAAAAGACTATAAAAGATCAAAGATATTGCTATAAGAATGGCAAACTTGTGATACTTTAATAACAGCAATAGTGGCAATGGTCTTTTGTCTATAACTACATTCATTTTATAATCCTGCAGAGTTATATGAATCGTCTATTTCTTTTACTCTCAACTTTCTTACAAGATTAGATATCTCTATTAATACCTTTCTCTTTATTGGCTCGAAAAATGAATCTTCTGATAAAAAGGGTAATTTCTGAAAAATTCGTTTATTGAAGTTGGCAGCATCACCACCAGTCAGTTCTAAACTATTAAAGAAAATTTTTCCCGTTGATATTAGTGCATTCAATTCAGCTTTAATGTCATCTTGTATATTTTCTTCCTTATCAAGTAAAAAAAACGCATCCACACCAGCCGCATACAACAAATAAATTTGTTTAATATCACCAGGAAGCCACCCTTCATATATCAGGAATATTGGCAACTTTTTTAGTTTAGAAACAAACTTTAAAAAAGTCTGAGAAAAAATCGAATCTTCATATATCAGGTGGATAAACCTATGCTGTTTGTATTCAAAGGACGAGACTAACTCTTTTTCTAATAAATCAAAGTCTGAATGTGTCGTTACTCGTATCTGTATCCACTGATTATGTAGCTCAATTTTCATTTACTTAAGCCTTTTTAACATAAACTTTAAAAGTTGTTTCACTAAACTGTTCAACTTTCACAATAAGATGACCCTCTTCTTTCAAACTCCTGGTTACATTAACAAGAGGGTCGCCTTCGTCCAGAATTATCTCTATAGTTTCGCCATTTTTAATGTCTTCTAAAAAAACTTTAGCCTTTACAAAATTCATTGGGCATACTACGTTTCTCAAATCTAACACTTTATTTGTCATCTAATATCTCCTTTAATGCTTTTTCTAAACCTATTCTGTCAAGAGTGTGACCAAATCGTTCTTTCTTTCTGCCGTACCTTTTATAAAATTCAAAAGCTCTTGCGACATATTTTAATAACTCCTCTTTAGTCTCTATCAACACTTTTGCTTTTGTACCCAATCTTGGCTTTTTACCCATTGTGCCACCTAACCAGAGTGTGAACCCCCGCCTTTTTTCTTCCCAGGCAGAAGTAGGGCAGTTGTTTATACAGATGCCACACAAAATACATTTGTCCAGGATAAGTTCATACCCTGATGCAGTCTTAACAATTGCTCCGGTAGGGCATACCTTTTCACATAAGCCACAGTCTATACATTTTTCCTTATTCCAACAGGGCAAAACTCCACCCATCACACCTACATCATTTTCTATTGGTTTAGAACAGTTATTAGGGCAACCAGAAACCGCAATTTTAAACTTGCCCGGAGCCTCTTTTCTGAAATATAAGCTATCTAAATCCTTAGCTAATTCTTTAGTTTCAATAATGCCAAATTTACACGTAGCAGCACCGGGACATGCTACTATTCCCCTTCCTCTTGGTCCACAAGCACCAAGAATAACTCCACCTTCAGCAAGTTCTGTTTTTACATCTTCAATTTTATCGGAAGGAATATTATGAATTTCGACTCCCTGTCTTGTGGATAGATGCACATTCCCATCACTATATTTTTTTGCTATTGTAGCTATAGTTTGAAGTTGTTCCGATGTTAAATCTCCAGCAACGGTTTTAATTCTTACAGTAAAAAGATCCTTCTGTTTTTGTGTGATGATGCCAATCTTTTTTAGTTCATCAATGTTTTTCAAGCTCATTTTTTATCCTTTTAGTTAGTCTATTTTTTTAATGTAGTTTTTATTCTTGCATATTTTAATTTATTTTGTCAAGTATATTTTTTTGTTTTATTAAATTATTTTTGTAAAAATAAAATTGTTGCTTTTATTACTAAAACAATGTAGAATAAACCAACATGTTTTAAGGAGGTTTAAGATGTTTAAAATAGACACTTTGTTAGCACAAGCGGGAAGTAGATGGGACGAAAGAACTGGCGCTGTTTCTATGCCAATATACCAGACTGCTACATTTAAACATCCCGCTCTTGGTAAAAGTACAGGTTATGATTACACCCGTAGCGGCAACCCAACGAGGCAGGTTTTAGAAGAGTTAATGGCAAAAATAGAAGGTGGAATTCGTGGTTTTGCATTTTCATCTGGTTTAGCAGCTATAGATTGCATACTTAAGCTTTTTAAATCTGGTGATACTCTGATATTTACCGAAGATCTTTACGGAGGCACATATCGTTTAATGGAAAAAATTTATTCAGAAGTGGGTATAAAGACTGTTTATATAGATACTTCGAATATTGAAACAGTAAAAGCAGCGATGAGTGAGAAAGTAAAAGCTATATTTATAGAAACTCCTACAAATCCATTGCTAAAGTGTGCAGATATTATTGCGATATCAAATATTGCGAAAGATTTTGGAGCGTTAACCATTGTTGATAATACCTTTTTAACCCCATATTTACAAAAACCGTTTGAATTGGGTGCAGATATAACGGTGTATAGTGCAACTAAGTATTTGGCTGGACATAATGACGTTCTGGCAGGTATAGTTGTTGCGAAATCTAACGAAATTGCCGAGAAAATATACTTTTATCAAAATGCCATCGGAGCTGTGTTGTCCCCATTTGATAGCTGGTTAGTTTTAAGAGGGCTAAAAACACTTCCCATCAGGTTAAAGACTCAACAAAATAATGCTAAAAAGATTTCAAAATTTCTGCAGTCACACAAACACGTCGAAAAAGTTTACTACCCAGGTATTGGTGCAATGATATCTTTTGAGGTAGAATCCTTTTCTCTTGTTAAACAGATTTTAGAGCGAGTAAAGGTTTTTATGTTTGCAGAGAGTTTAGGTGGTGTCGAGTCTTTAATAACCTTTCCAAAGGTTCAGACACATGCGGACATTGACCAGAATATTCTTGATAGACTTGGTATAAATGACAGATTATTAAGAATTTCAGTTGGGATAGAAAATGTGAACGACCTGATTGATGACCTTAAATGTGCACTTGATTAGAATTTTAAGTGAGATATGCTATTATTTAGGCATAAAATCAATTTAGATGTATGTAAATTACTTAAGGAGGAATTATGAGACTTAAAACTAAAATACTTCACTCAGGTGCGGAAAAAGATCCTTACACTGGTGCATCAAGTATCCCAATCTATCAAACTTCCACATTTGCACAGGAAGACCCTATATATTTTGGCAAGTATGAATATGCCAGAGGTTCTAATCCTACTCGTGATGCTCTCGAAGAGGTTGTTGCTAACCTTGAAGGGGGAGAAAAGGGGAGTGCATTTTCGTCTGGTATGGCTGCTATATCATCTGTATTTATGATTTTTAAACCTGGCGATCACATTGTAGTTGGAGAAGATGTTTATGGCGGGACTTACAGAGTTTTAACAACTATTTTTAAGCAGTGGCAATTAAAATCTACTTTTGTAGATGCTACAGATATTGATGCTGTTAAGGCTGCCATTAGACCAGAGACAAGGGCGATCTATGTTGAAACACCATCAAATCCTATACTTAAAATTACCGATTTAAAATCAATATCTGAACTCGCTAAGGAAAAAGGAGTTATCACAATTACAGACAATACATTTATGACTCCTTACTTACAGCGTCCAATTGAGCTGGGATTCGATATTGTAATTCATAGTGCCACAAAATTTTTAGGAGGACATAGCGATCTTATAGCTGGTTTGACCGTAGCAGCTAATAAAGAACTGGGAAATAAAATTGGCTTTATTCAAAAAGCATTTGGGGCAATTTTAGGTCCCCAGGATTCCTGGCTCGTCTTAAGAGGTATTAAAACACTCTCAGCAAGAATGGAGTTACAACAAAAGTCTGCAGAAATTATTGCAAACTGGTTAACAAAACTGAATGGTATAAAAAAGGTTTATTATCCAACGCTTCCCAATCACTTAGGTAGAGAAGTTCATTTGAGACAGGCTGCTGGTGGTGGTGCGGTAGTTTCGTTCGAATTAGAGAATTTAGATGTTACTTTAAAATTTTTAAAGTCTGTTAAACTTATGCTTTTGGCTGTCAGTTTGGGTGGTGTAGAGAGTATCTTATCATATCCAGCCACAATGTCTCACGCAGCTATGCCAGAAAAAGAGCGAAATAAAATAGGGGTAAAGGATACTCTTATTAGATTATCTGTTGGATTGGAAGATACAGAAGACTTAAAAGAGGACATCTATCAGGCGTTGAAAACAGCTCTAACATAAATACCCAAAGCCCCTGAGGACAAGTTTTACTTCACCAAGTTTAGTTTGTTATTGAATTTGCTTTATAGACTTAATTACTACTGTTGTTAATGGTACGTCTTGAAAACCTTTTCTCACACCTGTATGTGTAGAAGCAATTTTATCAACGACATCCATCCCATCTATCACCTGTCCAAAAACTGCATAACCAAAGCCTTGCATCGAGTTATCTCTGTGGTCAAGGAAAGAATTATCTTTCTGATTTATGAAAAATTGAGATGTTGCTGAATCAATTATCATGGTGCGAGCCATTGCAATAGTTCCCCTTTTGTTTTTCAATCCATTAGTTGCCTCATTCTTTATAGGTGGTTTTGTAGGTTTTTGATGCAAATTTTCCGTGAACCCCCCGCCCTGTATCATAAAGTTATTTATCACTCTATGAAAAATTGTGCCATTATAAAATCCTGCATTCACATAATCAAGAAAGTTTTTCACTGTTACAGGTGCTTTGTCTGGATAAAGCTCTATTTTAATATTTCCCATGCTTGTTTCTATCAAAACTACTGGATTTTTCCCTGCATCAACATTAGTTATGGTAATAAAAAATGCACATATACTCAAAACTGTTATTAGAGATTTCATTTTTTTCGTCCCCTTCCTTAAGCAATCAGTTAGTATTTATAACACTTACACGTATCTCAAGACGCGTATTAAAAAAACCTTCTTCTATAAAAACGTTGCAAATTCTATCTTCCTTAGTAAAGCTTAAACTAACAGTCTTTTTGTAATTTTGCATGCTCTGAAGGTTCCACTTTTCTTCGATAAAGTTTGCTTTGATATTTTCAGCTAATGAGTAGCCATCAACCCTGCCTGTATATGTTAGCAGTCCTAATTTCATACCTTTCACATCAATAAGGTATGTATTATCTTTGTCAAGCTTCATAAGATATGGCACCGGTATATCCTTTATATCTCTATGTGGAAGCAGTTGTTCTTCTTTTAACTCTTCTTTCTTGTTGCTTTTATTTTCAGGAGTTTCAGTTTTTTTTGCAACAGGATTTGTATCTTGCGCTGATTTTTCCTGACAATACACTGCAGAAGCTGTGAATAAGAAAACTAATAAAGTAAATACAGTAAAAGCTTTTTTCATTTATTCCTCCTAAAAAAATGGATTATACATCTTTTCGTTACCAATTGTTGTACCTGGACCGTGCCCAGGATAGACTTCTGTTGTATCAGGTAGTGTAAACAGTTTTTCTTTTATTGATTTGATAAGGGTATAAGCATCCCCACCGGGAAAATCTGTTCTACCAATGCCACCTGCAAACAATGTGTCGCCAGAGATTAGTTTGTTGTCAAATTTTAAACATATTCCTCCTGGTGAATGACCAGGTGTATGAATAACTTGTACAGAAATGTTACCTATTTGCAAGATATCCCCATCTTTGAGAAATCTTGCTGGGGCAGGGGATGCCTCTATCTTAAATCCCCAGAGTGCAGCGCTGCCTTCTGCCCTCTCTAACAGAGGGAGTTCAGCTTCATGTAGCAATAACTCAGCATTTGTGGCATCAAGAATTTTTTTATTCCCACCAATATGATCAAAATGACAATGGGTATTAACGACATATTTAACCTTAATGTCATTTTTATTAATAAAATCAATAATTTGTTCAACGTTGTCACCAGGATCGACTACAATGCCCTCTTTAGTTTCACTATCCGCTAAAACAAAACAGTTCACTTCCAGAGCTCCAACTACAAATCGTTTAAATATCATAACTATTCCCCAAATATGAAATTTCTACCATTTTCCATCAGTTCTTGCAGTTTTTGTTGGTTCTCTGCCTCAGCATAAATTCTTATCACTGGTTCTGTGCCAGACTCTCTAAACAACAACCAACAATCGTTTTCTAAATAGATTTTTACACCGTCTATTTCTTTTTTATCTATCACCTTATGCCCGGCAAATGATGACGGTATATGTTTTATTTTGTCTTTAAAACGCATTTTCAATTCGTTAGTAACTAAAAAATTTTTTCTGTCAGAATAAAGCGGACCTACTTCTTGAAAGACTTCTTTAACTAACTCCATAACGGTCATTTTTCTCTTTGCAACCATTTCTAATGCAAGTAGACATGCTAATATACCGTCTTTTTCTGGGACATGGTCTATTATTGACATGCCAGCACTTTCCTCGCCGCCCAACACTATTTCTTTTTTACTCAAAAGCTCTCCAATATACTTAAACCCTACTGGAGTTTCGTAAACCTTAAGATTATGTTTTCTTGCAATTCTGTCAAGCAGGTGAGTGGTAGCATAAGATTTTCCTACACCACCTCTCAAACCTTTGTATTTTATCAGATAATTATAGATTATAGCAAGAAATAGGTTAGGAACCACAAAAATGCCATCTTTGTCAACGATTCCAAACCTATCTGCATCACCATCCGTAGCTATGCCAAGTGTTAATTTTTTATCTTCTTTCAGCCATGCAATCATTTCTCGAAGATTTTTTTCCATCGGGTCTGGAGCGCTGCCGCCAAAGTAAGGGTCTCTAAAGTCGTGTATAACCTTACACTTTAAACCTTCTTCTTCTAACACGCTATCTAAGTATCCTCTGGCTGTGCCATACATTGGATCTATAATAACCCTGATTTGTGAAGTAGATATTATTTCGAAATCAATTTTCTCTCTAATTGAATCAAGATAATCACCCTTTGGGTCTAAAACCTCCACAATTCCTTGTTTTTCTAACTTATCAAAAGAAAATTCTTCTTTAAACGCAAACTGTCCCAGAAGCTCGTTTGCGCGTTTAGCAATCCATGACGTTGTTTCTGGCAGGGCTGGTCCTCCCCAAGATGGAGAAAACTTTAAACCGTTGTATTCTGGAGGGTTGTGACTTGCAGTAAAGTTAATTGCACCACCGGTACCTTTTTTCAATATCTCGTGAGAAATGACAGGTGTTGGAGTTTCTTTGTGCATCAGAAACGTTTTTATGTTATTTGCAGCAAGTATCTTAACCGCTTCTTTAGAATACCATTCACCCATGAAACGGCTGTCATGCCCAACTATCAAGCCTTTTTCTTTTATCCCTTCTTTTTGAAGATAGTCAGCAATTGCCTGTACAACCACTCTAACCCTTTCAAGTGTAAACTCCTCTCCAAGAATACCACGCCAGCCAGATGTGCCAAACTCTATTGGATTCATTCTATCCCCCCCATCACTGAATCTTTTACAATTTTTTGAACCATTGACAAAAGCTCTTCTGTTCTTTTCTTCTCATAACTTTCAGCCATTATATTAAAATAAGCCTTGTCAGGTGAAGGAATCGCCAGTGCCCAGCCATCTTCTTCCCATACCTTTATTCCATCAATTAATTCTACACGCATTTTAGTGGTTTTTTCTACTAAATAACGCATAACTTTACCTTTGCTTTCCCATGGACATGGTACAATCTCTTTCGTTGTATAAGTTACTGGAATTTGTCTTAAGATATCGTGTATATTCGTATCAAGTAAAGCGAGCATTTCTAATGTTTTCACAATGCTATACATACCATCAAACGCTGGTAAAAAATTCGGGAAGATATATCCGCCATAATTTTCTCCTACAAAACCGACATCCTTCATTAATGCAGCTTCCATTAATGCTCTATTAGAAGTTTTAGTCCTTAGAACTTTGATATTCTTCTTTTCACATAGTTTTTCAATAAGCATCGAAGCGTTAACAGGAACCACGACTTGCTTTATATCTTTATTGGCCTCTATTACCATCTTTAAAAATACACAAAGTGCTACTTCTCCTTGATAAATTTCACCCTTGTGATCAACCAAGTATATCTTCTCACCTCCTGCGTCAAGAAAAAAACCTGCGTCTGCGTTAAGCGACATTACTATATTACTAAGCTGATTGAGTGCATTTTCAAACTCTTTTGATGTCTTTGTTAATCTGGAGCTATCTAAATTAGCATTTAAAACAACAACTTCACAATCCAAATTGCCTAAAAGATTGGGGAAAAGCTGTGAGGAACTCCCGTGAGAAAAGTCAATAACAATCCTGAATTTTTTCTTTCTTATAGCATCAGCATTAACATTATCAATAAAACCTTTTTTGTATTTTTCTATAGCGTGAGAAGGAAAAGATATTTCTCCAGTAGAAGCCATGGTAACTCTTCTAAAATCCTCTCCAAAGAAGAAACGCTCTATGGACTTTTCTTTATTGGTGTGAATATCTATCCCATTCTCGTCATAAAATTTCATATCAAGTATCTCGGGATCAAAAGGAGAGCGTCTTGTATGCACACCACCAACTTCACCTTCTGTTCTTGCTAAAAATCGGGCAACTGAAACAGGAACTACACCATAATCGTGAACATTGACACCTGTTGAAAGAAGCCCTGTCATAAAGGCACGATTAATCATTCTACTTGCGGGGTGATGATCCCTCGAAGTTGCTACAACACTATCTTTTTTCAAAGATGCTCCATACGCTGCGCCTAATTTTGCAGCAAACTCCGGAGTAATTTCGAAGTTAGCCAGACCACACACACCATAAGGTCCAAATATAGATTTGGACCAGCTCTCTCCCCAAATAAGACTTGATGCGAGTATAGCCCCATCTTCTACACTTTTCATAGGCCAGACTTTGACGCCAGCCTTTAGTGTACTAAAGCGCCCGATACAACAAGTGTCAGCAACTACAACATTTTCTGCAAGTGAAGCGCCTTCTTTTATAACAGTTTGCGCTCCTATAATATTTTCGTGGAGTTCGCTATATCTACCAACAAATACATTATCCCATAAAACAGAATCATAAATCCTGGCTCCATCTTCTATAACACAGTTATTTCCGATAACAGAATTTTTTATAAAAACTTCTTTACCAATAACTGTATTATCACCCACTATAACCGCACCATCAATATCAACGGTGTAATCAATCTCAGTATTTTCACCAGCATAAAAGTTTGTTCCTTTGACCTGTTTACCGGGAATATCTACCCTTACTTTACCTTCAAGGACGTCTTGATGTGCCAATCGGTATTCAGTAAGATTGCCAACATCTTTCCAGTAGCCTTCCATCAAAGCACCATAAATATCAATGTTCTTTTTCATCAATTTGGGGAAAAGGTCTTTACTAAAATCAAACTCTTTATGTTCAGGTATATACTTAAAAATCTCTTTCTCGAATATGTAAATACCTGTGTTTATTGTGTCGCTAAAAACTTCGCCCCATGATGGTTTTTCAAGGAATTTTTTTATTTTGCCGTCTTTTTCTGTTATAACGATGCCAAATGGAAGTGGATTATCGACCCTCGTAAGCAAGATAGTCGCTAATGTGTCTTTTCCTTTATGTATATCTACAGCATTTGTTAAGTTAAAATCAGTTAAAACGTCACCAGAGATAACAAGAAAGGTATTGTCCATGAACTCTTCTGCTAATTTGACAGCGCCTGCTGTACCAAAATCTTCTTTTGGTAGAATATAGTGAATCTTTACACCGAATTTTTCTCCATTGCCAAAATAGTTCTGGATGCTGTCAGCCTGAAAAAACAAAAGCACAACAAGCTCAGTAAATCCATGTGATTTAAGCAGGTTTACGATATGTTCCATCATCGGCTTTATTGCAAGCGGGACCATTGGTTTTGGGAGATTCTGTGTAATTGGTCTTAATCTTGTACCGAAGCCACCTGCCATTATTATGGCTTTCATATCAGCCTCCTGATATTAAAGTTACACTTTTTTACAAATAAGTTCATCTACAGTTCTTCTGCCAGGAGATGCAGGCTTCTTAGAGTAAAATCCTAACGCAATCACAGCCATTACCTCTTTTTCTTCAGAAACTTCAAGCATCTGTCTTAACTTCTCTTTATTTTTAAGAATCTCTCCAAGCCAAACAGAACCAACATTAATGCTGTGAGCAAATAGCATCATGTTCTGTATGCAGGCACCTATCGCCATAAGGTCTTTGTCTCTGTCGTAGCTGTGTTTTTTATCCAGAAAAACAACGATAAGAACGTTAGCAGAATCAATAATCTTTTTATAAGCCGTTAGTTTTGAAACTTCATCTTTGAAAAATTTATCTTTGATAATACCAAAGCTCCATGGCTGATTGTTATGTCCGGAAGGCGCATAACTCCCTGCTTCTATGATTTTTAGGACGGTTTCGATGTCAACGTCTTTATCAGTAAATACTCTTACACTTCTTCTTCCTTTAATCGCCTCTGAAATATCCAAAAAATTCTACCTCCTGCTATAATGAAATTTAGCCAATTTCCCATAAAAAAGCAAACTAAATGTATCCTTTATCAAAACTTTCTATACATAGCTACCAGTCTGCGATAGTTTTCAATACCTTCATCAACCATCTTAAGCATATCATTATCAATATTTTTAATAACTTTTCCCGGGCTTCCCATAACCAAACTGTTAGCAGGTATTATTTTCCTTTGTGTAAGTACCGTTCCTGCTGCAATTATACAATTGTCACCTATTTCAACACCATCCATAATTACACTACCCATTCCAATCAACACATTGGAACCAATTTTACATCCATGAAGAATCACCCTGTGCCCTATAACAACTCTATTACCAATTGTAAGCGGATACTTTTCTGTAGTTACATGTAAAATACTACCATCCTGAACACTCACATATTCTCCAATCCTGATGTAGTTAACGTCACCTCTAACAACTGAGCCAAACCACACTGAAGAATGCTGCCCTATTACTACGTCACCAATGATATAAACGCCATCACTTATGTAACAGGAATCTGCAATTTGGGGATATATCCCTTGAAACGGAATAATATTCATAGTCCTAACTCGTCGGCTATCTTTTTCATAGCGTTTAATGAGATTTCAAAAAACTTTTCCAATGTTAAACCAAGGTCTGAACAAGCTTCCATCTGTGGACGTGAGGCACCTTTTGCAAAATGCTTCTCTTTAAAACGATTTAACAGATTTTCAATTTTAACATTCGCAAGTTTCTTTTCTGGCAACACAAGTGCAGCTGCAACTATAAATCCGGATACGGGATCTGCGCAATAAATCGCCTTTTCCATAAGGGTTTTTCTTTCTACAAGCCCTGTATGAGCCCTTATGCCCGCAAGCACATCTTCGCCAACTTTACCTTGCAGTTCTTTTTCTGTTATCAAACCATGCGAAGGAAAATCGTCAAGCGTTTCTTCGTAGTCAAAATCATGTAATAATCCACAAAGCCCCCACTTCTCCTTATCTTCCTTGAAATAATCGGCAAGTTCACGCATAATCGCCTCAACAGCAATCATGTGTTTAAACAAGTTCTTGTTTTTAACCTTGTCACTTAATAAATTTAATGCCTCCTGTCGATTCATATTAAAGCTCCTTTATTATCTCGTAACGAGTATTTCTTATTGCAGGTTTAAACCCAGCTTCTTTAATCAATGCAACAATTTCATCCATATCCATCAAAAACCTGTGTCCTGTAGCAGATACAACATTTTCTTCTAACATTGTCCCGCCCATATCGTTTGCACCAAAAAATAAAGCGAGTTGCGATACTTTAGCACCTTGAGTAACCCACGATGCCTGAATGTTAGGGATATTATCCAGATAAATTCTTGAAGTAGCAAGAACTCTCAGGTAGTAAAGCGAAGAAGCTTTTTTACCACCAAGTTCGTTGTTGCCGGGCTGATATGTCCACGGAATAAAGGCTCTAAAAAATCCCGTATCTTCTTGAAAGTTTCTGATGCGTTCTAAGTGCGTTGCGATATCTTCTGGTGTTTCTACGCTGCCAAACATCATCGTTGCGGTACCATTCATCCCTATATTTGATGCTTCACGCATTACATCCGCCCATTCTTTCCAGCCAATTTTGTTTGGACTTATTTCTTTTCTGATTTCGTCCACAAGGATTTCTGCCCCCCCGCCCGGAAGCGATTCCAAGCCAGCAGATTTCAAACGTAACAGAGTTTCTCTCACAGATAATCTGGACTTTTTAGCGATATGAATTATCTCTGCTGGAGAAAGAGAGTGAATTATTACGGTTGGAAAACGTGCCTTAATGGCTTTAAACAGTTGCTCAAAGTATTCTATGGTTAGCTCAGGGTGTAACCCACCCTGAATAAGTAACTGTGTGCCGCTACGGTTGACAAGCTCCTCTACCTTTTTTAAAATTGTATCATTATCAAGAAGATATGCGTCATGATCGCCAGTTTTTCTAAAAAAAGCGCAAAATTTACAGCCACTTTCGCATATGTTGGTGTAGTTGATATTACGGTCAATAACAAATGTAACAAGGTTATCATCGTGTAAAAAATAACGTATCTGTTGAGCCTTTCTGCCTAAGGATATAAAATCTTCATAAAGCAATAGGTTCAAGATGTCTGACTTATCCATATTTTTATTCTATCAAAAATTTGATTTTAAAAAAACAAGAACAAGCCTGTCATTTATGGGGTCTTTTTTTTTGTTGTTATTATTAAACGTCATAGAACTTTGTCAAAAAGGGGCAAAAATGTAGAGATAAAAATGAAGGAAAAGATTCTTTGCTTTCCTAAAATTGAAAATTGACAAAAAAAGAGTAGCTAAAAATCATAAAGATGATAGGGCTGAAAAAAACAACTTTTAATTCTCAATTAAAGCTTTAATTAAATTAAAAAATTGCCTGGCAATTATATTCGAAAATTTGACATTCTCAACTTAAGTGGTAAAATTCATTTTAAAGTAATGTTAAGTGAGAAACAAACTATTGAATTAAAAAGTATTGAATTAAGAATTTTAAGATGAAGGGAGGATACAATCTTGGAAAGGATAGATTTAGTTAAATTTAAAGGTACACCTCTAACTCTAATAGGGGAGGATTTGAAAGTTGGTGATAGTGCACCTGATTTTAAAGTTCTTGATGGGGATTTGAAAGAGGTTGGTCTTAAAGATTTTTGTGGAAAGGTTAAATTAATAAGTGTCACACCTTCTCTTGATACTCCAGTTTGTGATATGCAGGCAAGAAGGTTTAATCAAGAGGCGGCAAAGTTAACTGATGATGTAGTGGTTTTAAATATAAGTATGGATTTGCCATTTGCGATATCGAGGTTTTGTACAACAGCAGGCATAGATAAAGTAAAAACATTTTCTGACCATAGAGATGCATCTTTTGGTAATTCCTATGGGGTTTTAATTAAAGAGTTGCGGCTTCTTGCAAGATCGATTTTTATAATAGATAAAAATGATGTCCTTAGATATATAGAGATTGTTCCTGAAGTGACTCAACAACCAGATTATGACAAGGCTATCGAGGTTATAAAAGGTCTTGTTTAAGTTAGTAAATGGTTAATTTCCTGTTTTAAAGGAATAATACTGAGAAAAGGAGGGGATAACATGAAAAGAGTAAAGTTTTTTTTAGTATCTTTTGCCGTAGTAGTTTTAGCTTTTTCTTTATCTTTTGCTGCTGATGTGGAAAAGGGAAAGGCACTTTTTAATGATCCCACATTTGCAGGTGGCACATCTGGGAAATCATGTAATTCCTGTCATCCCAATGGAAAAGGACTCGAAAAGTCTGGAAAGAAGAAAACTATTACAATAATGGGTAAAAAGCAGAAAAGTCTCGAGGATGCAGTTAATTTCTGTATTGAGAATGCACTCAAAGGAAAGCCAATTGATAAGAAGAGTGAAGATATGGCTAATATAGTTGCTTATATCAAGTCACTGCGTAAGAAAAAGTAAAATAATGTGGAGAGGATATCCTCTCCTTTTTTTTATATATTGGGGAGTATCATATATTTAATGCCAAATCGATTGAAGCGTCAGTTTCTTTTGTTCTTGCTATATTTGCAATTTTTACAATGTTTGAAATCCTTGGTAAAAGTGAAAGAAGATTTAAAGCAAGATTAACGGGGCAATTTTTTTATTATATTTTTCTATATTACTTTATTTTGTTTAAAGTTTATCATACATTCACAATCAGAACTTAATCCGAGGGTAACATTTACGCAATATGTACATTCACTATACTTATACTTTTTGCTCTAAAGGCTTCCATAATTCATAAACAAACTATCTCTGATATAGAACAAAAAGAAAATAAACAAAAATAACTGTTAGAACTGATAAGGAAAGTATTTCAAAAGGCAAAGTTTTATATGAGGAAAAATGTGCCTTCTGTCACGATTCAAATAGTACAAACTGGACTGCTGGACCAGGCTATAAAGGAATAATGAAAATGGAACATCTTCCTGTAAGTAAAAAGACACCGACGCCGGGAAATATAGCTAATCAGATAAAAAATCCAATAAAAGAGATGCCGTCATCCTCCTATTTTTCTGAGGAAGATATTGAAAACATTATCGCTTATTTAAATACGCTTTATTTTAGATATTTTTGAGAGCCATTGGATACTCTAAGCTAAATATTTTTTTCATATTTTCTTTTGAGACATTATTTATAGGAATATTTTCTGGTATAGTTTGATATCTGGGGGGATATTTAATAAGTTTTAAAGTTTTAAAGATCTTAAAGATCTTAAACATCGTAGAAGAAATTAGTTTAACTTTTTCGCCAGTTCACCTTGCTTTCACAATTCTTTCAGTTTCAGTTGTATCAACGTTATCTGCCATAGTTCCTTCATGGAAAGCTGCAAGAATTGAACCTTCTGAGGCACTGGTAATATTATAAGGGAGAGTTCTATGTTAATTGCAGAGAATGTCACAAAGAGTTATTTTACTGATGGAAATGAAAATAAAGTGTTGAAAAATGTAAGTCTTTCAATTTCTCGGGGAGATTTTGTTTGTATTATAGGCAGGTCAGGCTCAGGTAAGACCACTTTGTTAAATATATTAGCGACGCTTTTAAAACCTGATACTGGACGAATAATGTTAGAGAATACTGATATAGGCCAATTAAAAGAAACAAAACTAAACAGCATAAGAAATAAAGATTTTTCTATAGTGTTTCAGTTTCATCAATTGCTTCCCTATTTAACAGCTATGGAAAATGTTCTGTTGCCATTTATGAATACTATTGTTCCTGTGACAAACCAACATAAAAGATGGGCAAAAAATGCCCTTGATAGAGTTGGACTAAAGGATAAATATGATAGGTTGCCTGGACAACTCTCAGGTGGAGAACAGCAAAGTGTTGCGATTGCCAGAGCAATAGTTAAATTTCCAAAGATTATTTTTGCCGATGAACCGACAGGAAATCTTGATAAAAAAACAGGAAATGATATTATAAAATTATTAAAGGAACTAAATGACGAAGGGCTTACGGTAATAATGGTTACGCACGAACATGATTTTACCGCTGCTGCAACAAAAATAGTTGAGATGGAGGATGGAAGTATAATTAAGGATTATTTGACATGAAAAAAGAGCGCGTTAATGAATGTAAAACTTTTCGTAAAACTTTCTGATTATTATATCCACGGTGGCTGGAAAAGTTTTTTTATCTCCCTTTTAGCTACAATAGTTGTTGGCTACTTTCACTATAGCGGTAAAAGTAGTGAACATGTTATACATTTTTTTCATTACTACCTTTTTTACCTTATAGTTATTTATTCTGCCCATAAATTTGGATTTCTGGGTGGTTTGGTTTCTTCATTTATTCTTTCTTTCATTTATCACCCAAGGGTTTATATGATTTTTCACTTAAATAGTGAGTTAATAAGACCTGTTATAGAAGTTGTGCTAATATATACACTTGGTATTTTTTCAGGGATTTTTTCCCAGAAACTTTATTTAGAGAAGGAGAAGTTAAGAAAGGTTTCAGAAGAACTACAGGAATCTTTATCTCTTTTAGAAAAAAGCCTGGAAGAAAAAATTAAGATGGAAAAGGAGGTAGCAAAGGCTGATAGGTTAAGGGCTTTAGGGCAACTTACTGCGGGAATTGCCCATGAGATAAGAAACCCTCTTGCAGCTATAAGATCAGGAGTTAATCTGATTAAAAGTGGCAAGAATGATAGCAGAATTATTGATGTGGTAACATCTGAAATCGATAGATTGAATAATTTTATAGAAAGGTTTCTTCAGTATGCAAAGATTGGCAAAACTGAGGACAAGGAGATAACGGCAAAAGAGTTGATGGAAGAGTTAATAGAGCTGGTTAAACTTAATTGTAAAGATAGGGATAAATTAAATTTTGAAATTTCCTGCCAATTGGACGATAATGTGTTTATTCGAGGGGATAAAAATTATTTAAAACAAGCGATTTATAATATTCTCCTAAATAGCATAGAGGTTGTTGAGTTAGAAAGTTATCCTGGCAAGATCTCCTTTTCTGGATATTTCGATGGAAAACAAGTGGTTTTTGAGATAGAAGATAACGGACCAGGAATCAAGGAAAATTTAAAAGAGGTTATTTTTGAACCATTTTTTACAACAAAAGAAATGGGGACAGGGCTTGGTTTGACGATTGCCGCAAAAGTGATAAAGGAGCATGGTGGCGAGATATTTGTGAACGGGGATAATGGTGCAAAATTTACTATAAAAGTGCCTGGTTATGAGAAAAATAAAAATAGAAAATAGGAAAGACAAATGGATATAAAGGTTTTGCTTATAGAAGATAATGTTTCACTTGCTTCTTTGATAAAGATAATGCTTGAAGGCGAAGGTATTAATGTTGACCACAGCGTAGATGGATTAAAAGGACTAAAACTTTTTGAGCAAAATCTTGATTATTCAGTGGTTATTACTGATATTAAACTGCCAGGTCTTACTGGTTATGAAATATTTGAAAATATCAAAAGACTGGACGAAACGGTTCCAGTTATTATCATAACTGCCTTTGGCAATGTGCCAGATGCCGTTAAAGCAATCAAGGCAGGTGCCTTTGACTATATTACCAAACCTTTTGATAATGACGAATTTTTAGTAGTCGTCAAAAAAGCGATAGAGTTCAAAAAGTTACAGGGCGAAAATTTCAATCTAAAAAATTTCTTAAAATCTACAATAAAGCCTGAAATTATCGGCGAAAGTAAAAAAGTTAAAGAATTAAAGACTGTAATAGAAAAAATTGCTACAAAAAACATCTCCGTATTAATTACCGGTGAAAGTGGTGTAGGAAAAGAGCTTGTAGCAAGGCAGATACATTATTTAAGCGATAGGGCAAGTGAACCCTTTATTTCTATAAATTGCGCTGCTATTCCAGACAATCTTTTCGAAAGCGAGCTTTTTGGTTATAAAAAGGGCGCTTTTACTGGAGCAGAAAGGGACAAAAAGGGAAAAATTCAGGAAGCAGATGGTGGCACACTCTTTCTTGATGAGATTGCAGAACTGCCGTTACATATACAGGCAAAACTTTTAAGATTTATTCAGGAAGGGGAGATTGAGCCTGTAGGTGCATTGAGACCCGTAAAGGTTGATGTGAGAGTAATAGCGGCAACGAATAGAAATTTAAAAGAAATGGTTAAGGAAGAACGTTTTAGAGAGGACCTCTATTATCGTTTAAATGTTTTTCCCATTGAAGTGCCGCCATTGAGAGAAAGAAAAGAGGATATACCTTTGCTTGTGAACCATTTTATAAAAAAATTCGGATATAAAAACCTTACTGTTACCGAAGAGGCAATGACTGGATTAATTAACTATAGTTGGTCAGGTAATATAAGGGAGCTTGAAAATGTTATTTACAGGTTGTGCATTATCAGCAGTGATAATAAGATCAGGAAAAGTGACCTGCCATTCGAAATAAATACAAAAGTCCTGCAATCCATAGATTTAAAGTTGCCCGAAGACCATCTTGATTTAGAAGAACTGGAAAAAAATGTTATTTTTGCCGCCCTGAAAAAATTCAGTGGTAACAAATCAAAAGTCGCAGAATATCTGAAAATTCCAAGACACGTCCTACTTTATCGATTGGAGAAGTATCAGAAGTAAGAGTAAAGACTTTTTTGCAAAAATGGAAAAGACTATTGATAAATTGAGACATTTGAAAAAAGATCTTTTGGCACTAAAATTTTTCCCTAAAAAAAAGAATTGGAAGATCTTAGAGAAAAAATGGTTTGCATTTCTGGACCAAGACAGTTGGCAAAAGTACTCTCTGCAAACACATAGGAAATACATCTTTTAGCAAATTCATTTATTTAAACTGGGACAACAGACAGGATAGAAAAAATATACTCAACTCTTTATGTCCATCAGATTTAGAGTTAATAATTCTTGATGAAATACATAAATACAAAATTGTCTGTGGGACTGGTCAGAATTAGAGGATCCATCTATTAAATTTGAAAATATGCTTGCTTCTCATTTTTTTTAAAGGGTTAGTTTAAAATAAGACAGGAGAAGCAATTAGCTTATTTATTCAAACTATCTCAACACCACTTAAACTACCAATAAAAGACCTTTGCTTGGTAAGTCTAACCACCCCTTAAGAATATTCTTTATAGGCAGTTACTTTTTTGTAGAATATTCTACAACGAAATAAACTTTTTTAAGTTATTGTCTTTATTTTCAATAACTTATGGTGCTGGCATAAAAGTTGTATATATCTTGACATAATGAAAAAGGAAGGGAAGATTTAAATCATGAAAAAAGTTGTTTTCTTTCTTTTGTCTGTTTTCCTTGCCTCGGCACATGCTGAAGAGTTTACTCTACTTGACCTGCAAAACTTAGTCATTAAAGAAAATCCAAGGCTAAAGTCAATGGAGCTTGAAACTGAGATGATGAGAAAAAGGATACCTGTTAGCAGTGCTCTCGAAGACCCAAAGTTAAAGATAGGTGCTAATAGCGTCCCCGTTGATAGCTGGTCTTTTAAAGATGAGGATATGACAAGCAAAGAAATAGGTATTTCTCAGATGTTTCCCTTAGGTGGAAAGCTTGGGATAAAAGAGTCGATTGCAATAAAAGAGTATGAGAAGTCAAAAGAAAGGCTGAGAAAAGAAACGGTAGAGATGCTTCATATGTTTCGTATGAATGTTTATGAGCTATACTATATCAAAGCATCTTTGAAAATTTTAGAAGAAATAAAGAGTTATATTAAGCTTCTCATAGACAGTGAAACAGCTGTCACAAAATCTGGCATGGGGAGTCTTACAAATGTAGTTAAAGCAAATATTGAATACACGATGATTAACGAAGAAATTATCTCACTCAAACAGAAGGAAACGGAAGCGAAAAAGAAGCTTTCTTACCTAACAGGTCTAACTGAAATGGAGATTGACATAAAAATGAACGATCTATCTACAACTCAGTTTGCTGAGATGAAGTCAGAAGAAATTAGAGAAAAGATTTTTCAGAACAATCCGGATTTAAAGTTGCTTGCTATTGAAAAAGAGATTAGCGAAAAAGAGGTAACTTTAAGGCAAAAAGAGTATTATCCCGACCTTGAGATTGGTATTTCCTATATGCAGCGGGACAATTCGCCATCTGGGATGAAAAGGCCTGATATGATAAGTGCGATGGCTGTTTTGAATATCCCCATCTGGTATAAAAAGAAAAATATTCCTATGATTGAAGAGATGCAAAAAAAGTATAGTATGGTTGATAGCCTGATTAATGATAAAAAAAATGAGCTTGTTTCAAGGGTAGATACAATATTGAGTCAGCTTAGAAAATGGGAAGAGCTTAATAAACTATACAAAGAAGAACTCATTCCCCAAAATGAGCTTGCACTGGAAACGATTTTGGCGAGGTATAAGACGAGTGGGGTTGAATTTATGCCTGTTATTGACACAATCAGGATGCTTTTGAGATACAAAAAAGAGCTTGTGATGATACAAAAAGAGTATCTTACAGGTGTTTCGGAACTAAATTCTTTGATGGGGATTGATGTAATAAAATGAGTAAAAAAATGATTGTTTTAATGATTATTTCTTTTCTTCTGGTAGGTATTGCTGGCGTTTATCTGTATTATAAACTTACGGCTGTGGATAACAATTTTTGGAAAAATATAAGCTGTCCAAAACACTGTTGCTAATAAATTTTTAAGTTTTGAGGGGTTAATATGAAAAAAACTTTTTATATCATCTGGGCAATTATTTTATTTATCGGCATTGGCGGTGGCTCATACTACTACTATTCTAAAAAGATAAAAAAGACAGAAGTAACGAAGAAGGAAGAAAAACAGTTATACACCTGTCCGATGCATCCCCAGATTATTTCTGACAAACCGGGTAGCTGCCCAATCTGCGGAATGAATCTTGTCCCATTAAAGAAAGATGGATCAGAACAGTCCAAAGCATTAGAGCCCAAAAAGAAAAAGATTATGTACCGCTCTACAATGAATCCCAACGAGGTAAGTGATAAGCCTGGAAAAGATTCGATGGGGATGGACATGGTGCCTTTTGAAGTTGAGGACTCTGAAGGTCCTTCTGATTTATCAACTGTGTATGTATCTCGAAAAACAGCTGATATGCTTGGGATTACTTATGAAACTGCAAAGGTAAAAGATCTTGTAAAAGAAGTGAAAACATCTGCCATTATCACTAACGACGAAGCAAGATTGTACAAGGTGACTACTAAAGTTAGTGGCTGGGTAGAAGAGCTATATGTAAATCAAACAGGACAGCTTGTCAAAAAAGGACAGCCGCTATTCAAAGTATATAGCCCCGAGCTTTTATCATCACAACAGGAATATATTTCAGCAATAAAGGCTGAGAAAAGGCTTGCTAACTCAAGTATGGCAAACATGAAAGAGACGTTAAGAGAGATACGAGAATCAGCAAGAGAAAGGCTAAAGCTACTCGACATAAATGATGACCAGATTAAGAGTCTTGAAGAAACAGGAAATGTTGAAAGAACTGTTACTCTCTATGCTCCAGCAACTGGATTTGTTACAGAAAAGATGGTTGTGGCAGGGCAAAAGATTATGATGAATGAACCAGTTCTTGTTATATCGGATATCTCACATGTATGGGCAGAGGCTGATATTTATCAACCCGACATACCCTTTGTTAAAGTCGGAACACCCGTTACATTAACTCTATCTTACTGGCCTGGTAAGGTTTTTCATGGAAGGGTTACTTTTATATATCCCTTTGTAAATCCAGAAACAAGAACATTGAAGGCAAGAATGGAAATATCAAATCCAGATCTAATATTGAAACCTCAAATGTATGCGGATGCGAGTATTTCTTACAGAATTGGCAAAAAGGTTGCCGTACCTGAGTCTGCAGTTTTTAAAACGGGAACCAAAGAGTATGTGTTTGTCAAAGATAAAGAACATTTAAAACCAGTTATTGTTAAAACCGGCTTTAGAAGTAATGATGGTTATTATGAAATCATATCAGGATTAAAACCAGGAGATGTGGTTGTGAGTTCTGCTAACTTCCTTATAGATTCTGAATCGCAGCTAAAAGCGGCTTTGAGGGCTGTTACGGGAGAACATGAAGGTCATGGCAAATAATTACAAGTTTCAAAGTTCAATCGTTTAAGAGTTAAAAAAAAAATAAGTTAGGGATATAAGATGTTAAAGAAAATAATCAGATTTTCGGCTCATAATAAGGTTTTTGTGATGTTACTTACGGCAGCAGCTGTTGCATATTCTTTATATGCGATGAAGCTTATTCCCCTTGATGCTATCCCCGATCTTTCTGACACACAGGTTATCGTTTACAGTAAATGGGATAGAAGTCCAGGTATTATTGAAGATCAAGTAACTTATCCTATAGTTAGTGCGCTGCTTGGAGCCCCAAAAGTAAAAGCTATAAGGGGTTTTAGCGATTATGGTTTTTCCTATGTTTATGTCATATTCCAGGATGGAACAGATATCTACTGGGCTCGAAGCAGGGTCGTTGAGTATCTATCCAAAATACAGGGTTCGCTCCCACAGGGCGTAAAAACAGAGATTGGTCCTGATGCTACAGGTGTGGGCTGGGTTTTTCAGTATGCCCTTGTAGATAAAAGTGGCAAGCATGACCTTGCAAAGCTTAGAACCTTTCAGGATTGGTATCTTAAATATGCTTTACAAAGTGTGCCTGGTGTTGCAGAGGTGGCAAGCATAGGTGGATTTGAGAAACAGTATCAGGTAACTATTAATCCGGCCCGGCTACAAGCCTATAATATTTCTATCGTTGATGTTATTAATGCTATCAAGAAAAGTAGCAATGAAATGGGTGGTAGGCTTATAGAGTGGACAGGAAAAGAATACATGGTTAGGTCCCAAGGCTACATTGAAAACCTTGAAGATCTAAGAAAAATTGCTATAAAAGCAAAAAATGGAACACCTGTTTTTCTTGGAGATATAGCAACTATTTCATTAGGGCCACAGATAAGAAGGGGGGTGGCTGATTTAAATGGCATGGGAGAATCAGTTGGAGGTATCGTTGTAATAAGACATAAAGAAAATGCATTAAATGTTATAGAAAGAGTCAAAGCTAAGATAAAGGAACTAAAACAAGGATTTCCAGAAGGAGTTGAACTTGTTACTGTTTATGATAGGTCAGACCTTATAAAAAAATCTATAGATACTTTAAAACACACCCTTTTAGAAGAGATGATTGTGGTAAGTGTTGTCATTTTAATATTCCTCTGGCATTTCCCCTCAGCGCTTGTTCCTATTATTACTATTCCCATATCGGTTATTTTAGCCTTTGTCCCGATGTATATGATGAACATCACTTCAAATATAATGAGTCTTGCAGGCATAGCCATATCGATTGGTGTTCTTGTAGATGGTGCGATAGTTGAAGTGGAAAATGCTTACAAAAAGATTGAGCATTGGATTGAAGATGGTCGAAAAGGTGATTTTCACGAGGTTAGACTTGAGGCGTTGATGGAGGTTGGTCCATCGGTATTTTTCTCTCTTTTAGTCATAACAGCATCCTTTTTACCCGTTTTTACCCTTGTTGACCAAGAAGGAAAACTTTTTACACCACTTGCATGGACAAAAACCCTGACCCTTGCCCTTGCATCCATTCTTGCTATTACGCTTGATCCGGCCGTTAGAATGTTTTTTACTCGTCTTGATCCATTTACTTTTAAACCAAAGATGCTTGCTAAATTTGCAACTTCTATATTTGTTGGAACCTATTACAGAGAAGATAAACATCCCATAAGTAGAGTTTTGTTTAAAATATACGAGCCCGTTTGTCATTTTGTATTGAGACATCCCAAAAAGATTATAGCCTGTGCTGTGATAATAGTCATTTCAGCGATACCTGTATATTTCAAATTAGGTTCAGAGTTTATGCCGCCACTAAATGAAGGCACTATTCTTTATATGCCGACTACATTGCCAGGTATTTCTGTTACAGAGGCAAAAAATCTTATGATTTTGCAGGATAAAATTTTAAAATCCTTTCCAGAAGTGGAGACAGTTTTTGGAAAAGCAGGACGAGCTGATACTTCCACAGATCCAGCGCCATTTTCAATGATGGAAACGGTGGTTCATCTAAAACCAAAAGAAGAATGGCGAGAAAGGCCAAGATGGTATTCATCATGGGCACCAGAATTTATAAAAAAGATACTAAGACCTATATGGCATGATAGAATTTCCTACGAAGAACTTATAAACTTGATGGATCAGGCACTACAGATACCGGGAAATACCAACGCCTGGACGATGCCCATAAAGGGTAGAATAGACATGTTGACTACAGGTGTCAGAACACCAATTGGAATTAAAATCATGGGTTCAGATATAAATCACATAGAAATGATTGGACAGGATATAGAAAAGTTACTTAAAAACGTTCCCGGCACAAGAAGCGTATTTGCTGAAAGGGTGGGCGGTGGATATTACGTTAACTTTACTCCAAAAAGGGAAGCATTGGCAAGGTATGGACTTACACTTGAAGAGCTTCAGATGGTTATAAGTACTGCTATAGGTGGAGAAAATATAATACAAACCATTGAGGGCAGAGAAAGATATACGATTAATGTTAGATATGAGAGAGATTTTAGAAGTGATGTTGATGAGCTTGAAAGAGTACTGGTAACAACAATGATGGGAACGCAGGTGCCTTTAAGAGAGCTTGCAGATATTACTTTATCCTATGGTCCCGCAATGATAAGAAACGAAAATGGTATGCTTGCAGGATATGTTTATGTAGATATAACCAATGTTGATATAGGAAGTTATGTAAACAATGCGAAAAAGATCGTTTCAGAAAAATTGAAGCTGCCTCCGGGATATTCGCTCGTATGGAGCGGACAGTATGAGAATATGTTAAGGGTTAAAGAAAGGCTTAAGATAGTTGTACCAGTGACACTTCTACTAATCATTCTCATTCTTTATATGAATACCGGTTCTCCGATAAAAGCGGGCATAGTTATGCTGGCGGTTCCTTTCTCAGCAGTCGGTGCTATCTGGTTTTTATACCTGCTTGGGTATAATATTTCCATTGCTGTTTGGGTAGGTATTATAGCCCTTATGGGACTGGATGCAGAAACGGGTGTTTTTATGCTTCTTTTCCTTGACCTTGCCTATGATGAGGCAAAAAAGAATGGAAAGTTAAATAATCTAAGCGATCTCCATGAAGCAATCATTCACGGTGCAGTAAAAAGAATAAGGCCTAAAATTATGACCGTTTCTGTTATGCTGATTGGTCTTATGCCCATAATGTGGTCAACGGGAACAGGGGCAGACCTTATGAAACGTATAGCAGCACCAATGATCGGGGGAGTTGTAACATCCTTTATTATGGAACTAATTGTTTATCCAGCGATTTATTTGATATGGAAGAAAAAAGAGTTAAAACTGGCGCAATAAAAAATATTTCAAAAAAAGGAGGAATGTTTATGAAGAAAGTTTTAGCGTTGTTAGTAGTATTGGGATTAGCCTTTGGTGTGGTTGCCTTTGCCCATGATGGTGAAATGCATGGTAGCGGACATATGGGGACGATGAATCACGGCGATATGGCAGGGATGGGAAAGCTTGTGTTTAAAGGCAAAAAAAGCGGAGTGCAGGTCAAGGCGTGGGTGAACGATATTGAAAGTGCTATGAAGTCGATGTCAAAGGATAGTGGAATGAAAATTGATATGAGCAAAATGGATCCCAATATCACCCATCATATTGCATGTATGATTCAAGGGAATGATGCAACGGGTGCTATAAAAAGCGCTACATTGAAGCTGTCATTAAAGGGAAGTAGCAAAGACTACACCCTGATGTCGATGAAAGGCCATTTTGGTGCTGATGTTTCTATGAAAGAAAAGGGTACTTACAAAGCCGCTCTCACAGTTGAAACAGAAAAGGCCGGCAAATTAGAATTCACATTCAACATCAAAAATTAGCATAAAAACCTGAGTAGGCCTATTTAACCCTGAACTTTCCATAAGCTCCAGAAAGGTGTTTTGCCTTTCTGGAGCTTATCAACATTATAACCTAAAAGCTTTGAAAAATGTCTTTTACTCAACAAAGACATTTGCAAGGTTTTGCAAAGGTCTTATAATAGTTATTTGGAAAAAGTTTGCAGGGGGAAAATTGCTAAAGATTGTTTTGCTTAATCCTGAGATACCACCTAATACTGGAAATATTGCCAGGCTATGTGTAGCTTGTAATGTAGAGCTTCATTTGGTTAAGCCCTTAGGTTTTTCTTTATCTGATAAGCATCTTAAACGCGCAGGGCTTGACTATTGGGACAAATTAAATCTTGTGTTACACGAATCATTGAATGATTTTTTAACAAAAATTACTGGTAATTTTTATTTTTTTTCTTCAAAGGGCAAAAAGGCTTATACGAAGATTAATTTTCAAGAAGACGATTATCTGATTTTTGGTTCTGAAACTTTAGGTTTTCCTGAAGAAATATATCTACGATATAGAGACAAACTCTATACAATTCCAATGTTTGGAGAAGTCCGCTGCTTGAACCTTTCTAACTCTGTTGCTATAGTTGTATATGAGGCTTTAAAGCAAATATATAAGTTTTGAAATTTTTTTGCTTGACATATTCAAAAATTTATATATATTTAAATATATATAAAACATGGAGGTTGGCTTTGAGCAGAAATAAAGTTATTTTGTTGTTTATCTTTGTTTATCAGTTAGTTGCTTCTTTAGCAAACGCTGAACAGGTTTACAGTTTGAAAGAAATGATAGATATTGCTTTAAAACAGAACCATTATGTGAAAGCTAAACAATATAGTGTTTATGCTGCAGATAGAGAGTTTGCTTCATCTAAAGGCAGTTTTTATCCCAAATTAATTCTGGAAGAGAAGTTTACTACCGGTGACCAAACTTCTTATAGCGTGTTTACGAAACTTAATCAGCAGACACTATCAGCAGCATCTTTTTTAAATCCAGGTTCTGCTACCAATTTTCAGACGATACTGACTGTTGAAATGCCTATTTATGTTAAAGAACTTTTTCTGGTTGAAGATGCAAAAAAACTTTCTCTTTTCTCTGTGACAAAAGAGTTCAATCGTTTTCAAGAAGAAATAGCGTTTAATGTTTTTAAAACTTATCTCAATGTTTCTAAGAGCAAGGCAGTTAAAGATTCAATAGAAAAGTCCTTAGAAGAAGCAAAAGAAGTCTATAGGATAGCAAAGGTCAGGGCAGAAAGCGGCACGGGTCTAAAATCAGATGAGTTGAGGGCTTTTGTGTTTTTAAAAGATAGGGAAGCTTTGCTTATAAAGGCTGACAATGATTTGTTAATATCTAAGAAGGCGTTGAGTCTTTTGTTATCTCAAGATGAATTGGTTGATGTTAAACAGCCTGCAGAATTAACTCTTAAGCTGCCGAAAATTGATGAGGTAATTAATGCAATGTATGATAACAGAAAAGATTATGTTGCAAGAACTTTTGATGTTCAAACTTCACAAAAGTATTATGAGCTGCAAAAATCGAGATTTTATCCAAAGGTATTTTTTTCTGGCAGTTACTACAACGATGGAAGAAGTTTGCCACTTGGTTCTGATGGAACAGGGTATGTTGTTGGTGTTGCAATGAGGTGGGAACTTTTTGATAAAACTCGCTACGATGATGAGTCAAAAGCTAAATTTGAAGCATTAAGAGCAAAAGAAGCTCTGGAACAGTTTGCTAAAGAGATTAAATATAACTTAAATGTGAGTTATTTGAAGGTTGAAGAGGCAAAAAAAAGATTAGAAGTTGCAAAAGAGGCGGTAAAACAGGCTGAAGAAACATTCAGGTTGATAAAATTACGTTATGATAACAATTTATCTACAATCGTCGAGTTGCTTGATGCAGAGTTGTCTCTAACCTCTGCAAGAAATAATGTGGTGCTGGCAGAAAATGAATACTACGAGGCGATTGGCTATGCCTTATATGAAGCTGGATTATTTTTAGAATACTTAAAAGATTAGCTAAGGGGGAAATCGTGAAAAATTCAATTTATATTTACATCACTTTTGCATTTATGATGGTTTTAATTTTGTCTGGTTGTTCACACGAAAATAAACAGACGGGAAAAAAGGTAGAAACAATAAAGGCAGCTACGTTCGTTGTTCAAAAGCAACAGAAAGAGGATTTTTACGAGATATCTGGGACTGTGATATCGAAGAATTCAGCTAAGGTTGTTTCTAAAGTTATGGGGACGGTTGTTGATGTAAGGTTTGAGGAAGGAAGCCTGGTAAAAAAAGGCGAACTTCTTTTGACTATTGATGCACCTGATATAAAGGCGAATGTTGAGCGTGCTAATTCGGCCGTTGTAGAAGCAGAAAAGGCAGTGGCAGTTGCAAAAATAAATGCTAAACATGCTGAAAATACATTTAAAAGGTACGAAAAGTTATATCAGGAAAAAGCTGTTTCGTTACAGGAATTTGAAGGTATTGAGTCTAAAAAGAATGTCGCATTTGACGAAGTAAGAAGGGCGGAATCGGTATTAGAACAGGCAAAGGCGGAAAGGGATAGGGCAAATGCGGCTTTTTCATATACAAGGGTTATTGCTCCATTTACCGGTGTTGTGACAGAGAAAATGGCATCTATAGGTTTAAACGTGATGCCCGGAACACCATTATTTACCTTAGAGTCTGACTCAAATTTTAGACTCGAAGTAAATGCGGATGAAAAGGTTTTGCCTATTGTAAAAAAGGGACAAAAGCTGCCTTTATATTTTGATGTGCTCAAGAAAGAGATTTATGGCATCGTCGCTGAAATAGTACCATCTATTGATCCTGTCAGCAGAACGTTTAAGTTAAAGATAGACTTGCCTTCTGATAACTCAATCAAATTAGGGCTTTATGGGACTGTAAAGATATCGTTGGGTAAAAAAGAAGCTATTTTACTGCCTGAGAGTGCTGTAGTAAACAGAGGACAGCTTACTTATGTTTATGTTATTGATAAAGAAAATATAGCTTCTTTAAGATTAGTTAAGCTTGGCGAATCATCAAATGGTTTTGTTATAGTACAGGCAGGATTAGAAGAAGGAGAAAAAATTATTAAAGATGCAACTTTAGCCAAAGATGGTGTAAAAATAATAGGAGAGTAAAATTTATGTCCGCAGTAAATAAGGAACACAGTCTTATTGATAAAATAACAAGGCTTTTTGTAGATTCCAAGCTTACTCCACTTATTGTAGCTGCTTCTATATTGCTTGGGCTTTTCTCTGTATTAGCCACTCCAAGAGAGGAAGAACCGCAGATTAAAGTGCCGATGTATGATGTTATGGTGGCTATGCCAGGTGCTTCAGCAAAAGAGGTTGAGGAAAGGGTTACTATTCCAATGGAAAAAAAGCTCTGGGAGATACCAGGTGTCGAATATATATATTCAACTGCATCAGAAGGTATGAATCTAACAGTTGTAAGATTTTATGTTGGCGAGGATGAAGAAAAAAGTTTAACTAAGCTTTACAACAAGCTGTTTTCAAACTTCGATTTAATACCTTATGGAGCAAGCCAGCCACTAATTAAGTTTCGTTCAATAGATGACGTACCTATACTCTCTTTAACCCTTCATAGTGATAGATATTCAAGCTATGATATCAGAAGAGTAGCAGCACAGTTATGTGATCAGATTAAAGATATTAATGATGTTTCAGAAACAACAATTATTGGTGGATATAAAAGAAAGCTAAAGATAGAGGTTTTGCCTGAGAAACTTGCCGGATATGGTATTACAGCGGATGAAATGTACAAACAAATTGCAGCAATAAATACTAACCTTCATACTGGTAGTTTTATTGGTGAAAATAGGGTTGTGCTCGTTGAGGCAGGTGGTTTTGTTTCAAGTAAAGAAGACTTAGAAAGAGTCGTCCTTAATGCCTCTGGTAAGCCTGTTTTCTTGAAGGATGTAGCCAAAATTTCAGATGGGCCAGAAGAGATACAAAATTATGTACTTTATGGAGAAAAGGGCAAGTCTCAACTATCGCCTGCAGTTACAATAAGTGTCGCGAAGAGAAAAGGAAAGAATGCAACCATAATAGCTGAAAAGGTGATAGAAAAGGTTAATCTTCTAAAAGGCACGCTAATTCCTGACGACATACAGGTGACCGTTACAAGAAACTACGGAGAGACGGCAAAAGAAAAATCTGACGAGTTGTTAAAGCATCTGATAATTGCAGTTGTGTCTGTCACGATCCTTATTGCGCTTTTTCTTGGCATCAGGGCAGGTGCAGTTGTGTTTATAGCGGTCCCGGTTGTTCTTGCTTTAACGTTAGCGGTGTACTATTTTTACGGCTACACGTTAAATAGAGTAACGCTTTTTGCTCTAATATTTAGTATAGGTATCCTTGTAGATGATCCAATCGTTGATGTGGAAAATATTGTTAGGCACTTTTATCTGCCTGAAAACAAAGATAAGTCAGTCATAGACATCGTTGTGGGAGCGGTTAGCGAGGTTAGAAGTCCACTTATACTTGCGACACTAACGGTTATTGCAGCAATATTACCGATGGCTATGGTGCGTGGGCTAATGGGACCTTATATGAGACCCATACCAGTTGGGGCTTCCGTTGCCATGTTATTGTCAATGGTTGTTGCTTTTGTGGTAACGCCATGGGCAGCAGCTAAAATATTGGCTCCACTAAGATTTAAAGAAGGGCATCACGAAACAGAAGATAAGTTTACCAGGATTTATAAGCATTACATGAATCTTTTTATCAAATCTCCTAAACACAGACATCTGTTCCTGGGAACAGTAGTTGTGTTATTTTTGGCTGCCTGTTCGCTTGTTTACTTTAAAGTTGTGAAGGTAAAAATGCTCCCATTCGATAACAAATCAGAGTTTCAGATAGTTATAGATATGCCTGAGGGCACTGCTTTAGAAAACAGTTACGAAGTAACCAAGGCTTTAGCTGATTATATTACCACTGTTCCAGAGGTGACAAATTATCAATTGTATATAGGAACAGCAGCGCCATATAATTTTAATGGTCTTGTTAGACATTACTATATGAGAAACCAGCCTAATCAGGCAGATATACAGGTAAATCTTAAACCAAAGTATGAAAGAAAGGCTCAAAGTCACGAAATCGCTAAACGTATTAGACCAGACATAGAAAATATAGCCAGAAAATTTCCTGGAGCAAGTGTAAAAATTGTCGAAATTCCTCCTGGACCTCCGGTTTTACAAACGCTGGTTGCGGAAATTTATGGACCGGATTATAAAAGGCAGATCGAGTTAGCAAAAGACGTTATGAAAATTTTTGAATCTACAGAAGGTGTCGTTGATGTTGATTGGTATGTAGAGGATGATCAGGAAAAAATAAAGTTAAAAGTAGATTATGAAAAGGCTGGCAGAGTTGGTATTACGTCGTATCAGATTATTGAAAATGTTGCTGCCTTAGTTAATGGTAAGACTGCCGGATTGCTGCATATACCCACAGAAAAAGAAGATGTTGATTTATTAGTAAAAATGCCAATAGAGAGAAGAAGCAGTCTTACAGATTTATTATCACTCAGGATAAGAGGTAAAAATGGTGCACTTGTGCCACTTGGAGAGTTGGTCAGGATAGAAAAAACGACCAACGACAAATCAATATATAGAAAAAATCTTAAAAGAACGGTATATGTAACTGCAGATGTCTCTGGCAAAGAAGAAAGCCCCGTCTACGCAATCATGAAGTTGAACAAAAAGCTTGATGAATTGAAACTTAAGGAAGGTTATAAGTTAGAGAGGCACGTTTTAGAACAACCATTCAGTACAGAAAAGTATTCAATGAAGTGGGACGGAGAATGGCACATAACTTATGAAGTTTTTAGAGATTTAGGTCTCGCTTTTGGTGCTGTTCTTGTAATTATTTACATATTAATCGTTGGTTGGTTTGGTGATTACAGGGTGCCTCTTGTGATTATGGCTCCAATACCACTTAGCCTTGTTGGTATTATTCCTGGACATGCTGTTATGGGGGCATTTTTTACAGCAACATCAATGATTGGATTTATTGCAGGTGCAGGAATAGTGGTTAGAAACTCGATAATTTTAGGAGATTTTATAGAATTGAGACTAAACGAAGGTATGTCCTTAGAGGAGGCTGTTGTAGATGCTGGAGCTATAAGATTTAGGCCTATGTTATTAACTGCATCTGCGGTAGTTGTTGGTTCTTTTGTAATTCTTTTTGACCCTATTTTTCAGGGATTAGCTATTTCGCTAATGGCAGGAGAGGTTGCTGCTACACTTCTGTCAAGGATGGTTGTGCCGGTTTTATATTATCTACACAGAAAAAGACAGTTACAAAATAAATAAAATGAAAGGAGGAAGTTTTTATGTCAAAGCCAGCACCACAGGATAAAATTGTAAGAATTGCTGCAGGTAGTTTCGTCATTTTGAGTGTTGCGTTGGGGTATTTTGTTTCGCCTTATTGGTTACTTTTCACAGTGTTTGTCGGATTGAATCTGATTCAATCCGCTATAACTGGTTTCTGCCCACTCTGTAAAATTTTATCAGCATTAGGTGTCAAAAGTTGTAATTAGGGAGGTATAAAATGCCAATATATGAGTTTAAATGTGAAAAATGTGGGACAAGCTTTGAAACTTTTTTGTTAAGAAGCGATGAAAAGGTATTTTGTCCTAACTGTAAGAGTGAAAATGTGGTAAAATTAATCTCAGTACCGAATTTAGGCTGGAGTGGAGCTTCTGGTGGTGATAAAGGTTGTGGTGGAAGCACATCAGGTTTTTCTTGAGCATAAAAATAGTCAACCAGTTTGGTTGACATAAAAAGGTGTTTAAAGTGAAAGAAATAGTCTCAGTAGTTTTAATACTGGTGGTGTGGATTTTTCTCACAAAAGTTGTTTTCCCTAAGCTTGGCATACCGACTTGAGGTTATAATCCAGACACTGGGGCGCAGTGTGGTAAGAAGCAAGATGACAAAATGGTGAAGTAATGGATTCATGCTCATGTAATCATTCTCATAATCATGCTCATTCAAATGCAGGGAAAGCACTTTATTTATCCCTTCTCTTTACGTTGCTTATTTTTGTTTTGGAACTTTTTGGTGGCTATTTTACAAAGAGCCTTGCACTTTTATCTGATGCATGGCATGTTGCCTCAGATGCGCTTGCGTTGGGTTTGGGCTGTTTTGCTAAGATTCATAGCGAAAAACCTCGTGATATTAAAAAAACTTTTGGATATAAAAGGGTGGAAGTCCTCTCTGGTTTAATTAATGGTACTACACTTATAGTGGTTACTGTATTTATTGTTTTTGAAGCGTTTCAGAGATTTATACACCCCGCAGAAATTAAAGTCTTTGAGGCGGTGTTTATTTCAGTAATAGGTTTAATTGCAAATCTGGTAATTGCATATGTTTTAAACCCTCACAAAGGAGAAAGTCTTAATATAAGGGGTGCTTTTCTTCATGTGTTAGGCGATGCACTTGCATCTGTTGCAGTTATTTTGGGGTTAATTATTGTTTATTTTACTAGTATAAGGTGGGTTGATCCTCTAATGGCAATACTGATATGTCTGTATCTATTTTATGAAGCAATAAAATTATCGAGAGAAAGTATTCATATTCTTTTTGAGGGCGCACCATTGGATTTTGATATAAAAAGTATGATAGAGGATGTTAAAGCTGTTCCTAATGTTGATGATGTCCATGATGTTCACGTCTGGACAATATCAGGTAGTGATATATACGTAAGTTTTCACGTGAAAGTAGCTCAGACTGAAGAGAGAACAAGAAATCTATTGGATAAAATAGAAACAATCTTGCATCAACATTACAATGTGGATCATGTAAGCATCCAAATAGAAGAAGAATGCAATCCCAAAAATAGTCAGATTTGCTGTGAAATTTAATTAATCCTTTATCACCTTTGTTACAATTAACCACAAATCATCGTTTTTGCAATGCTAAATATTTTATATCTTAAATATTTCTGTCTTTGACTACAAAAAACTTTTTGTTTTCTTTGTTTTTTTTGCATTTTGTTTTGAATTTGTTTACATTATTTGATATATTTGCCTATAATAGCATTATGTTTATTTAATGAGAGGGGAGTCAATGGAAAAAGGAACTACTTTAACACGTTTTATCTTGCAGATGCAAAGGGAGTATCCACAAGCGAAAGGTGAATTTACTGCATTGATTAATGATATCGGAATCGCTTCTAAAATTGTGGCAAGAGAAGTTAGCAAAGCAGGGCTGGTTGATATTTTAGGTATTACAGGTAAAACAAATGTTCATGGTGAAAAGGTTCAAAAGTTAGATGAGTTTGCAAATCAAACGTTTATCAAAACTCTCGAACATACAGGTTATTTAGCAGCTATTGCCTCTGAAGAGATGGAAGATTTTTGTCCGATACCTGAGTTTTTTCCACGAGGAAAATACATAATGGTGATGGATCCCCTTGACGGGTCGTCAAATATTGATGTAAATATCAGTATCGGTACGATATTCTGTATTTTTAAAAGAAAATCAGATGGGAATAGCCCAAACCTCGAAGATTTTTTACAGACGGGTAGTTCTATTGTTGCTGCAGGTTACGTGATTTATGGTTCAAGCACAATGCTTGTTTATTCTACAGGACAAGGGGTACATGGATTTACACTTGATCCGGGTATCGGAGAGTTTCTTTTGTCACATCCAGATATTAAAATACCTAAGACGGGCAAAACTTACAGTATTAATGAAGGCAATTACTCATACTGGGAAACATGGACAAAAGATTATATTGGTTCACTGAAAGATGGTGGAAAATCTCTTAGATATGTCGGAACACTTGTGGCAGACTTTCATAGAACCTTGCTCAAAGGTGGGATTTTCTTATATCCTGGTGATAAGAAAAGTCCTAAAGGAAAGCTAAGGCTACTTTATGAATGTTTCCCAATGGCTTATATAGTTGAGAATGCTGGAGGAACTGCGAGTGATGGCTATGAAAGAATTCTTGACAAAAAGCCAGCAGAGTTGCACGAAAGATGTCCTTTAATTATAGGAAGCGCTAAAGATGTTGAAGAAGCTCTTAAATTTTCTAAAGGAGGCAAGGCGTGAAAAATATTGTTGTATTGATATCTGTTCTGTTACTAATGTCTTGTGCATCTCAGTCTGAAAAGATGCAGACTGAGTATTTTAAAGATTTTCAAGCACAGGTGTTGGCATTATCTCAAAGAGTTGAAGTATTAGAGGCAAAGGCAAAGAGAGAAAGTTCTATTAGAAGCAATGTTGATGAAAGATTAGATAAGATAGATGAGAAATTGGTTGAATTTGAGAAAAATATAAACAAAATTAAAAATCATCCATTATTTGAAGGACTTGAATCGGTTAAACTCACTCAGGTGCCATCAAGCACTGTAATATCAATCAAGCCTGAAACTGTTAAAAAAAATAGCGAGGCACCAAAGCCTGTAATACAGCCTGTTAAAGAGGATGTGAGCGAACAGAAAAAAGAAACTGTTTCGCTTCCAGCCGAAAAGGAGCAAAAGGATATAGAACAGTCAAAGCAAATTGCAGAGCCGCAGAAAGTAGAAAATCCAGTGGTAGAACTGTATAATAAGGGCTATGATATGTATAATTCAGGAAAATATGCTCAGGCAATTTCGATATTGAGACAGTTTTTAGAAAAATATCCTAAAGATCCACTTGCAGATAATGCGCAGTACTGGATTGCAGAAAGCTATTATGCCCAGAAGATGTTTGATAAGGCAATTACTGAGTTTAAAAAGGTGGGAAAATATCCTGATGGAAACAAAGTGCCGGATGCTTATTTAAAAATCTTTTATGCCTATTCAGAAATGGGGAAGAAAAAAGACGCTGCAAAATGGAAAGATACTTTGTTAAAAAAATATAAAGATTCCGATGCGGCGAAAAAGGTGCAGTAAAGCTACCCGCTAAGGGGGGAGAAAATGCAGCACATTCGTTTTAGAAAATATATTGTCTTTCTGGCTTTTATAATCTGCTTGATGTTTGCACGACAGAGCGTTTGGGGCCAGGAAGAAAGTTATGTTATAAAAAAGGGTGACAATTTATGGCTTATCTCAGAAAAGTTCTTTAAAGATCCATATAAATGGCTTGAACTGTGGAAAGTTAATCCTGATGTGCCTGATCCACATTGGATTTATCCTGGACTTACTTTAAAAATACCAATAAAAAAGCAGGAAGAAAAAGTAACTTCAATATCTGTTCAAAAGGAAGAAACTGTTACTAACAAAGTAGAGGAAGAGCCTGTAAGAGAATTAGTTATACAAGAAGAACCTGCAAAGGAAGTTGAGATAGCAAATGAAACAAATCCCAAATTCAAAAAATATATTCTGGAAGTGATGAATATAGACAGATTAGCATTTTTTTCAGAAAAACCACTATCTGATGCTTTCAAAGTAATATCTTCTGAAGAAAAAATAAAGTTGGGGAATAAAGATGTAAAATTTTTCATAGATGGTGGAGAATTGAAAGGGCTAAAAAAGGGGGATTATCTAACCATTCTTAAGCCGCACAAAGAGCTAAAAGACAGCAAAAACGACAAAATTTATGGTTATTTGTATTCAAGGGTTGGAGATGCTAAGGTGGTTGATATTTATCCACAAACAGCCGTCATTAAGGTATTAAAAAATTATGCTGAAATAGAAAAGGATGACATTTTAGTGAGTAGGTTAGAAAATGATAATCCTGAGGTGGTTATAAAAAAGGCGGAGGTGTTTCTGGAAGGCTCTATCTTAGAATTACAGGATGGTCTTTTTTTTGTAGGAGAAAGGAATTTTGTGTTCTTAGATAAAGGGAAAAAAGACGGACTGGAACGAGGAGATGTACTTAAAATAGAAAAACAGGTAGAGGGGATGAAGGATAAAAATGTTGATGTAGGTAGGCTTGTGGTAATAAAAAATTGGGACAACTTTTCAGCCGCATACGTACTGGAAATAAAAGATGTTGTTTCTAAGGGTGACAGATTTTCTACCTTTGTAGAGGGATATTAACTTAAGAGGGTAAAGGGTATGAAAAAAAATATTTTAATAGCTATACTTATTTCGATTCTTATTACTGCAGGCGCATATTACTACTTTTTTATTATGAACGCCCCGGACGAAACTCAGGCTTTACCACAAAAGATAAAAGTTGCGATTAAAATGCCTGTAACGGAGCCTGCGGCTCCAGAAAAACCAGGTAAAGTTCCGGTTAAAGGCGATAAAGCACCGGAAGTAAAAAAGGAAGAATCGAAAAAAGAAATAAAAAAGGAACAACCGAAAGTTCAGGAAACTAAAAAAAGAGAGCCCAAAAAAACAGAACCAAAAAAAGCAGAGCCACAAAAACCTGCAACGGTGGTGAAGGAAGAACCCAAAAATGTTAAAGAGCCAACTAAAGTAGAGAAAAAAGAGGAAAAACAGAGTGAGTTGGTAAAACCAAAACCCAGAATGGTAGGGTATAGGTTGGAGTATAATGTAAAAGATGAAGAAGAAGCAGCCAGAGTTAGAGAATTACTTATTTCTAATGGATATCATACTGCTAAAAAGGTTGCTACAGGAAAGGGATACAAGGTTATCGTTTCTCCTTTTACAGATAAATGGGAAGCCCAATATGTAAGGGATAGTATCTTGAAAGATACTAAAATTAATTTTTTAGTTAAGGCTGTTTATAAATAATGGCTGACATTCCAGTTGAAATTATAAATACACTTAAAAACTACTATAAAAAAGGTGGTGTTACGCTTGATGCTGATACACCTTTTCAATTGCTGATTGCAACGATTCTTGCTGCACAATGTACAGATGTGCGTGTAAATATGGTAACAAAGACACTTTTCGAAAGATTTGGAACGCCGAAAAAATTAGCAAATGCTCCTTTTGATGAAGTAGTTGATATAATCAGGTCTTTGGGTTTTTTTAACCAGAAGGCAAAGTTTATTATCGCTGCTGCAAAAAAGATTGTGAATGATTATAATGGAGTTGTGCCAGCTGACAGAGAAGCTTTACAGTCTTTGCCCGGTGTTGGTAGAAAAACCGCAAATATTGTGTTAAGCAGATCGTTTAATGTACCTGCGATAGCTGTAGATACTCATGTGAAACGTCTTTCAAAAAGGATTTTTGGCTTGAAAGAAAATTCACCAGAACTTATAGAAAAGGCGTTAATGAAAATCTTTCCTGAAAATTTGTGGAATGATATTAATCTTACGTTTATTTTTCATGGCAGAAGTATTTGTAAGCCAGGTAAACCTTTATGTGGTATGTGTCCTATAAATAACCTTTGCAAATATTTTAATAAAAAGGAGAATTAATATGGATATGATAGGAATTGATATTGGTTTTGGCTTCACAAAAGCAACTAACGGTACTAAAGAGCTTATCTTTAAATCTGTGTTGGGTGAGGCAACGGAGATACAGTTTCAAGATGAGCTTTTTCCAAGAAGAAATCAGGAGTTTTTAAGTATAGGTGTGGATGGGAAAACATTCTTTGTTGGCGATCTCGCTGAAAGACAATCTAATGTCAGACTGTTTACGCTTGACCAGAATCAATTTATTGCTCAGTTTGCCAAAGTTTTGGCACTTGTTTCATTGGGTAATTTACTTGATAACTTTGAAAATGTAAGTATTGTCACAGGTTTGCCTGTGGGATATTACAAACAGTTTAAAGAAGCACTTGCTGCCAACCTGTTGGGGGAACATAAATTTACACTCATAAATTTTAATGGTGATGAGATCGAGAAAAACATTACGGTGGGTAAATTAAGGATAATTCCGCAGCCTTACGGCAGTATTTTAAATATGTTTCTTGATGATGAAGGTAAAGTCAAAAATGCTGATTTTTTTAAACAGAAAATAGGTGTTATAGATATTGGTTTCAGGACAACAGATTACATTATTTCTGATAAGTTACAGTACTCTGAACGTGGTAGCAAAACAACTGACAATGGTATTTCAAAGGCATTTTCTATAATAGCAAACAAATTGAGAGAGAAAAGTGGTGTAAATATAGAAATTTTCAAGCTTTATGAATATTTAACAAAAGGCAGTGTAAAAATAAAAGGTAAAGAGTATGATTTGACTGGCGTGAGAGAACATGTGCTACAACAATTGGCGGCACAGATCGCTTCTGATGCAGAACGCTTCTGGGTAGATGATTGGGATTTAGATGCCATTATTATCAGTGGTGGAGGAGGAACATTTCTCGAAAGATATCTGCGACCATTATTACCGAGCGCTACTGTCGTTGCTGATCCTTCTGAGGATAGCAGATTTTTTAATGTGAAGGGTTATCTTAAATATGGTAAAAGCATCTGGTTTGGAGAGAAAGTTACTAAATGATTTCTGTTTTAGACAAGCTTTTCTTCAAAGGTAAAGAAATATCGGTAAGTAAAGAGATAGAGGGTGGGTTAGCCACCTTCTTTACGATGTCGTATATAATTTTTGTTCAACCTATGGTGCTATCAAAACTGGGAATGGATACTGGTTCTGTTATGGTTGCAACATGTATTTCAAGTGCGGTAGCGACTCTTATTATGGGATTACTTGCCAACTATCCTATAGCCCTTGCACCTGGTATGGGACATAACTTTCTTTTTGTCATAATAGCAACTTCCTTAGGGATTGCTTGGGAAAAGGCACTGGCGTTAGTGTTTATATCGGGGACTCTCTTTATGCTTCTCTCATTTGTTCCTTTTCGTGAAAAAATACTTAATGATATTCCCAACGGTTTAAAACATGGTATTTCTGTTGGAATAGGTTTTTTAATTACTTTGATTGGACTCGAATGGTCAGGTATTGTAGTTCCTTCACCGGGCACGCTGGTGGGATTGGGCAATATAAAAGGAATTGTTCAGCTGATTACGTTTGCAGGATTAATTCTAATAATTTTTTTACACACGAAAGGCTTTTCTACATCTATCTTGTGGGGGATTTTATTTTCAACACTACTTTGTGTGTTGACTGGATTAGCCAAATTTAACGGAATAATCAGTTTGCCACCTTCACTATCCCCAACCTTTTTTAAATTTGATCTTAAAGCTGTTTTAAATGTCACCTATATTCATGCTATCTTCGTTTTTCTGTTTCTTGATGTTTTTGATACTGTAGGCACACTTGTAGGAGTGGGGGAGCAAGGCAAGTTTATGGTAAACGGTAAACTTCCTAATGTTAAATCAGCTTTTTTTGCTGACGCTGCGGGAACTACAATCGGCAGCATCTTGGGAACTTCTACCGTTACAAGTTATATCGAAAGTGCCGCAGGCGTTGGCGTAGGGGCAAGGACAGGGCTTGCGAGTGTAGTTACAGGATGTATGTTTTTGCTGGCGCTTTTTTTCTATCCTCTTGTTCAGACTATAGGTGGTGGGGTAGAGATTAATGGAACAACATATTATCCAACAATAACACCAGCACTTATTTTTATTGGTTTTTTGATGATTCAAAATGTGAGAAATATAAATTTTCACGAGATAGAAGATGCCTTTCCAGCCTTTTGTGCAATAATCATTATCCCTCTTACTTTTAGCATAACTGATGGTATAGCATTTGGGTTTATCAGTTACAGCTTGATAATTGTGTTTAAAGGCAAGATAAAAGAAACCAGCCTACTTGTTGTTTTTCTTAGTCTCCTTTTTATTCTGAAATACATCTTTTTCTAAAATGAAAGATAGACTTATTAATAAACTTGAACTTTTTTTTGACAAAGATGTTTTGTACACAAAACAGATACCTGAACGCTATTTTTATGACGAATCTACAATTTATAGTGCTTTGCCAGACGCTGTCTTTCTCCCTTCTTCAACCGATGAACTAAACTCCCTTATAACTATTGCAAAAGAAGAACGTATAAACATAATTCCAAGAGGTATGGGAACAGGTGTTTGTGGAGGTGCTGTTGCAATCAATGGTGGAATTGTTGTTTCACTTGAACGTATGAACAAAATTATTGATTTAGATGAAAAGAATATGTTAATTGTTACCCAACCTGGAGTGATTACTGGAGAAATTAAAAATCATCTGGCTAATTATGGTTTTTATTACCCCCCGGATCCTCAAAGTTATGAAAGCTCGAGTATTGGTGGCAATGTTGCTACAAATGCAGGTGGACCCAAAGCGGTTAAGTATGGAACCACAAAAGATTATGTAATGTCTTTAACTTTTGTTACTGGAGACGGTAAGATTATAAAATCAGGTGGAAAAACTTATAAAAATTCTTCCGGGTATAATTTAAACGAGCTTTTGTGTGGTTCTGAAGGGACGTTGGGGCTTATTACAGAAATAACACTAAAATTTTTACCAATGCCTTCGTATAGGCGTTCTGTGTTTATACCATTTAAGGTATTGAAGGATGCCTGTGATTTTTTGGGTGGAGCTTTGAAAAAGGGGATAGATTTTTCAGCTTTTGAGTTTATTGATGATACGTCTAAGAGGTATATAGAATCTTTTTTAAAACGTAAATTGCCTTTTACAGAAAGCGCTAACTGTTATATCTTTGGTGAGTTAGAGAACGAGAATGCTGATGAGATTGAGGAAATAATAGAAATTGCGTCTAAATTTAATGCACTCGATGTGTTTACTGCTGAAGGTGTTGAGCAAGAAGAAAGACTCTGGGAAGCAAGAAAAAAGATCTCTGAAGCATTCAAATCGAATTCTAAATATATATACAAAGCTGATGTTGTTGTTCCAAGAGGCAATATAGCAGATTTTGTTTCTCAGGCAAAAACATTTTCTTCAGAAAGATTGCCATTAGCATGTTTTGGACATGTGGGAGATGGTAATGTACATATTAATATTCTGGATTTAGATGGCAATAGCACAGATGATGCATCTAAGGTTATGTGGCAAATCATGAATTGTGTTAAAAATTATGGTGGCTTTCCTTCTGGTGAACACGGTATAGGGGTTGCCAAGAAGTCCTATTTACCAATGTTTTTTCCAGAAGAACATTTCACTCTTCTAAAACAGTTGAAAAAGGTTTTTGATCCCTATCATATACTAAACATCGGAAAAATTTTCTAATTTCAAAAATTTGACTATCGTCAAAGTATTTTAAATATTTCAACGATAAAATATTAATTAAACAACATAGTAGGAGGTATAAAATGAAAAGAAAAATTATAGAGATCAATGAGGAAAAATGCAATGGTTGTGGACTCTGTATAATTTCATGTGCAGAAGGTGCATTAAAAATTGTTAATGGCAAGGCGAAATTAGTTTCTGAGAAGTATTGTGATGGATTGGGTGCATGTTTAGGAGAATGTCCCGAAGGTGCTTTAAGAATTGTAGAAAGGGATGCAGAAGAGTTTGACGAAAAGGCTGTCGAGGAGCATATAAAGAGCAAAAAGGAAGATTTGCCCTGTGGATGTCCAGGAACTTCAGTAAAAAGCTTTGAACCATGTCCAGTTCCTGAAAGAAAAGAAGAAGTTAATGTCGAAATAAGCAGTGAGCTGACACACTGGCCAGTTCAACTTACTCTTGTGCCTGCAAATGCACAGTTTTTACAAGGTAAAGAGCTGGTGATTGCTGCTCATTGCACACCAGTAGCTTATCCAAACTTTCATAGAGATTTTTTGAAGGGGCGAGCTGTTGTTATTGCATGCCCAAAACTCGATAACTTTAATGCTCATCTTGAAAAGCTTACATCAATTTTTACTGTCTCTGATATTAAAAAGGTTATTGTTGCACATATGGAAGTCCCGTGTTGTTTTGGTTTGAGTCATATGGTCAAAACCGCTATTGAAAGGGCAGGAGTGAATTTACCTGTAGAAGATGTTACAATTGGAGTCAGGGGAGAAATTCTTTAATCAGGAGGGAACTATGGCAAGATGTCCAGGGCAAGATACGCAGTTTTGGAAGTACGATGCGATTTATGATATAAAATGTCCTCAGTGTGGTGGAGAAGTTGAGTTTTTTAAAGACGAAGTTACACATAAGTGTAAAAAATGTGGTGCGACTGTGCTAAATGAAAAAATGGATCTTGCATGTTTAAAATGGTGCCCTCATGCTGAACAATGTGTTGGCCCCGAACGTTATAAGGCTGTTATGCAGGAGAAGGAGTTAGAAGAGAAGCGAAAATCTGATTTTGAAAAGCTAATTTCTTTAGTACCTGAAAATGAGCTGAATGTCAGGAAAACATTTAAGGAGTTATTTTATAAAAACAAAGATATGACAAAGCTTTTTGATACAAATGAGCTTTTCTATATTAAAGAAAAGGATGAAGAGTTATTTAACAAATGTATAGAGTATTACAAAAAGTTTATGGCTGAGAAATAAAAAAGGGGCTAATAGCCCCTTTTGTTTTATCTATTTTGAGGAAGATGTTTCAAAATTTTGTGAACAATGCCTCTCGCAATATCTATTAATTCAGGTTTAAATAAAGAATACTCCTCTTGCTCAGAATGTGATGCCTTCCAAACAACATTGCCTGTATCAGCATCCACCATTTTTAGTGTTATGCTAACTTCTGCTGTCTTTTCGCCCAAGATTTTGGTGTAATCCCACTTTGAAGCCTCAACAATTATTAAAGCCTGTGCTCCATAAGCTTCGCCTATCTTTTTGCTTAATTCTGCATCTGAAATGTTTAATGTTCTTAATTTATTTATATAATTGAGCATATTAACTTGTAGTTCTTGATTTTGTCCGAGTATTGACTGAGCATCTTTCGGTTCAACAATACGGTCAAACTTTTTCATATCTATTAACTTATCGTAAATGAGCCTGGCAAGCCGCTCTGCATCAAAATCAACGCCATCCGGCATCTTTATTGAAGGTAATATAACCACTGCTCTTGGTTTAAAATCTTTTGCAAGAGGTGATTCTTCATTAAAGTTGATGGAAGAGCATGAAAATAATAGCAGCGAAACAGTTAAAAGAATAAAAAATTTGTTTACAAAATAATGTTTTTTCATAACAGCCCTCCAGCTTTATTCTTTATTTATTAATAATTTTACTAAATACTTCTGGCTTGTAAAGTGTCTAAAATTACATTTTTTAAATTTTCTGGCACAGAAGCCTTAATTTTATATCCATCTTCACAGTTTTGAATGCTGTGCAAGCTGCCGTGTTTTTTTATCATCTCAATGATTTTACTTGATTTAAAAGGGATGAAAATATCAATTTCAATCCAGTCTGCCTCGATATGCTTTCTAACTGCTTTAATTAGATCTAACAGACCTGTTTTTTTGTGAGCAGAAATAAAGACCACTTCATCTTGTAAGCCTGTCTCTAATTTGATTGAATGTAAATCCTCTAAAGAAAGTTTGTCTATCTTGTTGAATGTTAAAATAGAGGGTTGTGAAGCGCCTATTTTATCAAGTAGTTTTTTTACTTCAGAATATTGTTTGTTCCAGTTGGGAGAGCTGGCATCAACTACATGAATTAAAAGGTCTGACTCTACAGCTTCCTCAAGTGTTGATTGAAACGCCTCAATAAGCAGTATTGGCAGTTTTCTAATAAAACCAACTGTATCTGTAAATAAGATCTCTCTGCCTTCTGGAAATACTAATTTTCTCGTTGTGGGGTCAAGTGTGGCAAAGAGTTTATCTTCCGTTAAAACTGTAGATTCTGTTAATGCATTCAAAAGTGTTGATTTTCCTGCATTAGTATAGCCAACAAGTGCTACCACCGGAATGTCCCTTTTTTTTCTAAGTGTTCTTCTACTTTTGCGTATATTTGCAATTTTGTTTAAACGTTCTTTTATCTTTGTTATTTTGTCTCTAATCTTTCTTCTGTCAACTTCTAACTTTGTTTCGCCAGGGCCTCTTGTTCCAATACCTCCACCCAATCGTGAAAGAACAAACCCCTTGCCTTTGAGTCTTGGTAGTGTATAGGTTAGCTGTGCTAACTCTACCTGAAGTTTACCTTCATGTGTGTTAGCCCTTTTTGCAAATATGTCAAGAATGAGTGCCGTTCTATCAACGAACTTTTTATCAAAAAAGTCTTCTAAGTTTTTTTGTTGAGCAGGAGAAAGCTCTGTATCAATAATTATCAAATCGCAGCCTTTTGCCTTCTCTTTTATTTCTTCTGCCTTGCCTTTGCCAATGAAAAAGGCTGCATTGTATTCCCTGAGTTCAACAAATATCCTGTCATGGACAATTCCACCTGCAGTGTTTGTTAGATGTTCTAACTCTTCTAAAGACAGAAGGGCATCTTCTTTTGTCTCTGATTTTGTTCTTATTCCTATAAGAAACGCCTTCTCAGCCTCGTTTGCCAGATACCTTCTCCGTGGTAGGTTTGAGAGTAAAATCCTTAGGTGGTGTTATACTTTTTAATGCGTGTTTATATATCAATAAAAGTTTTTTCTCAGATTCTAAAAGGATACAAAAATTATCAAATCCCCTCACAATACCTTTGATAGTTTCGTTGTTAATGGTTAAAAGGTTTATTTCGGTGGCTTCCCTCCGCAACTGATTTAAAAAAAGATTCTGCACACTCATTATTACTTTTCCTCCCCCAAAATAAAGTTTAGTAAAATAATAAAAATTAGTTAAAATTTATGCAAGAATAATTTTACTTCTCGATAAAAATTTTCAAAATTGTTTTCAGATACAGGAATAAATACAGTATTTTTCTCTTTTTTAAACCATATACGTTGTCTTTTTGCGTAAGCCTTGGTGTTTTTAATTGTTTCTGATATTGCCTCCTGTTCATTATAGATGTTATGTAACACCATAAGGGCTTCTTTGTATCCGATACTTTTAAGCGGTTTTATATCTTCTTTATAGCCCATCTTAAGTATTTTTTTAACCTCTTCAACAATTCCTTCTTCAAAAATTTTTTTAGTTCTTACTTCAATACGTCTATTTGCATCTTCTTTATCAAAAGTAGGAACAAAAATCTTAAAGTCGTAACAACTGCTATTAAAGTTGTACTTAGAGTGCATACTACTTAATGGCATTCCCATAGCATAGAAAAATTCGAGAGCCCTTATTATGCGGACTTTGTCATTAGGATGAATTTTTTCTGCTGATTTTGGATCAACTTCAAGTAGAGTGTTGTAAAGTTTTTGCAACCCTTCTCTATCACATAGTTCTTCAAGGCATTTGCGTTCTAATTTGATTTTTGCTTCATCTTGATAGAACAGGTCATATAGAAAGCAACGTATGTATAGTCCAGTCCCACCTACGATTATTGGTATTTTGCTCCTCGCAGATATATCATTAACAACCCTTCGAGCCATATCTTTAAACAGAAAAGCGTTAAACTCCTCGTCGGGGTAGAGAATGTCAATTAAGTGATGTGGTATTGATTCTCTCATCTTTAATGAGGGCTTAGCTGAACCAATATCAAAGTACTTAAAGACCTGAATAGAGTCTGCATTTACAATTTCGCCATTAAATTCTGATGCAAGGTTAAAGGCGATTTCAGATTTTGAAGAAGCAGTAGCTCCTGCAATGATAACAACTTTAGTCTTTTCTACCAAAGCGTCTCTCCAGCTCTTCTAAGGTTATTTCTATACAATAGTTTCTGCCATGCGGGCAAAATGGCAACTGATTATTAGAGTAAATCTCTTTAAGCAAAAACTGTATCTCTTCGTTATTAAGCTGGTCAGTTTTCTTTACAGCTTCTTTGCAAGCTAATTTAGAAAATGTGGTGTAAACTAAATCTCTTGGCTGTTTTAAACATTCTCTGTCTTCAATTATTTCTAAAAATGTATTTACTCCCGTATCAAAAGATATATGCTCAGGCAAACCTGTCAAAGCAAAGCTGTCAGGTGCAACCTGCTGATATATAAACCCCAATTTTTCTAAAGTTTCTTTAATTTCGTTGAGTATTTCCGACATTCCATAAGATGTGGTAAAAACGTATGGAATTATCATTTGTGAAGTCACTGAACTTTTTTCGTATTCAGCCATTAATTTATTGAAAATAAGTCTTTCATGGGCTGCGTGCTGATCAATAACAACAAGTTTATTATCCTTTTCCAGCAGAATAAAGCCACGCGCAAAGCTACCAATTATCCTGAAAGTTTGTTTTTCAGGTTCGTAAACCGATGTACTTTCATTTACAAAATTATCGAAAAGCGCTATATTTTCAGAGGTTTCTCCTGTAAAAATCTTTAGTGAATCAGAAATTGGTTTGGTTGCTTGGGGCTGTTCGGTATTTTTGTTTTCAATTAAAGAAAGACCATCAAACAGTGTTCTTATAAAGCTGTAAACTGAGTTATTATCCCTAAATTTGACCTCTTTTTTGGCTGGATGAACATTAACATCAACTTCGTTTTCTGGTAAATGTAAATCAATAAAAATAAAAGAGCTTTTTTTTCTTTGTCCAGAAAAATAGTCATTTGTAGCTTTAAAAAACAGCTTATCCTTAACGGGTCTATTGTTAACTGAAAATAGGTGAAAATTTTGCATTTCTAAATCGGGTAAAGATATGTAAGCATATCCGTGATAACCTTTTTGTCTAAAGCTGTTATACATCAACTTATCTGTTAAATCTGGGAAAATTTGTTTTATTCTGTCCATTTTGCTGCCACATTTATTTAAGATAAGCAGGTCTTTCCTGTCAGACTTTAAAATAAAAGAAATGTTTGGGTTTAAAATAGCAATTTGCTGGACAAACTCCAGAATCAAATATTTTTCCCAATTTTCGCTCTTAAGAAATTTCTTCCTTACCGGCATATTGAAAAACAGATCGTAAACTTCGATGGTAGTTCCAATAGATGTTCCTTGCTCAAGAATGGATATAATAGTTCCCCCCTTAGAAAGCAGCTTGTATCCAGTTTGAGAGTCTTTCTTTCGTGTAGTTATTGTTAATTGAGACACCTGGGATATACTGTAAAGTGCTTCGCCGCGAAACCCCATAGTTTTGATATTGAAAAGGTCTTCTTTATTTGTTATCTTACTGGTTGCATGTTTCATAAGGCATACTTTTAAATCCTCTTCTGACATCCCGTCTCCGTTATCTTTAACCTGAATAAAACTTTTACCGCCGTTTTCAATATTTATCTCGATTCGGTCTGCATTAGCATCTATAGAGTTTTCAACAAGCTCTTTTACAACTGAAAGCGGTCTTTCAACCACTTCTCCAGCAGATATAGCTGCGATGACTTCTTCACTTAATAGTTTAATTTTCGTCAAACTTATTTACTCCCAAAATTGGTAATTTTTGATTGCCTTTTTGTAGCAGAAAAAACAAATAATAATTGATATTGCGAGAAAAAATAAAAAGAATATAAAGAAGTATCCGTAGCTTTGAGCCTGATAGAACAACTTGTTTCGTAAGTAGACGTAAACAGGTCTTGCCTGTAGGATAAGCCCAAATCCTATATAAAGCATACTTGTCAACATATAAATGATGCCACCATAACTAAATGATATTTCTGTAGCATTACTAAACTTAAACTTTGGATACAAAAGCCCGAGTGAAAGAGCAAGTATAGTTAGCACCAATATTATAGTCAGAACATTTAAAAAAGTAAAAATGTATATAAAAAAATCAACATTAAGTAACATATTGGACAAAAAAGACAGAAGTGTGCCAAAAATAAAAAGAGGAAAGAAATATAAAATAGTTTTTGCGAAGAAAATTTGATTAATTTTTACTGGAAAGCTTTTCATTACCCACATAACCTTTCCTTCCACAGAAAATGAAGGGAAAACAAAGCGATTTATAAGCGCCGCCATTATAAAACCAAGTATTCCAGTGTTTAAAAAAGCTACCATATTAACAGTTATCGCTTTTTCTATGGGTAAACTTTTTATACTAAATAGATAAACAAAAACAAGACCAACTAAAAGCAACATTTGACTCCATTGTCCTGTATCACGCAGGATATCCTTAGTATCTTTCAAAATAAACTCTCTTGTCACAGATGGCATTGGAATAAAATTTAACAGATAATCTAATAACTTAGAGTGATTTCCCTTTCTTTTAAAGCTTGTTTTAGCACGTGTATAGCATTTTTTGTAAATATTTTTGGTTATGATAAAGAAAATTAAAAAACATACTAAAGCAGTAATTGTTAAAGCTATAAGATAGAGTGAATATTCATCGTTGTTTTTGCTAAATATTAAATTAGATTGGGCTTTGGTTAACCATGTTGATGGCAGATATGGGTAATCCGGCGCCTCTAAGGACTTTAAAAAGTTCATAAATTCGCCTTCAGTGGTTTTCTTAAAAAGCCTTTCAGGTCTTATTAATCTGATGATTACAAAAATAGTTGCTATAAACAATGCAGATATACTCCATAGTATCTGATATGCCCTTTTTGCAGGGAAAAAATTTACTATCAGTAACGTTACAAGCGAGCCCAGTGCGGATAGTAAGAAGAAATATGGTAAATAAAGGCATATAGAGCTTAAAATGAAATGCCATTTAAGCCCAAAACTATGAAGTATTGCTACAAAAAATGGGATTGTTGCTGCTAATACCATCCATGAGCTTGCAAATGTATTTTCGAGATACCTGAAAAAGATTAGTTTTTCCGTTTTTATAGGCAAGGGTAACAGAAGTTCTAAGTCATCAGAAACAAAGTAGTAGTAGATAGCATTTGTAAGATTGCTAAAAAAAAGCATCGATAAAAATGTGAGGTTAAGTATATTTATAAGTTGAACGGTTAAATGTTTACTTAAAATCTCAACTTCTTCTCTTAAATACATAAAAATTTTGTAAAAAAATCGATACTCACCGATCGCAAAAAGAAGCGCTAAGAAAACTATTAAATATATTTTCAATCTGTTCTCTTTGCTGTATTTCCATAATCCATTTTTTAAAATACTAAATTTTAAATTTAGATACATTTTGTCTTTGAAATTATTAAAAGATGATATATAATAATATTCATATATTTGTTTGACTTGCTAAATATAGTTTATATTTTAGATGATTTATTAAACAGAGACAACTGTAAAGGAGTATAAGATGGAAGTAAAAAGTTATATTGAAGATTTATCAGAAATATTAAAGGCTATAGGGCATCCTGTCAGGCTAACTATAGTTTTAGGTCTTGCAAAAAAGAATAGTTGCGTAAAAGAAATCTGGGACTGTCTCGGGTTACCGCAAGCAACGGTCTCACAACATCTATCTGTTTTAAAAAACAAGAAAATAGTTGGTATGAGAAAATTAGGTGTTCGCAGAGAGTATTTTATTTCCAATCCTTTTGTTGAAAAGATAGTTAAAGCTATTCTTTTAGAGGAGTAAGAATATGCAAAACGTTAAAGAGATTTTAACTTCAGCAAAAACTATTGCAGTTGTTGGCATATCAAAAAATCCAGAGAAGCCTTCTTACAGGGTAGCAGAATATTTAAAAAACGCTGGTTATAATGTGATTCCAGTTAATCCTAACTATGATGAGGTTTTGTCTAAAAAATGCTATCCAGATTTGAGATCAGTAGATGTTGCAATTGATATTGTGGATGTTTTTAGAAAAAGTGAAGATGTGATGCCAATAGCAAAAGAGGCTGCAGAACTTGGAATTAAATGTTTCTGGATGCAGTTAGGGATTAAAAATGATGAGGCAAGAAAGTTTTTGGAAGAAAAAGGTATTACAGTAATAGATGATACGTGTATCAAAATATTTCATTCAAGTATGAAGAGGTGAACAATGAAAAAGATTCTTGATGTTAGAGGACTTAGTTGTCCAAAACCTGTTTTAGAGGTAAAAAAGGCTATCGAAATGCGAGAAAGTGATGAGTTTGAAGTCGTTACAAATTCTACTGAATCTAAAGAAAACATATTAAGGTTTTTGACTGTTCAGGGGTTAGATGCAAATATAAATGAAATTGAGGGTGAATTTCACATAAATTTTAAGCTGAAAAATGGTTTTGAAATGTCAAATAGTCAGAATATCTCCTACAGTTGTGGTAATAACAACACATTGAAAAGTTTGATTATTTCAAAAAACAGGTTTGGAGAAGGGGATGAAACGTTGGGGCAAATATTGATCCGTTCTTTTTTTCAAGCTCTTATTGAGATGAAGCCCTTACCAGAAAAATTATTCTTTGTGAATAGTGGAGTTTTTTTAACAGTAAAAAATTCACCTGTTCTGGATGAGATTAAAAGATTGTCAGACTTTGGTACAAAAATTTACTCCTGTGGTACATGCCTTGATTATTACAAGATAAAAGATCTGCTATCTGTAGGCGAAGTTGGAAACATGTATCTATTGTTAGAGATATTATTTAACGGCGGCGTTTTTGTATGACAAAAGATATAAATGATCAAGATTTTTTTATCTGTCAGAAAGCTCAGAAAAAAGTGCCTAAATCGGACCCTGTTTGTTTAAGCCCCAAAATTTACTGTAAATATAGGCATATGTGTGTAATTTATGAGCTTTACAAAGAAAAATTAAAAAAGAAAAATATTAAATAGTATTAATTTAATGCTTGACATTTTTGTTTGATTTAATATAATGTTTCAATATGAATCTAACAAAATCGTTTGTTAACAACATTTCAGATGCACTTTTTATTGTAGATTCCAACCACAAGGTTGTTTATGCAAATTCTGCTGTAAAAGATGTTATAGGCAAGGAGCCAGGGGAGATAATAAACTGCTATTGTTATAACATTTTTACATCTGATCTTTGTTTTAAAGGCTGTCCATTTAACTATGTTACTGAAAGCAGGACAAGTTTTACAAAGGTTGGCGTAAAGATTTATGATGACGGTAACAATGTAAATGAAGTTACCTATACTGCTTTTCCTTACAGGGACGAGATGATCGATGGGATTGCTGTTACCTTAAGAAATGCAGATTTGCCTGTGCAGATAATCGAACCGTTTACAAGTGATTACGAACATATTCCACATAAGAGACAGTTTTACAATGAGTTGTTGCAAGAAGTTAGTGATGGTG
>JBBIPZ010000003.1:0-11785 GCA_037442505.1 Deltaproteobacteria bacterium | reverse complement strand
GTTTTACAATGAGTTGTTGCAAGAAGTTAGTGATGGTGTGGTAATAGTTGATAAGTCATTCAAAATAATAGAATTTAATAAGGTAGCAGAGGCTATAACCGGTTTCAAAAAGGAAGAAATTTACGGACAGCCATGTCCTAATATCTGCTCTTTTACTGAAGAATTTTCCTGTCCTTTTGACTATTGTGTAAAAACAAGGCACGATGTTGAAGAAGCCTTAACTACAATTATTAGAAAAAATGGTGAGTCGGTCATTGTTAAAGCCAAACTTAAAATAATTAAAGATAATCAGGAAAATTTGTTAGGTGGTATTGCTCTTATTAAAAATATCGTTAGTTTTCCCAGTACAAATAAATCTGACAAATCCTTTATGGGTATTTGTGGAAAAAGTGATGCGATAAAGTACGTTATTGAGTTTGTTAAGGCTGTCTCGCTTACCCAATCGCCTGTTTTAATAACAGGTGAGAGTGGGGTGGGTAAAGATTTAGTTGCTTCGACAATACATAAACTATCGAGAAATGAATCAAAACCTTTTATTAAAATTAATTGTGCGGCATTTCCAGATAATTTTATAGAAAGTGAGCTGTTTGGATATGAAAATGGTAATAGTAACGCTTCTAAAAGGGAAGGCAAGTTAGAGTTAGCTTTAGAAGGAACAGTTTTGCTCAGTGAAATTACAGAAACTTCATTAACATTTCAGTCAAAACTTTTACGGTTATTGGAGGATAACACTTTTTGTCGCGTTGGAAGCAATGAACCACGTAAAAATAAGGCTTTATTAATTTTAACATCGAGTAAAGATTTGAAGGCTGAGACTAAAAAAGGCAATTTTAGAGAAGAACTGTTTTATAGATTGAATACATTTCATCTGTTCATACCGCCTCTGCGTGATAGAGTGGAAGATATACCTTTATTAGCAGAACATTTTTTACGTGAACTAATCAATTCTTATGGAGAGAAGTTTAGTAAGAAGGTTGTAGGTTTTTCCAATGATGCTTTGGAAATTCTAACAGGCTACGATTGGAAAGGTAATGTTAGGGAACTTAAGAATGTTATTGAAAGTGTTTATTTTATGTTGCCTGACAGTAAAAGTTACATCACACCTGAAGATTTACCTTTTGAAATCAGGGCCGCAGCTTATATAAATAACCATCTAAAAGATCATAATGCAGAACGTGAAAGAATCATAAAGGCTTTAAAAGAATGCGACTTAGACAAAACTAAGGCATCTAAACTTTTAGGCTATAGTAGAGTTACTTTGTGGCGTAAGATGATATACTATGCCATAAAGTCGGAAGAATTAATCAGATAATACCTAATCTTCTGTAGTGTTCTAACAACTTTCTTATTTCTTTTGGCAATGTGTTTCCAAGCTCAAAAAGCTTTGCTTCGTTATAGCTATTTATACCTACCTTTTTAAGTAAATCAATCAAAATAAGAAACAGTTTAGCAGTGGCTATAGCATCACCTAATGCACGATGTCTATTTTCTATGGTTATATTTAAATATTCACAAACATAATCAAGGTCATATCGTTCGATAAAATAAAACAACTTTTTTGCTAATTCAAATGCACACAATGTGTTTTCTCGGGGAATATAACCGATGCTATAACGAGATGCCTCAGTTATAAATTGATAGTCAAAAGAGACGTTGTAGGCAACAATGATGCTATTAGTTGAAAATTTGAAAAACTCTTTTAGCGCCTTTCCTATCTTAATACCTTTTTTTACGTCATCGTTAGTTATATGTGTTACTTCAGTAGCTATAGGCGGGATTGGTTTCAAAGGATTAACGAGAACGGAAAATTCATCTACAATTTTGAGATTTTTTATTCTTACTGCGCCTATCTCGATAATTCGGTCGATTGGAGGCAAGTTAAAACCTGTGGTTTCTAAATCCACGACCGTATAGTCGAGTTCAGAAAGCAGGTCTAACCTTTTCGTATTTTTTATTTTATAGATGAGTTTTTTTAGAATTTCTTCTACGGCTGTATAAAATCCCACATCAAAATCTCCCCCTGTTAATGTAAATTACCACAGAAAGCCCAAAAACAAAAGCAAATTCGGCTTTTAATGCCCTCTCACCCAAAGAAATAGGTTTATAACCCTTTTCAATAAGAAACTTGAACTCTTCTTCATCGATACCGCCCTCAGGACCTAACAAAACAGTTATGTTTTTTGACTGTCTAATTTCATTTTCGTAACTGCTTATAAGTGGTATATCTTTTTTTTCAGACAAAAATAAATGTAAAGAGTTTACTTCAAAAGAAAGCTGCTTAATATCTTTAATTTCAGTTACAACTGGTATAAAAGATAAAAAAGATGTCCTTGCTGTATCCTCAGCAACTTTTCTAAATCTTTCAACTTTTTCTTTTGCTTTTATCGGGTCAAGTCTGATAATGGTTCTGCTTGTAATTATAGGCTCAAAGTCAGTAATCCCCATTTGTGTGCCGGCTTTGATTAAAAACTCATTTTTATCACCTTTAAGAAGACTGAAAATAAGTTTTATTTTGTAATCTGGTTCACTCAAATTTTTAAAAAGAAAACAGTAAGCAGTGAGTTTGTTTTTAGAAATGTCAACTACTTCGCATAAAAACTCACGTCTATTTTTATCTAAAAGATAGAACTTATCACCACTTTTCAACCTGTGAACTCTAAAAAGATAATGATAAGGCTCAGAATTAATCTCTACGAGTTTACCGTCTTCCAAAGTAGTGTCAAGAATAATTCGAGGAATTGTCATAGCTTTTTAAAATACATTGCTATCCAGTCAAAATTTTTATCTTTTTGCCTGATTGAGTTTATGTATTTAAAGTTTTTGGAGTAAACCTCTAAAACATCTTTTTTTTGTTCATACAAAAGTCCAGAAAGAATTAAATCTCCACCTCTTTTTAAGGCTGCTGCAAATATCTGATCGAGTTTAATAATGTCATTAAAAAGGATATTGCATACCACAAGATCGAAGTTTTGATTGATTTCCGATGGCAGCGTGTTGGCTAAAAGAACCTTTTTACAATGATTTCTTTTTAAGTTTTTTTCAGCCTCTTTCAGAGCGATATCATCAATATCTATTCCTAAAATCTTTGCAGCACCTAATTTTTCTGCAACTATTGATAGAATTGCTGTGCCTGTGCCCATGTCAAGAACAGACATTCCCCTTTTTATGTTATTACAAAGATATTTTATACACATTTTCGTTGTAGCATGGCTACCAGTGCCGAAGGCAAAAGATGGGTTGATGATTATTTTAAACTTGTAGGGTGTTTTAATCTTAGCCTTTTTCTCGAGAAATGGAGCAGCTATAACAAAAGGCTTTATTCTGATAATCTTGTGAAATTTTTGCGATTTTGCCACCCAATCAACATTTTTTACGATTTGTTCGTAATAAAAGCTCAGATCCTTATTTGCCTTTGCAAACTTTTCAAAATCAGATGTTTCTGAAAAGTAAACAATCAATTCATTGTCTTTCTCCCAGATACCCATCGGATTGAAAATCAGAAGTTTAGCTAAAATTAGCTCTTTAGTCTCGTCGTTATCATAAGGCAAATTAACTTGAAAAGTCATAAGCTATAAGCATATAATTTATTTGTTATTTTGAAAAGTATTTTTTGAGGTGAACGTATGGAAAAAGATGTGATTATTATTGGTGGTGGTCCTGCTGGTTTAACAGCCGCAATATATTGTTCAAGGGCTATGCTAAGTACACTTGTTTTAGAAGAACAATCAGTTGGTGGCCAGATGGTTTTCACTACAGATGTTGAAAACTATCCTGGTTTTCCAGAAGGTATAATGGGACCAGAATTAGGTAGTTTGATGGAGAAACAGGCTAAACGTTTTGGTACTGAAATATCGTATGAAAGCATTAAGAATATTGACACGACTAACAAAAAAGTTGTTACTGATAGGAACGAATATATATGTAAGGTGTTAATATTAGCAACAGGTGCTTCTCCAATGAAGTTGGGTTTAGAAAAGGAAAATGAACTGACAGGTAAGGGGATTTCTTATTGTGCAACGTGTGATGGTGCCTTTTTTCGTGGGCAGGATGTTGCTGTAGTGGGAGGAGGCAATACAGCAATAGAGGAGGCTATTTTTCTAACAAACTTTGCCAAAACTGTTTATATTATACATAGAAGAGATAAATTTAGAGCAGAGAAGTATCTGCAGGAAAAGGCACTGAGAAACGAAAAGATTAAGCCTATCTGGAATAAAATTGTTACAAAACTTCACGGTGATGAGTTTCTGACAGGTATTACTATCAGAGATGTTTTGACAACAGAAGAACAAGTATTAGACATATCAGGACTGTTTATATTTGTTGGTTACAAGCCAAGAACAGATTTGTTAAAAGGTATCGTTGAAGTCGACGAAAATGGCTATATTCTGGCGAATGAATTCAGACAGACAAGTGTAAATTGGATTTTCGCAGCAGGCGACTGTGTTAAGAAACCATATAAACAGATTGCAACAGCTGTAGGAGATGGCTGCACAGCGGCAATATCTTCCATAGCTTATCTTGAAATGGCTCAAAAATAGTTAAGGTATAGGTAAGCTTAAATAATAATGGTCGGGATGGCGGGATTTGAACCCACGACCACACGCACCCCAAGCGTGTGCGCTACCAAGCTGCGCTACATCCCGACAAGTTTAACATTCTAACAAAGATTTGATTTTTTGCAAATCATTTTTTATTTCTTTTAATAGCTCTGGTGCCGATAGTGTTGCAGTTTCAGGAGTCATACCTTTTTTACCTGAAAATTTGTTTTTTATAGTATCCAATTTGTAACCTTCATCAATCAACGACTTAATTTTAATAATTTTTTCAACGGCTTCCTTAGAATAAAGCCTGTGATTTTTTAACGAACGGTGCGCCCGTATAGCCGCAATCTCTTTCTCCCAGTATCTTAGAAGATGAGGTTGAATCCCTGCTATCTTGCATACTTCACCAATCTTATAGTATCTCTTTAGTTCTACCATATGGAGATAAACTTTTATTTATCTTTTTCTCTAAGTTCCTTTCTCAAAGTAGTAGCAGGTTTAAAAACAATTGTTGCACGTTCTTTTATCTCGTATTCCTGTTTAGTTTTTGGATTCCTTCCTACTCTTTTTGCCTTATTTCTGACAACAAAGTTACCAAAACCGGCAATTCTAACATTTTCACCTTTCAAAAGCGTTGCCTTAACTATATCGAATGTTTTGTCGATGAGTTCCATAGAATCTCTGCGAGAGTAGCCCAATTCTTCCATCATCATTTTTATTAAGTCTTGCTTTGTCATAAACACCACCTTTTTACTTTGGAAATTCAATATTTAGCTTATTTACTAAACTACGTGCAATCTTTTCATTAACTAAATTGACTTCTTCATCGCTTAAGGTTCTTTCTGAGGATTGGTAAAACAGCTTATATGTCATACTTTTTTTGTTTTTACCAATATTTTCGCCTCTATAAATATCAATCAGTTTTACATCCTTAAGGATATCCTCTGAGCTTTCAAATATTACATTTAAAACATCCTGATTGCAAATGTTTTCTTCCGCAATAATAGTTATATCTCTATCAACCCATGGAAATTTTGAAATGCCATAATAACTAACTGTTTTATGTAAAAAAAGCTGATAGAGGAGTTCTAAGTCAATTTCCGCAAGATAGATATCCTTCTTAAGTTCGTATGTAGAAGAGACATCAGGATGAACCAGACCTATAAAACCTAAATTTTTTTGTCCGTGTAAAATTTCTCCAGATTCTTTTGGATGCAAAAATGGTAGTTTATCAGGAACGATTTGTTTTAACTTAAAACTGCTTTTCAAAATCCTGTTAAGTAACAGTTCTATAAAACCTTTTATGTCAAAAAATGTAAACGGTTCTTCTTTTGAGTACCATGTTTTTTCATTAACGAGGCCAGAAAAGACAAGTGACAAAACATTTTTTTCTATAAAACTTGTTTTCTTTGTAGATTCATTGTTGAGTAGATATTTTTTCCCGATCTCAAAAAGTTTAAAATTATTGTTCAACCGGGAATGATTTAAAACCGCGACGTTTAGATGGCTTGCGACAAGATTAGGCCTCATAACGGCAGGCTCTTCTGTTAGAGGATTTTTGATGTAAACCAAAGAGCCTTTTATTTTATCTAACATAAAAATCTTTTCTACTTCTTTTTCGGGAACAAAGCTATATGTAATAACTTCTGTAGCGCCGTTATCAACGAGAAAGTTTCTAACTGTGTTGTAAAATAGACGCTGGTTATTATCTAATCTTGCTTTCATTGCGACAACCGGCATTATAGGTTTAATTTCTTTATAGAAGCCTAATCGTGCAATCTCCTCGTAAATATCTTCTTCGATAGAAACGTCACTGCGAAAAGAAGGTACTGTTATATCCCACTCACCTTGTTTTTTGTTAATTTCAAACGAAAGTAGTTTCAGCCTTTTCTCAGCATAATTAATGGGTTCAGTTGTTCCGAGATAAACCGAGCATCTTTCAGGTCTAAAGATTATGTGTCTTTTTTGATATGGTATTGGATAACAGTCAAGAACAGCTGTTGTGGTTTCTCCCCCTGCAAACTCTTTCATCAGATTGGCAGCCTTACAGGCAGCAAAAGGAACGTTTTCTATATCTACACATCTTTCAAATCTATATGATGCTTCTGATTGTAATGATAACCTTTTTGCCGTTTTTCTTATGGTAGGAGGATTAAAAAATGCACTCTCCAGAAAGATGTTTTTAGTCTTTTCAGTAACTTCAGTGTCAAGTCCACCCATCACACCTGCCAGAGCGATGGGGTTTTCTTTATCTGCAATAACAATATCCTCATTTGTCAGACATCTTTCTTTTCCATCGAGGGTGACAAGTTTTTCATTGTCCCTGGCAGTTCTTACGATGATTGTCTTGTCTTTTATAAGGTCATAATCAAACGCATGAAGTGGCTGCCCTAAGTCGAGCATTATATAGTTAGTGATATCAACTATGTTATTAATTGGTCTCATTCCGCAGGCAAGTAGCCTGAGTTTAATAAAATCAGGAGAAGGCTTTATAGTAACATTTTTAATCAACTTTCCAGTATATCTCGGACACAATTTAGGTGAGTCAATAATGATCTCAGCAAAATCAGCTTTAGTTAAAAGTTCTAATTGAGGTTTAGTATAATTAACCTGCCTTCCTGTTATGGCCGCAATCTCTCTTGCTATCCCTAAGTGTGATAGGCAATCACCTCTGTTAGGAGTTATCCCAATGTCAAGGACAAAATCATCAATCTCTCTGTAAAATTGCCAGAGATCAATGCCGATTTTAGCATCATCAGGTAAAATTAATATGCCATCTGAGTGCGTGGCAAGCCCGAGCTCTTTTTCAGAGCAAAGCATACCGTTTGATTCAACACCACGTATGATGCTTTTTTCTATTTTTCCACCTTTTAGTTCTGCACCGGGTAATGCAATAACAACATTTTGATCTTTATCTACATTAGGTGCACCACACACAACTTGAAGGGTGCTTGTCCCTATGGATACATTACAAACTTTTAACTTGTCTGCATTTGGATGAGGAGATACAGATAATACTTTGGCGGTCTTTATATTTTTAAAGTCACTTTTGAAATCGTGAATATATTCAACTTCAAAACCTGACATCGTAAGTTTTTCAGCTATTTCTGTGGCATTTTCTTCTATCTCAATGTAATCTTTTAACCAGTTGAAAAGTACGCGCATCAGAACTGCTCCATAAAACTTATGTTACCTTCATAAAAAAGACGAATATCATCAATAGCATACTTTAACATCGTAAGCCTTTCAACTCCCAGTCCAAATGCAAATCCACTAAACTTTTCCTTGTCATAGCCAACCACTTTAAAAAGGTAAGGATGAATCATCCCGCAACCAAGAACTTCTAACCATCCCGTTCCCTTACATACACGGCATCCCTGTCCACTACAGACCACACAAGCAATATCAACTTCAGCGCTTGGTTCAGTAAAAGGGAAATAACTTGGTCTGAAACGAACTGCTAAATTTCTCCCGTATAAAGATTGCAAAAACTCAGTTAGAACACCTTTAAGATTGGCAAAACTAACGCCTTCGTCGACCATAAAACCTTCTATCTGGTGAAACATCGGACTATGTGTTACATCAGAATCTCTTCTATAAACTTTACCTGGGCAAATAACTCTCAAAGGAGGTGTGTTTTTCTCCATATATCTTATCTGGACAGGTGATGTATGAGTTCTAAGCAGGTTCTTTTCATCGATATAAAATGTATCTTGCATTTCTCTTGCAGGATGTTCCGGGGGAATATTTAGAGCTTCAAAATTATAATAATCACTTTCAATTTCAGGACCTTCAGCTATGTCAAAACCCATCCCTACAAAAATATTAATTATCTCTTCTTGAACTTGTGTGAGAGGGTGAAATGTACCTATCGTGTGCCACAGTTTGGGTGGCAAAGTGATATCAATAGATTTTTCAAAAAGGGTCTTGCGTTTCTCTTCCTCTTTAATTTCAGCAAGTTTTTTTTCGAGTTCTGTTTCTATAAAGTTTTTAAGGCTGTTTATATTGGCACCTAAAGCCTTTCTTTCTTCTGGAGAAAGTTGAGGCAGTAGTTTCATTGCATCAGCAATTATGCCTTTTTTACCAAGAAAAAGGGCTTTTACGTTCGTATAATCCACTTCTGAACGTATAAGCCCGATCTTTTCTTTTGCCGTTTCTTTAATCTCTTCTACTTTTCTTTGGTCTAACATGAGGAATTAACAATTGCTTCAAAAGCTTTTGGATCAGATACCGCTATTTCTGCAAGCATTTTCCTGTCAATCTGAATATTCCTTTTTGTTAAGTTGCCCATTAGTTTACTGTAGGTTGTACCTAAACTTCTACAAGCGGCATTTATCCTTGCAATCCATAACGTTCTGAATTCTCTCTTTCTAAGCTTTCTACCATGAAACGCAAATGCTAAGGAACGTTCAACCGCCACACGTGCTATTTTGTAAAGTCTGTTTCTTGCTCCCCAGTAACCCTTAGCTAACTTGAGAAACTTTTTGTGTCTTCTTCTTGTTTTAAATCCACCTTTTGCTCTTGGCATGACTTACAACTCCTTTATAAATATGGTAAAATTTTTCTAATAATTGCTGACTGTGTCGTATTTAAAACACCCGGTTTACCTAAACTTCTTTTTCTGCCAGTTTGTTTTGATGTTAATAGATGGCGCAGGTTCGCCTTTTTATATTTAGCCTTGCCTGTGCCAGTTATTTTAAAACGTTTGGCAGCTCCTCTGTGCGATTTTAACTTGGGCATCTTACTATTCCTCCTGAAAATATATTTGAATCACTTTTTGGGAGACAGAACCACAACATAACTTTTGCCGTCAAATTTTGCTTCTGTCTCTATCTTTGCAACATCTTCTACCCTTTTCAAAAGCTCATCCATCACCTTAACACCGACATCTTTATGCGTTAGTTCCCTTCCTCTGAATACGACGGAAACTTTAACTTTGTTTTTGTCCTCTATAAATCTGCGTATGTGCTTCGATTTTACCTCTATATCATGCACATCAGTTTTAGGCCTTAATTTAATTTCCTTAACTTGAATAACTGTTTGTTTCTTTTTAGCTTCCTGTGTTTTTTTATTAAGCTGGTACTTAAACTTGCCATAATCAATAATTTTACAAACGGGCGGGTCAGCATTTGGTGAAATCTCAACTAAATCATAACCCCTTTCCCTTGCGATACTTATTGCCTCATCCCGATTTAAGATACCTATCTGCTTGCCATCTTCATCAACAACTCTAACCTCTGCCGCCTTAATTTTCTCATTAATTCTGTGTTCCTTTTCTATAAACTACCTCCTTAATAAAGAGCTTTCTTTAAGTTCGGCAATCAAATCCGCCAACTTAACCCCTTTTCTTTCTTCACCTGTTCTTAAACGTACAGAAACAGTTTCAGACGAAACTTCCTTATTGCCTATGATAACAATATAAGGAATTTTTCGCAACTGTGCTTCTCTAATTTTAAATCCCAACTTCTCGTTTCTGTAATCTTCTTCAACTCTAAAATCGTTTTCCCTTAGCACTTGAGCTACATTTTTTGAATAATCAATTTGTTTGTCTGTAATGTTAACGATCAGTAACTGTATAGGAGAAAGCCAGAAAGGAAAAGCACCCTTAAAATGTTCAATAAGGATACTGATAAACCTTTCTATTGACCCTAAAACAACTCTGTGCAACATAACAGGTCTGTGGCGTTTATTATCCTCACCAATATAACCTAAATCAAAACGTTCAGGTAAATTAAAGTCGCACTGAATTGTCGCACACTGCCACTTTCTATCAAGGGCATCTTTAAGTTTGATATCGATCTTGGGACCGTAAAAGGCTCCATCACCCTCATTGATATCGTATGGTTTGCCTAATTTATCAAGACAGCTTTTCAATGCATTAGTTGCCAATTCCCATATCTCATCGCTACCGAGTGATTTTTCCGGGCGTGTTGAAAGCTCCATCTCGTAATTGAAGCCAAAAATACCCATCACGTCATCAACAAACTTAATAACATTATTAATCTCATCTTCTACCTGATCGGGACGACAAAAGATGTGTGCATCATCCTGTGTAAAGCTTCTAACACGTAACAATCCGTGTAGGACACCACTTCTTTCGTGTCTATGGACCGTGCCTAATTCAAAATAACGCAAAGGCAGATCTCTATAACTTCTGACCTTTGACTTATAAACGTGAATATGTGCAATGCAGTTCATTGGCTTGATGCCAAACATTTGTCCTTCAACTTCTGTAAAATACATATTTTCACGATAGTTGTCATAGTGTCCAGACTTTTTCCACATTTCTAAGCGCATGATTTGTGGACCAAACACCATCTGATAGCCACGACGTAAATGCTCTCTTCTCTCAAATTCTTCGATTAAATAACGTAGTAAAGCACCATTTGGATGGTAGATAACAAGACCTGGTCCTACTTCGTCACTTATACTAAAAAGATCAAGTTCTTTACCTAACTTTCTGTGGTCTCGTTCTTTAGCCTCTTCAAGACGTGATAGAAACCTATCCAGCTCTTCTTTGCTAAAGAAGGCAGTGCCGTAAATACGCTGTAACATCTTGTTTTTTTCATCGCCGCGCCAATAAGCACCAGCAACAGAAAGCAGCTTAAAAGCCTTGATAAAACTTGTATCCGGGATGTGAGGCCCTCTACATAAATCGGTGAAGTTACCCTGTGTATATAGTGATACCTCTTTTTCCCCCTGTCTTTTTAATTCTTCAAGAATATCTATTTTATAAATCTCACCCAAATTTTTGAAATATGTTATAGCATCATCAATTCCGATGACATTGCGTTTAAAAAACTGTTTTTTATCAATAAGTTCAGCCATTTTGGCTTCGATTTTAGTTAGATCTTCTTCAGTGAAGGGGGTATCACGGTCAAAATCATAATAAAAGCCAGATTCTGTAGAAGGTCCTATAGCCACCTTTACGTCAGAAAAAAGCTCTTTCACCGCTTCTGCCATTACATGAGCAGAACTGTGACGCAGGATATCCAGAGCATCTTTATCAGTAGTGAAAACAGGTGTAGAGTTCTCATCAGCTGAACTCAAATCAACCAACACACCATTTTTTCGCGCTGCTATTGGGTTCATTTTACTCACTTTGCAAAAAATATAAATAGGCACGGGCGGTCTCGAACCGCCGACCCCTACCATGTCAAGGTAGTGCTCTACCCCTGAGCTACGTGCCTATATATTAGATATGAAAGAATAACAATTTCAACCAATTAATGTCAAGAAAAAAA
>JBBIPZ010000002.1:8084-144557 GCA_037442505.1 Deltaproteobacteria bacterium | reverse complement strand
GCAAAAAAACTACTTAATGAAGCTGAACTTCAATTAAAAAACTATGGGAAAATTACCCCTGCAGATGCTTATGCAGCCATGGATTTAATCATCCAATCTTTAGGTGGGGCACCACTTCCTGCTGCAGCTTCTGTTAAAAAATCTGCAGTAACTGGAAGTATTGAGAACAACCAAACATCGCTTGTTGCTAACGGTATCGCCTTGATGGAAGTTCCTTTAACGTATGGACATCCTTTATCGGACTCTTTGTCTATAGGTTTTAATGTTAAGTATATACAGGCAAGTGTTTTCAAAGCTGCTCCGGGTCAGATTTTAGTTTTCAACAAAGATTCTGGTGATATTGTTAAAGACTTCGATAATTACAAAAAAGATAGCAGCAATTTTGCCGTCGATGCAGGTATACTTTTTCAACCTGTTAATTGGCTAAAATTAGGCGCTGTGGGGAAATATTTAAACAGTCCTGAGTTTGACGACCCTGCAGGTGGTAAGGTAAAAGTTAAACCACAAGGTCGTGCAGGCATAGCGATAAATCCTTTTGAAACGTTAACACTTGCTGCAGACATTGACTTAACAGAAAACGAGACGATGAATCCAAATTATAAAAGCCGCAATCTAGCTGTGGGTTTGGAATGGGATATCTTAAAATTCCTTGCCCTTCGTGTAGGTGCATACAAAAATCTTGCTGAGTCTTACATCAGCCATGTTTATACAGCTGGCCTGGGACTAAATTTATGGTTATTAAGACTTGATGTTTCTGCTGCCATGTCATCTGATAGAAGTAGATACAATGACAAGTCATTCCCGGAAGAGGCGAGAGTTCAGGTAAACCTTTCAATGGAATTTTAAAAACTTTTTTCGAGATACGCTTTGCTTAAATAGAAAAGAGGGGGCTAATTTTGTCCCCTTTTTTTTGAGTTTTTTGGTTTGGGGTCTGTCCCCTTTTGTTGTTTCTTGCTTAAACAAACCTTTTAGTCTAAAATTTCTCTTATGCATCTAAAAATTAAACCTAAAGGGCTCTTTAAAAAACTCCTTTATTATCAGTTTTTTTTGATTTTTCTTATAATATTGCTACTTTTTTTCACTTTATCGTATGTTGAAAAACGTTTCTGGAGTAGTTATCTTCTAAAAGAGGCAAAAACTCATCTTAAATTACTTAATCCTCAAATTATGCGTATCTTTGGACGGGAATTTGGCAAAAGTACAGCTAATTTAGAAATTGCAAAAGGCGAAATAGCAAATATTTTAAAGGAAAAAGAGGGAGTGATAGATATCGCCATCCTTGACAATGATGGTCGCATTTTATTTAGCTTTAATAATTCAAACTTGCCCCCATACAAGCCTGAAGAGTATAAGATTAATGAGGGTTTGCTATATCGCGAGGTCTTTTTAGGGGGGAAAAAGTATTTAGACCTTGTTCTGCCTCAGCAAACAATGGGCTTTTCTAACTTTTATTTCAGATACCTTATGTTTTTCCCTGCGATAGAAAGACAGATCCGAAATGTTAATATCATTTTGTTAGTTCTTGGCGTGTTCTCGGCAGGGTTAGGCTTAACTTTTTCTTATTATTTCACAAGAAAAATTACCATACCACTTCAATTATTAGGGGAAAAGGCTAAAGCGATACGAAAAGGCGATTGGGAGCAAGAAATTCCGATGTTAGAAGACGAAATTGGTGAGCTTGCAGAGGCATTAAGAACAATGATTATTGAAATAAAAAATAAACAAAATGAGCTTTTATTACAAAACGATAGACTAAAAGCTGCATTTGATGATCTGCTTTTTCTTCAAAATCAGATGCTTAATTACGAAAAATTTGCTGCATTAGGCAAGATTTCAGCAGGAATGTCTCACGAAATAGATAATCCTTTAGGGATTATAATTGGTCATGCTGAATACTTAAAATCTGAGCTGCCTAAAGACAGCGTCTATCTCGAAGATCTTGAGACTATAATTAGAGAGGCTACGCGTATCAAAAAAATAATGCGAAGTTTATTAAGCTTTGCTAAACCTAAAGAGAGTAAAATTAAAGAGATAGAGCTAAAATCTTTTATAAAAAGTGTGCTGGATGATTTTTCTTTCCAGAAAATTTTCAGAAATATAACGCTAAACTTTGAGGCGGAAGAGATTGAGGTTTATGCTGATGAAGAAAAGCTTCATCAATCTATCGTAAATATCGTTTTAAACGCAATACAGGCCATGCCTAAAGGTGGAGAGATTACTGTCAATATATATAAACACAGCGGTTTTGGATGTATCGCTATAACTGATACCGGTATTGGAATACCTGAAGAGCTTAAAGAAAGAGTTTTTGACCTGTTTTTTTCCACCAAAAAGGATGGCACCGGTTTAGGTCTTGCAGTAACGAAAAGCTTTATTGAAGATATGCGAGGAAAGATAGAGTTAATCTCATCAGAGGGAAAAGGAACAACAATTAATGTGTATCTGCCATTGAGTGAATCAATCCAGAATTAGTGTTTTGCCAGAAAACTCTATAGTTTCACCAATAATAGCTGCTTTATCATCGCCATTATTTCTTATTTTGTCCAGCAATTTTAAGCTCTCTGATTTTTCACAGAAAATAAGTAATCCACCAGACGTTTCTGGAGAACATAATTTTATAATGTTTTCAGTGTTCCCTGTAGTGTGAGGCAAAACATACTCTCTATTCCTGTATGCACCAGCGGGTATAAGCCCATAAGATAGATAAAGTTCGAAGCCATCCATAAAAGGAACATTTTTTTGATTAACACGTATAGTAATATGGCTTGCCTTTCCAACTTCAAAAAGATGTCCTAACAATCCAAATCCGGTAACATCTGTTGCCGTTGCAACATAATCAAAATCTATAACAGATATTGCATATTTATTGAGTCGAGTCATGTATTTTATCATACCACTTTTATGTTCTTCAGAAATCAATTCGCCTTTTAATGCAGTGCTTAAAATACCACCACCTAAAGGTTTGGTTAATATCACGTCTAATGAATGTTTACACATTCTGTTGCAGTAAATTTTTTTCCCAACCGTTCCTGTTACTGAAAGTCCATATTTAATCTCTGTGTCAATAACTGTATGCCCACCCAGGACAACAGCACCACATTCCTCTACAACATCCCTGCCACCCTCAAATATCGCTTTCAAAATATCAAGGCTAAGACAATCTACGGGAAAACCAGCAATGTTCAAAACTGATACAGGTGTTCCTCCCATTGCATAGATATCTGACACTGCGTTTGCAGCAGCTATCTTACCAAATATATATGGGTCATCAACAATGGGTGTAATCACATCGACAGTTTGTAGCAAAACTTCAGAACCAATTTTGATTGCACCAGCATCATCCGACTCTCTAAAACCAATAACAACGCGCTCGTCATCTTTGTAATATATGCCTTTCATTAGCGCAGACAGATCCCCCGGACCCATCTTTGCAGCTCAACCAGATGCTGTTGCGTAATTTAAAATATTAACCTTTTTTTCCATAAAAGCCTTTATTTTGCAGGGAGAGGGGCTGATGATAACAGGTATTTTATATCTTCGTCTTCAAATCTTATGCCCGCCCCCAAAAACACACTGCGTCTATGTCTATCCGAAATTATATCGTCAACACCACCAGTAAAGAAAAGATATTTGTAAAGGTTGTATTGAGCGGTAGCCTTAAGATGTGGTGCATACTCTCTATCAAAGTTGTATATTTCTGCCGAGTATTTCCATTTATCATTTTTTGAAAAATAATCGACACCAAATCCACCTGTGGATTCAAACAATCCGCCTCTAAATTCGACATTGTGAAAACGCTTACCAATCTGAGCATTTATCAATACTGTCTTTTCTTTTTCGGTTTCTGTGGTAGTAACTGTTGTGGTTGTTGGTGTGATAACTTTTTGTGTCTCCCGCCTGAATTTTCCTGTCGGACTATCTACTCCTCCTATCATGTAAAAGTAATCTGATTTGGGATAAATTTTTATATTTACCTGAGATCTTGAATCTTTTAGTCTCTCCAGATACTCGCTTCGAAAATCAAAGTATGTTCTTATAGATTCACCCTTTGCGAGCATCTTGTTTAGCCCTGTCAATGTCTTGTTTAAATTCTCGTGCGCAGAATCGTCATTTATTAATTTTCCAAGTGTGCCTTCGCCTTTATCAATCTTTTCTGAAACACTTTGTAAAGAAGAGAGGGTTTTGTCAAGCTTTTCTGATGCGTCTTTAACCTTAGCGAGACTATCTTTTAAGTTCCCTCTATTTTCATCCATCATATCTTTCAACGTTTTGGAGAGTTCTTTTAAATCTTCCGAAAGCTCTGGCGTCTTTTCAGCAAGTGTTGCAGAAAATTTTTCTAAGTTTTTTACTGTGTTTGCAAGCCCTTCATCATTCTTCTTTACCATCTGATTTAAGTTTGCGGAAAGCTCGTAAAGGTTATTAAATATGCCTCTTAAAACATCTTCACCTTCTTCACCCCCCAATGTCTTTCTCAAATTTATAGTCACTTCTTTTATATCGCTTATTACGGAATCAACATGGGCAACAAGTGTGTCCAAATCCATAGTCTTTTTAGTAGAAGCAATCTGTTGACCAGCTTGTAATACCTCTGTCGCCTCCCCCGGGGAAACTTCAACAAACTTTTCTCCCAATACACCTTTTGTTTTTATAGATGCCGCCGCATCCTTTTTAATCACCACTCCATCGTTAATCTCTAACACTACCTTTGCTTTATTGCCTTCCAACTTTATATCTTTAACTCTTCCTACGGTAACGCCTGCAATCTGAACAGCTCCACCAACATCGAGCCCCTCAACACTATCAAAATACACTACAACATCGTATGTTTTTACACCTTTAAAAAATTTAAATCCCCCAACCTTCATCGACATAAAGATGAGTATTACGCAACCTATAATAACGAAAATTCCCACCTTAAACTCTGTCGACAAGCCACTTTTGTTCATCACTTCTCCACTGCCATTGGGCCTTCTGTGAGTCCACCTATAAACTGTTTTAAATAAGCATTATCAATGTTTTGCATCCCTTCAGGTGTCCCTTCAGCAATAATCTTTCCCTCATAAAGCATGGCAATTTTATGTGCAATTCTAAAAGTAGATTTTATATCATGGCTGATAACAATACAAGTAACATTTAAACGTCTTTGAACATCTACTATCAAATTATCTATTGTGGCAGACATAATCGGATCTAAACCACTTGTGGGTTCATCGAAAAGAATCACTTCTGGATTACTAATTATTGCTCTCGCAAGACCTGCTCTCTTTCTCATTCCACCAGAAATTTCAGAAGGAAACTTCTTTTCAGCACCTGACAAACCTACCATAGCCATAACCTCTTTAACCCTTTCATAAATTTCTTTGTCAGAAAGCTTCGTATGTTCAAAAAGTGGAAATCCAATATTGTCTTCCAGATTTAAAGAATCGAATAAAGCTCCCTCCTGAAATAACATCCCGAAACGTTTTCTTATCCCTTCCAGAGTCTTATCGTCAGCTGCAACCATATCAACACCGTCAAAAATAATCTGTCCTGCATCAGGTTTTAATAGTCCAATAATATGCTTTAATAATACACTTTTTCCACCACCACTTCTGCCTATTATAACCGTTATTAATCCCTTAGGTATGTTTAAAGATAAGCCGTTTAGTACCTGCTGAGATCCAAACTTTTTGTAAATTTCTTTTATTTCGATAATGTTTTCAAACATAAATATCGTTCTAAAATAAAAATGCTGTTAACACATAATCAGCGATGAAAATTACAACACATGCAAGAACAACAGCTTCAGTTGTTGACTTGCCGACACCTCTTGCTCCACCTTGAGTATAATAACCCTTGTAACACCCAATGATAGAGAGCAATAAGCCAAAAACAGCAGATTTTAACAAACCGTTGTAAATATCGCTTAGTTCTAAAATTTCGATTGTGCGATTAATGTAAACACCTTCATTAACGTTTAAAAGTTTTACACCAACCATATAACCACCTACAATACCGGTATAATCTGATATTATTGTTAAAACAGGAACAACTAATACCGAGGCAATAACCCTCGGCACAACTAAATACTTTATCGGATTAACCGCCATTACAAACAGCGCATCAATTTGTTCTGTAACACGCATTGTACCAATCTCTGCAGCCATAGCAGAACCAGCCCTTGCAGTCACCATTATACTTGTTAAAACCGGTCCCAATTCTCTGCACAAGCTTAATGCTACAACTGCTCCCATCATGCTTTCCGCCCCAAAACGTCTGAAGCCAGTATAGGTCTGCAACGCAAGTACCATACCGGTAAATGTACTTACAAGTATCACCACAAAAAGTGAGCGCACACCGATAAATTCCATCTGATAAAAAATTCGTTCAAATTTGAAGGGAGGAGTTATGCCCCATCTTGCGGTTTTTAGCAACAAATTAAATAATCCACCTGCTGCTGAAACAAAATCTATTATAGATTTGCCAAAAACCTCTACTACCTTTTTCATTCAGTTACCTTTATAGACGCGTCTAATTCTGTCAGAAACCCTGCAAAACAATTCGTAAGAAATTGTCCCTGCTAATTTTGCTACATTATCCGGATGAACAGCCTCGTTACCTTCGCCCCAAAGAACCACAGGGTCTCCCACAGAAACGTTTTTCAAATCTGTTACATCAATCATTAACACATCCATACATACCCTTCCAACAACTGGCGCCGTTCCTTTATCTTTAATATAGACAACGCCCTTGTTTGAAAGTGCCCTCGGATAGCCATCACCATAACCACAGGCTATTGTTGCGATTATACTTTTTCTTTTTGTGGTGAAAGTTCTTCCATAGCTGATGGAACTGTTTTTGGGCACTTCTTTCAAAGAAATAATACTTGATGTAAATGTCATAACTGGAGAAATATTAATCTTTTCTCTTAAATTATCAGATGGATAACCACCATAAAGCATAATTCCTGGTCTTACTGCATTGATAAAGCTTTCTGTATCATAAAATATTCCAGCACTGTTAGCCACGTGAATAATGTCAGGATTTATGCCATTTTTCCTGAACCTGTGATATATTTTGTAAAAACGTTCCAATTGTAAAGATGTAAACTCAGCATCTGAGTCTGAAGATGAAAAATGAGTCATCAATCCCCAAACACGGACATTTTTTGAAGAACTCAATATAGAAATCACCTTATCTATTTCATCTTCGAGAAAACCTGTCCTGCCCATTCCCGTATCAATTTCGATATTTATATCACATTCGATAGAGCTTCTGCAAATTTTAGTAAGTGTCTCCAGATCATAAACAGTGGGGATGATACCTTCTTTTTTATTTAAATAAACCTCTTCGCCTCCAAAAACACCTCCAAAAATTACAAAAGGTTTTTTAGTCACCTTTCTTAGTAAAATAGCCTCTTCGATACAGGCTACACCATAAAAATCAGCGTATTTTTCTATTTTTTTCACAACCTCTTTTGCCCCATGTCCATAGGCATTGTCTTTTACAACTGCGATGATTTTTTTATCTCTCACAAGTTCTTTAATAGCCTTAATATTGGACTCAAGTGCTGACATATTAATCTCTGCAAAAATTGGACGACCTTTAAAACTCATAATAATCTTTTATTATACAAAACCATAAAAGTAAAGTTTTTATTTGCTTTTGAAACTTATTTCTTTAAAACTATCAAGCCCCAATCTTCTTTGCAATCAAACTCAACAACGGATAGCCTTCTGTAAATACTTAATATTTCTTCTCTTTTTGAGAACAAAAAACCGCCGACCACTAAAAGTCCACCTATATCAATCAACGACACGATATTTTCACTTATAAAAGAATGCACATTTATAGGAATGTTTGCGACGATAAAAGGAAACGTTTTTTTGAGTGTTGCGATATCTGTTAAAAGCAGTTTTGCTCTTTCTTTATTATACCCGTTACGTTTTAAGTTCATTCTTGATTCATTTACTGCAAAAGGGTCTATATCTATTCCGTATGCCTTTTTTGCTCCACTTTTTAAAAGATAAATCGAAATAATTCCACTTCCACATCCTACATCCAGCACACGTTTTTGATAATAAAAATGGTTATATTCCTTTAATTTTTCCAATACAAGAATCGTTGCAGGATGATTAAAGCCAAAAGATTTTGTAGTTACTACACTAATAATATTTTTGCTTTTATGAGGCACTGTTTTGTTTAAAAACAGAAAACCATCTATGCTAAAGGGTTGTTGTATTGGCAAGACAACAGGTAAAGGCTCTAACTTTGATTCTTCAAATGTAAAATGTTTCGTAATTTTTCTTATCTTTTTTACATATTCAGAACTTGTTAAGGTGTATATAGAGAACAAATCTTCACGCTTTCTTACGATATTAAACCGCTTTAGAGTTGCCCTATCAACGTTGCTCGGATTATTAATAACAAATTCATATATCATAGATTATTAGAAAAGAGTAGGGCTATAAGCCGGATTCTGTCGAGGACAGCCATTCATCTTAAGTGGTAATGTTGCCATTATCATCATGCAGCCTACCCGCTTCTTCCTTTCGGGGCTCGGAACGCACCAACCATATCGGTTAAGAAGCTGTTTGGCTTTGCTCCAGATGGGGTTTGCCAAGCTTTCGGCGTCACCGCCGAAACTGGTGAGCTCTTACCTCACCGTTTCACCCTTACCTGTTGTTACACAGGCGGTTTCTTTTCTGTGGCACTATCCACACATCACTGTGTCTTTCCGTTAGAAAGCATCCCTTCCGCTGGAGTCCGGACTTTCCTCCCCGATGTTATCGGAGCGGCTGTCCACCCTACTCTTTATTGTCCTCTTTCACTTCAGGTATATAAACTAAGTAACGCTGACAAAATGGGCAGTTATAGAGTTTATCACCTTTTATAACCATATTGTATAGCTGCGGTGGCAAATTCATAAAACATCCATCACAACTTTCATCCTTAGCCCTACTGACACCCACACCTCTACAGTTACTCTTCAAATGTTCATAAGTCTTAAGGATATTTGTATCTAAACGCTCAGCAATCTTTTCCCGTCTTATTAAGACATCTTCTTTATCTTTTTGTAACGCCAACAGTTCATTATCGTAAACCGCTATACCTTCCAGTATTTTTTGCTTTTCTTTGAGATAAACATCCATATACTCTTTAATCTCTTTGTCAATCTTTTCAATTTCTTCCATCTTCTTAATTACTTCGTCTTCTCTAAGCTTGTTTGATTTTTTTGCTAGTTCAATCTTTTTTCTCATTTCAAGATAATCTTTCTGATTTCTGATATGAGAAAGTCTTGATTCAACCATTTTAATCTTTTCATTTTCCTGCTCTATCTCTCTTTCCCTGCGCTCTTTTTCTTGAACCAACCTGTCTCTGCTATCTTCTTTCATCTTTTTTTCATCTTCTAAAGCTTTAAGCTTCTCCTCAAGCGACTTCTTTTTAGCTGGAACATCATTCATTCTCTTTTCTATATTAAAAAGCTCTGTATCTACTTGCTGAAGTTCCCATAAAGTTTTTATGTTCTCGTCCAAAGTATGCCTCCTCACTTTTAATAATAATTGAAAAAATCTTTGTATTCAACAAAATGATATAATTCCAAAACTTTAAAATTTTCTCGCAAAAGTGTTTCAAGAGTGGATAAAACCGGCAGCTCCGAAGCCCTGTGCCCAATGTCTATAAATGCAATCTTGCCCATATTTTCCAGAATCTCATGATATTTAAGATCCCCAGTTATATAAACATCTGCACCCGATATAACAGCATCATTAATGAAAGATGAACCAGAACCGCCACATACCGCTACTTTTTTAATATTTTTATTTAAGTCACCTACATACCTAACTGTATTAATACCCAGACATTTTTTACATTTCTCGATAAATTGTGAGAGTTTTTTTTGTCTTTTCAGCTCTCCAACATATCCATAACCTAAATCTATTGGATTAACCTCCTCGTGAAACACATCAAAAGAAACTTCCTGATAAGGATGAACGGCCTTAAGTTTATCAACACATTCATAGAGCTTATCTTTTCTAACAATTAATTCAACCTTAGATTCTTTAAAAACAGAGCCAGTCTTGAGAAACGGCTTCGCTCCAGATTTTTCTTGATACCTGCCTTCTCCAAAAGTTTCAAACGCACAACTATTATAAAGATGGTATTCTCCAATCCCGTTATCAAACAATTTATCTAAAACTTTCTTTGAATAGCCTGATGGTAAATTGAACACCAACTTATAAAACTTAGAATCAACTTTATTACTCAAAATTCTCAAACCATCAAGTTCAAGCTTGTTTGCAAGTGCAAAACTTACTCCTTTAGGTACGACATCAAGTGGAGTATGTGAAGAAATTACTGTTATCTTATTTTCAAAAAGCATTGAAAGCAAAACGTTGTTCAAATCTATTCTTTTGAGTGGTCTAAAAAATAACGGATGATGAGAAACTATCAAGTCTGCATTTAGTTTTGAAGCGACCTTGACAGCCTCTTCAGTAACATCAAGCGTCAAAAATACTTTTTTTACCTCTTTTTTCAATGAACCAAACTGCAATCCGGAGTTATCCCATTCCTCCTGCAAAACAAAAGGGGCAAATCGATCAATGACATTGTAAATATCTTTAGCAGTAATCTCCATATTGTTAGTAAAAAAAATGCCCCAAAAAGGGGCATCTTACAGATATAGATTTAGGTTTCATTTCATAGCTAAGTTCAAATTTAAAGGTGTGTTCATCGGCAAGTTTTAAAATGCCAGAAATGTTTCTAATAACTGCCTCCTCGAAAACATAATCAAAAAGTGGGCTCACCTGGATTCGAACCAGGGACCGACCGGTTATGAGCCGGTGGCTCTACCAAGCTGAGCTATGAGCCCATTTTGTTTAGAGAATTATTATACATCTATAATACAGTCTTTTGTCAAGATTTTTTCCCTATCCTGGCAAGATAGGCACTTTTAAATAAAGGATTCAAAACGTAATTTTTTCATAATTATCCAGGTTATCTAATATAATTTAAAGACCTTTTAAATTGAGAAAATTAGCCTAACCTTTTAAAAATCTCTTCTACCTTTTTTATGTAAACTTCAATGTCATAATTTTTAAAAGCTGATTCCCTATTGTAATCTCCAAATTCTTTAATGAAATCTTTATTGTTATAAAAGAAGTTTATCTTTTCAGTAAGGCTTAGTGAATTATCAAGGGGCACCAAAAATCCTTTACCATTACAGAGAATCTCTTTATGAGGCTCAATATCAGAAAGAATAAGAGGGAGTCCATAAAGCATAGCTTCAATGACAGTGCGAGGAAGTCCCTCACTCTTTGAGCTCTGAATGAATATGTGTGAGCCTATAAAATATTTGGCTAAATCTTTTGTAAAAGGGATAATCCTTACATTCTCTTCAAAATCAAGTTCTTTAATTAACTTGAAAATTCTTTGTTCGTATAGGGAGTTATCAAACTTTGCCCCAACTATTAAGAGATAAACGTTTTTATTATTAGTTTGTTTAACTGCAATAATTGAATATTCAAAATTTTTAACATCTTCAAATCTTCCAACACTGAGTAAAAGAAGGCCATTTGAGGGTATATTTAACTCTTTTTTAAGTTCCGAATGGATTAATTCTTTATCCTTTATGGCAAATTTTTCGATATCAAAACCATCTCTTAGATTATACACGCCTTCTTTTTTTATCTTCTCTATTTCCCTTTTTTGCCAATTTGTTTTTACTATAACCGCATCAGAATATTGAATAAGGTATTTTTCAGCTAACTCTTTAATTAACTCAACCCCTATAAAAGAAATAACTGGCTTTCTTAATATTGATTTAATAATCACACCAAATGGCACTACATCATGTGAGTTGCAAAATATTAAATCAGGTTTAAAATCACCAATAACTAAACTTAATCTCACCAACAGATATGGTAACAAAAACTTAGTTTCAACAGAATGCCATCTCCTAATATGAATAAAATGATGCCTAATATTAAGTTTACTAAGTTCATCAGATAGAGGTCCTTTATGCGGTAAAACAACCTGAATATTAAATTTTTCAGGATTCAAGTGTTTTATAAGATCAATTAATCCTGTCTCTCCCCCACCAATCCATTTACCTATTGGATGAAAAATCATAAGATTCTTTTTTTTCATTTTTGTACTCGTTTTAACGTTGGATAAATTAGTTCTATCTTTTCAATAACATCATCAACTGTAATAGATGACATACATATTACTTGTTCACATTCAAATTTGTTGCAGGGAGAACAGGGAACATTTTTAGTGATAACAATATGGGATTTGTCTTCTGGTCCCCATTGTTTTAAGTTTCCTCTTCCCCAGAGAGATATTGTTGGAACACCAAGAGACACAGCAAAATGAAAAGGTCCAGAATCGAGACATATAAGTAAATCTAACTTTTTCAATAGGGCTCCGAATTCGATGAGAGTTGTCTTAAAAGAAAGGATAGGTTTATGTTTCATGAGGTTTATAATATCCTGACAGGTTTTTAACTGTTCTTCTGAAGGACCAAAGGTAAAGATTACTTTAGCATTTTTTTTCTCAATCAGATAGTCAGCCACCTTTGCCCATCTATCATTTGTCCAATATTTTGATTTAAAACCAGTAACAGGATTAATCCCTATGATTATATCTTTATCAGAATTAAGATTTTTATCAGTTAGAAATTTTTCAACGTTAATAATTGCATCTTCCATAGGAATGAAATTGAGTTGCAAATCATATTTTTTCAAGCCAAGACCTTTAGATAGTTTAAAATACCGTTCTCGCATATGTATTGATGGATTATCTTTTAAATCCTCGTAAGATTGAGTGTTAAATATTTTATTTGGAAAGATATCGTAGCCAATTCTTATTGGACTTTTAATTATGTAAGAGATGAATGTTTTTTTGAAGGCTCTTTCAAAGTTAATAACTGCATCTATTTTTAAATCTCTTAATAACCTAATGGTTTCTAAAGTATTTTTAAAACCTCTTTTATATTCAAAGGTATCAGTAACAAAATCAAAGCATTTCAGAAAATCAAGATTAAGTTTATCTGTTAAAAAATAAATCTTCGATTCGGGATAAACCTTCTTAATAGGAGATATTGCTGATAGAGTAAGAAGCATATCTCCAAGACCTGCAAGCCTTATAACTAAAATATTTTTTAAATTAAATTTCATGTCATTTTTTTATTGATAGCAATTTCTTAACATAATTATTTGAAAAATCATTCTTTACAGCATCAATGTAACCTTTTAAAATTGCAAAGGCCAGCTTACCTGACTTATATTTAAAAATTCTGCTCAATATTTTATTTATTACATGAAAAAAATATTTAAGTTTTAGAAGATTAGAATTTCCTGTTATTATCTTCAGTAAGTAATATCTGTTCCTAAAAAGCAGGTATTCTGTTAAAGTATTTTTTGTTTTTTTAGGCAGTATTTTCTTTTTTAAACAATAATCTTTTATATAAATCACTTTGGTATGTCTTGATGCCAACCAACCATATAAAGTATCATCGCCTACCATAAATAAATCTTTCATAGGAAAGCCTATTTTTGCTATAACATCCTTATGGATTAGCATCCCTTCGAAGCAGCCAGTATTAATTTCCATATAAGTTTTCCCTTTATCCTCTAAGAATCTATTATTGTCAATAGGTATTGATTTACCATCTTTCGTAATAATGTCTCCCCATTGGAATCTTTTGCCATCAGGGAGACATCGGGAGGGATGAATACATTTTGATAGATTTGAATAAAAAAATAAATTTTTGAGCCCGTCAGGCAATGGTTCCACATCATCATCCATCAACCATAACCAGTTATAACCCCTTTCATATCCTCTTTTGCATCCCTCATAAAAGCCACCAGAACCACCTGTATTTTCATGCATACGAACATAGTGAATGGGAATATGGGCGAAGAGATTATTGGACGTAGAATGAATATAAAATGTTTTTTCCCAGGGTTGATTAATCCCTTCAGGTGACAATTCTTTTATATAGCCCTTTTCGAAAAGTAATTCCTGAGTTCCATCTATGGATGCGTTATCAATCAAATAAATCGCATCTATAGGATATGTCTGTTTTAATAGTCCTTCTAAACATTCCAAAAGTAAATTCTTTCTATTATAAGTAACAACTACCGCACAAACCGCCTCACTATTTTTTTTAAGAATCACCTTATTTTCTCCTCGAAGACGTTTAATGCTCTTTCAACTATATCATCCATATCGTAATATTTATATTCTGCTAATCTTCCTAATAAAATTAGATTACTAAATGATTCTCCAAATTCCTTATACTTACTATACTCTTTTCTACTTTCCTCGTTAAATAATGGATAATAAGGTGTATCTCCATTTTTACACTCTTTTGGATATTCATAAAGTATGGTTGTTTTGTCTGTCTCTACCTTATGTATATACTTAAACTCTGTTATCCTTGTAAAGTTATAATCATTTGGATAATTTACTATTGCCGCTTCTTGAAAATAATTCTTCTCAACAGTTTTAAATTCTAAATCGAGAGAACGGTAAGAAAGTTTCCCAAACTTATACCCAAATAACTCATCAATCATCCCTGTAAATATTATTTTTCCCTTAAACTCTCGACCAAAAGCATACACCTTCTTTGTGACCAGATCAATCTTTAATACCTCTGCAAAATCTGTATTTAGTAAGAGCTTTATATTGGGATGATTTAGCATTCTTTCAAATATTTTCATATAACCTTCTTTAGGTACAACCTGATACTTATCATTAAAATATCTGTCATCCCTTCCTATAAAAATAGGTACCCTTGCTGTAACTTCCGGATCTATATTCTCCGGGATTTTGCCCCATTGCTTAATAGTATAATTGAGAAAAACTTTTTCATATATATATTGAGCTAAAAATTTAAGATTCTTATCATCTATTTTTTTTAAATCCAGTATTGGTACTTTTTCACCATATTTAAATTTTTCCAAGAGTTTCTTCTGCAATTCTTGTGCGAGGGTTAAAGGAAAAAGCATTTCCAATGTGTTGAAATTAAAGGGGATCGGCACTTTATTGCCATCGATAAAAGCTAATACTTTATGATGATATAACTGCCATTCTGTAAAATTTGATAAATAATCAAAAACTTCTTTATTATCAGTATGAAACAGGTGTGGTCCGTATTTATGGACAATAATACCGTTTTCGTCTTTTACATCAAAACAATTTCCACCGATATGATTTCTCCTTTCAACAATTAAAACCTTTTTTTTTATGACTTTTGCTATTCTTTCAGCAATAGTCGAACCTGCTAATCCTGAACCAACAATAATGTAATCAAACATAAGTTTTCCTTTCTGATACTGGTTTAAATTTTAAGAAAAGACTACTATCAAAATCTGGATAATAAACTATTCTTTTTTTTATAAATTTGAAAAAGAATTTTTTGCGACTAAATGCAAACTTTGAGAACCTTTTTAATAAAAAAAAAGATATACTTTTTTCTCTTATTCTAATGTCATTATAGAAGAAAAGATTTTCAATAGAAGTGTTTCTTATGGTTTTAAATTTTTCACCCAAGATAAAGGCATTAAAAAAAATTTTCATTAAAGTTAGATCAAAATTGAATTTTAAAATACTTTTAAAATCTTTATAAATTCTTTCAATAAATGCACCTATAAAAAATAAGTACAATCTCTTTCCATTTAAGTGTTTAAAATATGTATAAAGTTCTGAAAAATAGATATTGTTATTAATCCCTTTATTAATTGCTTCCTTGGGATTTTTCCTGTGATATGCATAGTTGGATATCATTACCTTGTGTTTAAAACCATATTTCATAGCATTAAAAACAAACTCAGCTTCATGTGCGTAAAGAAAAATGTTGCTATCAAAACCTCCTGTTTTTTCAATAACATCTCGTTTAATTAATACTGCACATCCCCAAAAGGAAAAGATGCCATAGGGAAAGTACTGAGTAAAGGAATATTTAGTGATAGGATCAATCACATTAAATGATAATATTCCAAAATCTTTATTTTTCTCTAAAAAGATTATACTATTTTTTAAAGTATCTCCTTCAATATGACAGTCATCATCTAAAACCAAAAAATATTTTCCACTCCCTGCTTTAAAACCTTCATTCCACCCAGAAATACCAATATTTTTTGGTAAAGTAATTACTTTAATATTAGGAAAATTTTCTTTAATATAATCAGAAGTTCCATCTGTGGAGGCGTTATCAACCAATATTATTTCAAGCTTCCCTTCAGGATAATCAATATTTAGAATTTTTTTTAAAGTAACAATGACTTCATTTTTTCTATTGAATGTTAATATATTGACAGTTACCAATGGAAAGTCTATCATAATTTTAGCTATTATAAAGATTATATTTAAAAATGGCTTAAAAAACAACAATGTTATGATCACACCAATGCAACATCCTCACATTTAACCGGTTATATTTGTGATTTGCTGCATTTAACACCTGCGATAAGCTAACTTAAAAGTGCCTTTCCTGATAAAAAGATTTCTACAGGTTAGATCTGATTTTACTAAGAATTTTTTTGTAAATAATCCCTTAATAGACAAGATTTTTGTTTATAAGAAAGAGGGAATGCATAGAAAATTTACTAATTTTTTAATCTCTATAAAAGAGAAATTTTGACCTTTTCCTTGATTTCCTCAGAAGCAATTAGAGCCTCTGTTTTTTAATATGTTACCTTAAACCTAAAGTTGCTCTCGTATTATGAAAAGGATTTTAGAAATTTAAAGTTATTCAAAAGTCTTATTTTAAAAATTTATATAGTCCAGTCATTGTTTATGGGCAAAAATAGTTCACTTTTTCTTTTTTTTATGAAATCATTTAAATATTATGAAGGCTATTATTGAAGGCAGCAAAATTGTTAAACGATACGATGGTTTTGAGGCGCTTAAGTCTGTTGATTTTTATGTTAAAGAGGGAGAAATTGTTGGATTTTTGGGTCCTAATGGTGCGGGAAAGACAACTTTAATTAAACTTATCACCTGCACATCTTTTTTTAATGAAGGTCACCTTAGTGTGTTTGGCTTTGATGTCAATAATAGCCAATCGAAAGTAAAGTCTTTTATAGGTCTGGTTCCACAAGATAACAATCTGGATCCAGATTTTACTGTTTTTGAAAACTTGCTTGTTTATTCACGTTACTTTTTTATTAAGAAAAAACAAGCTGAAGTAAGGATAGATAAGCTTTTAGATTTTGTTTCTCTTACTGACAGAAAAAACGCAAAGGTAAACGATCTTTCTGGTGGAATGAAGAGAAGATTAATTATAGCGAGAAGTCTTATCAATAACCCTAAAATACTTGTGTTAGACGAACCTACAACGGGGCTTGATCCTCAGGCACGCAGGCATATATGGGAATTGATTGGGGAGTTGAAAAAAAGCGGCAAAACTGTTGTATTGACGACACATTATATGGAAGAGGCAGAACAGCTTTGTGATAGAATATATATCCTTGATAATGGCAGAATACTTGTAGAAGGGGCGCCTAATGAGCTAATTAATTCTTATATTGGGAGGGAAACGGTCGAGATTGAAAATTGTAATGATATTGATTTAAATTCTATTCCTGGTAAGAAAATGTTTTATAAGGATAAGATTTATATTCATTGTCAGGAAAAAATGGAAGTTATTCAAGGGCTTACAAAGCTCTGTGGAGATATAAAATTTGTAGTTAGACCATCCAATCTGGAAGACCTTTTTATTTTTCTTACAGGTAGGGAGCTTAGAGAATGAAGTTGTGGATGTGGATTCCTGTCTGGAGAAGAAATGCTGATGTTTTTAAAAAGCTTTTTATAGTTAACTTTTTTCTGCCTTTTCTTGAACCTCTTTTTTATCTTTTTGCGTTTGGTTTTGGCTTGGGCTCATTTGTTAGGGATATAGAGGGAATGTCTTACAGAACTTTTATTTTGCCTGCAATTGTTGTTATGGCGTCATTAAACTCTTCGTTCTTTTATACTACATACTCAAGCTTTGTAAAAATGTTTTTTCAGAAGACTTTTGATGCAATTATTGCCACACCATTAAGTATAGAGGATGTAGTTGTTGGTGAAATTATGTGGGGAACAACGAGAGGCGCTATCAGTGGAACAATGGTTCTATTATTATTTGTTTTGCTTAAGCTTATCACTTTAAAAATAGCATTATTTTATTTGCCGTTACTAATAATATTAAGCTTTACATTTTCGTCTTTAGGAATGTTTTTCACTTCAGTTGTTAACAATATAGAATCATTTAATTACCCAATTTTTTTATATTTTACCCCAATGCTTTTTTTTTCAGGGACATTCTTTCCTATCACAAGTTTACCTGCTATTTTAATCATTTTAAGCAATATAGTCTTCCCATTGACTATAATGCTAAAGTCCTTTAGAACGTTTTTTTATGGTTTCAACGTCTCAACATATTTGTACGGCTATTTGACATTACTTCACGGCTTGTTTTTTTTCATGGTTTCAATAAAATTAATGAGAAAAAAACTTTTTAAATAGAGGGGTTATGGATATTATTGCTGAACTTAGAAAGTGTCTTATTTTTTCAGGATTGTCTGATGATGATTTAATGAAAATCGCTCAAGGTGCCGTGATTAAAGATTTTCCTAAAAAAAGTATTATTTTCTCAGAAGGTGACGATGCGACGGGTTTTTACATACTTGTCTCCGGGATGGTGAAGATATATAAGATTTCGCCTGATAGTAGAGAACAAATTTTGCATATAATAAATCCAAAAGAAACATTTGCTGAAGCTGCTATTTTTATTGGCAAATATTATCCTGCATTTGCAGAAACAATCCTTGATAGCAAGATAATATATTTTGAAAAAAAACGTTTTCTGAAAACTTTAGAAAATAACCCTAAGGTCAGTTTTAATCTCATCATAAGTCTTTCTATGTTGTTAAAGAAAATGGTCGATCTTGTTAATAACGTTTCTCTTAAAACTGTTGATGTTAGACTTGCAGAATTTTTATTAGAAGAAGGAATTAGAAATGGTAAGAAAAATAACAATGAAATCATTCTTAATCTTGGCTTTACAAAAACAGAACTGGCAAAAAAAATAGGGACTGTTAACGAGACTCTATCAAGGGCTTTGCGCAGATTAAAGGGAAATGGGTTGATTGATGTAGCTAACAAAGTTATTGTTATAAAAAATATTGAGGGGCTACAAAAGATAAAAGAAGAAACTAAAGAACGCTTAAATCTTTGATCAATTAACAAACAATAAAAAAAATGTTGACTTAAACTTTTTTTTGTGGTTTTTTCATTTAGGAAAATTTAAAAGATAGGGGGGAGTTATGGCAGCACAAATTATCGATGGAAAAGCTCTGGCAGCACAGATTAAAGAAGAGGTAAAGGCTAAGGCAGAGGCTTTTAGGAATGAAGGCATCGCGCCTAAACTGGCAGTTTTACTTGTTGGTGATGATCCTGCATCAATCTTTTATGCAAGAAGCAAAGTCAAGATGGGTGCAAGTATAGGCATCGATGTGGATTTTATCGAAAAGCCAGCAAACACTTCAGAGGCTGAGGTTTTGTGTATTATCGAAGAACTTAACAACAATCCTAATGTTCACGGCATAATGGTTGAATTACCGCTTCCAAAACACATTAACAAAGATAGGGTTATGAGTCATGTCCATTATTTAAAAGATGTTGATGCTGTTACACCAATGAACAGGGGATACCTTTTAAGTGGGGAAGAAAAGCTTGTGCCTGCAACACCTCTCTCCTGTATTGAGATACTAAAAAGAATGAATATCGATATAGTCGGAAAGAGGGTATGTATCATCGGCAGGGGTGAGACAGTTGGAAAACCTTTGGCTATAATGTTGATAAAAAGACATGCGACCATCACAGTATGCCACACAAAGACGAAGGATTTGCCTTCTATCAGCAAACAGGCGGAGATAGTTATTGCTGCTGCAGGTAAGGCAAAGCTTGTTACAGCAGATATGATTGCCCCCGGCGCTGTAGTTATTGACGCTGGTATTAACGAGGTTGAACCAGGTAAATATGTCGGAGATGTTGATTTTGAGGCTGTCAAAGAAATTGCTTCATATATCACACCTGTTCCGGGTGGAGTTGGCTCTATGACAACAACTTTAATGATGAATAATGTTTTAACAGCTATTGAGTTTCAGAAAAAAAGTTAAGGGGGGAATATGAGTCTTTACGAAAAAACTATCAATGAATACTTAGAGGTTGCCTCTTCTAACTCACCAACTCCTGGTGGCGGAAGCGTATCAGCTGTGGTTGCTACATCTGCTGCTGCAATGGTTTGCATGGTTGCAAATTTGACAATAGGTAAAAAAGGCTACGAAGAATGCTGGGACAAAGCTAAAGAAATTCTTGAAGACACCAAAGCAATAATGCAAAATCTAAAGGAATTAACGGCAAAAGATATGGCTGCATTCGAGACATATATGGCCGCATTCAGATTGCCTAAAGACACAGATGAACAAAAAAAAGCAAGAAAAGAGGCGATTCAAAAAGAGGCTAAAAATGCTACAGAAATACCACTTGCAATTGCCAAAGCCTGTCATAACATCCTTATTCAGGCAGAAAAGTTATCACATTTTGGCAATAAAGGTGCAATAAGCGATGTAGGTGTGGCTGCATACGTAGCAGACGGGGCAATGAGGGCTGCTATGTTTTCTGTTGATATCAATCTTCCTACCATAGAAGATGAAGAATTTGTTAAGTTTGTGGTATCAGAAAGGTGCTGTCTATTCAGCACAGGTGCTGAACTAAGAGACAAAACAGTCGTTAAAGTTAGAGAGAGAATGGCAGGACATTAATATTTATTTTGGGGCTGCAAAAGCTGCAGCCCAGTTACTTATCTTAAGCATTCAATTTTTTTCCACACTAATTAGCACTAATATCCTGAAATGATAAGTTTACATTTTTAACTGAAAATAAATGCGCGCATAAAATCCTAAAAAGCCACATCTTTTAAAATGTATAGTTGACCTGTCCCCATTTATACACTAGCTGTTAATTGACTAATCTGGCTTAAAAAGGTAAAATTTACTAATCTTTTAGTGAGGAGGATAAATAAAAATGAAAAAAATTTCTATCGCTTTAATCATCAGTTTTATACTTTCTGTGTTTACAGGCTGCTACGGCAAGTTTCAGCTCACGAGAAAGGTTTATGAGATTAACAGTCAGGTTAAAGACAAGTTTCTTAGAAGCGCTACAACATGGGCTTTTGTTATCATACCTGTTTATGGTGTAGCCGCCCTATTAGATTTTGTCCTGTTTAACACTGTCGAATTCTGGACCGGTAAAAATCCTATCGCTATGGGCGAAAAAGAGTTTTTTTACGCAAAGGGCGATGAACTTTTTTACATAAAGGCAAAAAAAGTAGGCAACAACATCTCATATAACATAAGACATTACAAGGGTGATGTGTATCAGGACAAATTAGAGATTAATTGGGACTTAAAAACCGGAAATTCCATAGCGCTATTCAATAAAAACAATATTATCGAGCATTATAAAGCTTACAATACTAATGGAGAAGTTAAAGTTGAAAAAGACGGACTTTTACTTGCTGCATATAAAAATAACCGATAGTGTATAAATGGCTGGAAAAGTTTTACTTGTAGATGATGTAAAGTTTTTTTTAGACCTGGGTAAAAGTTATCTTTATCGTACAGATTGCGAAGTTTTTACTGCCTCTAATGGCAAAGAAGCTATTGATGTTGCCAAGAAATTTTTGCCAAATGTTATTTTTCTCGATTACGAAATGCCCCTGATGAATGGATTAGAGTTTTTACAAGCTAAGAAGGACATTGCAGAGATTAAAGATATCCCTGTTGTTATAGTATCTTCTTTTATCGATAAATCACTTGAAGATATATTAATTCAAAACGGAGCTAAAGATATCATAAAAAAGCCTTTTACAGAACTGACATTTGTAAATCTTGCCAATAAATACCTGAATTTAGACAAGAGAAAAAAGAGACGGATTATCATAGATGTCCCGGCCTTTTATGGTTTTGAAGACGATATGGAAAAGGGCGTCATACTCGATTTGAGTGAAGGCGGATTGTTTCTCGCCGCAGATAGGTTACTTAAAGAAGGGGCTTATCTTGAACTAAAATTTTTGCTTCCAAATACTAATGCTTCTTTAAAACTCTGGTGTAGAGTGGTCTGGATTAATAAGGAAGGCAGTAAAAAGAAGGAATCATATCCAGTTGGTATGGGGCTCGAATTTGTTGGACCCAGTAAAGACATAATCGAAACATTAAGAAATTTTATAGAGAGACAAACAGATGGATATTAGATTGGAAAAAAAAGAGTTAAGAAAACGTATTCTTACAATAAGGGACAGCCTGACAAAAGATGAATGGGCAAAAAAAAGCAAGGCTATATTTGATCATTTTTTTACTCTAGGAGAGATTACGACTGCACAGAATATCTTTATTTTTATCAACTTCAGATCCGAGGTGGATACAAAGCCCATTATAGAACGCCTTTTAGAAATGGGAAAAAATGTTATTGTTCCATATACTGATATACCAAACAAAAGGTTACGACTTTTTTATTTAAATGATTTTAAAGAACTTATTGAGGGTAGCTATGGCATTTTAGAACCCAACCCTTCTACCGCTAAAGAAGCAAAGCTCAAAGACGTTGAGCTGGTTGTTGTGCCCGGCAGCGCATTCGATACAAAAGGTGGCAGAATGGGATATGGAGGGGGATTTTATGACAGATTGCTCCCTTCTATAAAGACTGGGGTCAAAACCATCGCTATAGCCTTTGAGTTACAAATCGTGGAACAGGTACCAATGGGATATTATGATAGACGAGTTGATATAATTGTTACTGAAGAACGTATCATTAATACAGGACAAGAATAAAAAAATAGAGTAATATTAAAGTGAGATGGATAAACTTGTACGGTTTTTCTTGTCTAAAAACATCTATGGTGATAAACCCACAATTGTAAAACATTACGAAACACATATATCTCACGTTTTTGTTGGGGGTAATTACGCCTATAAAGTTAAAAAGGCTGTCAAATTTGATTTTCTCGACTTTTCCACATTAAAAAAACGTTTGCAGAATTGTAAAAGGGAAGTTTTGTTAAATTCAAGGCTTGCAAAGGGTTACTACCTCGGTATAGTAAAAATTTTTCAAAAAAATGGTGTTTTGAGCTTTAACAAAACAAAAAATAGCAAGGTTTTTGATTATGCAGTTAAGATGAAACGTATACCTGAAACGAAAATCCTTTCTAATCAAATTGAAGATGGAGCACTGCTATTATCAGAAATTAAGACCGTGGCACGAAAAATAGCCGCATTTCATCGACAATCGCTCTCTTATACTGGCAACTATTATGGTGGAATAGCCGCTGTAAAAAAAGACAATCAGGAAAATATGGAGGAGATTTCTCCATACATTGATAAAACTATAACTAAAGACCAGTTTGAGATGATAAATGCGTTTGTCTTTAATTTTATTAACAATAACAAGAAGCTCTTTATAGAAAGAAAGGCTTCAGGCTTTATAAAAGAGATCCACGGCGATTTACACACAAATCACATAGTTTTAGCCAAACGAATAGTTATTTTTGACTGTATCGAGTTTAACAAAAGACTAAGCATTGGTGATGTGTTGGAAGACCTCGCATTTCTGCTGATGGATTTAGAGTTCAAAGGCAGATTTGATCTATCTAACGCTGTCTATAAGACATACTTCAAGCATAATGGATTTTACAAAAATGATGAGTTATTAAGATTCTACAAAGTTTATCGTGCTGTTGTAAGGGGTAAAATCGAAAGTTTAACCTATGATGTATTTGATAAAAGCCAGAAAAGTATACACTACAAAAAAGCCTGTGATTATTTTTCTTTAGCCTGCCATTATATTCTTAAAAATAAAACGAGTTTTAACCCACTGATAATGATGGGCGTATCTGGTTCTGGAAAAAGCAGTGTAACTAATTTTTTTCAGGATAGAGCTACGATTTTAAGAAGTGATGTTATACGTAAGGAAATTTCTAACATCAAGATAACTTCCCATCAGTACAGCGATATAGAAACGGGTATTTATTCAAAGCAAGTCACTGAAAATACATATAAAAAACTATTAGAACTTACAATAAAAAACTGCCTTCCAAACAAAAAAGTTGTTGTAGATGCTACCTTTTTAAAGATATGGCAGAGAAAACTTTTTCTTGATACGCTTTTAACGGAAGGTTTTAATCCTTTGTTTATATACTTAACTGCGTCTGAAGATCTGCTTATCAAAAGGGTACTAACACGACAAAAAGAGGGAAAAGATGTATCAGATGCAGATGTCAAAGTATTACAACATCAGTTAAAAGCTATGGAACAACCAGACGAGATACCATCTTATAGAATTCTTAAAATAAAAACAGTTAATCCGCCAGAGCTTATCGCAAAAAACATTCAGGAGCTATTTTAAATGATCTATCAAAACACAGAAATTAAAATATTTCTCGCATCAAACTCACCAAGAAGAAGTGAGTCGCTAAAATCTACAGGACTAAATTTTGAAGTAATCTCTCCTTATGGTGAGGATATAAAATTTAAATTTAAGAGCCCAAGATATTTTGCAGAGAAAAAGGCGTTGCTCAAGATGGAAGAAACACTTAAAAACTATCCCGACTTAAATGGCTGTATCATTACTGCAGATACTATTGTTGTAAGAAAAGGAAGAATTTTCGAAAAGCCCAGTTCTATTGCAGACGCAGAAAGGACGCTTAAAATGCTGGAAGGTAAATGGCATTCTGTTTTTACGGCTTATTGTATAACACTTAATTCTAAAAACCAAAAAAAAACAGTGCTACGTTCGTTTCGGACTCAAGTTAAATTTAAGCCCCTTTCCATTAAAGAAATACGAAACTATATTGCAACAAAAGAACCTTTAGACAAGGCTGGCGGGTATGCAGTTCAAGGCTACGGCAGCTTTATGATAGAGGAGATTGAAGGTTCATATACAAATGTTGTTGGGTTACCTCTTGCACAGATTCTTCAGGATTTACTAAAATTTAAAGTCATCGAGGTAAAAGCCAATGGAATTGGTTAATAGATATCTAAAAATTAAATCTGAAATTTTAGATACAATGCAAAAGGTTGGACGCAAGGATTTCCCTTTAATTGTAGCTGTTACCAAAACAGTACCAGTTGAAATAATACAAACATTAAATTCTATTGGCATTACTGATGTTGGAGAAAATTATGTTCAGGAAATGCTTGGTAAGATGCGTGTATGTAACAATCTCAACTGGCATTTTATTGGCACACTGCAAAAAAACAAGGCAAAATACATCGTTGGTTCCGTAAAGCTAATTCACTCTCTGGATAGTCTTCAGCTTGCCTTAGAAATAAATAAAAGGGCTGAAAAAATTGGTAAAACACAAGCGGTTTTGATACAAATTAATCAAGGTGAAGAATCTAAAGGTGGGTTGCCTAAAGACGAGTTAGAAAAGTTTGTTTTCGAGTTAAACAACCTTGCATGGATAGAACTTAAAGGTCTGATGGCTATCCCACCATACACGGGCAACAAAGAAGATTCTCGAAATTACTTTAAAGAGATAAAACAAATTTTTGATTTTTTGAACAAAAAAGGTATCTATAAACACCCCTTGACCGAGTTATCGATGGGAATGTCTGGAGATTACACAGTCGCAGTAGAGGAGGGGGCAACAATCCTTAGAATCGGCACAGCCATGTTTGGAGAAAGAACAAAAAATAAATAACATTATTCATTCCACAAACATTCTTGGCTGCTGTTATTTTAGTAGGGAAAACTCAAAATATTAAAAAAAACTGATTGTTTGATAGGTATCTTGCCTTCATTTCCACCATAAGCAATACCTAACGCTAATGCTAACGCTATACTCTGACTTCCTTTTGGTTGAAGATAAACTGGTCCCCACTGTCCACCGATAAATCTGCTTGACTGGCTATAAAGTGGTTTTTTGTTTTTTGCTTTATCAATTTTCACTCCTTCTTTATTCACAATAAATGCAACGTCAGGCTCATCATAAATCCACCCTATAAAATTAGCCATACCAGTAAATTTATGCTCCTCTCCAATAACATCGTTACCATAATCATAAAAGCCGAAAAATTTATATTTCTTTGGATCAATCTGTACTTCATACTTAATTAAACAATCCTTAACCCAGCCAATGTTGCCTATAGAAGAACCATAATTACCAAGCCATGGCTCATCACCATAAACATAATAGTAGCTTGCAATTTTATTGCCGATATTAGTTATGCGTTGCACAAGTATCAAATATGGATTCCCAGCCAAAAATATTCCAAATCTTTCAATATAAATTGGGTTACCATCTGAAACAGCTAAGTGGTTACTTTTAATTATAATTTTAAATGAACCTCTCTCTAACACTTCGCTACCCAAAAACTTCCAGCTTGTTATAGGTATTGGCTACATTGTTGAACCAGAAGCAAGCCCCTCATTTGAATTACACCATATATGATACCACCTTGAACCATTGTAGTATGCCATACCTGTTTCATTCATCTTGTTTGTTTCTCTATCAAACTCAGATTTGGACAGCTCTCCACCTATAAAAACGCCATTTTGGGTCTCATTAGTGTCTGTTTTGTACTTAAAACCGTTAATAAAATTTTGTTTTCCTCGAGATAGTTCACCACAAAGCCACGCCCCCTCTTTTTATCCCAGATATAGTTAAGACGCGGATAAATGTTACGATGATTTTTTCTAATAAAAAAGTTTTTCGTTAATGGATGAAAGTCAAAAGATAATATTACATGTTGCAATTCGTTTGGATAAATGTCATTAACTATCTGAATGCCAAAACTATCTTGTTTTTAATGATGGTTAAGGATAACTGGGGTGTTTTTGTTATTTGTTATGTTCGCTTGTATTTATTAATTTTGATTTTTTCATAAGAATTCAATAAAATACCCTTGTGAAGCATATTATCAAAGAAGAAACTGTTATTTTTATTAGTGTGCTTAAATGGTTTTTTTTAAGCACTGCTGTTGGCTTAATTGGTGGAATTTCTGCTTCTTTTTTTCTGAAGACCTTAGATTTATCGATAAATTTTTTATCTACCTACAAAAACTACTTTTATTTTATACCTCTTTTGTTCCCACTGGTAGTATTTATAAACAAAAATCTTTTTTCGCGCATCCAGGAACTCTCTACAGACGATGTGATTAAATCTTTCCATAAGACTGAAAAAATATCAATTCTTGCAGCACCCAAAATTTTTATTACATCAATTATCACCATTTCAGCTGGTGGCTCTGCAGGCAGAGAGGCACCTTGTGCTGATATTTGTGCTTCGATTGCATCCTTTTTTTCAAGATTTTTTTCATTTAAAGAAAAGGATTATAAAAAGATGGTTATTTGTGGCGTTTCTGCTGGTTTTGCCAGCGCGTTTGGTGTTCCGCTAACAGGAGCTTTATTTGGCGTGGAAGTGCTTTTTGTTGGACAACTATTATATGAGGCTCTTTTTCCTTCTGTCATTGCGGGCGTTATAAGCTACTACATTTCTTCACTTATGGGTGTTCATTACTTCAGGAATCCAATTTTATTATCCGACATACCTGCTGGAAATCTGCTGATAAAATCGCTTTTTGCTGGAATTGTATTCGGTATTATATCGATTTTTGTTATAGAAATAATGAGAAAGGGAAGAAAAATAAACAAAAAATTAAGATTAAACATTTACTTAAAGTCGGTTATTGCTGGAATTTTAATTGTTCTTTTTGCATTAATTTTTAGCACAGATTATTTAGGTTTATCAATAAACCAAACTATTAGCTTTCTGGAAAACAAACCATCAAACTACTACGATTTTTTTCTAAAAACTATCTTTACGATGTTAACGCTTTGCTTTGGTGGAAGCGGAGGCATTATAACACCTCTGTTTTTTATTGGTGCAAGCAGTGGCAACTCATTAGCACAACTTATGGGCGAAAATAATCTTGCATTTTACTCTGCGCTTGGTCTGGTTAGTGTGATTTCTGGAACACTAAACACCCCGCTTGCTGCAAGTATTATGGCGATCGAACTTTTTGGGCCTTCCATTGCAACTTATGCAATCATAGCTTCTGTTGTTAGTTTTCTTATCACTGGTCACAGGAGTTTGTACCCATCTCAGATTTTGTCCTTTCAGAAATCAATGTCTGTAAATGTTATTATTGATGCTGAAACAGAAGAAAGAAGGGTTGAAATAAACATTCGCAAAGGTACCCTGCTCTATCTGCTCCTATCGTTTAAAAAGAAAATGAAAACTCTATTTTTGAAAAAAACAGATTAGGAAGATCAATAATCATCCTTCAATTTTAGCTCCATTGCTGCAGCCTTGATTGAATAAAACCAACAACTTGCTTATGCTCCTCTATACCTTTATCTTTAATCCAGATAGGATTGCCAAACTCAAAAAATACTTTTTTTTCAGGGTCAATCTTCCCAAAATCTTTAAGTAGCTTTCCGTTCCTCCATGCATCTGTTTTTAAAGCTATCGGCACAACGGGAACGTTTGCCCTTTGAGCAAGTTTTATCCCAATAGTGTTAAACTCTTTCGGATCAAACTGCAAAACCCTCGTCGTTTGTGGGAAAATAATTATTGACACACCTTCGCTTAAACGCTTTTTTCCACCTTCGAGCACCGTTTTTAAATCTTCCCTTGGATTTGTTCTCGTTACTGTAATAGGATCTCTTGACCGCATTACATATTTAAATACTGGATACTCAACAAGGCTTTGTTTTACTACAAACGTGACCCTTCTGTAAGGTACTATCATACATGGCAGGATAAATGTTTCAAGCGTGCTCATATGGTTTCCGATGAAAACACAAGGGACATCAAGGTTTTTAAAATTTTCGACGCCTCTTATGTCAAACTTTATTCCTGCTGATTCTAATGCTCTTAATGCATCAATACTGCTATTACACCATTCTTCATCGTTATATAAGCCTTTTTTTGCTAAACTACTCGCTTTGAAAACAATAGGCAGTATCTGACGATAAAACTGAAAAGATGGAGATAGCTTAGTGATAAAAGATAGCTCTTTCTCTTTTGTTTTATAGTTGCCATCAACGAAATCGAGTCTATTCACAAGGCAACCTCAATCTCCAAATGAAATGCCTAAATCTCTGGCTGTCTGAACAGTATCACCATCAAGTGGGACCCTTTTCATAGTTAATGCCTCGTTGAGAGGAACCGTCCTGATATGCGGCGGCAATAGCGCAACCATTGAGCCAAACTCTCCTGCCTCAATCGCACGGACAGCTGCCGCACCAAACCTTAGTGACAAAAGTCTATCAAAAGTAGTTGGAGACCCACCCCGTTGAAGATGTCCAAGCACAAGTGAACGTGTATCTTTTCCAGTTTTTTTTGCAATTTCTTTTGCTACATATTCTGCAACACCACCCAGAACAACGTCCTGCCTTCCACCAACGGCACCTTCTTTAACAATTTCCGTACCACCAACAGGAACTGCGCCCTCTGCAGCTACAATTATAGAATATTTTTTCCCCTGCAGCTCTCTTTCCATAATATGATCACAAATCTTTTCTATATCAAAAGGTATCTCTGGAATCAGGATTACATGTGCTCCTCCTGAAATTCCACTATTTAACGCTATCCAGCCAGCACGCCTACCCATCACCTCAACAACCATTACCCTTTCATGTGACTTGGCTGTGGAATGAAGTCTGTCTATAGCTTCTGTTGCGATACTTACAGCAGTATCAAAACCAAAGGTTATAACAGTTCCCCCCAGATCATTATCAATCGTTTTGGGAACGCCTATTACTGGCATTCCTTTTTTGAAAAAATCATAAGCTATCTTCAAACTGCCATCACCACCAACGGCAACCAAACAGTCAAAACGTAACCTTTTGAAGTTTTCAATCACCTTATCTGATAAATCTTTAATCTGTGTTTCTCCTGTAATACAAGGAACCGGCATCTGAAAAGGATTGCCACGATTGGTTGTGCCGAGTATTGTTCCGCCCAAGGATGCGATATTTCTCACCTTATCAGGGGTAAGATGAATAATTTCATCCGTATCCAATAAGCCCAGATAACCATTTTTTATGCCATAAACTTCCCAATGTCTGCTGTAGGCTGACATAACAACGGCTTCTATCACCGCATTCAATCCGGGAGCATCACCACCACCAGTATTTATTGCTATTTTAAGTGCTTTTCCCATACAAACCTCCATTGTAAAACTGCATAAATTTTACAAACTTAACCTGCCAAAATTTTCTTCGTAGCGCTTTATAAAATCCAAAACTGTATAAAAATGCTCCTGTGTGCCATATTGCTCAACTGCATATGCTGCAGCCACCACACCTAATTTTGCTGATGTCTCGATATCAAAATTGTTTACTATACCTTTTAATAAACCTGCTCGAAAGGCATCCCCAGCACCTGTTGGATCTAACACCTTTTCAATTTTAGCTGCTGGCACATTTATCGTTTCTTCACAAAACTTAATTTTAACGCCATTTTCTCCAAGAGTTGTTATAAGATAGGCAGTTTTAGATAGTATCTGTTTTTCATTTAAGCCGGTTATCTTCATTATTAGTTCGAGTTCGTAATCGTTTGTTATCAACATATAAGAGCCTTCAATCCAATCAATCAATGCATCCTTTTCCCATGCAGTTAGCGATTGACCTGGGTCGCAAATATACATGATATTGCTTTGTTTATAGAATTTTGCATAATTATCCATATCTATCAAATTACCAGGAGAAATTATAGCAATACTCTTATTTTTGTTTAAATTTTTAAAATCATATGCAGAAGGATACTTCATAGCTCCCGGATTAAAACCTGTAATTTGATTATCTGCTAGATCTGTAGTTATGTATGCAGATGCTGTGAACTCGTCTTCGATAATTTTAATTCTATCAGTATTTATATTGTTATACTTTAACCATTTGAAATACTGTTCGTAGTCCTTGCCTATGGTGGAAATAATTGTTGGCTTTTCTCCAAGCAAACTTAATGAGTATGCAATATTTCCGGCAGTACCACCAAACTTTTCTTTCATACCATTGACTGTAAAACATATATTTAAAATATGAAGTTTTTCAGGAAGAATATGTTCAGCAAACCTGCCAGGGAAGTCCATTATTCTGTCGTAAGCAAGCGAACCAGAGACAAATATATCATAATTAGATGCTTTTAACATCAACGCCTCCGAAAATATTTTAATATATTTTAAATAAAATCAGCTGATATTTACAGCAAAAAGTATTTAACGCAATCTTTAATCAAAGATAAGCTTTAATTAAATCTTTAGCTTGTAGTTTATTATGCTTTATTTTTGCAAATTCGGTTACTTTACAACCAATTGAAGTGCCTCGAAAATGTCAGGATGGTCAAATTTAAAACCTAATTCTGTTAGCTTTTTGGGTATTACCCTTTGGCCATTTATAGAGTATTCAGCAAACTCACCCATCACCAATCTTATAGCAAAAAGCGGAATCGGAAATACAGCAAAAACACCCAGAGCCTTTGCTAAGGCTTTAGTGAATTCTTTATTTCTAACCGGTTTTGGAGAAGTAATATTAAAAGCACCATCAAGGTTTTTTGAATAAAGTAAATACAGATATGCCTTTACAAGGTCATCAATGAAAACCCAGGAAAACCATTGATTTCCACTACCTATAGGCCCTCCGGCATAACTTTTAAAAATCGGTATAAGTCTTTCCAATAACCCACCATTTTCACCAATCACAAGGCCAAAACGTGTAATTACAACCCTTGCACCTTTATTCTTTGCTTTTAATGCCTCAGCTTCCCAATCTTTAGCAACTCCTGCAAGAAAATCTTTGCCTGGTGGAAATGATTCGTCAATTTCTTCGTCTTCATGAAATCCATAATAACCTACTGCTGACGTGCTCATTAAAGTTATGTTCTTGCCTTCGGGTATTGCATCTACGATATTTTTTGTAGCATAAATTCTACTTTCTCGAATTCTTTTTTTAACATCTTCGTTCCATTTTTGGCCGATCGTTTCGCCCACAAGATTGACGATTACATCACAATCTTTAATAATCTTTTGCCATTCACCGGTAACACTGGGATTACCTTCGATATATTTAACTGTATCTGAATCCTTTTTGTTATTTTTTGAACGGGTGAGAAGAAAAAGTGTGTGGCCATCCTTCATTAGCGCACCGGTAACTTTTTTCCCTATAAAACCAGTTCCTCCCGTTACAAAAATTTTCATGTTATAATTATAACATTTACGAAAAAGTTTGCAAAAAAAGTTTTGCTTACATTATTTGGATTAAAGCTTTAAAATTTATATATTAACTTCTTTGATGGAGGGTCAGATGGGAAAACTCACTCATTTAGACGAAAAAGGCAATGCGATAATGGTTGATGTTTCCGATAAATCTAAAACCGTCAGAGAAGCTTTAGCAACCGCTATTGTTAGGATGGATAAAACAACGCTTTCTACAATACTTAATGAAGGTGTAAAAAAGGGCGACGTTTTTGGTGTCGCAAGAATTGCAGGAATAATGGCTGCAAAAAAAACCCCGGAGTTAATACCACTTTGTCACCCTATTTTTTTGAATTCCGTCAAAATAGATTTTAGTATAGACGAAGACAAAGGTGAGATTACAATTTATAGTATGGCAAAATCCTATGACGTTACTGGAGTCGAGATGGAAGCAATGACAGGTGCTTCTATTGCCGCATTGGCTATCTACGATATGTGTAAGGCGATAGATAAAGGGATTATCATAAGTGAGATTAAACTTATGAAAAAGAGCGGCGGTAAAAGTGGCACCTTTATAAGGGAGGAAACACTATGAAACTGAAAAAATTTAAAGAGATTATCGATGATTTCTCCTCAAAATTGACATCTGAACTTGGTAACGATATTTTATCTCTTTATCTTTTTGGTAGTATTATTATTCAGGAAGACTTTCACTTTGGTGTTTCTGATATCAACACCTTCATAATTCTCAAAAATGAATGCGATAACACAACCATCTTACGTGTCAGCAGCATTTATAAAAAATACAAAAACTATCCTTTTAGCGTTCCGTTAATGCTTAGAGGAAAAGAGGTAATTGAGGCCAAGGATGTTTTTCCTGTCGAATTTATTGAGATAAAAGAGAAAAACATGTTGCTTTATGGAGACGATTTTTTAAAAGACATTGAGTTAAACTTAAGCGATATTAGAAAACAGTGTGAGACTGAAATCAGGTCAAAAGTTATTGGTTTGAGGAAGATGCTTTTTGCAAAAGACGCATTGATTAAAAATCAAGATGTACTCTACAAATCCCTGACCTCTACAATAGTTTTACTTAAACAGATTTTACGCCTAAAAGGGTTGCCGTTGCCTGAGACAAGATTTGATGTTATAAATGCACTTGAAGCATATTTCAACAAACCTTTTAATGGAATTAAAAATCTCTACACCATGAGACGCGACGATGTTAAAATAACAAAAAATATCTTAGAAACTCTAATTTTAAATTACATCGAAGAGTTAGAATTTTTCAGCAAGGTCTTTAATGAAGAAGTTTAATGGTTTTTTTCTCTTCTCACTGCTTCTTTTAATTATAACAGCCTTTGAAATACCTAAACCAGTTGATTATATTAACGACTTCGCCGGGGTGTTGTCAGAAGACGGTAAAAAAGAGCTCAAAAACATAAGCAAAAAACTCAAAAATGAAGGTTTAGCAGAATACGCCATTTTGATCGTAAAAAATATTGATAATGCCGATATCAAAGGTTATTCACAGGCAGTGTTTGACAAATGGAAGATTGGAGAATCTGGAAAAGATAATGGGCTGCTTCTCGTTTTATCAATCGATGACAAAAAAATATTTATTCAAACAGGTTATGGTCTTGAAGGCATTTTAACTGATGGTGAAATTGGTCATATCATTGACTCAACGATGCTACAGGATTTAAAGCTTAAAAATTATGAGAATGCAGTTATTAAAGGCAGTTACACGCTATACAAAAAGCTAAAAACAGGTGGAACAGGCAAAAAAACAAAAAAGAAAAAAAGGTATGAAGCAGAACTATTTGCATTAATTTTTTTAATCGTTATTTTGTTAAATATTTTTTTTAGGGCAAGAAATGGTTATAGAGGTGTTTACAGAGGCGGAGGATTTGGTGGTTTTGGAGGGTTTGGTGGTGGATTCGGTGGTGGTGGGTTTGGTGGTTTTGGAGGAGGAAGTAGTGGTGGCGGAGGAGCTGGTAGGAGCTGGTAGCTGTTATGAAAACTAATGTTTTGAATGTATATATTGGCTTTTCTGGATGTAAGGTTAACCAATTTGAGAAAAACCTCTTATCTGAAAAGTTTTTGCAATTAGGTTTTAACATCACGACAAATTCTAAGAATGCAGACATAATCGTTTATAACACCTGTTGTGTTACAGAAAAGGCTGAAGCAGGTTGTCGGCAGGCGTTAAACAAATTCCACAAAGATAATCCAACAGCAAAAATAGTTGTAACAGGCTGTTATGCTGAAAAGGCTAAAGATTACCTTTTATCATTGCCTTTTGTCACAAATATTTATCAGAACAACGATAAGATAAATATTCCGGAAATATTATCCGGGACCGCTGTTCACTATTCAAGTAATCTCAATTTTGAATTCAAGCATAGTTTTAAAGAACGAAGTCGAGCTGTCTTGAAAATACAAGATGGCTGCGATAGCTACTGTAGTTACTGCATTGTTCCTCTTGTAAGAGGTAAACCAGTAAGTATGCAAAAAGATCTTGTTTTAAAAAACCTATGGCATCTTCGCGACGAACAAGAAGTTATAATAACTGGAATTCATTTAGGAAAATGGGGCATTGAATTTGGTGAAAACATTCAAAATTTGATGTATTCAATCAGTAAAGAGTCTTATCCTTTTCGCATAAGACTATCCTCACTTTATCCCACTGAGATTACTTCTGAACTTCTTGCCATTCTTGCTGAAATGGAAAATTTTTGTCCACATTTTCATATATCTTTACAAAGTGGCAGTGACAGAATACTTTCTTTAATGGGTAGAAAATATAACGTTAAAGATTTTGTGAAATCTGTTGAGACGATTAGAGAATTTTTCCCTCTTGCCAGTATTGGTGTTGATGTAATAGTTGGATTTCCGGGAGAAGATTTAGCCCTTTTTTCAGAGACTGAACAACTTTTAAAAAATACAGACATAAGTTACATGCATATATTTCCTTATTCTAAACGGTCTGGAACAAAGGCTGCCTCCATGGACAATCAAGTTTCTCATACCGAAAAGATAGAAAGGGTCAAACGTCTTCGTTTAATTGACAATGAAAAAAGAGTCAACTTCCCAAAACGCTTCAAAAATAAAAAACTTTTTTGTCTGCTTGATAAAAAAGAAAACAATTATTTTAGAGCAATCTCCCGCGAATATCTTAAGGTTTATCTAAAAGAAAACCCCGGCAAGAATGAATTTGCAGCACGTTTGATTGATCTTGATTCCTTAATTGCTATTAAAGATTGACTTTTTTTAAAACATTGTTATAATTTCTCAAATGCATCAACCAGAGAAAAACCGTTCCTCTTTTCATTATGGTTGGGTAGTTGTTATAACCGGCACACTTTGTATCTTTGCGTGTTTGGGGCTTGGTCGTTTTGCTCTGGGAATGCTTTTGCCATCAATGGCTTCTACACTCAAGTTAAGTTATGCACAGATGGGCTATATCAGCACTGGCAATTTTATCGGGTATTTGGTTGCTGTTTTTATTAGTGGAACCCTTTCTCAACGATTCGGAGCAAGATTAACAATCTTTATTGCTTTGCTTATTGTAGGTGTATCAATGATTCTTGTTGGGGCGGCTACGAACTTTTTGTTTGCCCTTTTCCTTTATTTTTTAACTGGTATTGGTAGCGGAGCCTCTAACGTACCAATGATGGGACTGGTGTCTGCATGGTTCACTAAAAACAAGCGGGGAAAAGCTGCTGGCTTTATTGTAATAGGCAGTGGATTTGCTATTGTTTTTTCTGGCAAACTTATCCCGTTTATTAATTCAAGTGTTGGTAGTGAAGGCTGGAGGATAAGCTGGTTGATCCTGGGAATTATCGTAATAATTGTGGCAGCTTTATGTTTATTGCTACTTAGAAACAAGCCGCAAGATATGGGGCTAAACCCGGTTGGTAGCGAAAGCAATGTTGAAATAAATGTAAAGCCAGACAATTATAAAATCACAAATATTTATAGAAGTGGCATTATTTATCATCTTGGGGCGATTTATTTCTTATTTGGTTATACCTACGTTATTTATGCAACGTTTATTGTAACAACACTCGTTAAAGAACGCGGCTTTCCTGAATCAGTTGCTGGCAACTTTTGGTCAGCGGTTGGGCTTTTTAGCCTTTTGTCAGGACCTGTATTTGGCACACTTTCTGATAAACTGGGGAGAAAGACTGGACTAATGCTTGTTTTCTTTTTTCAGTTTGTCTCTTATATCCTGGTAGCCACCAAATTGCCGGGAGCATTTCTTTATTTTTCGATTTTTTTCTTTGGTGTTGTCGCATGGAGCATTCCATCTATAATGGCAGCAGCAGTTGGTGACTATGTGGGACCTCAAAAGGCTGCGCAGGCATTTGGTTTTATAACGTTTATATTTGGCTTAGGTCAAATTACAGGCCCATCTATCGCTGGTGTTCTTGCAGAAAAGACGGGCAGCTTTACATCAAGCTTTTACATGGCAGCTTTTTTTGCTGCCATCGCTATAGCTTTAACATCAATTCTAAAAAAAACCGGTAGCTAATCCTTTATCGTAGAAACTTTGGCATCCTCTATGATTATAGGGAAAAAATAACCGGAGCCCAAATTTTTGTTAACTGTTAATAAGCCCTCTATCTTTACAACTTCTCCTGCTTTCGTCTCGTCATTAGTCGTTACAACAAGATCAATCTTTTCTTTAGTTTCAGTTTCGTTAGTTACGTGTAGCCAGTTTTTTTGCATAATAGAAGGGGTGTATTTAGTTACCTTGGCTTTAAAAACCACTGTTTTACCTGCAAGCGCGTCTTTATTTTCTATAACTTCTGAAACAGTATAGAATTTGCCCTTAGGCCTGGCGGCAGGTTTTGGTTTTTTAGGCGCATCTTTAGGTACAGCAGGAGACACAACACTTGCCCGGGTGACAAAATAAATCTCCTTAAATGTTCTTTTTAGCGTTGGGCTATCAAAATCCGGCATTAGCATACCATAAGATGTCTCAACTATGTCGCCTTTCTTGACATCAAGGGTTGGACTCGCGATCCATTTTGTTACGTTTCCATCCTTTATCTCCATATAAGTGTAACCTTCCACCTGAAAAGTTTGAAGCACTGTGCCTTTGTGTCCCTGTTGCTGAGAAAAGGTAAGGACCGGCGTAAATAACAATAGAATAGCAAAAATAAAAGTTTTCAAGTAAAACCTCCTAAAAGTTAGCATTATTTAATTATATGCCTATTTTGATAAAAAAAATACAAAAAAGATGACAAAGGCAACTAAAAATTAATCCTGCCTATTTTCTAAATTCGAAGGTTGGATAGCGACCTGGCATCTTAAAGTGGTAGTAAATTATTTAACGAGTTATTTGAAACTCCGTAAGATCACCTATGTACGATTGTTCGACAACGTTAACTTCTTTTACCACTGCAAGCGGTGGACCTTTTTTGCACCACTCTATAAGCGATTCTAACGCTTCAGCTTCACCTTCTGCTGTTATTTCTACATCGCCATTGTGGAGATTTCTAACCCAGCCTTTTATATCTAATTTCGTGGCAATTTCAAGTGTTGATTGCCTATACCACACACCCTGAACTTTGCCTTTAACTGTAATTTTAACACGTTTGTATGAGTTCACTTCTTCTTTTCTTTATGTTTTTTAGCTTCTTCAGAATAAGGAAAACGATAAAGTAACTCCTCGTAAGCAGCATTTGATTCTTTATCCATCCCCAACTCTTTCAATGTCATTGCCTCCTTTAAAAGCGCTGCTGCAACCTTATTAGAGTTTGGATAATCTGTCACTACTCTATGAAAATACTGCACAGCATAATCGTAATTTTTCTGTGCGTAATAACATTCTCCTATCCAGTATAAGGCATTTACCGCCAGATTATCGTAAGGAAATCTGATGGCAAAGTAAGTAAATCGTTCTATCGCTGCATTGTAATCAGCTTTATTATATAGAGAGAGCGCGGCGTCATAAATAGCTTTTTTTTCCTGTTCATTAGCTTCTTTATCACCCTTCACGCCGGTGTTTTGTGTTTTTAAAATAGTGTAAATCGTTGATATGTTGGAAAATATAGTAGATTGAGATGCTTTTAACGCCGTTAAGCTATCTGAAATCTTTTTGATTTCTGCCCTATCTGCTTTAATCATATCCTTCTGAAACTTTATAGCATCAGAAACATTCTGATTAATGCTGTTAAACTTTTTTTCTAAAGAATCGTAGTCGCCTTTTAATTTGTTTACTTCTTTTTCTAAATCTTCAATATGCGCATTTGTATCGGCAAAACTCTTTCTCAAGTTACGATGAAGCTCATCCAGCCGTTTTGTGCTTGACTTAATCTCACCAGCTTCAGTGCTGAAAAGTGCCGCATTCTCCCTAAAATCATTCTTCAAGACGGCAACGTCTCTTTGAAGCGAATAAAACTCTTCTTTGCTAACGACACAGCCTGAAATTAATACAATACAGAAATATAAGACAAGTTTTTTCACTGAATACGTCTAAATTGATCCCTTCTATTTTTACTCCAGACCTCTTCTCCAGAACCTTCAATTAAGGGCTTATCCTTCCCATAGCTAACAATTTCGAGCCTACTCTCGGCTATACCCAGATCAGACAAATATTTTTTTGCAACTTCAGCCCTTTTCATCCCTAAAGCCAGATTATACTCTCTTGTTCCCCTTTCGTCGCAATGCCCTTCTATGACTATCCTTAACGTTTTATATTCATTTAAATATTTTGCGACTTCATCCAGAACCTGTTTGGCTTCTGCTGTCAATTCGTAGCTATCAAAGTCAAAATGTATCATCTTGGCAAGAGCACCCTTCTCTATCGTCGCATCTGAAAGAGCATGCTGTGCATTTGCAATCATATCAGGGGTTATATCCTCAGGAGACAACTTTTTTAGACCCTGCAGCTCTTCTAAATTAGACTTATCTGTTTTAGCCTTATTATCAATCGCATCTTTCAAAACAGCCTCTTCCTTGCCATTAAGGACTGGTTCGTTTTGAACCTTTGGTGCCTCAATAGCAGGTTTCGCACAAGCCACCAATATTAATAACAGAAAAAATAATATAAATTTTTTCATATCTTTTATCCCCCTTAGCGTGCAGACATATAACTAATTTTTGCCGGCACACTAAATAATATTATATTCTGCTGTGTTGGTATGTCAATTAAAATGACTTTTGAAGATTCTTTGTTAAAACTGTACGACAATATAAATCTTTCGTTTTCCAACCAAACGGGATCTTCATAGTTCGTTTTCCCATGTGTTAGTAGAACAAAATCGCTCCCATCTAACGAAGTTATATAAATATTTCGGTTGCCATTAGCCTGTCCAATATAAGCATAGTGTGTTCCTTGAACTGTAAAAGATGGTGATGTGATATAACCTGGATTTTGCGAAACCCTTTGTACCTTCTTATCTGATATATTTAAAGTAAATATTTGTGGGCTTCCATACTCGTCAGAAACAAATGCAATCCTGCCTACTTCAAAAGTGGTTACAGGGCTTACAACCCTTGCACGAGTGCGATAAAGCTCATTTTTATGATTGTCTTGTATAGATAGCGCATAAATTCGGGATACCTTTCCATCAAAGCTAACATAGAGTATTGATTTATCATCCTTTTCAAAGCCACCAGCGAGGTTAATCTCTTTAGAAGAAAGCAAAAGTTTATCTTCAAGAGTTTCTAAGTCAATCAATCTTAAGGCGGTACCGGAACCATTAAGATACTGAGTATAGACAACATATCGTCTATTATGAGAAATTTTTGGTGCAATGGAATCGCTTTTATTATTAGTTAGTTTTTTAAACATCTTTCCAGTAATGTCTGTAAGAAAGATCTGTCTTACACCTTTCCAGTTCATAGAGAAGACTATCTTTGTACTAAAAATGCCTTTCGTTTGTGTTATCTTTTCATAAAGCTTATCGGAAAGAAGGTTTGCATTAGAAATGATATCAGTAGCAAAAGGTTTTAACTTAAAAGTAAAAAACTCTCCTGTTTTTACATTTGTAAGTATAGCATTAAAAGTGTCTGCTTCTGTGTTCATAGAAACTTCATAATCAGCAGCATCCCTGGTATTTGAAAACACGATATTAGGTAACATTTTCAAGTTAGAAACTACTTGCGAATAAATCTTTTCGCCGTGTTTTGCTCTAAATTCATCGATAAATAACCTGAAAGGACGCAAATTTGGGTTTGTTATTTCAATTTTAAATCCAGAAATTGACACAAAAAGCAGAACAAAAATTAGATATTTCAAATATTTCACGGTTTAAACTCTACTGTTATTTTACCATTTAAAAATATATTTTCAAACATTTCTTTTGGCGGCAGAGGAAATCTAACTGTTTTGATTACCGCCTCTTTAGCATAGTTATCAAATAAGCCATTGCCAGAAGAGCGAACAACCTCCACATTTTTTATATATCCGTTTGTGTCTAAACTAACCTCAAGTTCAGCTGATAAACCATAAAATTTGTGTCCATAATCCTCAGGAACATACCAATGGTTTCTTATCATAAAACCCAACATTCTTATATACGATTGCGAATTTGCTGACGTTGATGCATTAATGCTTTGAGGAGCATGTTTTTTATACTCTAAATCTGCCCTCGATACACTTATTTTTTGAGGTTTTTCGGCTTGAAATTTTTTCTCAACTTCTTTACGCCAGCTGGTATCAGGTCTCTTTCTATCTAAAACCTTTCTTTCTGGCAAACTGAACTCTTTTTTCTCAGGTATGTTTTCCTGTGTCTGTTCTTTTTTTTCAGCCGATTTAGACTTCTCTTCTGCTGAAGTTTGAGTTACAGTCTCGTTTGTTTCAACTTTAGTTTCATCTTCAGACGGCAAAGGAACGTATGATGCATCGATTATTTCTACAATTTGTTGTTTTAATTCGTTATTTTTTTTGTAAGGTGCGGTTATCAACACAAACACGAAAACAATATGACACAAAAGAGAGAGCAAGAAAACTTTTTGGAAAAGACGTTTCTTCCTCTCTTTCAATACCTTGTTAACAAAACCAAACTCTGCTATTAAAAAAACCGAACCTTTCAACACTAAAAAATATTATCACAACTTTTAAACTATTTTTCCATTAAATTCAGATAGTCGTAACAACTCATCCATTATTTTTTTAAACTCTTCGATACGTAAAGATTGTGGTCCGTCACAAAGAGCCTTTTCTGGTTCTGGATGCACCTCAACAATCAGTCCATCTGCGCCACATGCCATCGCTGCAAAACACAATGGTGCAACATATCTTCTTACACCTGTCGCATGAGATGGGTCGATGATTATTGGAAGATGTGACTGTTCCTGAATTACTGGAATAGCGGAAATATCAAGTGTATTTCTTGTTGCAGTTTCAAACGTTCTGATGCCTCTTTCACACAAAATAAGGTCTTTAACTCCTTCTGAAAGTATATACTCAGCAGACATTAAAAACTCTTGTATTGTTGTTGACATTCCCCTTTTTAGCAAAACAGGTTTCCCAAACTTGCCCGCCTTTTTCAACAATGAAAAGTTTTGAACATTTCTTGCCCCAATTTGAAGCATATCAGCATATTCTCCCACCAATTCCACGTCTTCTGGATTTACCACCTCTGTTACAAAAGGTAACCCAGACTCTTTCCTTGCCATAGCAAGAAGTTTTAATCCTTCCTTTTCTAAGCCTTGAAACGCGTAAGGTGATGTCCTTGGTTTAAATGCCCCTCCTCTTAGCATTTTTGCGCCCGCTTCCTTTACTTTAATAGCGGTCTCGATAATCTGTTTTTCAGATTCTACAGAACAAGGACCAGCTATCACACCAAAATATTCTCTCCCAAATGCAGCCTCATATATCTTTACAACAGTGGGCTCATTTTTAAATTCCCTGCTTGCCAGCTTGTATGGTTTTAAGATAGGTACAACACTCTCAACACACGATAGAGCCTGTAATGCTTGAAGTTTTGGTTTGCCCCTTTCGTCGCCAACTGCCCCTATAACTGTTCTTTCAACGCCTACTATAGTGTGCGCCTTAAAACCTAACTCTTCTACCTTCTCAATAACTGTCTTGATTTCTTCTTCTTTACACCCGGGTTTCAAAACAATAATCATAATTAAACCTCCTTTGGAAAAAAATAAAAAAGCCACAAGGGCTTTTGCCGCCTGTGGCTTAATTTGTAATTACTACATTCAATATTTGAAAACTAAAAAATTAAGACACAGTTGCCCCTCCTTACAGATCGACGGAACAAACTAAATCGACTAAATCGAACATGACTTGCCGGGACAACACCTGTGCTGATATACATAGCGACAATTTTATTGTGTTTTATTACCAAAGTCAATTATAATTTTGCTAATTTATTTCAGTCGTCTTTTACACTTCTTTTTTAACTCATTTAGAGGGAACGACGTGACCTAAAAATCTAATCTCATATGCAAATATTTTGCCAGAAGCTTTTTTCCCTATCTGGCTTGCAGATAAAATTATGTTTACAAATGTTTAATTTTATGGTAAATTTTTAAACCTTAATATTGATAGGAGGTTTTTAAATGACTTTAAACAAAGAAAGAAAGCAGGAGTTAATCAGTCAGTTTCGCAGGTTTGAAGGCGATACAGGTTCTCCAGAGGTTCAGATTGCTTTACTCACGGGCAGGATAAACTATCTGACTGAACATTTTAAAACACACAAAAAGGATTTTAGCTCAAGGCGAGGGCTTTTGAAGCTTGTCAGCCAGAGAAGAAAGTTGTTGGATTATCTAAAGGATCATAATTTCCAGAGCTACAAAGAAATTATTAATCGTTTAGGTATCCGTAAATAACTGGAGGCTGATAAATTCAAATGCATAGAAAAAGTATTCGCATAAGCGATAGAGAACTTGTATTTTCAACGGGAAAGCTTGCAAAGCAAGCCTCTGGTTCGTGTGTTATACAGTATGGGGAGAGTGTTGTACTTGTAACGGCAGTTATAGCCAGTGAGCCAAAAGTAGGGACAGATTTTTTACCATTGGTATGTGATTATATCGAGAAAACTTACGCAGCGGGCAAGATACCCGGTGGTTTCTTTAAAAGAGAAGGTAAACCAAGTGAAAAGGAAACGCTTACCTCTCGCCTTATAGATAGGCCAATAAGACCGCTTTTCCCAAAAGGTTTTTTTAACGAAATACAGGTTATCGCTACTGTTCTTTCGATAGATCAGGAAAACGATCCTGATATTCTTGCCATCATTGGAGCATCTTATGCGCTTGAATTGGCTGGAGCACCGTTTAAAGGTCCAGTGGGCGCTGTTAGGATGGGAATGATAGATGGAGAGTATTTGATAAATCCTACAAGAACGCAGATGGAAAAGAGCCTTCTTGATGTTGTAGTTGCAGGAACTAAGGACGCCATAGTGATGGTTGAAGGGAGGGCAACTTTTGTTACTGAGGAGCAGTTTATTAAGGCACTCGAAATTGCACATAAAGAGATAATTAAGATTACACAGTTTCAGGAAGATATTATTAAAGAGCTTGGAATTACAAAAGCAGAATATTCTCTCCCTGAGATTGCTAAAGAAATTGAAAAATACGTCGAAACTAAATATCAGGATGTCTTTAAGGAAAAGATTTTTAGCACAAGTAAGGCAGAGCGTAGAAAAGGTCTTGCAGAGCTTTTTTCTATAATAAAAGAAGATGTTCAATCAAAGTTTTCTGACCCATCACTCGATATATGGCTCGGATTTGCTATAGAAAAGGTCGAAAAGACTGTTGTTAGAAGACATATCTTTGAAACGGGCAAGAGAATAGACGGCAGAACGCCTCAAGAGATTAGGCCTATCACATGTGAAATTGGTTTGCTACCAAGAACTCATGGTTCAGCTGTTTTTACCCGTGGAGAAACCCAGGCACTTGTGGTTACTACTCTTGGCACTTCTGAAGACGAGCAAAAGGTAGATGCCCTTTTCGGTGAAACTTTTAAATCTTTTATGCTACATTACAACTTTTTCCCATTTTGCACCGGCGAAGTTAAACCTTTAAGAGGTCCCGGTAGAAGGGAAATCGGTCACGGATTTCTTGCAGAAAGGGCATTGATGCCTATCATTCCTGATAGTTCTGTCTTTCCATATACCATAAGGATAGTTTCAGATATCCTTGAATCTAATGGTTCTTCATCTATGGCTTCTGTTTGTGGAGGTTCACTTTCGTTAATGGATGCGGGCGTTCCAATTAAAGAACATGTAGCTGGGGTTGCGATGGGACTGATGATTGAGGGCGGCAAGGCTATTGTTCTTTCAGACATCCTTGGTGATGAAGACCATATTGGCGATATGGACTTTAAGATTTGCGGAACAAAAGATGCAATAACTGCTGTTCAGATGGATATTAAAATAACTGGAGTATCTGGTGATATCTTAAGAACTGCACTCGAACAGGCAAAACAGGGAAGATTACACATTCTCGAAATAATGAATAAAACAATTAGCAAGCCTAAAGAGAGTCTATCTATTTATGCACCACGCGTTTACACTGTCAAGATTAACAAAGAAAAGATAAAAGATTTAATTGGACCCAGTGGGAAAAATATTAGAAGCATAATAGACCAGACTGGCGTTAACATAGATATTAATGAGGACGGAACAGTAAATATCTTTTCAAGCAACGCTGATGCCGCAGATAAGGCTATAAGTCTTGTAAAGAAGCACACTTTTGAGCCAGAACTTGGTGGCATTTATCTTGGGAAGGTTGTAAGAATAGAAACTTACGGAGCTTTTGTTCAGTTGGCTCAAGGTGTTGACGGTTTGCTACATATTTCTCAGCTCTCACACGAACGTGTAAAAAATGTTACTGATGTGGTTAAAATTGGCGATGAGGTACTGGTGAAGGTTATTGACATTGATCCTCAGGGGAAGATTAAGCTTAGCCGTAAAGAGGCGCTTGGTGAAAGGACCTCATAAAGCCTATCACAAAAAGTTATTAGCTAACGGTATCCGCATTATTGGTGAGGAAATTCCTGATTACAACTCAGTAACAGTTGGTATTTTTGTATTTTGTGGTGGACGTGATGAACCATTGGAGCAGCTTGGTATAGCCCATTTTACCGAGCACATGTTGTTTAAAGGCACAAATAAACGTTCTGCTCTGGACATTTCCAAGACTATTGACAGAATTGGTGGCATTATAAATGCCTACACAAATAAAGAATACACTTGCTACTATGTAAAAATCATTAAAGACAGACTCGAATTAGGAGTAGAGCTTTTGTCAGACATATTCCTAAATTCTGTGTTTCCAGAAGAAGAACTCGAAAGGGAAAAAGAGGTTGTTATACAGGAAATAGGTATGGTTAACGACACCCCTGATGACCTCATACACGATCTAATGCTGCAATCGATTTTTGGTAAGGATGGTTTGGGGCATTCATTACTTGGCACAGAAAAACATGTCAAAAACTTCTCAAGAGATAGTATTTCTAATTTTGTTAAGAACTACTATCAAAATGACAGGATAGTTGTGGCTGCAGCAGGCAACTTTAAATGGGACGAGTTTTATAATTTAGCAGACAAATACTTTGGCAATAGAGAAAAGGGTAATATCTCCTTCAAAAGGGAAGCTAACAAGAAAGGAAAGAATATTAAGCTTTCTAAAAGCCATCTTTATCAAATTCACACAGCTATTGGTTTTAAAACCGTCTCTATTTACAATGACGACAAGTATCCTCTTAAAGTTCTAAATTATATACTGGGCGCAGGAATGAGCTCTTTATTGTTTCAGGAGCTTCGTGAAAAATCGGGTTATGCTTACTCAGTTTTTTCATTTGTCCACGAATATCAGGACACAGGCTATTTAGAGATATATTTTGGAACAAGCATTAAACATCATAAAAAATGCATGGATAAAGTTGCTGAAATCTTAAAGAAGCTTGCAAAAGGAGATATTCCAGAAGAGGAAATTGGTTATGCGAAAGAGCAGATGAAAGGTTACAGCTTGATAGCCTTAGATAGCAGTGATGCCAGATTTTCATACAACGCAAAGAGTGAACTTTACTACAACAATTTTATCCCATTAGAAAAGGAGCTGGAAAAAATCAACAAAGTTACAGTTGATGATGTCGTTAAGGTTGCAAACACCTATTTATCACAAGAAAATGCAAGATATGCGATAATCTCCCCTAAACAAGACGATGGAAACCTTAAAAATAAAAAGACTTCCTCACGCTAAAGACTTGCCTCTACCTGCATATATGACCAAATTCGCAAGTGGCTTAGACCTGTATGCTGCGGTTGACAGCGACGTTTGTATAAATCCTTTAGAAAGAACACTCGTTCCTACAGGTATCGTGATTGAGTTGCCAGAAGGATTTGAAGCTCAGATAAGACCAAGAAGCGGGCTTGCATTAAAATATGGTATCACCCTTTTAAACACGCCCGGCACGATAGATGAAGATTACCGTGGAGAGATAAAGTTAATTGTCGTAAATTTAGGCAATGAGCCCTATACTATAAAACGTGCTGACCGCATAGCCCAACTGATTATTGCAAAAAGATATGTTGTAGAAATACAAGAAGTGGCAGAGCTTTCCTCAACAGATAGGGGTGATGGCGGCTTTGGGCATACCGGTGTGTAGTAAAAATTGCAAGATTATCTTCTTTGTTAAGGCTCCCTTACCTGGAAATGTTAAAACACGCCTGGCAATCGATATTGGTAGTGATAATGCTGTTTTGTTATACAAAGCGTTTGTAAATGACATTCTCGAAACTTTAAAGGCAAGTGGTTTAGATTTCATAATCTTTTTCACTCCAACTGATAGCCTTGACTGTATTAAATCGTTTATTGGTAATAATTATATTTTTTATGCACAGGACGGCAACAATTTAGGTGAAAAGATGGCAAACGCATTCAAGAAAGTTTTTGATGCTGAAGCAGAAATGGCTATCTTGATTGGTAGCGATACGATAGATATAACATCAAGCGATTTAAAAACTGCCTTTGAGACGCTTTGTAATTTTGATATGGTTTTAGGACCAGCGGAAGATGGTGGATATTATTTGATTGGCTTTAAAAAGTCTGTGTTTAAAAAAAGTTATTTTAACAATGTTCGATGGAGCACTCAATTTGCTCTTGAAGATACCTTGAAAAATGTAAAAGACAGCTGTTCTTTTATGCTGCTTGACAAAAAACGCGACGTTGATACGTTCACAGATCTTAAGTTTGTTTTCAGACTGGTAAAAGAAAAGCACATTTGCCTAAATACAATTTCAGTCATTGAAAACAAGCAAATTTTATAACATAATAATTGACAAGATATGACCAAAAAAAACAAACCTGTTATCGAACTGTTTACCGATGGCGCATGCAGTGGAAATCCCGGTGTAGGTGCTTATTGTGCAATATTACGATACAAAGACAAAGAAAAACAAATTGTTTGTTCAGAATCTTTAACAACCAATAATAGAATGGAACTGATGGCTGTCATAGCGGGACTTGAGGCATTAAAGGTAGCATCTAAAGTAAAGATTTATACCGATTCTCAATACGTAGTAAATGGCATCACAAAATGGTTGCCTAGCTGGTTAAAAAATAACTGGAAGAATTCACAAAAAAAAGATGTTCAAAATAGGGATTTATGGGAACGACTATTAAATGCTATGGATGGACACGAAATTGAGTGGAACTGGATAAGAGGACATCAGGGACACAAAGAGAATGAGCTTTGCGATAAATTGGCAGTTGAAGCGATAAAGGCGGCAAAAATAAATGAATAAGCCAGAACTGCTTGCACCTGCTGGAAATTTAGAAAAACTTAAAACTGCCATCCATTATGGCGCTGATGCGGTATACTTAGGTAAAACCGCTTTAAGTTTAAGGGCAATGACAAAAGGCTTTGAAAATGATTCAGAAATTGAAGAAGCGGTTTCGTTTGCACATAAAAACAATGTAAAAGTTTATGTAACTGTTAACATTTTCCCGCATAACGCTGATATTGACAATATAAAAAAACATTTGGCTGTTTTAAGTGAAATTAAGCCAGATGCCATCATTTTATCTGATCCAGGGGTATTTTTGCTTGCAAAAGAGACTGCCAGGGATATCCCTATACATATTAGCACTCAGGCAAACGTCACTAATTTTGAGGCTATACGTTTCTGGGAATCCTTAGGTGCAAAAAGAGTTAATCTGGCAAGGGAAGTTTCTTTAGAAGAGATAAAATTTATCAGACAAAAGACACAAATAGAGTTAGAAGTTTTTGTTCACGGTGGCATTTGCATCTCTTATTCTGGCAGATGCTATATAAGCGCATTTTTAACTGGCAGAAGCGCTAATAAAGGTGAATGCACACATTCTTGTAGATGGAACTACAGCCTTATGGAAGAAACAAGACCCGGACAGTTTTTCCCCGTTTTTGAAAACGAACGTGGAAGTCATCTAATGAATTCAAAAGACCTTTGTCTCGTGGAGTATCTGCCAGACTTATCTTCTGCCGGTATTAACAGTTTTAAGATTGAGGGTAGAATGAAAGGTATTAACTATGTTGCCGGGGTGGTGCATACTTACAGAAAGGCTATAGATGCCATTTATAATGGCGACAAATTTGAGAAAGATGTTTATAAAAAAGAGCTTATGGTATTTTCCAGTAGGGGTTACACTACAGGTATGCTGCATGGTCAACAGGACAAAGATGGTTATAATCTTACTGGCAGACAGGATTTGATGACACAGGACGTTATTGGTGTTATAAAACAAATTGATAGCGGCTTTGCATATTTAGAACTTAAAAAGAGACTTTCCAGAGGAATGGAGTTATTCTTTTTATCTCCCAATATTGAACATCTCCCTTTCTTAATTGATGAGATAAAAACGGTCGAAGGTCAAGAAGTTTCATCGGCAAATGCAGGCAGTATTGTTGTGATAAAGGCACCCAAAGAGGCTCGTATTTTAGATATTGTCAGGGCAAACAGATATGAAGATTAAGGTTTTGCCTGAAGATTTTATAGTTACTGAAATCACCAATTTTCCAACTAATAAAACCGGGGAATACCATGTTTACAGGCTCGAAAAAAAATTCTGGAACACAATAGATGCCCTGCAATATATCGCACGAAAAAATAGTTTACCGCTTTCCCAACTTTCATATGGCGGCAAAAAAGATAGATACGCCTTAACTTCACAACATATCACCGTTTTTAAAAACAAGCTTGATTTAGATACGGGTATGGACAACCTTAAACTTACTTTCTTAGGAAAGTCTAACAGGCATTTTGCAACATCGGACATCATTGCAAATAGATTTCAGATTGTTATCAGAGATATATCACAGTTGGATGCCAAAAAAATGCTCAACAACCTTTTTAATATTGCTAATTATGGTTTTCCTAATTACTTTGGTGAACAACGTTTTGGCAGCTATGATGAACGATGTGGTTTTTTTGGAGAAAAGTTTCTAAAGGCGCAATATAATGGCGCGATTAAGGCTGCTGTTTGTTCTATCTTTCCTCAAGATAGCAGTTCTGATAAACAGAGAAAGCAGCTTTTTTTTGAGCATTGGGGTGACTTTAAGTACTGTCTTAAGTTTGCCAAAACAAACTTAGAAAAAAGAATTTTTACATACCTTGTTGATAATCCAAAAAAGTTTATTAACACAATCCATCTTTTACCTACTACTGACGTTTCTACATATTTTTCTGCTTATCAATCGTATCTTTGGAACAAAATGCTCGACAAAATTTTTCTAAAACGTTTGTTATCTGACTCTAAAAAGATTGTTATTAAACACTGGAAATTATCTTCTTACACAAAGCTTGTTGATGATGAGCTCGAATATTTCAAAAAACTTAGACTTCCTTCACACGGTTTAACCCCTTATTTTAGCAGTGATGAAGTCGAAACCTTTTACGACGAGATATTAAAAGAAGAAGGGCTTCATCAGGGCAGGTTTAATTTTAGACATTACAGAAAGGTTATTATAAAGTCTTTCCAGCGCGACGCTGTTGTTTTCCCTATAAACTTAAAAGCAAAACAACCTGAATCCGATGAGATTTATAAAGGTAAAATTAAGGTCATATTATCATTCGAATTGACAAGGGGCGCATTTGCAACTACACTGATTAAACATCTTTTATAACATTCTGTGAACACAAACACATATTTAGTTACTACTGCAAAATTTCTATAAGTTTTTCGATACTAAACGGCTTTTGTATAAAACCAGCAAAGCCTCTTCCTACAAGTCTTTGCGAAACTTCCTGTTCATTATAGCCACTCATTAATATTACCTTGATGTCATTTTTTATTTTTTTAAGCTCTCTAAACACCTCTTCACCGGAAAGATTTGGCATTGTTAAATCTAACAATACAAAATCGATTTTATCTCTGTTTTCATTAAAAATCTCTATTCCTTCCACGCCATCTTTTGCAGTAATCGCTTCTCCGCCTAAAACTTCAACAATTCCTTTAGCTACATCTCTTACCATCTCTTCATCGTCTATAATTAAAACTGTTTTGTTTGTTAGTTCTCTGCGTTTGACAACTTTTTCCTCCACTGATTCAGCCATTTTACTTAAAGGAAATATTATCTTAAAAGAGCTGCCTTTTCCCTTTTCACTATATACTCTGATAGCACCACCATGTCCCCTCACAATACCAAGAATTGCTGAAAGTCCTAACCCCCGCCCAGTGAATTTAGTTGTAAAAAATGGCTCAAATATCTTATTCATTGTACTTTTATCCATACCACAGCCAGTATCTGTCACTTCAAAATAGGCGTACCAGCCTTCAGGAAGATTTGTTAATTCATTTTCAACTGTTGTTTTAAAATATTTTTCATCACACCATTGCTTACCGGTTGTGATAGTAATTAGTCCATCTTTATCTTCTAATGCTTCGCTTGCATTTATTACAAGATTTAAAATCACCTGCTCAATCTGACCCGGGTCACCCTGTAAAAATAATGGCTCTTTTTCATTTAGATTAAGACTAATGACCGCTTTTTTAGATATCGAAACCTTCACTAAATCGTATATCTCTTTGATAAACTTATTTAAATCGATTTCTTTCAGCACAAATTTACCTTTTCCTGAATACGCAAGCATCTGCCTTGTCAGATGTGCTGCTTTATCAGTAATGATTTTAATTGTTTCCAGATTCTTTTTTACCGTTTGCGGCATCTTATCGTTTTCCATCAAAGCAAGTTCTGCATTACCAAGAATACCTGTCAGCATGTTGTTAAAATCATGGGCAATACCACCTGCGAGTATCCCTAAACTCTCTAACCTCTGTGTATGTAGCAGTTGCCTTTCAATCTTGAGTTTTTCTTCTTCATTTTGTTTAATTTTGGTTATGTCCTTAAAGATATGGATAGTAGAATTTGCAACACCTTTATGTATTAATGGTGAATACGTGACCAAATACCACTTATTTAGCTCTTCAATAAAAAGCTCATAGGAAAAGCTTAAATTTTTGTTCAAAACATCTTTGTGTGGACAGTAAACTGTTGGTTGCTTAATTTTGTGAACTAAATCATAGCAATGTAAGCCTGATATTCTGTTTTTATCTATCCCAACCAACTCAAAAAACATTTCGTTAGCTTTTATTATTCTGTAGTCTTTGTCTACAATAAATATAGGATCGGAAAAACTGTTGAAAGTATCAAACCAGAAGTCTCTCTCTTTTTCAATCTCATCTTGAGTCTCTTCATATATTTCGACAAACTTGTTATATGCTTCTTTAAATACTTCCAGCTCTCCTTGATATTTTTCATCAATTTTTGTCAGTTCTCCTGATACTGCAAAGCTTTCAAACCTTTTCTTTATATTATCTACAGGCTGAAGCAAATATCTGTTTGTGGTTTTTCTCGTAAAATACAAACTCAAAAATGTTATAAATACGATTATTAATTGCTCTAAAATAAAACCAGATTTTATTAAAATGTTAGTTTTTGAAAATTCTACCTCATCCGCAATATATCCAAATACCTTGTTTTCTATGATGATTTTTGCAAAAACCGCATAATGTTTGTCATGCAAAAAGATATCTGACACTTTTTCGCTGTCTTTTATAATGTCAAAGTGTTCAAACAATTTTCCAATATTATCTTTATTATTTGAAACGACAATCTTGCCATTTTCGTCTATCAAATTATATCTGCGTTCAGCGGCAAACATTGGCAAGACTTTTTCCATTATCGGTACAGCCACGATTACCGATATTACCTCATCTTTTTCATTTAAAACGGGCATCGCAAAATGAATCGTGTTTTTTCCAGTTGACCTTGATATAGCAAACTCACCCCAGACAAACCTTTTTTCTCTTAAAGCGCGCTTAAAATATAATCTATCACTTGCGCTAGCAATTGGATTTTTAACTTCAATACCACTTACAATAAGATTGCCTGTTTTATCTGCCAGCAACAGATTATAAAATATCCCGGTATTTTTAATAGTTTCTTTAAATAGTTGCTGGATGGCTTGTTTATTAAGCCTTTTAACATCAGAAGTTATCGCTAATGATTTGAGAACGGCTTTTATCTCATCAACTTTGTTTTCTGACTTTGCTATACCCTCTGTTTCAACTAAAATACTTTTGACTTTTTCATTAAATATACTGTTAGCCTGTTGTATGCTCATGAGGATAACAATTAGTATAAAAGGCACTATAATGATTAGCTGGATAAGTACCAACACATTTTTAATGCTGTTTCCTTGCCTCATGAACGTTTTTGTTCGGTCCTTTTTTCCAATTATACTTTAATTAAAAATCAAACACAATTATTTTTATTCAGGCAGGGGCGTTAAAAATTTATTTGAAACAAAACTACACAACTAATTTTTCTGACAGATGCTTAAGTAACCCCATCGCTTTATATGCTTCGGCTTCTGTTAAAGTTCCCATTCCACAGGCAGGCGTTATAAAAACTCTGTTATAAATATTGTCTTCATTAACAATACTTTTCAACTCTTTCATAAAACGTTTTGCTTTCTCCATTGCGGTTTCTTCGTTTGTTTTGCTCAAACTCTCACTATCTGTCGGTATTATACCCGCTGCAATATAGCCACCTCTTGATATAAAGTCTTCAATGGCATCTCTATATAGTAAGAAGTTGTCGCCGTAACTAAATGCATCAAAGTTTACAATATCAATGGGCAGGCTAAGAATAAAGTCCCAATCAGAGTTTCCACAAATATGAACCCCTTTGTAACAATCTAATGAATCTGTTACAATGGAAAATAACTCTGCAATATCTTCCTTGTTTATGCTTGTCACAGCAGAACCAATCTGTGAAAGGATTGGCTCATCAAAAAATATTATCCTGTTGCTATCTGGGCTCACATCTTTAAATCTTTTTATTTGAAACTTTGCCTTTAACCAGAGTATTCTTGGAATCAACTCTCTATAGCCATCATCCTTTATCAACATGACGAAATCTTCTATCTTGTGTGATGTTAAAAATGTGACTGGTCCAATAACCTGACCTTTTACTATCTCTACATCTCTATTTTTTAGTTGCTCAAGAAACGGATTTAAGCAGGCAGAATGCTTTTCTGTAATTGCAAACGCATTCACATCATCACTAAAAACCTTGTTTATGGCATCTGAAAATTCTACTGTTACCTGTTGTGATGGTTTAAAAATCACCTTATTCTGATTAATCTGCCAGCCGGGAATCCCTTCAAGATACTGAAGGTTCATTCCCTCAAATGGAGAAAGTTTGGGTAATTGTGGCCATGACGGCGTGTTCGGACAACAAGAAAAAACTGCCTCTATAGCCTTTTCGACGGCTGATAGAGGCAGACTTCCTATTAATAGAGGTAAAAACTTTGCTATCAATTATTAAACTTCTAACCAGGAATGAGAATAAAGAACCTTACCTAAGAGAACCCTAACGCTTTTTGCATATTTTTGCTGCTGCTCGTTAAGGCTGTTCATATCAGGCTCATAACCATCCATCATTTTTGAAACGAGCTCTTCAATTTCTGACATATTGCCGGCACATAACTGCATCATCTCTTTATCATAACTATCGACTATAGCTGAATAAAGTCCTAACTTCTTTAACATTGCAAGATATGCCCTGTTAAGCACCCTTCTTAACTCGTCTGTCGGCGCACCATTTGAAACGTTAGAAAGACCACATGTTGTTTTTGCACCGGGACAGATTTCCTGTACCTGAGGTATAAACTCCTGAAAAGCAAGTACCTGATTGAGGTCAACAGATATGGGAAGCACTATCGGGTCAACCCAGAGTTTTTCGTTTGGTATTCCCATCTCTGCAGCTGCGCTCATTATGGTTACCAAACACATTCCTCTTTCTGCTGCATCCCTTGGAATGCCTTCTTCCGAAAGTGTTAAAGCGACAAAATCACAGCCATACTTCTTTACAAGTGGAAGTTTTGTTTGCAGTGACTCTGTCTGAGCAGATATGGAGTTGATTATTGGCAGATTTTTCTTTGCAGCCTTGATACCTGCCTCGATCGCAACTGGGTTGGTTGTATCAAGAAATAATGGTAAATCAGAAACTTCTTCAACTGTTTTTACAAGCCACTCCATCACCTCGTCACCAGCCTTTCTTGCCGGTCCTAAATTTAGATCAAGATAATCTGCACCTGCCTCTGTTTCTTCTACAGCCATCTTTTGAATAGGAGCCTTGTTTCTTTCCCTGATAGCAGGCCCTATCGTCTTGGACATAATGTTGATACTTTCTGCAATTGTGATTACTTTTGACATTATCTACTCCCTCCAAATTTTATTATTTATTTCCACATCTTAAGATATTTTGGTAAATCACCAGCTTCTCTTGGTCCTATCTGAACCTCCCAGCCTTCCCCTAACTCTTCCTGAAACTCACCTGAAAGCTGTGCAACATAGCCGGGGATGATTATCTTTTTGTGTTTTACTTTTTGAGTAATATCAGTCTTTTTAACATAAGCAGCCATTGCATCTGCAACAAACTTACCTGCTGACCATGCTGTAAGAACCGAGAGTCCTTCTGTATCCATAATCATTAACCAACAGGGCACCCTGCTCGCCTCAATTTCTGCAGAAACGATAAAGTATGTAAGCGCAAAATTAACGGTGATAATGACAGGAGAATTTTCATCAGGATTATTAATTGGGTATATCCCCTGTTCAACAACCATGGGCCTCTGTGGATCTGTAAACACATTCATTCTCGAAACAGTAATTGGTAATATTTTTGCAGGATCTGCCTCTGAAAGCACTACTATTCCAGCATATTGAGAAATTAGCGCTGAAGCTATTACTGCTTCAAGCATTGGGTCGTTGGTGATTTCGTTAGCCATTACTATAGTTGGATAACCAACCTCTTTAACTTTCTGCTTTACCGATGCCCTTCTCACAAACACGTTATCTTTTAGTGCATCTTTAATGGTTCTTGCACCAGTATCTATAGCGATATCCTTAACTCCAGCTGCAGATAACTTAGCTGTAACATCAGTTAATTCATTCAGATTGCTCCCCCTGGCAACAACTGGAACATTATTAGCCTTAGCAATTTCTGCAACAGCATCTACATTTGAAGAAGTAGCAGCATAAAGTAAAGGTCTAACTGCTTTAAACTTCTCAGCTGCCTCTTTTAATGTATCAACGTTTTCGCTTGCTATCAACATGGGTTTGCCTGTTGCAGCAACCTTATCTAACACTGCGAGAAATTTTGCTTTATCTCCGCTATCGTTCTTTACCGCAATCATATCAACACAAAGCTTTTTGCCAACGCGTTCAAAACAAATACCTTTTATTTTGTTCAACTTGGCATCTAACTCTGCATCTGCCTCTGTGTCTTTTACCAAAACCGCAACTGGTGTTGGGTTAAAAAACGTCTTTTCGTGCCTGAACATCACTGTTTCGCCACCAACTTTAACAGCCGAGTCACCAGCACCAATGCTAAACTCTCTGATTGGCGGAGCTGTAGCTTCAGAAAGTTTTGACTTTGCCTCTTCTGAAACATACGGACAAAGATTGATATCCGCCTTACCTGCAGCCAGCTTCATAGCAAAAGCAAGACAGGTTGGTTCGCCGCATTCTTTACAGTTTGTTTGAGGAAGTAATTTATAAATTTGAATACCTGTAAGTCCCATATCTATATCTCCTTTTTATTTTTATTTTTTACATTAATGGTTCCATCGAAAGAACAGGATGGTTTACCTTCTGGAGGTACTCCATAAGCTCTTCTTCGGTCGTAGCAATAGTCTCATCCGCAATTTTGTTGTAAAAATCTTCAAGACCAAGCTCCTGAGCTCTTTTCTCAATACCTTCTTTTAAGAACTCTTTCATCGCCTTGGGCATCCACACTACTCTTGGCAAGCCACCTTCTGCAAGTAAAAACTTCTTGCTAAGAACAAACTGTCTTGAAATTCCAACAAACCCCGGTGTCTGTGCACCACCACCAACCTGACCAGCAAGCGTGGAGAATGCCATTCCACAAGGCGTCATTCCATTAAAATCTCTATCAACGATCATAAAGCCCTGTGTCATCGGTAAAATAACAACTATCGCCTCAAAACATCCACAGGATGTCATTGGATCTTGAAGTATAGAGTAGGCACTGAATCTTTCTATGGCGTTTCCTGATTTTTCATATACAAACTGGTTAACAGTATCCCACTGCCCGGTAAGTTCATCTAAAACAGTTCCTTTTGTAATTGGCTGGTTAGGACCAGTTGGGTTAATTTCATAAGCTGCACGACAGTCGAGCCAGTTGTATGCACCACAAAGCCCAGGTCTTTCTGGAGTTACGACACAAACATGTGTGGGAGCAAAAGACTGACAAAGTGTACAGGAATAGAACAGATCAACACTTTCGTCTGTCATGCCTGCCATTCTTTCTTCTCTCTTTCTGTAAGTCTTTCTTGCGACTTCAAGTAATTCTTTAACCTTTTCCGGCTCTGTATAAATTTTAACCTGTATCTTATCAAGGATGTTGCCAAAGTCATTGTGCAGTTTTGCGTGAAGTATTGTACCTAAATGCTTCAATCTGAAACCGCTATCAAACGCCTTCTTCGTGATTCTCATCCAGATGATGTCTCTCTGTCCAATGTGTAATACACCTTCCGCCTGGTTTAATAGATGATGGAACTGTCTTTCGAGAATCGGTTCAAAGTCTTCCTGCATCTTTCTACCTGCAACCTCTAACCAGATAGCTATTGGCACTGTGGCACCTTCAGGTATTTCGTCAAGATCGGGACCTATTACTTCAAAATGGCCATCTTTTACTTCATCCATATCTTTCATCTGGCAGAACTCAAAACCAAAGGATTTTGGACCGCCCAACTCAACCCTCATGTTTTCTTTCTTAACCCTTTCACCTTCGTATGCTGGCCCGTAAGAAACAGGGATATCAATTTTTGTAACAGTAACTTTAAGACCTCTTACCTCCACCGCTTTATCAACGATTTCGTTAAGTGGCACATTACTTACTACGTGTTCATATGTACAGATACCTGTTGGTAATATCTGTGGGATGTTAGTATGTGCAATAGCAGGGAATCCATAATTGATTGCTCCCGCTGCTGCTGCATACCTTTCTTCTGTAACCTCGTCAAGGGCAAGGACAAAAGCAAAAACCCTATTTTTGTTGTAAAGTAGAACATTTTTAAAGTCACCAGGTTTAATACCACCAAAGGCAAGCGCTGCCCTTGTAGCAAAACCTAATGAGAAGATGTGTGCAGAAACCGGTTCTCCAAAAGGAACCAAACGTGTGCTCCATCCTAACTGCATGCCACCCTTTTTCAACTGTTCAGCAAACTTACCACCAGCCATAAATACGTACAACTGTTTTTCGATAAGCTGTTTTGCTAAACTAACCGCTGTCTCTACATCTGGTGCTTCTCCAACCACTGCGGCAAACCCAGGCGCTGTTCCATCGACAAACTCAACGCCTCTTTTCCTCAAGATGATATCATCTGCTGCTCCCAACCAAAGATGGTCTTCATCACAGTCTTCTGCTATGAAATATGGAACAAGATCTTCAAGATATTTCAATGATTCTTCTATTTCGAATAGAAAAAGTGTAGCCGCACCTGCATCAAGTGTATGACCCAAGTATGGAACCCATACCTTATCATTAACAAATGGTGGCAAAAGGTCTTTGCACTTGTCAAGAACTGGTTGCATATCGCCAAGTGTCTTTACCGGGTGTCCTAACAAACCATAGATGACCGGCAGATAGTAACCAGTGTTGGGCAATTCTACCTTCTTGTCTGGCCCAAACTTTTCGAGAGCCTCTTTGTACTTCTTAGAAACCCTGTCATATATGGCATGGGCTCCCCTAATCGCTGATGATGCTATAATCTTAGACATATCTCCTCCCTATATCCTTAAAATTTTATTTAAACTCGTTTAGAAATGCTCTAACAAGCCTGACAGCTTCAGGATGTCTTAACACCATAATGTCTGAGCCGGAGACAAGTAGATTGATTGCTGTAATTGCTTCCCAAAGGATGCCACGTGTTGCTAAATCACCAAAAGTAGGTTCTTCTTGCTCGGATATCTTTGCTTCTCTCGCCTTCCATGCCTCTTTTCCAATCAGGTTTATGAAAGGTGATTTGAGCTTATCATCACCCTGTGCAAGTGCTGCCAACCTGATTCTCTGCATAACAGAAAAGGTGTACTCAATACCATATCCCAAACCACCTGTGGTTGGATCTATGACTATTGAATCCATTGGCACACCAAGATTGCCCAAAAGGATGTTTAGCTGCTTTGCAAGGTTTACATCTATCGGAGAATTTGCTGCAACCTTATGTTTATATCCTAATGCAGACCCACCTATTGTTCTGTAGTTTTCATCGTCTGCTGGGCCAACAAGCATTACTTTACCATGACAAGCCTCTCCAACAGCCTTTATAACCTCACCATCCTTTTCGCTATTTAAGCTACCATAAACAATCAAAGGAATGTTAATCGCATCAAGAACTGCCTTTGCTACAGCGGCAGCCTCGGAAGCAGATTTGTTCATACCGTTTGGATCTGTGCTGACAAGGCTCAAACAAATCATATCTGCCTTGTACTCATTTTGACACTTTAGAGCCCATTTGACCGGGTCGTCATAAACATCTCCTAATGCGTCAATTAAAGTCTGTGGCCACTCTTCTGGCCTGGAATCAAGAACTTCCATCGCAATTTTAGGAGCATTGGGAACGGGACCATCAAATGTGTAAACGCCTGTTAATACGGATTGTCCTCCAACCTTCAAGCCGGAGATTTCAACTTCTGTTACTGCATTGTTGTACTTTTCTACTGGTTCTTTAAATGCCATAACTCCCCCTCTTTTTTTATTTTTTATGCATTTATTATGTACTTATCTACAAAAGCCTCTACTTTTTTCAATACCGGGTTGTCTTTTGGAAGGGTTAGCGTGGATATACCTTTTTCATCAAACATCTTTATCGTCTCGTCAGCGGGCAACACACAACCCAGCTCAAGCCCTGTTTTCTCTATCTCTTTTTTGGTTTCTTCGGAAATCTCACCTTCGACCCTGTTCAATATCAACACTGTTTTATTTATCTTAAGCTTTAGTTCTTCTGCAAGGTCTCTTATCCTTGACGCTGTAATAACACCTCTTTGAGACGCATCCGTAACAATTACCATCAAATCTGCACCATGCGTCGTTCTCCTGCTCATATGTTCCAGCCCTGCCTCATTATCAATCACTACATAATTATAATTATCTGCTAGAATGTCAACATATTTTTTACATAAGACGTTTGCATAGCAGTAACAACCTGCACCTTCTGGTCTTCCCATCGCAATCAGATCAAAGCCATCGCTTTCAACAAGTGCCTCCTGGACACGATAGCCTATATATGCATCTTTGGTCATACCGGGGGGCACCTGAAGAACCTCTTCCCTTATCCTGCCTATGGTTTCTCCTAACTTAACGCCCAATACTTCGTTAAGATTACAGTTTGCATCAGCATCTACTGCAAGAATTGGTGATTTGCCTTTTGATAATAAGATATTGACAATCAGCCCAGCAACTGTTGTTTTGCCTGTTCCACCTTTACCTGCCATTGCAACAAAAAACGCCATTAGCTATTCCCCTTTATTTGTTCCATTACGTATGGAAACTTGTTTAAATCGGTGTGTGGCAAAAATAAAGCAGCCACATACTCTTCCATAAAGCTCGGATAATTGCTGAGCTCTATATTGGTCATCATATTAGCACATCTTTCAGCTTCAATCAACTTTTCTTTTGAAAAAACAGCAAGTCTTGCACCTGCAAGTGAGCTGTTACCCACATACATAAATCTTTCAGGTGGAATGTCTGGTAATAATCCAATAATTATCGCCTTTTCCACGTTAATAAAACTGCCAAAACCCCCTGCAATAATAAACTTTTCAATATTTGTAAAATCAAGACCAACACTTTTCAGTAATACCGAACAACCTGCGTATATAGCTCCCTTAGTTCTTATAATGTTATCAATATCCACTTCGGTAATCACAAGATCAACGCCAATCTGGGTTTCTTCCTTCCACGCGAGGACATACTCGTAGCCATTCTCACCTTCGCGTATCCTGTTTGTATTTAAAGTTTTCACAAACTTGCCATCTGGAGTTATTAAGCCTTTCGTGAAAAGTTCTGCAAGTAGTATTATCATCCCGGAACCACAAATACCTTTTGGTTTTAAATTTCCAATTGTGTATATCCTGGGCTCAAAAGTCTCTTTATCAATCTCAACATTTTCTATCGCTCCCCTTGTAGCCCTCATACCATATTTTACGCCACCGCCCTCAAAAGCAGGACCAGCTGAACAGGATGCTGTGACCATCCAGTCTGCGTTTCCAAGCACAATCTCTCCATTTGTCCCCACATCAATAAAAAGCACAAGCTCTTGATTTTGATGAACGGAACAAGCCATGACACCAGAAACTATATCTCCTCCGACATAACTCGCTATCACCGGCATTGTGTATAGGTAAACATGTGTCGGCAAATCAAAACCCATGTTGCAAGCCCTTATGAATGGATAAAAATTAACCGAAGGTACATAAGGATGCTCTCTTATGTATTTTGGATTTATGCCCAACAAAAGTTGGGTCATCGTTGTATTGCCAGCTGTGATGATTAAACAGATATGATTTTTATCTACCCCTGCTTCCTTAACTACTTCGTTTATCAAGTTGTTCAAAGATTTGATCACGGCTTCCTGAAGCCTTTCAAGCCCTGATGATTTAATGGCATAAAGAATCCTTGTTATAACATCTTCACCATAACTTATTTGGGGATTATAATCGGACGCTTCAGCAAGTACAGTTTTATTATTCATATCGATAAGCTGAACGTAAAGTGTTGTTGTTCCAACATCTACAGCTATACCATAAAATTTATCTGTAGTATCCCCTTCTTCTACTCCAATAATTTTGGGTGTATATCCATCCTTTTCTAAAATAAGAACGGTAACGTTCCAGTTTGCCTTTCTTAAAACTGTTGATAATGTTTTTAATGCCTTAAAATCCACATCAAGATTTTCATAATCATACTGTTTTTTCAAAGCCATTATTACCCGCGTTAGGTCCCCCATATTGTTTTCTATAGAAGGGGGGGCAAGCTGAATATATCTTTTCACTATAACAGGCTCTGTTTCGAAAGCTTCTTCAATCGTTATTTTTAATGCTGTAAGTCCAAAAGATTTGTCTTGCTCTGATTTTTTCTCTTTTCTTTTTAATACTGTCCTGTCAAGCTTTGATTCGGGGGGAATTCTCACTATAAGATCTGTAAGTGCAATGGTCTGGCAGGCTAATCTTTTGCCCTGTTGCCATTCTTCTTCTGTCAGTTTATCTGAACGTTTAGTTTCGTATTCTCCCTTTTCTATTATAATTTTACATTGTCCACAGGTACCAGCACCACCACATGACGCATTGATATGTGCACCAGCAGCATGGGCAGCCTTTAAAAGATTACCGCCTTTCTCGATTCTGGCGGATTTTTGATCCGGATAAAAGTCTATTAACAGCTCTTCCATTAAACTTTATAATTTTACCATATTTTTTTTTCTAAAAAAAAGGGGCAAATTGCCCCTTCCCTGCCTTCATTAACTTGCTATGTTTAAAAAAGGTATGATATCGACTTTACCGTCAATTCAAATAAACTTTGCGGTATTATGCCAAAAAACAAGACGCCAATAGCCATCAATATCATTGCAACTGCAGAAGAAGGCACAATCTTTACTGGACTTACACCACCTTCATACTCCTTAAAGAAAAGATATATCAGAACACGCAAGTAGTAATAAGCTGAAATTGCAGAATTGATAACACCAATTATAGCCAGAGAAATATAGCCCGCCTGAACAGCAGATGTAAATATATAAAATTTGCCTGTGAATCCAGCAGTAGGTGGAACACCAGCCAACGAAAACATAAATACCACCATCAGAAAACCTAAGAAAGGATGCTTAAAGCCCTTCCCAGACAGGTCTGACAACTCTGCTGATTTTAAGTTTGCTTCAAAAAGCATTATTACGCCAAACGCCCCTAAATTCATTAAACTATACGAGACAAGGTAAAACAGTATGGCGGACAAACCTGTCTGCGTTAAAGAAACAAAACCAACCATTAAGTAGCCAGCATGTGCTATGCTCGAATATGCAAGCATTCTTTTTATGTTTTTCTGTGCAAGTGCTGATAGATTGCCAAGTGTCATTGTGAAAACAGCTAATAACGCTACTACACCCACTGTGTCAAATATTAAAGGTCTTAACCCTAACAGATATACCCTTAATAACATCGCAAAAGCAGCTGCCTTTACTGCAGTAGCCATAAATGCAGTAACGGTGGTAGGCGCACCCTCATACACATCTGGCGCCCACATATGAAATGGAACGGCCGATATCTTCATCACGATACCAGCTAAAACAAGCCCAGATGCCACGCTGATTATAAGAGCCTTTTCTCCGCTAAATTTAGCAAAGTGTTGCAACATAAATGCGTAGTTTGTAGTTCCAAAATTGCCATATAAAAAGGCGATACCCAGTAAAAGAAACGCCGCTGAAAAAGAGCCTAAAAGAAAATATTTAATTGAACCTTCCACTGATTTACTATCGTTTTTAAACATACAGGCAAGGACGTAAACTGACAGCGACATAAGTTCTAAGCCTAGGAAAAGTATGATAAAGTCTAATGACGATACGATAAAAGACATTCCAGAGATTGCAAATAATATCAATGCATAAAATTCACATTCATGCTTGATGCGGTCTTTGATATAGTTATGTGAAAGCAAAGAGACTGTTATACCTACACCTATAAAAATAAAGTTAAAAAAAGCTGTGAGTTCATCAAACAACACCATATTTGAAAAGGCAAGTCTTCGTGAGCCATAAAGGTAAGCGTTAACAATAACTGCCATGACTAAGCCAGCAACCGAGACAAATGCAGGATAACCAACCGTCTTTTTCCCTGCAAGTGCACCCATAAGAAGCAAAAGAAACCCAAAAACAATAAGTACAAGCTGAGGAGCGATAGACCAAAAATTTATGTTAAGCTCAACCATTAATTGCCTCCGTTAAGTTTGTGTTCTGGTATCGTTTTTTCTATGTTCATAGTAAGTTTGGATTTGTATTTTGCAAGAAAGGCATCAACTGATACATGCATCCTGTTCAAAAAGTAGTTTGGAAATAATCCCATCACAAAAAATAGCAGTACTATCGGCACCATAAGAGATATCTCTCTTACACTCAGATCTTTTATCTTTTTGTTCTCTTCTTTTGTTATCGGACCAAACATAACCCTCTGGAACATCCAGAGCATATAAGCTGCGGATAGGATAACACTTGTTGCAGCAATCGCAGCCCATGCGGGATTTGCCTTGAATGCGCCTAAAAAGATCAAGAACTCGCCTATGAATCCGTTCAGCCCCGGCAAACCTACTGATGATAGCGTTACAACCATAAAAAAAGCTGCAAAAACGGGAATAACCTTTGTAAGTCCACCAAAGTCAGCAATCAATCTTGTGTGGCGTCTTTCGTAAAGTATTCCAATCATAATAAAGAGTCCGCCAGTACTTAAACCATGGTTAAGCATCTGATAAATGCCGCCTTCAACGCCCTGTATGTTTAAGCTATACAATCCTAACATTACAGCACCCAAATGGCTAACGGAAGAATATGCTACAAGTTTTTTCACATCAGGCTGCATCATTGCTACAAGCGCACCGTAGATTATACCAATCAACGAAAGTGTAACAATTAAAGGTATTGAAGCCTGTGCCGCATGTGGAAAAAGCCCCATGGCAAATCTTATAAAACCATACGTTCCCATCTTAAGCAAAACACCAGCTAATATAACACTACCAGGTGTTGGTGCTTCAACATGTGCATCTGGCAACCATGTATGTAATGGGAACATAGGAACTTTTATCGCAAAAGACAAAGCAAAGGCAGCAAACAGCCAGATCTGTATTTCCATAGGCGGGACAACTTCATAAAGTTTCAACAGATTGAATGTGTATTCACCAGTTTTAGCGCCTGCATAAAAGTAAAATGCAAGTATCGCAACAAGCATGAGAACACTTCCAAACAAAGTGTAAAGCACAAACTTGACCGCTGCATAAATCCTTCTTTGCCCACCCCATACACCGATTATAAAATACATCGGGATGAGCATAAGCTCCCAGAAGACATAAAATAGAAACAGGTCGAGTGCAATAAACGCACCTAACATGCCTACTTCAAGGATTAACATAAAAATTACAAACTCTTTAACGTTTTTCTGGATATAGTTCCATGAACAAATTATACATATCGGCATCAAAAACGTTGTCAATAAAAACAAAAAGAGTGAAATTCCATCGATCCCAACAAAATAGCTGATTCCCAGCCTATCTAACCATACGTGATACTCTGTAAACTGCATGTTAGGAGTCGTAGGGTCAAAGTAAAAAAGCACATAAAGAGAGATTAAAAAGTCTATAACCGTGACGACAAATGTAAGCCCTTTTAAAAGCCTATCATTTTCTTTGTCAATCATAAATAATAAAACAACACCAATTAATGGAAAAAAGGTCACTATACTTAATATTGGAAGTCCTTGCATCTTTAACCTCTCTTAAAAGATAAATATCCCAAGTATTATTACAATCCCTAACAATATACCCACTGCGTAGTTCTGCACATATCCAGTTTGCAGTCTTCTTATTGTTTTGCCAAAAAACTCAACGACTGTTCCTGCTCCGTTAACAATACCATCAACTACCAGGACATCGAATTTCTGCCATAATAATGTGCCTAAACCTTTACATCCTTTGACAAACACAAACTCATAAATCTCATCAACATAGTATTTATTAAATATCAGCTTGTATAGCCCTGCCATACTGTTCTTTAGTTTTTCAGGCAGCTGTGGATTTTTGATGTAAAATGTATAGGAGATTAAAAAGCCAATAACAGCAATTCCCACGGAGGTTGCCATTAACCCATACTCAAGCGCATGCGAAAAATGCCCTTCCTTTACCTCTCCAATATGCCTTATAACAGGTTCGAAGAAATGATGGAAGTGATTGCTCCCGCCTAACGCCTCTGGCACACCAACATACCCGCCTACAATAGATAAAATTGCAAGTATCATCAATGGTATAACCATACTGTTTGGTGATTCGTGAATATGATGTTTCGTGTGCTCATCCATCCTTTCTGTTCCAAAAAAGGTAAGAAAGGTTAGTCTGAACATATAAAAAGAGGTCATGCCCGCAGCTACTGCGCCTATTAACCATAAAACAGGGTGTCCATGCGGACTCGAAAACGCCTGCCATAGGATTTCATCCTTACTAAAAAATCCTGCCAATCCCGGTGTTCCAGCTATTGCCAGAGTACCTATAAAAAATGTGAGAAATGTTCTGGGAATGTGCCTTCTCAAACCACCCATCTTCATTATATCCTGTTCTCCACCCATAGCATGTATAACGCTGCCTGCGCCCAAAAAGAGAAGAGCCTTAAAGAATGCATGTGTCATTAAGTGAAACACGCCTGCAGAGTAGGCTGCAACCCCTACCCCCAGAAACATATATCCAAGCTGACTGATTGTTGAGTAAGCCAGCACTTTCTTAATGTCTCTTTGCAAAAGCCCCATAGTAGCTGCAAATAATGCGGTTACTGCTCCAACCGTTGCAACAACGCCCAGACTAAAAGGAGCAAGTGAATACAGCACGTTGCAACGTGCAATCATATAAACACCGGCTGTTACCATTGTAGCAGCATGGATTAACGCTGACACCGGCGTTGGACCTGCCATAGCATCTGGTAGCCATACATATAATGGAATCTGTGCAGATTTACCTGTAGCACCTACAAAAAGCAATAACGTGATTGCTGTCGCAAGTGTACCACCATAGGGCAGCATCATTGTTGCCTTATCAAACACTTCTCTATAAGTAATGGTTCCAAACGTTGTAAATATCAAAAATATACCCAATATAAAGCCAAAGTCACCCACTCTGTTGACGACAAACGCCTTCTTACCTGCATTTGCGTTGTTGTTATCTTCATACCAGAAGCCTATTAAAAGATAGGAACATAGCCCCACACCTTCCCAGCCTACAAACATCATCAAAAAGTTGTTTCCCATAACAAGAAGCAGCATCGCAAATACGAACAGGTTTAAATATGTAAAGAAACGCCAGTAAGCCTTGTCATGATGCATATATCCAACTGAATAAATATGTATCAAAAAGCCAACACCAGTAACAACAAGCAGCATTATAGAGCTTAACGGGTCTAACAGAAACGCTACGTTAACAGAAAAGTTGCCCGTACCTATCCAGGAATAAACAACCTCTTCTATAACCCTTTCATGTGATGGCAACCCTATCAACTGAAAAAACGCATATAACGAAAAAAGGAATGAAAGCCCTATTGCAGTGATCGCTATCGTATGCACGGCATTTTTTGTAAACCTGTGACCAAAAACTCCGTTTAAAAATGCGCCTATAGCAGGAAAAAGTGGAATAAAAACAATGTATCTGAACATAATCTCACCTACCCTTTCAATGTATTAAGGCTGTCCATATCAACTGTGCCTTTTTGCCTGAACAAAAGGATGATTATCGCAAGCCCTATAGAAACTTCCGCCGCTGCTACCGCCATAATAAAAAAAACATACATCAAACCTATTGTGGATTTAACCATATTTGAGTACGTCACAAAGATAAGGTTTACAGAGTTGAGCATTAGCTCTATCGACATGAAACATATCAACAGGTTGCGCCTTATAATAAAGCCTAAAACACCTATCGAAAAAAGCAGAATACCTATCACTAAATGGAAATTTGTAGATATCATCTCTCCTCCCTAATCCTTGCTTTTTCCCAAAACTACAGCCCCAACAATACCCACAATTAAAACAACCGAAACCAATTCAAACGGCAGTAAAAAGTCAGAAAAAAGCACCTTGCCTATCATCCTTGTAGAATCTAAACCTCGCAAACTTTCTGAGAGCATGTCTCCTGATTCAAGGTTTGTCTTTATTGTTTGCATTGCAAGAAAAAGCTGCACCAGAAGGACTATCGTCAAAAAACCGCCCCAGATTCTACCAGAACTTAAGGTAGGTTTAACCTTTGCCACATCTCCAAGATTTAAAAACATTATCACAAACACAAACATCACCATCACTGCCCCGGCATAAACAATCACCTGTATTGCAGCAATAAACTCAGCATTCAGCAATAGATAGTTAATAGCCAAAGATATCATTACAACAATCAATGATGCGGCGCTGTAAACAGGATTTTTCTGCAAAACGGTAGAAAGTGCGGCTATAACAGCAACAATCCCAAATATGTAAGAAAGATAAGTTGAAATCATAATTTTACCTCGTCACCTCTTTTTAACAGAGTGTCTCTGTCTAAAATTAGCTCTTCTCGCGTATAGCGGGCGTTTTCGTATTCCGGAGTTAAAATGATAGCGTTCACTGGACATGCCTGTTGACACAAACCACAATATATACAACGCCAGCCGTCAAGAATATAGCTTTTTGGATACCTTATGCCGTCTTCAAGTTCTCCAATTTCTATCTTAATAGCCTTTGCCGGACATATGGCTTCGCAAAGACCACAGGCAACACATTTTATGCTTCCGTCCGTTTTTCTTCTAATGATATGTAGCCCTCTATATTGAGGAAAAGAACCAACCTTTTCTTCAGGATAATGCACAGTAACAGGTTTGCTAAAAAAATATCTTAACGTTACAATGAGACCTTTTATTAATGGCTTAATCATAATCTTTCACCTGTCCTATTTGATAAACTGCATCACTGCACCAGTGACAATAATATTTGCCAAAGCTATCGGCACCAATACCTTCCAACCAAACTTCATCAACTGGTCATATCTGACCCTTGGATATGTAGCCCTCAGCCAGATAAAAAAGTAAACGAGAACAAAAACCTTAATCATAAACCATACAAGTGGCGGTAAAAATGGACCATGCCAGCCACCTAAAAATAAGGTAGTTGCTAAACTTGCAATCGTTATCATATTTGCATACTCAGCCATAAAAAACATCGCAAACTTCATGCTGCTGTAATCAGCGTGGAAACCCGCAACAAGCTCTGATTCTGCCTCAGGCATATCAAAAGGTGTCCTGTTAAGTTCTGCGGTTCCACAGATGAGATAGAGTATAAAAGCCACAGGTTGATACACAACATTCCACACTTCCTTTTGACCTTCAACTATTTGAACGAGGTTAAGAGAGCCAGAAATCATCACAACACCAAGAATAGAAAGCGTAAGTGCAAGCTCGTAACTGACCATCTGGGCTGCACCTCTTAATGCGCCCATCAATGCATATTTATTGTTGGCTGACCATCCTCCAAAAACCACACCATAAGAACCTAACCCGGCAAGGGCAAAGATATAAAGTATAGCTATGTTTAACTCTGTAATCCTCATTGGCACAGGTTCTTTAAGTAATCCAAAAAAGGTGGTGGTGTCGCCAAAAGGTATCACGGCAAAACTCATTAAAGCAGGCACAATACTTATCATTGGCGCTAATACAAAAAGCACCTTGCTTGCCTTAGCAGGCATTATGTCTTCTTTGAAAAATAGTTTAATACCGTCAGCAATTGGTTGTAACAACCCATGCCAGCCCGCATACATTGGACCTACCCTTATCTGAATATGTCCTATAACCTTTCTTTCAATCCACGTTAGATACGCCACACATAACATCACACAGGCGAAGACGACAACAATTTTTATAAGGGTAAAAATTACAAGATTAATATCAATATCAATCATATTGCCTTCCCCTTTTCGAACTTCTCTATCTTTACAGCAGATACTTTAAACTCGGGTATCTTTGATACTGGATCAAGTATTGGATTAGTTAATTTATTGACAGCTGCCTCTTTAAAGTGGAATCTTTTAAACACAACACCTTCCGGAACCCTGTCTGCTAATTTTGCCTTTACTATTACATGTCCTCTTCTGCTCTTTATCTTTATCCAGTCTCCGTCACTTATACCAAGCTTTTCACCGTCTTTCGGATTTATTTCTGCCATACTTTCAGGACAGAAATTGTTAAGCAACCATGACTTCCTCGTCATCGTAGCAGAATGGTATTGATAGTAGTCCCTTCCTGTAGTTAATACAAAAGGAAACTCTTTGTCTGGCGTTTCTGCTGGCGGTCTAAACTCAACGCCAACAAATAAGCCTTTGCCTCTTACAATCTTTGCAGTATGTAATATTGGAGTGCCAGGATGTGATGTGTCTGGACATGGCCATGCGATTCCAGTGAGCCCTAATCTCCTGTATGTAATTCCTGCATACTGAGGTGTAACCTTTCGAATCTCTTCAAAGATCTCTTCTGCATCCTTATAGTTCATTGGATAGCCCATCTTTGTGGCTATGTCACAAATAATCTGCCAATCCTGCCTTGCCTCACCGGGCGAGTCTATAGCCTTTCTTACCCTCTGAACCCTGCGTTCAGTGTTGGTAAATGTGCCATTCTTCTCTGCAAAAGAAGCTGTAGGTAAAACAACATGAGCAAGTTTTGCTGTTTCAGTAAGAAAAATATCCTGAACAACAAAAAGATCCAGTTTGCTAAACGCCTTTTCGACATGCTCAAGGTCTGGATCTGTAACAAGTGGATTTTCACCCATTATGTATAACGCCTTTAATTTGCCTTCCTCTGCAGCATGGCTCATCTCTACAACTGTTAATCCCGGAGTGCCTGAAAGTTTAACTCCCCAGAATTCTTCAAACTTTTTCCTGTTTTCCTCTATATTTACCTTCTGATATCCGGGGAAAACGTCTGGAAGCCCACCCATATCGCAGGCACCCTGAACATTATTCTGACCTCTTAAAGGATTAACACCCGTTCCGGGTCTGCCAATATGGCCGCAAAGAAGCGCCAAGTTTGACAGCGCTTTTACATTGTCTGTCCCTTTTGAGTGCTGTGTTATTCCCATACAGTACAGAATCGCTGAAGCCTTTGATTTAGCATACAGCCTCGCTGCCTCTATAATCTTCTCTGCAAAGATGCCTGTAAGTTCTTCAACATACTCTGGTGTATATTTAGCAACAACCTGTTTTAATTCTTCAAAACCTTCTGTATTCTCTTCAATAAACTTTGCATTATAAAGTCCTTCCGAAATGATTACATTAGCCATACCGTTTATAATGGCAATGTCATATCCCGGCTTGGGTGATAGCCAGAGGGTAGCCTCTTCTACCAGATCAATCTTTCTCGGGTCAACAACGATAATTTTTACACCCTTATAACGAGCAATCTGTCTTAACCACATTCCTATCACCGGATGCGTCTCGGTGGTGTTGCTACCTAAAACAAGTAACACTTCCGCGTTTTTAAAGTCTTCTATATAGTTTGTCATTGCCCCTGAACCTAATGTGGCAGCCAGACCGGCCACCGTAGAAGAGTGTCAGAGACGGGCGCAGTGATCTAAATTGTTTGTACCGATCACTGCGCGTATGAATTTTTGAAAAACATAATTATCTTCGTTTGTACAACGTGCTGAAGTTAATCCTGCAATGCTATCAGAACCATGCTTAGCTTTTATATCAGATAGTTTTGTTGCAATGTAATTTAATGCCTCTTCCCAGCTCGTCTCAACCAACTGACCATCTTTTCTTATCAACGGTTTTGTCAGCCTTTCACTGCTATTGACAAACTCGTAGCCAAACCTGCCCTTTACACACAATTTGCCTTTGTTAGGACCGGCAAAGTCGTTGGTCGTTACCTTTATTATCCTATTTTCAAACACGTTCAGCTCCAGGTTACACCCTACACCACAGTATCCACAAACGGTTGGTACCCTTTTTATCTGCCACAGCCTTCCTTTTGTAGGGCTCATATTTTCTGTCAGAGCGCCAACTGGACACGCCGCTAAACATTCTCCACACGATATACAACGTTCTGGATTGACAACTTCTACCCGCGCATCAAAACCATTCCCTTTTAAATCAAGAACATTCCTTCCAACGCTTTCTCTACATACCCTCACACAACGACTACATACCACACACCTATTGGGATGATACTTAATAGCAGGTGTCGAGTACTCTTTATACTCTTTCTTTGGAGCTAAAACGTTGTATGTCTGTTCGCTTACTTCATACTCATAAACAAGGTCTTGTAGTTTACATTCCCCAGCCTTATCGCAGATAGGGCAGTCTAAAGGATGATTGAGCAGCATAAATTTAAGTATGTCCTGCCTCATCTGTTTTAATCTGGGAGTGTTTGTTTCTACCTTCATGCCATCTACAGCTGGTGTATTGCAGGCTGTAACAGGCTTTTCATACCCTTCAACTTCAACAACACACATACGACAGGAACCTATCGGTAAAACCTTTTCAAGATAGCAAAGTGTTGGAATATAGATTCCAGCAGCTCTTGCTAACTCTAAAATTGTCTTTCCTTCCTGCCCTTCTATCTCTTTACCGTTTATTACAACACGCATATAAGCAACTCCTCTTTCTATTTTGCATAAGCATAGGTTACTATTCTGTAACATCTCAAGCAACGCGATGCCTCATTAATAGCATCTGTATTGGAATAACCTTTCGTGTACTCCATAAAACTTTTGATTCTTTCTTCCGGTGAATCATGTTTTATAGGGACTCTTTTTATTCCGCCCGGTATCTTCATTTTTTCGGTTGGCAAATATGGTTTAAGCGGTTCTACAAATTTCACATCATGTTCCTCTGGCAGTAGTTCGAGCTTTTCGCCTTTGAGAAATTTGTCTATCTTTATCGCTGCAAGCCTTCCATGCGCACATGCCCTGATAAGCACATCTGCACCTGTTACACAGTCGCCACCAGCAAAGACACCCATCCTTGTGCTCATAAAGTTTTCATCAACTTTAATCGTCGCTTTCTTCGTTATTTCAACACCTTTAATGCCTGTCACACAACATCCAATATCCGCCTCCTGACCTATTGCAGGGACTAAAACGTCAGTCTCAATAATAAATTCTGAACCGGGCACTGGAACGGGACTTCTTCTGCCTGAGGCGTCAGGTTTACCCAACTCCATCTTTATACACTCCAGGCCGACGATTTTACCATCTTTACTGATTAATCTTTTGGGAGCAGTAAGCATGTGGAACTTTACTCCCTCTTCTTCTGCTTCGATAACCTCAACGTAATCAGCAGGCATCTCCTTTTTTGACCTTCTGTAAACGATGTTTACATCTTCAAACCCCATTCTCACAGCACTTCTAACACAATCCATAGCAACATTGCCGCCACCAACAACGACTATCTTTTTACCTTTTGGTATCTCCTGATTGAGATTGATATAGCGTAGAAAATATACTCCGGGTATATACCCCTGTAACGACTGGTCTTCACCCTCTATATCCAGCTTTTTATGACAATGACATCCTAATCCTACGAAAAATGCCTTAAACCCTTCTTGTTCGAGCTCTTCAATGCTAAAATCAATGCCAAAGTTTTTATTATAAATTATCTTTACGCCCAGCTTCTCGATGTTTGACACCTCGCCACCAAGTATCTCTCTTGGCAATCTGTAATCCGGGATACCAACCGCTGCCATACCACCAGGCTCAGGTAATGACTCAAATATTGTTACCTGATACCCCAGTTTTGCAAGAAAGAACGCGGCAGTCAGTCCAGCTGGTCCGGCACCGATTATAGCAACCTTGATATCCTTTGGCTCTACTTTTGAAAATTGAGGTGTAAGCGATCTTTCTCTTTCAAAATCAGCCACAAATCTCTTTAAGTGCTTTATCTGTAATGGTTCGTCAATCAAACCACGCCTGCAGTTAAATTCACATGGTCTTACACAAACCCTGCCAACCACTCCAGGCAGTGGCAATCTTTCTCTGATAACATCAAGCGAAGTCTCAAACCTTCCATACTTAATCTCTTCGATATACCTGGGTATGTCTAAATGTATTGGACACGCCTGCATACAGGGTGCGGTCAATATCGTCTTGAACTCGTAATCAGATGCAGTTATCTTCGTTTTTTTATTTATCACTTCAAGGAAGCTGTCCCGATGATTTGTAATTAATTCGATAAAAACAAGCGGTGAACTTTGACCTATTTCACACATGGATGACTGTGAGATATTAGTGGCAAGTTGTAGCAACGCTTCAAGATCGGCTTCACTACCTTCCCCATTTACAATCTTTTCCATGATATCTCTTATAACCCTTGTCCCCGCACGACATGGAATACATTGTCCGCAAGAGTTCTCCTGTATTGCCTTAGCATATTCATAACATAGGGCAACGACATTTAAACTGTTATCAAAAAGCTGCAATCCTCCCCACCCTATAACAGCTGAAACCGGTTTATCAGCATATTCAGGCGGCTTACTACAATCAATTTGTTCGTTATTCCAAAAACAGTACGTCTTTTCTGACATGTTTATCTCCGTTTAACGGTCTATTTCTCCTAAAACTATATCTATGCTACCTATCACCGCCACCACATCCGCTACCATAGAACCCTTAACAATAAAAGGCAATGCAGAAAGGTTAATGAAACACGAGGATTTGATTCTCATTCTATATGGTTTTGATGAACCATCGCTAACAATGTAATAACCAAATTCACCTTTAGCATTTTCGACCGAGGCATAAACTTCACCCTTAGGCACTGTAAAACCTCCAGATGCCAATTTAAACTGCATTATGAGAGACTCAATGTTTGTTAAAACTTTCTCCTTTTCCGGAAAGACGAGCTGAGGAACATCTGCATTTACAGCACCAGATGGAAGCATCTTTAAAGCCTGCTTTAAAATCCTGTTACTCTGTCTGAGTTCTTCAAGCCTAACTAAATATCTGTCATAACAATCGCCATGCGTCCCGGTAGGAATATCAAACTCATAATTTTCATAGCCCGAATACGGCGTTGCCTTTCTAAAATCAAACTTCACCCCTGATCCTCTAAGCACAGGACCCGTAATGCCCCAGTTTATAGCGTCTTCTGCAGAAATATAACCTACACCCTTTGTCCTTGCTATCCAGATAGGATTTTTAGTTAAAAGTGTTTCGTACTCGTCAACATGTGCATCAAAATTATCAACAAACTTTTTCAAACGCTCAATAAAACCATCTGGCAGATCATTCATTACGCCACCAATTCTTATATAAGATGGAGTTAATCTCTGCCCGCTTGCAAGCTCAAACATATCAAGAATCTCTTCTCTTTCCCTGAAGCAGTAAAAATAAAGGGTCATCGCACCAATATCAAGCGCATGCGTCGCAAGCCAGATTAAATGGGCAGCGATACGAGATAATTCTGCCATTATAACCCTTATCACCTTTGCCCTATCCGGAACTTCGATTCCACACAACTTTTCTACGGTAAGACAGTATGCAAGGTTATTGTTCATTGCCGAGGTGTAGTCAAGCCTATCAGAAAAAACTATGTTTTGATGATAGGTCCTTGCCTCACCTAACTTTTCAACGCCTCTATGTAGATGGCCTATCACTGGTATAGCTTTATGAACCACTTCGCCATCTAACTCAAGAATAACACGTAAAACACCATGCGTTGCGGGATGCTGTGGACCCATGCTCAGGGTCATGTATTTCTTTTCGTCAGCCATTATTATGACTCCTCATATCCCTGTAAGGGAAATTCCTTCTTTAATGGGTGATATTTATAGTCTTCATTCATCAAAATTCTTCTTAAATCGGGATGATTTTTAAAGTTGACACCAAACATATCAAAAACCTCCCTTTCAAGCCATTCTGCACCTTTCCATATACACGTCACACTTTCAATACTTCCACCGTCCTCAACGTTAGTTTTTACCCTGATCCTCAAACTATTTTTGATGGAAAAGATATGGTAAACAAGCTCAAAACGTTTGGTTCTATTTGGATAATCTACCGCAGTAATATCTGTTATCAAATCAAAAGAAAGTTCAGGTGTATTTTTAATGTATTTCATAAATTCTATCAGGTGTTCCGGCTCTATAACAAAAGTAGACAAATCAATGCCTGAAAAAGCATCTTTTAATAAGTTTCTACAATCACTCTTAATTGTCTCAAAAATCTCAGTTGAGTTCATATAAACTCCTATACCCTATCCTTTAAGGTTTCTTTCTCAATCTTTTTCCTTAACATCACAATAGCTCTTAACAATGCCTCCGGCTTAGGTGGGCATCCAGCAACATATACATCTACGGGAATTACTTTATCAACACCCTGAACAACGTTGTATGTATTAAAAATTCCTCCAGAACATGCACATGCGCCGTAAGCTATTACCCACTTTGGTTCAGGCATCTGATTATACAGGCGCAAGACATAAGGAAGCATCTTTTTTGTTAGCGTTCCGGGAACGATTAAAAGATCTGCCTGCCTTGGTGAGCCTCTAAACACCTCTGCCCCAAATCTTGATATGTCGTGTCTTGCTGATGCAGCAACCATCATTTCTAAAGCACAACAAGCAAGTCCAAACGTCATGGGCCAGAGCGAGTTTTTTCTGCCCCAGTTGACAATTTTGTCAAGTGATGTAGTGATTATACCTAAGTGACTTTCTATTCCCATTCTAAAGCTCCTTTACCCCAAACATAGATTAGTCCAATGATTAATATTGCCATAAATACGAGCATCTCTAAGAATCCAAACCACCCCAGTTCTTTAAACAAAACAGCCCATGGATACATAAACGCTGCTTCTATATCAAACACGATAAAAAGCATCGCTACAACATAATAACGAACAGGATAACGCTGTCTTGCATCACCAACTGGAATAACTCCACATTCATAAGGTCTAAGTTTGTCTTCATTTGGCTTTTTCTGTCCGATTAGTGAGGATACGATCAATGAACCACAGGCAAATATCAGTGCAATTATGCTTAATATTAAGATAGGTAGATAGTTTTGCAATGTTGCCTCCCCCCAAAAAATTATCTCTGTAAATTAAGTATTACATATTAGTTTACACATAAAAAGTCAAGTCTTTTAATGCGATATTAAAATCGCTATCGCCTTTTCTGTCCAGCTTAACATCGGCGTCGGGTAAAAACCAAAAACAATAATAAACGCTATTGCAAAGTAACTATATATCTTTAAAGTAGTAGACGCATTATAAGGTTCTTTGATATCTGGTGGAAACAAGTAAGCCTGCCTTGCAACAAGGAGATAATAATAAACTGAAACAACACTATTTAGAAAAGCAAGTAAAACAAGGGCTAAATATCCTTTGCTTATTGCAGCAGAAAAGATCATCCATTTTCCAGTAAAACCAACAAATGGAGGCACACCACCTAAGGATAGAAGTGCAAGTAAAAGTGCCAATGAAAGCAGAGGAGCCCTCTGGCTCAACCCTTTCAGTATGTAAATGCTTGAATTGTTTTGTTCCTTTATCAAATTATCTGCAACAAGAAATACGGTAAAGTTCATAATAAGATAGGAAAACACATAGAAAAGCGTAGATGATGCTCCAGTTTCGTTCATCATAACTACACCAACTAACATATAACCCGCCTGAGCAATACTCGAGTAGGAAAGCAGTCTTTTTAAATCTTTTTGTTGAACAGCCAATAAATTTCCAAAAGTCATTGTTAATACAGCAACAACAAGTAGAACCTTTTCTATATTGATTAAAACTGGAAATAAAAACATAAATATTCTCAACATTACAGCAATTCCAGCCACCTTGGAAACTGTGGCTATATACGTTGTAACAGATGTATCTGAAGCCTGATAAACATCCGGAGCCCAAAAGCTAAAAGGCAGAATTGCCAGTTTAAACATAAAAGCCCCCAGAAAAAACAACATTCCAACAATCACAATTCCATCAACAGCTAAAGTAGTTGATACTGCTCTCATTGCAAATAAGGTCGTGTTTGTAAAGTAGCTGAATAAAAATGAGTAACCATAAAGCGTAATAGCAGACGCAACCGCACCTATAAATGTAAACTTAACAGCTGCCTCTGCACTAATCTTTTTATGTTTTAAAAAGCCCGCAAGAACAAACATAGAGTATGAAGATAGTTCGAGAGATAAGAATAGAGTAATTAGCTCGGTTGCACTTGAAAGCATCATCATTCCAAGATTTGATGTGAATAAAAAGAAGAGAAATTCGGGATACATCTTTTTGATATGCTCATCAGACCTTACATCAGTCATGTATGTAACAAGAAAAAGACCGAGAGTTAAAAGCAGTTTAACTGATTGAGAAAAAAGATCAACTTTATAACTGTCATAAAAATAAAGTCCCTTAGCGTTTATTGTTAAGAGCACCAGGATAAAATTTAAAAAGCTAAAAATAAGGGCTAATCTGTAGAGGTTTTCAAACTTTGTCTTGCTTATTGAACAAAATAAAAACACTACAGAAAGTAAAAAGCATAAAATTTCAGGCAATATATTCATCAACACGTTACGCCACCCCCACTTATAAAGTTCCCAGTTTTGCTGCTAAATTTTTTGTTTCAGACTGAAGCAGATCAAGCACAAGACTTGGATACATTCCAAATATAAATAACGCAATCACAAGTATTACTAAAGGTATAACATCAAAATTAGTTATATCTGTCAGTCCTTCCCATTTGGGATTGGTTCTGCCAAAGTAAGTCCTTTGGACACATCTTAAGATATAAAATGCGGTTACCACAACTGATATAACAGCTATTATACCGAATATTGTGTATTTTTTTACGCCGGCTATAAAAACCAGTAGTTCAGCAACAAATGGCGCAAATCCAGGAAGCCCAAGACCAGCCATGCCCGCCAGTGCAAAGAAAAATGCAGCTCGAGGCATTATATTGGCAATACCACCCAGCTCACTTATCATACGTGTATGTGTTTTGTTATACATTCCACCGATTGAAGAGAAGTAAAGGGCTGTGACAAGACCATGTGCAAACATCTGAAAGGCTGCTCCATTCAGACCTGTTAGCGTCATCGTCGATATTCCGAATAGAACCATACCCATATGCGAGACACTTGAAAAACCAACCATAAACTTCATATCATCCTGTGCAATCGCAGTAAACGCCCCATAAACGATATTACACATAGAAAGTCCCATCATCACCAATGCCCAATCCCGTAAGCCTTCAGGCAAAAGAGGAATGGCTATCCTTAGCAAGCCATAACCACCTAACTTCATCAATACGCCGGCATGAAGCATACTAACTGCTGAAGGTGCACAGGCATGACCTTCTGGAGACCATGTATGTAATGGAAAAGAAGGAACTATACTTCCAAAACCAATGAAAAATAACAAAAATAGAATTGACTGCACCGTCCTTGGATACTGTGCCAGCCTTTTAAGCTCCATGAGGTTGAATGTGTTTAGCCCTGCAGCCTTGTAAAGGTATAAGATACCACCCATTACAAAGGCACTTCCGAAGAAAAGCACAAGGGTTAGCTTAAATGCTGCATATTCTCTATTTTTGCCTGAACCCCAGATTGCAATTAATAGATACATTGGCAAAACCGCCACTTCGTAAAATAAAGCAAAAAAGAACAGATCTTGAGTCATAAAAACACCAAAAACACCTGTTGCTAAAAAGATCAGGAAGCCATAAAACTCTTTTACTCTGTCTTCAATGTGCCACGAAACCATTACACCCGTAAATATCGCTATTGCATTTAGCAATACAAGAGGTACGCTTAAGCCATCTACTCCAAGTATGTAATTGATACCCCACTTTGGCACCCATGGGATAAACTCCATAAATTGTATTCCGTATTTAGTACGATCGTACTGTATAAACACCATCAATGCCAGAAGAAGTGTAATTCCTGTTCCAATAAGAGATATAACCCTAATCGCTGTCTTCTGTTCTGGCTTACAGAAAAGTATTAATAAAACAGTTATCGTCGGAACTATTAAGATAAAGGATAAGATTGGAAAAGCCAAGGCACCGTCCTCCTTTTATATTAGCTGCCAAAGAAATACTATAAAAAGCAGTATTGCAATTGATGTTCCCAGATACCTCTGCAATAAACCATTCATCAAAAACGATAAAAACCTTCCAGAATACAAAACGAGATTTCCCGAGCCGTTTATACCCGTGTCATTTATCACCTTCCTGTCTATCCAGTTAAGCACGGTAGCAAAAGGTATCACAAGCCCTCTAACAACGAGGAAATAAAAATCGTCAACATAGTATTTGTTAACAAGCATAGCCTTTATCCAGCCGACCTTTTCAGCAAAACCCTCCCGCCTTCCTGTTTTTCCGCCAAACTGATAGTACGCAAAACCGATACCTAACAGTACAACAACTGTAGATTTTATCATAACTCCCCAATGAAGATGTTCAATCTCTTCTTTGCCAAGTAAAAATTTATCAAAATATCCACCCAGCCAGGGTGTATCAATAAATCCAACAAAAACAGCAAAAACAGCAAGCATTATTAAAGGAATAGTCATGTTTGCGGGAGAGTCGTGTCCATGATGCTCATCGTGCCCTTCTTCATGTTCACCATGAGATTCAGGCTCAGGTGAAAGTAATACAAAAATCATTCTAAATGTGTAGTAAGCTGTCAAAAAGCTTACAATCATGACCGCATAAGCAAAAAGCTCTTTGCCGTTTTGTTCGAAGGCTACTATTATTGCGTCTTTGCTAAAGAAACCCGCAAAAGGAAATACGCCAGCGAGCGCAAGAGAGCCTATTATCAATGTAGTTAACGTTATCTTCATCTTTCTTACACCGCCCTTTTCAGCCATCTCCCACATATCGTTTGTATTGAAATGATGTATCAAACTACCCGCACATAAAAATAGTAACGCTTTAAAGAATGCATGTGTAAAAAGGTGGAACACGCCAGCCTTGTAACCTCCTCCTCCTAAAACAGAAATCATAAGGCCTAATTGACTGATGGTTGAATAAGCCATAACTTTCTTAACATCGTTTTGTACAAGTGCTATCGTTGCTGCAATTAAAGATGTCAGCATGCCAACAACTGCAATAAACTCCATCGTAAAAGGTGAAGCACTAAAAAAGCCATATGCCCTTGCAATCAGGTATATTCCTGCGGCAACCATAGTTGCTGCATGGATTAATGCAGAAACGGGGGTTGGACCTTCCATCGCATCTGGCAACCAGGCATGCAAAGGAAACTGAGCGCTTTTACCCATGATACCCATAAAGATTAAAAGTGAAGTTGCAGTGATAAAAGAAGGATTCACTCCAAGGTTTTTGCCAAGCTGGTTTAATGTCATAAAGTCAATATTTCCAAATGATACAAGTAGTATCAAAAGTCCGACAAAAAAGCCAAAATCGCCAAATCGTGTCATAACAAACGCCTTTTTTGCAGCAGCCGCTGCCTCAGGCTTATGAAACCAAAAACCAATCAATAAGAATGATGCAGCTCCAACCAGCTCCCAGCCAAAAAACGCCTGTAACAAGGTTGGTGAAACAACAAACACAAGCATGGCCCATGAAAAAAGTGATAGCCATGCATAAAACCTTGCAAGCCCCTTGTCACCATGCATATAACCAATCGAATATATATGAACAAGCAAGCTAACAAAACAAACTATAAACATCATACCAAGGCTTAAAGAGTCAAAAATGAAACCAAACCTTAAAGAAAAATAGTCGGTCAGGAGCCATTGAAAATAGTAAACTTCCTGCTGCTTTACTCCATCAAAGTTTCTTGCATATAACACTATTGTGATAACCATTGAAACAAGAATTGCCAATATCGCAATAAATGCTGACAGCTTCTTGCTGCCTCTGGTAAATATTGCTATTAAAAGCAACGATATGAAGGGCGAAAAAACTGCCAATGCAACAAGTTTTAAATTTTCAGTCATTTATCTACCCCTTAAGCTCATTGAGTTTTTCTGAATCGATCTCTTTGTAATGTCTAAATGTCAAGAAAATTAATGCCAATGCTATTGTGGTCTCTGCCGCTGCAAGTGCAATAATAAAAATTGCAATTACCTGCCCAACAGCTGCGCCTCCGGTAACGAATTTATTAATGGCAAGCAGATTTAGAGTCACACCATTAAGTATCAATTCTATGCATATTAGCATGATAACAAGGTTTCGTCTGATTAAAACCCCTACCAACCCTAAACATACAAGGAAGAGACTAAGTAACAGATATGAAAAAAGCGATGAAGCCATTTTACTCCTCCTTCTTTGCCAGAACTATGGCACCCATAATCGCAACAAGCAAAATTACCGATATAATTTCAAAAGGCACTGCATAAGGCATCGCGAGCAGATTGCCTATCTCTTTCACGCCCTGTGATGGCTGGTTAAGATTTATCTTCTCACTTAAAAACTTTCCGTAATAAAGTACAAAAATCAGAATAAAAAGCGCTAAGGAAGTAACAATACCAATAAAGATTTTGTAGGGGTTGATCTTTTTAGGCGAAACTGTAACTGGTGGGGAAAGCATGATAACGAAGATAATCGCAACAGAAATAGCCCCTACATAAACAAGTACCTGAAGCGCTGCCAGAAATTCATATCCTAAAAAGACATACATGCCCGCAATAGAGAAGATAGAAAATGCCATTGCAAAGGCATTGTATATCGGCTTTTGAAGGAAAACCGCTAAAACTGCAAAAACCGCTATTACTAACCAGAAAATTAAAAAAATGACATCATTTAGCATCTTTCTCTCCTAATACATCAAGCCTAAGAACAAGTTTATCTTTTTCCACTTCTGACACCTCATAAACATTAGAATGTTCAATTGCATCTACAGGACAACTATCAACACAAAGCCCACAATAGATGCAAAGCCCTAAATCAACATAATATTCAGAAAGCTTCTTTTTCTTTTCGCCTTCAGGAGTAAATGTAGTCATCTTTATCGCACTGGCAGGACAAATCCTTTCACAGTTTCCACAAGCAATACATTTAAGCTCACCAGCTTCATTTTTCTTTAATCTGATTGAGCCTCTATATCTTTCAGCAATCACCTTTTTTTCGTGTGGATACTGTAATGTTGATGGTTTTTTAAGCAGGTAGGAAAAAGAAAGCAACAATCCCTTTACTATTGTATCTATTCCAATCTTCACCTTTTCAAAATAAGAAGCCTTCATTGAACCCCTCTTTTTTAAAATAGTTTCAATAAAAACGTGGTAATAAGTAAATTTAACAATGCAAGTGGCAGCAAAAACTTCCAGCAAAAATTCATCAGCTGGTCAGGTCTTAAACGCGGGAAGGCCCATCTAACCCAGATTATTAAAAACACTATTGCGTAAGTCTTTATAAAAAACCAGACAACGGGTGGTAATATCGGTCCCCTCCAGCCACCCAGAAACAGTGTTGTCGCCATCGCTGCAACAAGAAACATGTTTGTATATTCTGCCATGAAGAAAATGGCAAATCTCATACCTGAATATTCTGTATGGAACCCGGCTACAAGTTCCGATTCTGCTTCAGGTATATCAAATGGTGTCCTGTTTAACTCTGCTATCGCTGCTATTATATAAACGATAAAGGCTACTGGCTGTATAACTATATACCAGATGTTTTGTTTCGCAACAATATCTGACAATTTTAACGACTGGGCGATAATTATAACTCCAAGAATACTCAAAATTATCGGAATTTCGTAAGCAATAGACTGTGCGATAGACCTGACTGCACCCATTAAAGAATACTTATTGTTGGAAGCCCAGCCAGCCATAAATATTCCTATGGTAGCGATACACGAAATGCTAAAAAAGTAAAGCAATCCAATGTTAAGATCCTGCACCTGAAGTTTGTCAGAAAAAGGTATCACAACAAACATCAACAACGAAGGAAAGAACACCAGATAAGGTGCAAGTGGAAACAGTTTTTTATCAACACCCTTAGGCGTTATAATTTCTTTTCCGATAAGCTTAATTCCATCTGCAGCACTCTGTATGGCTCCGTGAAAACCTACTTCCATTGGTCCGAGTCTTAATTGAATATGAGCAGAGACCTTTCTCTCAAGCCAGACAGCAAATAAAGCGTTTATGGTAAATACAACCATAACGCCGATGATACTTAAAATTATGTTGAAGAATATGCTACCTGAAAGCGCTTCCACTTTTGCCTCCTACCGATCTATTTCTGGAATAACTACGTCTATGCTTCCCAATATAGCTACAACGTCAGAAATTTTATTCCCGGGCAACAGTTTGTCAAGAATGCTCAAGTTTGAAAAAGCAGGATCTCTTAGCTTAAATCTTGCTGGTTTTGTAGAACCATCACTCACAATATAAACGCCTAAAAGCCCCCTCGACGTCTCTACTGCATTATAATACTCGCCTTCTGGCAACTTAACTACTTTTGGGGATTTTTCTGTGTAAGGACCATCCGGCAATAAGTTTAATGCCTGCTCTACAATCCTGACAGACTGAATAACTTCCTTCATTCTAACTTTGTATCTATCGTAGCAATCGCCCTTTTCTCCAACTGGAATTTCGAAATCTATCTTATCATAAACAGAATATGGCTCGTTCTTTCTTAAATCGTAAGAAAAGCCCGAACCTCTCGCTACAGGACCAGTAAGTCCATAGTCAATAACATCTTGCTTTGAAATAAAACCAATATCTTTAACCCTCTCAAGAAAGATGATGCTCTCTATCAGATCTTCGGTATCTTTCATTCTTTCCCTTATCATCTTTAGAAAGTCTTGGAGCATCTTGAAAAATTGTGGTGTCAAATCATCTTTCACACCACCAATCCTGAAATAATTATTTGTCATTCTCTGTCCTGTAACTTCTTCAAACATATCCATGATGCGTTCTCTCGCATCGAAAACCCACAAAAACGGCGTAAAAGCACCTAAATCAAGTAAAAAAGCACCCACCCATAATAGGTGAGATGCGATACGGTTGAGCTCGCCCATTATAACCCTGATATACTCTGCCCTCTCTGGTACCTTTACTCCCAGTGCCTTTTCCAATGCGCCAACATAGCCCCATTCAAACAACATTGATGATACATAATCAAATCTATCCATCACCGGCATCATCTGAATATATGTTTTGCTTTCAGCCATCTTCTCCACGCCTCTGTGGGCATAGCCTAAAACAGTTTCCGAAGACAAAACCTTTTCACCCTCTACGTTTAGCACAATCCTTAAAACACCATGAGTAGATGGGTGTTGCGGCCCCATGTTGATAAAGAAATCTTTTTTAATCTCTTTGACTGTATCCATTACTATTCCTCTTCTGGCTTCCAAGATTTTAAAAGCGGAAATCCTTTCATACCTTCTGGTGTAAGCAACCTTTTCAGGTCTGGATGTCCTTTGAAAGTTACACCGAACATATCATAAACCTCTGATTCGAACCAGTTGGCAGATGGAAAAACGTTTGTGATTGACTGTAATTCTGCATCATATGGTGAATCAAAATAAACAGCAGTTCTATGCACTTTGTGATGCACATTAAAAAGATAAATCATTCTTAAGCCATCACCTTTATCAAATGCGGTTATTGTTTCTAAAAAGTAGCCCTCATCTTTAAAGGCCTTCGCTATGTCAACAATCTCCTCTTTTTTTTCGAGAAGATATGCGTGATTAAAACCTTTAGCTTCATAGCTTATATCTATCTTAGTTAAACTAAAGTTGTCAACCAGAGCCACAAGTGCCATAAGCTATCTCCCTTTTTGAATTTTTTCCTGAAGCCTTAACAAACCATTTATCAAAGCCTCTGGTCTTGGCGGACAACCTGGAACATAAACATCAACCGGCAAAAAGCTATCAACTCCCTTTACAACACCATAAGCATCCTTTGAAAAAACACCTCCGGAGATTGCACACGCCCCCAAAGCTAACACATACTTGGGTGCTGGCATCTGTTCATAAAGTGTTTTGACTCTGCTTGCCATTTTTTTGGTAACTGTACCTGCAACAATCATAAGGTCAGCTTGACGTGGGGATGGTCTGAAGACACCAGCGCCAAACCTGTCTAAGTCGAATCTCGCAGCACCTGCCGCCATCATTTCTATAGCGCAACACGCCAATCCAAATGTCGCTGGCCAGAGAGAGTTTTTTCTGCACCAGTTAAGCACATCTTCAAGAACAGCAAATTTAATCCCATAAACATAGGGAACTTCTACTTTTTCAGGAATCTTTACCATTCAAACACTCCTTTTGCCCACGCATAGACAAGAGCCACGGCAAGTATGGCTAAAAATAGAAAAACTTCAAACCAGAAGATAAGCCCCTGCAGATCACGAAAGACCATAGCCCATGGTATAAGAAATGATACCTCAACATCAAAAGCTACAAAAAGCAACGCAATCAGATAATATCTCACATTGAACTGTATCCAGGCTTCACCGATAGGTTCCTCTCCACACTCGTAAGTGGTAAGAGTCTTTTCTCCGACTGCCTTAGGACTGATTAATTTGGGAATTAACGTTACAAGGGTAACAAAAACAACGCTGATGATGCTGAACAAAAAGACATAAATATAACTATGCAGCACTCTACTATCCCCCCCCAAAAAGTATATGCTTCTACTTACAAGCAAATAACATATAAAATAAAAAACCGCTTTGTCAACAAAAATTTGAGTTTTATTAAAAAAAACTAAAAAAACTTCTGATTTTAACTTGAATACATTGCGAGAAAAATATATTATATTAGCAGTTTAAAAAACCGCAGGAGAAGTGATATGAACAGTAGAGAACACACTCAAAAACTTTATGAAAAGGCTTTAACGTTGCTACCCGGCGGGGTCAATAGTCCTGTTAGGGCTTTCAAAGCAATCGGCGGCACACCTATTTTTACAAAAAAGGCTATAGGTGCTTACCTTGTTGATTTAGATGAAAATGTGTATGTTGATTATGTAGGCTCGTGGGGGCCGATGATCTTGGGTCACAACTTCCCTGATGTTGTCAATGCAATACAGAACGCTTTACAAAATGGAACCAGTTTTGGAACTTCTTCTGAGAATGAAGTTATCTTAGCTGAACTTGTATTAGATGCCTTTCCTGCAATGGAGATGGTGCGATTTGTGAACTCCGGGACAGAAGCTACGATGAGCGCAATCAGGGTTGCAAGGGCTTACACAAAGAGAAACAAGATCATTAAATTTAATGGCTGCTATCACGGTCATGCGGATGGACTACTTGTTAAAGCGGGTTCTGGTGCAGCTACATTAGGTATCCCTGATAGTCCGGGAGTTCCAGAAGATTATGCAAAAAACACCCTTGTTGCAGAGTTTAATAATCTCGCTTCTGTTGAACAGCTTTTTTCACGATATGAAGATGATATTGCTGCCGTTATACTGGAACCAGTGGTAGGAAATATGGGGGTTTTGATACCAAAAGAAGGGTTTCTAAGCGGTTTAAGAGAAATCACCAAAAGATATAAAGCAGTCCTTATATTTGACGAAGTAATGACAGGTTTTCGCCTGTCTTATGGCGGTGCTCAGCAGCTTTACTCAATAGAACCAGATCTTACCTGCTTTGGCAAAATCATAGGAGGAGGGCTACCTGTAGGTGCCTATGGAGGAAAAAGAGAGATAATGCAGCTTGTCGCACCATCAGGCCCTGTTTATCAAGCTGGAACATTATCTGGAAATCCTTTAGCTATGGCAGCAGGCATCGCTACACTCAGGGCTATAAAGCAAAACAATATTTACCCCAAAATTAACAGTTTCACCGAAACCCTTTGTAATGAAATATTTGAAATACTTTCAAAAAAACTGTCTGTAACCATTAACAGGGTTGGTTCTATGTTTACTGTATTCTTTACTGGAGAACAGGTTTACGACTGGGCAACAGCAAAGACATCCGATACGGCTATTTTTGCAAAGGTTTATAAAGGTTTGTTAGAAAATGGGGTCTTCTTTCCTCCATCACAGTTTGAAGCAGCATTTGTTTCTTTTGCACATGGTGAGAAAGAGCTCGAAATCACACTTGATGCCCTTAAAAAGACAGTAAAATTATTATAATGGGTAAAGCAAAAGAGTTCAGAAAATATTTACATTTAAGCTCTATAGGCATCGAGATGGGCGTTGCTACGATGATTGGCATATCTATGGGCTGGGCTATTGATAAGTATATTTTTAACGAACGTTATAAGCCACTCTTTACCCTTTTGTTTTTGCTGTTTGGTTTTGCAGCTGGTATAAAAAACTTAATTTTACTGATAAAAAGGACAGCCGAGAAAAATGGAAACAACGAAAACTAAGGAATATTCAATTGATACTCTTTTACTTACAACACTTACTACGTTTGTCATTGGCTTGTTATTTATATCTCTGTGGCAGTTTTCATTAAAAAATATAGCAAGCTTTATTCTTGGCTCAGCCATTGTTATACTTAATCTTTACTGGTTAAAACGGCTGGCTCTAAAATTGGTTAGTGAAGGAGGCTTTAAGAAAAAACTTGCAATAGAGTGGGGGGGGAAGATATTATTTGTTTTTGGTGCAATAGCGATAATAATTTTAAAAATCGAAATAAATATCTTGATTTTTATTTTTGGCTTGAGTATATTACCTATTGCTATACTTTTTAATAGTGTAGCTTTATACTTTAAACGCTAAATATGGGGGAGGAAAAGATGGCTGCTGGTGGTCATGAAGCCTTTACATGGGCATCTGTAATCCCTGGTGTTAATCAGCTTCAGGGACATGTATCAAACGCAATATTGATCGTAGCTATTGTTTTACTTATTGTATTTTTTGGAACAAGGCGTCTGGAACACACTGAAGAAGGTGCTGTACCAGACGACAGACTTACTTTCAAAAACTTTTGCGAACTTCTTTTAGAAGGCATCTTGAAGATTATGGAGGATTCCTTAGGGCATCATGCACGCAAGTTTCTTTATTTAATCGGTTCTGCTGCGATATTTATTCTTTTTTCCAACCTCTCTGGCCTGGTTCCCGGGTTTAATCCGCCAACCGATAACATAAACACAACTGCTGCTTGTGCTGTTACGGTATTTATCCTTTATAACTACCATGGACTAAAAGAGCATGGTGTTGCATATCTTAAACATTTCGCAGGACCTTTCTGGTGGCTTGCACCACTCATGATACCGATAGAAATCATAGGACATCTGGCAAGGCCATTATCACTTTCATTGAGGCTTTTTGGTAACATAATGGGGGATCATCTTGTTACTGCCATTTTTATTCTACTTGTGCCTTTATTTGTTCCGATACCCATAATGGTGTTGGGATTATTTGTTTGTTTTGTTCAAACGTTTGTTTTTTGCTTACTTTCAATGGCATACATCTCTGGTGCTGTCGAACACGGCGAGCATTAAGAGAAAATATATTAAGAAAGGAGGAGTTACAGTGAAGAAGATTTTTGCTCTATCAGTTTTGGGCGTGCTTGCATTGGCTTCCATTGCAGCCGCTAATGAAGGTGCAGCCCCTGCTGCAGCTGCTGGGATTTCCGAATCTGTTAAAGTTGCTATCGCTATAGCAGCTGGTTTTGGAATTGCTATTGCATCTGCTTTTGGCGCACTTTCACAGGCAAAAGGTTTGTCAACCGCATTAGACGGTATAGCAAGAAACCCCAATGCCTCTGGTAAAATAGTGACACCTATGATCATCGGTCTTGCTATGATTGAGTCTCTCGTCATTTACTCTCTTGTTATCTCACTGATGCTTGTTTTAAAACTCTAATTTTTTACTTAGGGGGACGACAATGTCCCCCTTGCCTTTTGTTTAACCTATTAAAGAATTTGATAAAACATAATTGTCAAAATGAAGACTTATAAATTTCCAAAGATACCTGAAGCAACAATCAAAAGACTCTCTATCTACAATCGTATCCTTAGAGAACTCAAACGGGATGGAGTGGAGGTGATCTCTTCTTCAAAACTTTCTGAAATTAGTGGGCTTAATGCTGCTCAGATTAGAAAAGACTTAACTTATTTTGGCGAGTTTGGGGTTCGTGGTGTTGGGTATTTTGTAAACCATCTCCTTGAGAATATTAAGGGAATTCTTGGCATTAACAAACAGTGGAATCTTATCATTGTGGGTTTTGGAAAGTTAGGACAGGCATTACTATCATACGAAAATCTGAAAAAACAGGGATATAACATTATTGCTGCTTTCGATACAGATCCTACAAAAATAGGCACAACTTTCGGTTTACACGAAATACCTGTCTATAGTCTGGACAAAATAAGCGAAATAGTAAAAAAGTATAACGTAAAAATCGCTATCATCACAACGCCAGCTTCTGTGGCACAGGAGGTTTTAATAACCTTAGAGGATGCCGGTATATCGGGTGTAATCAACTTTGCCCCAACTAAACTAACACCTAAATCTAAAATCAAAATTTCCTACGTTGACCTTGTAACGGAATTTGATAAAATGGCTTTCAAAATCACATCTGAGTAAGTTTTTCTTTTTGTTCATAGCTATTTTACGTTATAATAAACGCAATGCATAATACAATAAACGTAAATGATTACGTCCTTCTTGTTTCTGCAAAGCAGGAGCAACACCTTATTCAAGTCAAAGAAAAGGGGGCTTATTCAACTAAGGATGGCAATCTTGTTTTTTCTGACATAGTTGGAAAGGAATTTGGAACTTTAGTTTTTACACATTTAGGCTCTAAATACTACGTTTTCAAACCAACTGTTACTGACTTTCTTAAATTTATTAAACGTAAAACTCAGGTGCTTTATGCGAAGGATCTTGGTTTTATTATTCTGAAGCTTAACATCAGGTCGGGAATAAGAATGATAGAATGTGGTTCTGGCAGTGGTTCCGCTGCTACTGCTTTTGCATTCTCGCTTTTTCCTGATGGCAGACTTTATTCTTACGAAGCGCGAGATGAGTTTATGAGCTTAGCCTCAGAAAATTTAAAACGCTTAGGGTTAAATGACGTTGTTTTGTTTAAAAATAAAGATATAGAATCTGGCTTTGACGAACAGGATGTTGACGCCGTTTTTCTTGATGTTAAATTCCCTGAACGATATATAACCCATGCATCTAATGCCTTAAAAAGTGGTGGCAGCCTGTGTGTTTTTGTTCCAACGACAAATCAGGTGGTTGATGTACTTAGAACACTTGAAAATACAGATTTTTTTATGAATGAAGTCGTAGAAATAATGTTACGCAATTACAAAACAGTTCCAGATAGACTACGTCCTGATGATACAATGACAGCACACACCGGCTTCCTTATTTTTGCAAGAAAGATTATTAGGGGGCAATTATGAACAAGAAAGTCGCTGTAATTATACTTGCAGCTGGCAAAGGCACCAGGATGAAATCTTCTTTGCCAAAAGTTTTGCACCCTGTATTGGGAAAGTCCATGATTTACTATCCAGTGAACGCTGCTTTGTGTTTAAAACCTTTTGAGATTATTCCTGTTCTTTCCTGGAAAAAAGAGCTTGTTGAAGATTACTTGCTTAATGAATTCGGTCCTTTGTTTAATTTTGCTTACCAGAAGACGCCTTTAGGAACGGCAGATGCCGTAAAATCCGCTTTAAGTAATGTTTCAGAAAATACTGATACAGTAATAGTGATGTCCGGAGATGTTCCCTTGGTAACTAAAGAGACGCTTTTAAATCTTTTGGCACAACACAAAACGCCTTTAACGATCACCACAATGCATATTAATAATCCCTCCGGTTACGGCAGAATTGTCAGGAAATCCGGAAACATCATTAAAATTGTTGAGGAAAAAGACGCTTCAGCTGATGAAATGGCAATTAAAGAAGTTAATGCAGGGCTCTATTGTTTCGATATAAAATTTCTAAAAAAACATATAAATTTGATCCAGCCTAACTCTATCACAAAAGAGTTCTATCTTACTGAACTTGTTAATATTGCGGTTAATGAAGGAATTGAAATATCTTCTTTTTTTGAAAACGATTCTCAAACATTTTTGGGAATCAATACACGTATTGAGCTTGCTAATGTAACAGAAATTTTACTTAGAAAGACTTGTGAAAAATTGATGCTGTCTGGCGTTACAATTATCGATCCAGAACGAGTTTATATAGAAACAGATGTCACTATTGGCTCTGATTCAATTATACATCCCGGGGTTACTTTGTCTGGCAACACTCATATTGGTGAACATTGTGTGATAGAAACTGGTGCAGTCATAAAAGATACAGAGTTAGCCAGTAATGTTTATATTAAACCTTACACCGTTATTGAAAACAGTAAAATTGGAAATGCAGCCGTAATAGGCCCCTTTGCACATTTACGTCCTGAAACAGTTATAGAAGAAAAGGCTAAAATTGGCAACTTTGTCGAAACCAAAAAAGCCACTATTAAGAAAGGCAGCAAGGCAAATCACCTAACATATCTGGGGGATGCTCTTGTCGAGGAAGGGGTCAATGTAGGAGCCGGCACTATAACTTGTAATTATGATGGTGTCCATAAGCACTTCACTCATATTAAAAAATATGCCTTTATTGGCAGTAACACATCTCTTGTTGCACCAGTAGTTATCGGAGAGGGTTCGGTTATAGGTGCTGGGTCTGTTATCACAAAGGACGTTCCTGATAACACACTTGCAGTGGAACGTTCTGAACAAAGACACATTGCAAACTGGAAAAAAATCAAAACTAAAATTAAAAAGTGAGGTTTTATGTGTGGTATAGTTGGTTATACTGGAGAAAGATTAGCTGCACCGCTGATTTTAGAAGGTTTGAGAAGGCTTGAGTATAGAGGATATGATTCCGCTGGTATCGCTACCTTTGAGCAAAAAGGTATTAAAGTAGTTCGTTCAGTTGGTAAGCTTGATAATCTTTTTAAATCCTTAGAAAACACCACACTTAGCGGCACCACAGGTATTGGTCATACACGTTGGGCGACTCACGGCAAACCCTCCGAACAAAACGCACATCCACATAAAGCAGGTTCTATTGTAGTAGTCCACAACGGCATCATAGAAAACTATTCAACATTAAAATCTAAACTTATTAACGCCGGGCATACCTTTATGTCAGAGACAGACACCGAAGTCATTGCACACCTCTTGTATTATCACTACAAACAAACAAATAACACTATGTCCGCCTTACTGAAAACCGTTAAAGAACTTAAAGGCTCTTTTGCCTTAGCTGTTTTAAATGAGGCGGAACCATCCAGGATCTTCCTTGCAAGGTTAGAAAGTCCTCTCGTTATAGGCTTGGGAAAAGGCGAAAACTTTTTTGCCTCAGATATGCCTGCACTTTTGTCATACACTAAAAATATCGTATTTCTGCAGGATGGTGACATAGCATTGCTGACTCCTGATTCCTGCCAATTTTTTGATTTTTCTGGGATAGCTATAACAAGAGAAGCCAAACTGGTTGACATTTCTCTTTCCCAGGCTGAAAAGGGTGGCTTCCCCCACTTTATGCTTAAAGAGATATTTGAACAACCAGAAGCATTTATCAACACTATACGCAGCCACATTGTACCCGATAAGGGTGATATTTTCTTTGAAGAGTTACCAGAAAACTTTATCAAAAACTTCAAGAAAATTCATATAATTGCATGCGGCACTTCTTACCATGCAGGACTTATAGGTCGTACCTTCTTTGAGGAAATCTCAAATATCCCTGCCTTGGTTGAAATTGCCTCAGAGTTTAGATATAAGAAAAACTTTTTTTCTAAAGATACTCTGTATATCTTTATATCGCAATCGGGTTCTACGGCAGACACACTTGCTGCTTTAAAGTTATGCAAGTCACATAAAGTGACAACTTTATCAATTTGTAACGTTTTAGGTAGTAGCATATCTCAGGAATCAGATTATACCTTATATACTCATGCTGGCATAGAAATAGGCGTTGCATCTACAAAGGCGTTTTTGACACAGATAGCGATTTTGCTTATTTTAGCATTAAAATGGGGTAAAGAAATTTCTGTATTAAAACAAGGCATATCAAAAACTTTCGTTTCAGACCTACTAAAACTTCCGAGGTTGATGGAATCTGTACTTAAGCAGTCAGAAAAGATAAAAGAAGTTGCAAAGAAATTTTATAAATACAACAATTTCTTATATCTTGGCAGAGGTATTAACTATCCACTTGCAATGGAAGGCGCATTAAAGTTAAAAGAAATCTCGTATATCCACGCTGAGGCTTATGCTGCAGGAGAAATGAAGCACGGGCCAATAGCCTTAATCGATGAAAATATGCCCGTCTTTGTGATTAACCCAACAGGAACCTTACAGGAAAAGACAATTAGCAACGTACAGGAAGTGCTCGCAAGAGGAGGTAAAGTAATAACATTGGTATCTGATGGGGATAAGCTTCATCATAAATTTACAGAACATTTAATCGAGGTGCCTCATATTAATTCTTATTTTGACTCGCTACTCACTACAATTCCGCTTCAACTTTTTGCATATTATTGTGCAGTTTTAAAAGGAACAGATGTAGATCAGCCACGTAATCTGGCAAAAAGCGTTACAGTGGAATAAATTTATTTTAGATTCAAAACGATCTGCTTACCTTCCTGAACATCCTGTTCGTCTATATCGAAGGTAATCTCTTTGTTCTTTACAGTGGCTTTAAAAGGATACATAGCCCTGACATTATACTTCACATTTGTAGTTGCATAAGGAATTACACAACTATAGTTGCCATGTTCATCTGAAAACGTCCTTAACGACCAACGAAACTCTCTTCCCTTATCGCTCCTAAAGGTGGTGAAAATATTTATGGTCTCGTTAGGATATGTTTTCCCGGACAACCTGGCACCTTTAACAAACTCATACACTTTATACTTTCTCACATCTGTAAGGTTATACGTGTTTTCATTTCTTGTAACTGATTCGTAAACAAGTCGAAAATGCTCAAGGGCAGGTCCAAACTGGCAGAAACTGCCATCAAACTGCATCAATCTCATTGCAGGATAGTTATAAAAAAACAGCATATTCTCAAGCCCTGTCATATAACCAATCGGATCACTAATTATCATAAATTTAACATTATTCCTGTTACATATATTCTCTAAAATTTTATCATCAGATGCCTGCCAGATTGCCATCGAATCTTTAAACCCAGTTCCACGCAGTGAATGCCCAAAATTGCTTGCACATACGGGGCGCTCTCCATAATACAGTGTCAAATGCCCAATATCCCAGGGTGTTAATATCCCATATTCAGGCTTTTTATAGGGTGCCAGATAATAGCTTGTTTTTGGGGTGTTATTTTTTATCCATTTTACGGTGAAATAAACATCGGGATTTACGGGAACAAAGGTGTTTACCATCAAGTTCCACGTCCCTTTAGCAGGCAGAGCAAACATAAAGCTAACATAAAGTAAGGTGATTATTATACGATATTTATTTATTTTTACTATTTTTTCAGAAAGAATCCAAACTAAAAGAATCATGGATGCATGAGTATATGCAAGTCCAAAACTGCTTTCCACCCCCCATCTTTTTTGGTAAAAATAAAGGAATGATGTCGCAAAAAAAAGTAGATACAATGGAACTTTAATGATGTCGCTTTTTTTGCAATCTCTTTTGACCAAAAAAACTATTATATAAACAATGGAGTAGAGTACAGGTAAGCAAAAAAACGTGAAAAACATATAATTTTTAATCGTCTGTAAACCATCATACATAAAGTGCCCTTTCTTAAAGGCAGGGTTATACTCTTGAATGTTTGTCAAGTAAGGCTCAGACTTTGTCAAAAAAACCTTTAACTCTTTAACGGCATTTATAATTGGAGTCGTTATAAATAATACTGATAAAATTGAAAGCAATAAAAGAAATGTGCAGATAACAAACTTCTTTTTCTCGGCAGTCTGCAAAAAAAAGTAAAGATATATAAATGGAAGCAACAACAAAAATGTATAAAGTGGCTGAAAAAAAGAAAAAAAGTCAAAACGCAGTACTCCCTGTTCAGTCGTAATAGGTGATAAGAATCTAAACAAAACAGCGACAAAAATCGTTGTAAAAAAAACCAAAAAGGTAGATTTTAAAATATCTAAAACAAATTCTCTCTCTTTAAAGTTTTTTATCACAACCAGAGCAACAAACAACAACCAGAGTGTAAAATAGAATATCTGAATATGCCAAACAAGCAGTCCTAATGATGCGAAAATCCCCGTTAAAATTTCATGTTTTCTACTCCTTGCGCCGTTTAGCAAACTGTTTAACGATTCTATAGCAAAGTAGTAAAAACATATCGCAAGGAAAATCTCTGCAGCATGATGATCGCCAGAACTAAAAACAGAATAGCTAAAAAGTCCAGGGGCAAATATAAAAACCAAACTCGTTAAATACGGTAGCACTTTGTTTTCTGAAACACGTTTTGTAATATAAAAAACAGGAAAAACCGCAATAGCTGCCAAAACAACCGGGACAATTGCCGTGATAAGCTCAATTACATAATTATTAACTTTTCCACCCGTAACTATTAGAGAAATCATTGCTATAATCCAATCGTATAATGGCGGCCATGGACACTCTGCCCCAACAGGATACGAAAGATAGCTGTCAAAAGAGTTCATCGAGGGAAAGTTGTGAGCAAAAAGAATTGTTCTCCTAATATGATAATAGTTATCAGGCTGCATAAACAATACAGTGCCTTTTTGCAGAAGAGCTGTTTTTGCATGAAACAGTTTCGAGCAAATTGAGATTATTGATAAAATTATCAAAAATGCCTTTTCATTGCCTTCTTGAAAGATAAGTTCTGTTTTTTTTAACAAACTATAAAAAAATTCTCTTTTTTCTTGCATAGTTTTCTATCACTGTTATCGCTTGATTTATCCTCATCAAACACATTTGTTTGTCACGCGTTTCTTCTTCTTTAACTGTAACCCTTGATCTTGTATCTCTTTGAACTACCTTTAATGATTGGTACAGAACCTTTATCTCACTTATATCAAGATTTTTCAAAAATGGTGGTGTTATATAAAAAAAACCCTTTGATATATCTTCTGCAAACTTCCTGGGATTTCCCTGTAATGTCATTAAATCTAGGCCTCTTTTAAAAAAGAGCTTAAAATTCTTCTAACAGACCCATCCTCAAATCTTACTTCGTAAACAGGCACTTCTCCTTCTGATGTTGTGCTGATGACCTTGCCTCGTCCAAATGTATTGTGGAAAACATCAGTAAGCTGTCGTGTCTGACAATCGGGTTTAAATGAAAATGTTTCCTTCTCTCTCAGAATCCTTTCGCTGTAAAACACATTCGAGGTTCTAAATGTCAATTCTTTAGGTATATCTTCTAAAAAGGGTGAGGGTAATTGGTTTTTAAAATTTCTTTGCCTTGTATGTGTAATGTATAAATGCTCCATTGCTCTTGTAACAGCTACGTAAAAAAGCCTTCTTTCTTCCTCTTCGTTGTTTTCCATTTTGGAGTAAATATGTGGGAACATACCATCTTCTACGCCTGTTATAAAAACTACCGGGAATTCAAGCCCTTTTGCAGAATGAACAGTCATAAGCGTAACATAGTCTATAGTTTCTGTTTTATCGAGATCGCCAAGTATTACATCATTAACAAAATCCACATAATTTTTGCCTTCATTTTTATTTTCCGTAAGGGCAATCTTTAACTCTTCTATATTTTTTAACTTTTCATCAAGTTCTTTATCATCCTTGACGTCTTTTTTCAAGTAGTCTTTGTAAGCTGTGAGTTCCAGCAAGGTGTCAACAAACTCTGATGGAGAAAGTTCTGTTAAGGCATTCTTTAGTTTTTCATATAGATTGAGAAAAGCCTTTAATGATAAAACAAAACGGTTTGATGAATTATGTTCTGAAATTACCATGTTGATGGCTGCTATTACATCGTTTTTTTTGTTAACCTTGGTAAGTATCTTGCTAATAGCAACTTTACCTACACCCGGAATAGCATAGTGTGCAAGTCTGGAAAAACTTAACACATCCTGTGGATTCAGAACAAAACGAATAAACGCTATTACATCCTTTATCTCTTTTCTATTGTAAAACCTGATTGAGCCAAAAATTTTATATGGAATCTTTTCTCTTCTTAATTCATCTTCAAAACGCCTTGACAATACGTTTACGCGGTAAAAAATAGCGATGTCTTTGTAGTTGTGCCCTTCTCTCACTAAATTTTTAATCTCCTGTAAAACATAAGAAGCCTCATCTTTTTCATCTTCTGCAACATAAAGTCTTACCCTTTCACCTATTGATTTGGTAGATTGTAGCTCCTTTTCCATTCTGTTTCTATTTCTTGCTATAACTTTATTAGCTACATCTATTATAATTCTGGTCGATCTGTAGTTTTTGACCAACTTAACTATTTTTGCTTCGGGAAAATCTTTTTTAAAATCAAGGATATTATTTATTTCAGCACCTCTAAAACTATAAATTGACTGATCGTCATCTCCAACTACAACTATATTTTTCCTTGGTAACGAAAGTTTTTTCAAAATTTTATACTGTATTGCATTTGTGTCCTGATACTCATCTACAAGCAAAAATTTGTAGCGTCTCCGGCATTTTTCCAAAAAATCATTGTTTTTATTAAGCCCTCTAAGCAAATTTAGCAAAAGGTCTCCAAAATCGAACAAAGAACGTTCTTCCTTCAGTGACTCATACTTATTTACAGCCAGCTTATATATCTCTCTGATAAACTCTGCATAAAAAACCTCTTCCAGACACTCGTCCAATTCCATGCCTTCGTTTTTCCATGCCTCGATAAACGATTGTATCTTTTTTGGTGGAAAATCATCTGTAGAAACGTTTAATGCAGAAAGTGCTTCTTTTAAAAGTTTTATCTGGTCATCGTCATCTATTATCTGAAAGTTGGGATCAATACCAAGAAGAGAGGCGTTTTCTTTTAATAATATCAGTCCAAACGAGTGAAATGTGGTTGCGGTTACACCTTTAAGAGAACTACCTTTTGGAAAATTTTGTAGCCTCTGTAGCATCTCTTTAGCTGCTTTATTTGTGAATGTCAGAGCGACAATATCTGATGGTTCAACACCATAGTGATTAACAAGATACGCAATTCTATGAGTAATCGCACGTGTTTTTCCTGAGCCAGCTCCAGCCAACACCAACATCGGTCCTTCAAAATGGGTTACTACTAAACGCTGCTCTTCGTTTAAATGTTCAAGCATGAGTTTATTATACAACAAATATCGAAAAAATGATAAGCAGTATTCTAAAAAGAAAGAGGGGCTTAACAAACCCCTCTATACAGACTGTTTAACTCTTAAGTTCAGGATGGTCTTTATAGAATTCTAAACATTCCGGGTTTACAAGAGCCTCTATGTTTGTTACCGTTCTGCCATGTATAATATTTGTTACAGCGCTTTCCACCTTTTTCATATTTCTTGTATATGGTATATCTGGCGCTTCGATTATTTTGGCTGGTACATGACGTGGAGATGCATTGTCTTTTATCACCTTTTTGATTTTATTTTTAATCTCGTCGTTCAGCTTATAACCTTCTTTCATCTTAACAAAAAGGATAATCCTTTGATCCCCTTCCCAGTTTTGTCCTATCGCAAGACTATCTGTAACCTCTTCAACATTATCTACCTGATTATAAATCTCTGCCGTTCCTATCCTGACACCTGATGGTTTTAACACACTATCAGATCTACCTAAAAATGTTATGCCTTTAGTATCGCTATAAAAAATTACGTAGTCTCCATGACGCCAAACAGTTTTTTGGGTATAATGCTCAAAGTAAGATTCCTTATATTTTTTATCATCCTTATCATTCCAGAAATATAAAGGCATAGATGGGCTTGCCGCCTCACAAACAAGCTCGCCTTCCTTATCCCATATTGGATTTGCGTTTTCATCATAAGCAAACACCCTCATGCCCAGCCCCGGCCCCTGTAGCTCGCCTGCATACACGGGTTGAATCGGGCTACCTATAGCAAAACATCCATTAATATCCGTACCACCTGCTATAGAGTTAAAATGCACGTCTTCCTTAATCTCCTTGTATATATACTCAAAACCATCTGCAGATAAGGGAGAGCCTGTTTGTGAAATCTCTTTTAAAGACGAAAGGTCCAATTTTTTGGGCGATACATTTTCCTTTCTAAGGTAGTTAATATAGCTTGCACTCAGACCAAATATGGTAATCCTTTCTTTTTCTGCCATATTCCACATCGCATAGGCATCTGGATATAGTGGATTTCCATCATAAAGCAGTATTGTAGCGCCAGTACCAAGCGAGCTCATCAACCAGTTCCACATCATCCAGCTACACGTCGTAATATAAAATATTTTGTCCTCTCTTTTCACATCCGAATGTATAACGAGCTCTTTAAGGTGATTTATTAAAACCCCCCCCGCGCTCTGAACCATACATTTTGGCTTACCTGTTGTCCCTGAAGAAAACATTATGTAAACTGGTGTATCAAATGGCAACTGTTCAAAGCTCATCTCTTCACTCTGGCCGGTGATAAAATCTTCTATGAACACCGCATCTGGAAAGCTTTTAATATCCATATCTGTGCCTGCATATTTTGAAACAACTACCTTTTCAATAGATGGTATCTTTGAAGCAAGTTTATAGGCGTTACTTAATGTATCAAACCGCTTTCCTTTATAGTAATATCCATCAACGGTAAACAATACCTTTGGCTCAACCTGGCCAAACCTGTCGTAAACAGCCTCAGGCCCCATATCTGCCGCGCATGATGACCATATTGCACCAATACTTGTCGTTGCAAGCATAGCTGCAACTGTTTCTATCATATTTGGCATGTAAGCAACTACTCTATCTCCTGTTTTAACACCCATTTCCCTCAATGCGTTAGCAATCTTAGCAATATATTTATACAGCTCTAAATAACTAATCTCTCGTCTCTGTGAAGTCTCCCCAATAAAAATAAACGCTGTTTGATTATCGCGAAAACGTAACAGATTTTCAGCAAAGTTGAGCCTGGCACCTTGAAACCACTTAGTTTTTGGCATCTTATAAGGATTATCAACTACAATATCATATTTTTTCGAATATTTGATGTCTACAAAATCCCAAACAGAAGCCCAGAAGTCTGCAATATTGTCGACAGACCATTGGTACAGCTCTAAATAGGTTGAAAAATTCTTGTTAAACCGCTTATTGACAAACTCCATGTATTTGATAATGTTTGAGTTTGCCTTTCTTTCTTCACTTGGTACCCATAATGGTTTTTTCATAAACCCCTCCCCTTTAACAGTTTACGTAAAGTGTTTTTACAAATATATCATTTTATAATTACTATATCAAGCAAAACAATATTTTAAAAATTTTTTTTGAAGATTTGATTTATTGTTATACCATAACGAGAAGTTTATCAATTTTATAAAGAAAAAGCAGGGCGTTATGCTTAACCCTGCTTTATTTTTAATTAATACGCATAGATAATATTTTTAATGCTTAAAATGTCTGATCCCTGTAAAAACCATCGCGATATTATATTTATCAGCTAATTCAATGACTTCTTTATCTCGCATAGAGCCGCCCGGCTGAATAACCGCTGTTATGCCTGCATCTATTAATACCTGCAGTCCATCAGGAAACGGAAAGAATGCGTCTGAGGCCGCAACGCAACCTTTTGTCTCACTGCGCGCCTTCATAACCGCAATTTTAGAGGAATCTACTCTACTCATCTGTCCCGCACCCACGCCAACAGTCGCATTTTTGTTAGCAATCAAGATCGCATTTGATTTAACATGTTTACATATCTTCCATGCAAATTCTAACGCCTTCATTTCTTCGTCAGTTGGTGTTCTTTTTGTAACAACTTTGAGGTTGTTTTTATCAAGTGTTACCAGATCAAAGTCTTGAACAAGCATTCCACCGACAACCCTTCTCATCTCCAATCCTTCAATCTTCATAGGAAGTCCATCTACATCAAGCACCCTTAAATTTGGTTGTTTTGCAAATATCTCCAGAGCCCCAGTTTCATAACCGGGAGCTATAACCACCTCTACAAATGTTTCTGCAATTTCCTTAGCGGTATCAGTATCAACTTTTCTGTTCAATGCAACAATACCACCAAATGCTGAAACGGGATCACACTCTCTTGCCAATAGATATGCTTCTTTTAGATTATCAGAAAATGCAGCTCCGCAAGGATTATTATGTTTTACTATAACAGCAGCTGGCTCTTCAAATTCTAAGACCATTCTAAAGCAGGAATCTGTATCAAGAAAATTGTTATAAGAAAGTTCTTTGCCTTGAAGCTTTTTTGCGCTGCTGACACAGGCTATGTTAACATTATTTTCCTTATAAAAAGCAGCCTTCTGGTGTGGGTTTTCTCCATATCTACATTCCTGTACCTTTTGATACTGTAAATTTAAAACTTCAGGAAAGTCTTGAACACCTTTATCTGTTAATCTTGTTAGATAGCTGGAAATCATCCCATCATAATTTGCAGTATGGGTAAACACCTTTTTTGCCAAATAAAACTTAACCTCGTAAGGAATTTCCCCCTTTTCCATATAAGCAGTTACCATATCGTAATCTTTAGGATCAACAATCACTACAACGTCCTGAAAATTTTTTGCTGCAGCACGAATCATTGTAGGACCACCAATATCAATATTTTCGATCGCATCCTCAAAGGTGACATCTGGCTTTTTTATTGTCGCTTCAAAAGGATAAAGATTGACGACAACCATGTCGATAAAAGGGATATTGAGCTTTTCTAAGCTCTTAACATGTTCTTGCTTGCCTCTTATTGCTAATATGCCACCATGAACCTTTGGGTGTAGCGTTTTTACCCTGCCATCCATAATCTCAGGGAACCCGGTATATTCTGAAATATCAATCACTTTTATGCCCTTTTCTCTTAAAAACTTCGCTGTTCCACCTGTTGAAAGAATTTCTACACCTTTCGATTGTAAAAAAGATGCAAAAGTATCTATGCCTGTTTTGTCAGACACACTGATAATTGCCCTTGAAATCGCCATGTTGACCTCCATCTTGTTATATTTTACTTACTGTTTTGTTTAGCCCGCTCCAGTTATTCCTGCCCTAATCAACTTTACTGCGATAGCAGCAAGAAAAAGGGCTGCCACCTTTGCTACTGCACGCGTTCCGTTAATGCCAATTACAGAAATTATTATATTTGCTTTGTTAAAAATTATCCATGCAAAAAAAAGGTTCAATATTAACGAAATTATTACTGGCAGGTATCCATAACTACTAACAAGAATTAATGTAGTGGTTAAAGTTGCCGGTCCTGCTAATAAAGGTGTGCCCAGAGGAACTGTACCAGATGTTTCTGCAGAAAGCTTTGGCTTTTCACCATATCTTATAATATCTGAAATAGATACTGTCAGAAGGAGAATGCCACCAGCTATCATAAAGTCAGCCACTTTTATTCCAAGAATTGAAAATATACCTTCACCCAAAAAAACAAAACAGATGGTAACAATAAATGCTGTTAAAACAGACTGTTTTGCCATCTTTTTACGTACTTCATCATTTAAGGTTTCTGTAAGATTCACAAATAGTGGCAAAACTCCTACTGCATCTATAGCCACAAAAATCGGGATGACACATAACAAAAGATCTTTTAAAAACTGCATTTCCAAATTATAAAATCTATACAGTTTTTTGGAAACAAAAAAACGTTTAAATTATCTTCCTCATTTAAGTACTCCTTCTATAAAATATGAAAATATGTATAATGTTCAAATATGTAATTATAGAAATCTTTGCTACATATACCCTCTTGACAAATTGTAAATTAATGATATATTTATTATTAGCACTCGGATGTTTAGAGTGCTAATTTATTCTTGAGGAGGGACATATGGAGTTAAAAAAGTATTCACAGTTTAACGACATAGCTGTGTATATTAAAGAAGTTAACTCCTATCCAATGCTAACTCAAGATGAAGAACGTAGCCTGGCAATAAAATATTACGAGACTAAAGATATCGAGCTTGCCAAAAAGCTTGTAACGGCAAATTTGCGTTTTGTTGTAAAGGTAGCTTTTGAATATATCCACTACGGTCTTAGCCTATTAGACTTGATACAGGAAGGCAATCTGGGGCTAATGCTCGCTGTAAAAAAGTTTAACCCCTACAAAAATTACCGTCTAATCTCTTATGCTATATGGTGGATAAGGGCGTATATACAGAACTTCATAATGAGTAATTATAGCATTGTTAAGTTAGGTACCACACAAAATCAACGGAAGCTTTTTTATTCTCTACCTAAAGTCAAAAAAGAGTTGGCTTTAAAGGGTTGTGATTTTGAAGACGCAAAAGTGGATGTAGCAAAACTACTTGATGTCACACCTGTTGAGTTAGATGAAATGGAACTTAGACTTTCTGCACGTGATTTTTCCTTAGAATATGCCACCAACAACAATGACAATAAACATAAGCTGCCAATCGATGTTATTCAGGATTATAGAACTCCAGAAGTTGAACTTCTTGAAGAAGAAGACGAGCTCAGGCACAAGCAAAATGTTGTACAGGAAGCTTTAAAACAACTTAATGACAAAGAGAGATATATTATCGAAAATAGAATTTTAAAAGACGAACCTTTAACACTTAAAGAGGTTGGAGATAAATTAGGTATTACGAGAGAACGAGTAAGACAGTTAGAATCAAGGGCTTTAGATAAACTTAAAAAGAACATTGCTGCCCAGCAGTTACAATAACAAAAGGCCTTTGCAAAACCTTGCAAAGGTCGTATAAAATCATTGAAAATGATTTTAAAAATTTTCTTATAAATTAATAACTTACCACGAGTGGCTGGGGATGTGCCCCAGAGGTTGAGACCTTTGAAAAAGGTCACGCTCTACCAATCAACTAAACTTTTTAACGTAATAATAACAGATTCTGCCAATGCCTGGAGGTTATAACCACCTTCTAAAGTAAAAACTACAGGTCTGCCTTTTATAGACATCAAGATTTCTTTAACAATTTTTTCTACACCTTTTACTGAAACTTCCAAGGAAGCTAAAGGATCTGCATCTCTTATATCATAGCCAGCAGAGACAAAAACTATCCCCGGGTTAAAATCAGCTATTAGTTCTGGCAGTATTTCTTTATAAGGCTTAACTATATCCTCATCACTGCTGCCCGGCGGTAATGGATAATTAAAGTTGGTACCCAAGCCCCTACCTTCACCTTTGTCATTTTTTTTGCCAGTACCTGGATAAAGTGGGGATTGGTGTGTGCTAAAATAAAATACTTTGTCTGATTTATAAAATATTTGTTCTGTCCCATTCCCATGATGGACATCAAAATCAATAATAAAAGCCCTTTCAAAGTCGCTCCTTATCGCGTACATCGCTCCAACCGCCACATTATTAAAGATACAAAAACCCATCCCTTTATCACTTTCTGCATGGTGCCCAGGCGGTCGAACTGCACAAAATGCAGCTTTTACCTCTTTAGCTTTGATTGCATCTATAGCGGTTAACAATGCACCTGCAGCATAAAGTGCCGCTCTAAACGATCCGAAAGACACATATGTATCGCTATCAAGGTGGCCCTGTTGCATACTTTCAACATTTTCGTAATAACCTTCATCATGCACCAGAAGGATATCTTCTTTCACTGCCTTTCGTGGTGACAAAAAAATAAGTTTCTCTTTTAAATCAGTATGTTCATCAAGACTATTTAAAATAGACACAAGTCTTTTTGGTGACTCGGGATGATAGAAAGGTGTTTGATGTTCCAGAAAAATTGGATCATAAATAAAAGCTGTATTCATAACTTAAATTGAATAAAATTTCGATAGAAATGTCAATTAAATTTGATTTTTCTTGTGATAAAATGATAATTTATAGCCATGATAGATATACATTTATTGAAAGTTTTTATTGCCGTCTATAAACACAAAAGCTTTACAAGGGCTTCCGAAGAAATTTTTCTTTCTCAACCAACTATAAGTGAACATATTAAAACACTCGAAAGGTTATTAGGCTGTAAACTTTTTGATAGAATTGGAAAAAAAGTTTTACCTACCTCTTACGCTTCTCTCCTTTACGACAAAGCAGTGGAAATTGTTGATAATACAAAGAATTTAAAAAATATAGTCTCTAACTTCGACGAATCCTTCTCAGGCAAAGTAGTTTTAGGTGCAAGTTCAATCCCGTCCACGTACATTTTGCCAGTTATCTTTTCAGATCTCAGAAAAAAATATCAGTCTATCACCTTTGAAGTCATTTCGATGGATTCTCATCTGATTATTAAGAAGGTGTTCACTCACGAGATTATTTTAGGTTTAGTCGGGACACAAACTAATGAACCTGATTTAGATTTCATACCTTTCACTAACGACGAGATTGTTCTTATTTCAAGTCCATATTTTCTCAAGAAAAATGTTATTTCTTTGTCGGAATTAAAAGAGATTCCTTTAATAATTAGAGAGTATGGCTCAGGTACTCTTACAGAACTAAAAAAAAATTTAATAAACAATGGCTTTAATCTTGACGATTTTAACGTTGTAGCTGAATTTGGTTCTAATGAGGCGATTAAAGAGGCGGTTATTAATGGTCTGGGGGTATCATTCGTCTCTTCCTTCTCAATTTACAAAGAACTTTCATGTAAAATGCTTAAGGCAGTTGATATTAAAAATCTTAAAATTAGCAGACATTTTTATATTGTTAAACACAAAAAAAGAACATTCTCGCCGATCTACGATAGAATTATTGATCTGCTCAAGGCAGGTTTGTTTAAAACTTACTGAAGCATATTTATTGAAAAAAAAACAAAAACACTTTAAAATTTATGTATGTTTAATATAGGTTTGCCTGAGCTTATTTTAATTTTAATTATCGCTTTGGTGGTGGTTGGTCCAGACAGAATTCCTGAGGTAGCAAAGACGATAGGAAAAACGATTGGTACTATTAAGAATGCACTTGATAGTGTTAAAGAGTCGGTAGAACAGGAAGTTGAAAAAGAGATAAAAAAGCCCGTTACTGAAATAGAAAAAGAGATTCAACAAGAGGTTGAAAAGGCTTACGCAGAAGTGGCAAAACAGGAAGAAGAGCTAAAAAAGAGCATTTCAGAGAAAGAAGATTCTTCAGACAATGTCAAATCATAAAGATGCAAGCGTACCTTTTAGAGAGCATCTTGTTGAGCTGCGACAGAGAATAATTTACTCCCTTGTCGTTGTTTGTATCACTTTTGCAGTTGCTTTTAACTACTCAAAACAGATCCTCGATTTTTTATCAAAACCCATGCTGCCATATATTTCGAACGGAAGCCTTGTTTATCTTAACCTTTCTGGAGGTTTTTTTCTTTTTTTTAAAGTGTCATTAATTACAGCTATTGTTGTATCATCTCCTTTCATAATTTACCAGATATTTATGTTTATGGCTCCCGGTCTTTACGACAATGAAAGACGTTTTATTAAGATTTTGATTACGATTGCGTCATTAAGTTTTTTTACTGGCTTTATTCTTCTTTACCAACTGATTCTTCCTGTCTTTTTTAGTTTCTTTAAACGTTTTATATTTGATTTTTATGAAGTGTTTCCAAAAGCTGATGATTATTTAGACTTTGTTCTGAAGTTTAATCTTTATGCTGGCGTGTTGTTTATGATACCGTTTGGTGTTTTCATTCTTGATTATGCCAAAATTTTGACTCTTCAAAAGTTGGTAGAAATAAGACCCGGTATTATAATAATCTCTTTTATTATAGCAGCAGCCATGACTCCACCAGACGTGGTTTCGCAGCTACTGATCGCAGCTATCATTTTAATCCTTTTTGAATTAGGTATTCTTATCACCAGGCTTAAGCATTTTATTTTTCGCTAAATAAGACTTTTTTTTGCAGTTCAAACTTTGTATAATTCAATCTAAAGATGGTTTACAAAGTTCTAACTTATAGTCTTGTCGGCATAGAGGCATTTCTTGTTGAAGTTGAAAGCGATGTGTCGTTGGGGTTGCCTGTTTTTAATATTGTAGGCCTTCCCGAAAACACCATTAAAGAAAGTAAGGAAAGAATACGTGCAGCAATCAAAAACTCTAAACTGCCTTTTCCAGAGCATAGAATTACGATTAACCTTGCACCCGCAGATTTAAAAAAGGAAGGGACTTCTTTTGATTTACCAATTGCAGTATCAATATTGGCTCATTCTTTAAACATTCCAAAGGAACATTTTACATCGTTTCTTATTTCCGGAGAGTTATCTCTTACTGGAGAGATTAAAACTACAAAAGGCGCCCTCTCGTCAGCATTTCTTTCAAAAAAACTGAAACTAAAAGGACTACTTCTGCCTCCACAGAACGCTCTTGAAGTTGCACGTTTTATTGACATTCCTGTTTATCCAGTAAAACACATACTCGATGTAGTATCTTTCTTCAAGGGAGATATCCAGATAAAACCATTCTTATATGACAAAGACGAAATAAACTCTGCTTTAACTAATTTTAACGTTGATTTTTCTGAAGTCTCCGGTCAGTATCAGGCAAAAAGGGCGTTAGAAATCGCTGCCGCAGGCAAGCACAATGTTTTAATGTTTGGTCCTCCAGGCTCTGGCAAATCTATGATGGCGCTGAGGTTACCTACCATCTTACCCGACATGACACTTGAAGAGGCATTAGAAACCACCATGATTTACAGTTGTGCGGGACTTTTAGAAGGTGGCAAGCCCATTACAACCAGACCATTTCGCTCTCCACACCATACCTCAAGTGAAGTATCTATTGTTGGTGGTGGAACGGTACCACGTCCTGGAGAAATCTCCCTTGCACATAATGGTATTCTTTTTCTTGATGAGTTCCCTGAATTTAAACGCCCTGTAATTGAGGCGTTAAGACAGCCATTAGAAGAAGGTGTAATTCATGTCTCAAGGGCCAATTCAAGTGTTACATTTCCTGCCGATTTTATGCTTGTTGCCGCAATGAATCCTTGCTTTTGCGGATTCTACGGGGATTCAGGCCGACAATGTAGTTGTAGTTATGCACAGGTAATAAAATACAGGAAAAAGATATCTGGGCCTATTCTTGACAGAATTGATATTCATATTGAAGTTCCAAGAATTCCCGTTTACGAGTTTTCTAAAACCAACTCGCCTGAAACGTCTGCAAACATCAGGGCGCGTGTTTTACAGGCAAGACAGATACAAAACGAGAGGTTTAAAAAGAACAACTTTTTTAACAGCAGGCTTACGTCAGCCATGATAAAAAAATACTGCCAGCTTACCCAGGATGCACGTTCATTGTTAGACACAGCTGCAGAAAGTTTTAAATTATCTGCAAGAAGCTATAATAAAATTCTTAAGCTGGCAAGAACAATTGCCGACTTAGACAGCTCTTATGAAATCAAGTCCCCCCATATATCGGAAGCAATACATTTGCGTGGGATGGATAAAGAAATAAGTTAATACTTTTCAGTATGCAAATAAATTTATTTTTTGTTAAACACAACAAAAATTATTACAGTTTTCCGCCACTTTTGGCTGCTTTAGAGAATTTGAATGACATTAACGTTTCTTTAATTAATAATGAGTTTCTCGAATCTTTTTCAAGCAAATCATCCAATATTAATGTGTTTGGTTTTTCTTTCAATACCATTTCCTTCTTAAAAGAGCAAAAGTTTCTAAAACGCATATTGCCAAAGCTAAAGAAAAACCATGGTTTTTTAATTGCAGGTGGGGCACATCCTTCTGCCTGTCCTGAAGATTTACTTTCTTTAGGCTTTGATGTGGTAGTAAAAGGCGATGGCGAGTTAGCCATAAGTTACATTGTAAAAAAACTGCTTAAACAGCAGAATGTCGAAAGTGTTATTGAACTAAAAATTTCCAGCCTTGATCAACACCCCCCGTTTCCAAACAACAAACTATATTACAAACCTATCGAGATAAGTCGTGGTTGTCCTTTTGCCTGCAAATATTGTCAAACAAGCTTCTTATTCAGAAAAAAAAATCTGCATCGTAGTATTGACAACATCATCTTTTATTTGAAGAAAGCCTTTGAGTGGGGTTATAGAGATTTTCGATTTATTTCCCCAAATGCGCTTGGATATGGAACAGACGCTTTATCTCCTGATTTATCATTATTATCAGAGCTTTTATCGAAAATCAGAGCTATTATTGGCAAAGATGGAAGACTTTTTTTTGGGTCTTTTCCTTCTGAAATAAGGCCTGAATTTGTTACTCGTGATGCAATGCTACTTTTAAAAAAATACGTTGATAATAAACGTGTGATAATTGGGGCACAAACAGCAAGCGAGAGGATGCTAAAGCTGTCAAATAGAGGTCATACAGTAAACGATATTGAAAATGCCATAGAAAATACCCTTTCTGCTGGTTTTCAGGCTGATATAGATATCATTGTGGGCATGCCAGAGGAAACAGAGCAGGATTTACAAGATACGATTAATTTTATCAAAAGACATCTATCTAAAAACGTAAAATTTCACCTCCATTACTTTATACCCCTCCCCGGCACCCCCTGGAGTAGAAAAAAACCCGCTCAATTATCAAAAAATGTTGTAAAGCTTTTTCAAAGCCTGACAGGCACTGGAAAGGTTTGGGGAACATGGATAGCTCAAAAATTCTATACAAAATTTTAAAATTTTCGTATCATAAGATTATAAAAACAATATGTTAAAAAAAATTAATGTTAAACGTCCCATCTTGAATAACCTGCTTGCAATTCTTTTTATTGCAATGTTTGCGCAGTTCTTTTTAACTCTGACATTTAATATTTTTGGCTATTATCTGGACATCAGAGATACTGTTCACTCCACAATTAATCATAAGATTGATAAAATTAAGATTTATATCGAAAGAATTTTGTCTCTGGGCATACCTATTACCGAGCTTCCACAGTTTAATCTTGAGCTGGAGAAAGAAAAAAAAGAAGTCTTCATCTCTTTTATCACCGTTGTGGATTATAACGGGACGATAATTTACCACACCGACCCCATTAACACTGGTTCAAAATTTCCTATCCCTGTTAATGATCTTGAAAAGCTATCTACTTCACACATCAAGGCAATCCCATACAACCATCTTCATTTTATCTCTAAACCTGTTATTGGGCCCCGCGCTACCAACGAAGCGTTTATCGTTATTGCTTACAATAGTGATTATATCTTAAAAAAGGTTTTTATGGTGTTCGTGAGGATGCTTCTTTCTTCATTTTTTTCTGGCACATTCGGCATACTGCTAGTACTGTTTTTTTATAGAAAAAATATTGAAAAACCTTTATCCAAATTACTTGAAACTGTTGAAAAGATTAAGAATGGTTTGTGGGAAGAGATAGAAATTAAAAAGAATACACAGGAAAATGAGCTTGACAAAATAGCACAAGCTATTAACAAAATGATACAAGAGTTAAATAACGTTTTTACTGAAAAAGAAGAGCTTTTAGAAAAACTGAAATCGGAAGAAGAGAAACTCAGAAATATTATAGAAAAGACTGAAATAGGTATTGCGGTTATAAAAGACGAAAAAATTATTTTCACAAATCCCGGATTTTATAAAATATTCCAGCTTGATCCAGATGTTACGCTTGTTTCAACATCAATCTTTAACTTTTTTTCTCCTTTCGAACATCCCTTTTTCAGAGATGTGTTTAAAAATGTTCTGGAACACGGGGAAAGACAATTTTTTGATAACGTAAAATTTTATGATGCTAACAAAGACGAGATTTTCTGCTCTCTCGAAATTTCTTTAATCAGTAGTTCCGAATGGGGGTCGCAACTGTTAAGCCTTACCTTTCAGGATGTTACTCAAAAGGTTAGATTTACCCATGAGTTACAGATTAAAAATAAAGAGTTTGAAGAATTGATAGAAAAGTATCAGTCTTCACAGCTTGCTTTACAAATTGCTAACGAAAAGTTAGAATCTGCCCTTTTGTCAGTAGAAAAGGCTAATGAAGAGCTTAAAAAGATTGACAATATTAAAGATGTTTTTTTCTCTACAATCACTCATGAGCTTAAGACACCAATCTCGCTCATTCAAGGCTACATCAGCATGTTAAAAAATGACCCCGCAGTAAAGTCATCAACCATTTCTGCAGATATTATTTCTGCAATAGAAAGGGCATCAAAGAGACTGGTTAATCTTACCGAAGAAATTATGGAACTTTTGCGTATAAAATCGGGCAAACTCAATTTAAATCTTAATCTTACATATATCGGTTTAATACTAAAACCTGTTATTGCTGAACTCGAACCGCTTTTAAAAAAGAAACAGCTTTCAGTTGAACTTGAAAACATTGATAACTTGCCGCTATTAAGTATTGATTCAAAAAAGATGGAGACTGTTTTAAGGAACATTATCACAAACGCTATTAAGTTTACAAAGATTGGGGGAATGATTTATATTAGTGCAACTGTTCTGGAAGAAGCGGGGAAAAAATTTGTTCGTTTATCTATTAAAGATGAGGGGTGTGGCATCGAAAAAAACAATATTGATAAAATATTTTCTGAGTTTTTCACGCTTGCGCCACCTGCACATCTTACGAAAGAGCTACAGATAAAAGGTAGCGGTTTGGGGCTATCCATAGCAAAAGGTATTGTTGAAGCTCATCAGGGTAAAATCTGGGTTGAAAGTGATGGCTATGATGAAGAGCGTTATCCGGGGGCAACTTTTCATATACAACTGCCTGTAAACATTTAAGGAAGATTATGAATAAAAACATTGGTAAATACCTGCCACAAATTGACAAGCTTATAAAACAAGCAGAAAAGCTTTTCTTGCCAAAAAAAATAACAAAATCACTGCTTAAAAAGGCTTTATCCAATATTATCGAAAAACAACGCAAAGCATTACTTACAGGAACCTTTTCTGAAAATAAAGATTTATTTTCAAAAGAAAACTTTGAAACCACTTTGTTAGAAGAAATCAACAAGCTGAGTACGCCTACCGTTAAGGTTGTAATCAACGCTACTGGAACGGTTATTCACACAAACTTGGGAAGAGCACCTATTTCTTCGTTGATAATAGATGAAATTAAACCATTTCTCACAAAATACTCTGATTTAGAGTTTGATCTTGATTCAGGAAAAAGAGGAAGTAGAGAGAAGCATTTTTTTCAGGATTTTTTCGAAAACTACAACATTCTGGTTGTTAACAATAACGCTGCCGCATGCCTCCTTGTTTTAAGCACACTCGCAAAGGGAAAAGAAGTAATCGTCTCAAGGGGCGAATTGGTAGAGATAGGCGGAGCATTTAGAATTCCAGATATTATGAGACAAAGTGGAGCGATCTTAAAAGAGGTCGGCACAACTAACAAGACGCGTCTTAGCGATTACGAATCATCGATATCTGACAATGCCGGTTTAATACTGAAGGTCCACAGAAGTAATTTTATAATGGATGGTTTTGTGGAAGAAGTTTCCTCGGGTCAGCTTGTCTCTCTTTCAAAAAAATTCGGCATACCTTTCTTTTTAGATGCAGGCAGCGGGGCAACTAAATTACTGTCTAACATCTCTTCAACTGAGCCTATTATAGAAAAAGAGGTATCTAAAGGTGTTGATGTAATAAGTTTTAGCGGTGACAAGCTCCTGGGTGGAACACAGGCTGGTATTATTGTTGCAAAACCTAACCTGATAAAACAGTTTAAGGAAAATCCCTTATACAGGGCTCTAAGGCCTGACAAGTTTACAATCTACTACCTTTCTCGCCTTCTCTACTACCTTAGTATTGGAGATATAACAAAAGCCCCTGTCATAGAGAACCTGTTAACAAAAGAAAAAGAAATTAAAAAGAAGGCTGAAAAACTTCTCCGTATGCTAAAAAGTGTCAATAAAGATCTCGTTAAAATTGATAAAGAAATGTCTGCGCCCGGTGGTGGTTCATTGCCCGGCGTATTTTTACCAACATACGTGGTAAAAATTAAACACCCATCAAAGAACGAGGCAGCAGTAAGGCAGTTTTTCCTCAATCAATCCCCGCCTATACTTACACGCCAAAAGAATGAATACACACTTATTGATTTACGAACAGTCTTTGCGGAAGATGTCCCTATAATCGCAGAAGCGATAACCGCTCTGTTCAAATAATACACAATTCCTTATTCAAAACAGCCTAACTGACAGCTGACAATTTTTATTTTTAGTTCATTTGCTACCTCTCCAATTTCTTTCAATGAAAAGTTGTTTTCTTTTGCAATCTCAAACGCCAATTTGCATGGCAGTTTTTTTTGAGGCGCCTTTTTTAACAATACCTCTTTAATCTTTTCTTTCTCCATCTTTTACCTCCTCCCAGATATCATAAAGCATATTTTTTTGGTAATGTCTTAGTTTATCATCTTTCAAAACGTCTTTAAATGTCTTTCTTTCTTTTTGCTGCACTTTAAAATATTGTCTTAGTTCTTCTATATTTAGTTCGTCTTTATCATTTAAAGCACCTTCTACTATCAAAGTAATTTCTCCTTTAAAAATAGGCTTTTCAGCCAACAGTTTATCTATCTCACTTATCAACACCTCCTCGTAAAGTTTTGTAAGCTCCCTTGCAATACAAACTTTTCTATTACCGAGTGACGTTCTCAAACTTTGTAAGGTTTTTAGCAGATCTCTCGCTGGCACAAAAAAAACCAAGGTGTGAGGAAGCGTTTTTACCTCATCTAATATTTTTATTTTCAAACGTTCCTGCTTTGGCAAAAAGCCCTCAAAAACAAACCTTGACGAAGAAAAACCTGACAACGTAAGCGCAGTTAATACCGATGATGGGCCAGGTATGCATTCAATCTCAAATCCTTCCTCCCTTACCGTTTTAACTAAAAGCTCCCCGGGGTCAGATATTAAAGGCATTCCTGCATCACTTATTAACGCAATGTTTTTACCATCTTTCAGCCACGAGATAATATTTGTAAGTTTTTGTTTTTCTTTTGGTTTGTAATAAGATTGTAAGGACTTTTTTATATGATAGTGATTTAGAAGCTTTATTGAGGTTTTTGTGTCCTCACATAAAATCAGATCAACGCTGTTAAGAACCTCCAACGCCCTCAATGTAATATCCTTAAGATTGCCTATGGGGGTGCCTACAATAAAAAGTTTGCCCTTACTCATAAAGTTGCTATTTTTGTCTTTTGTAGCCACATTCCTTATTGGGGCATTTTATAACAGTTACCCTTTTTTCTGTTGTTTCAATAAGATAATTACTGCCACATTCAGGGCATTTTTCATTTATAGGCTTCTGGTTCATAATAAAATCACATTTTGGATAGTTGCTGCATCCATAGAAAATTCTACCTTTTTTAGATCGCCTCTCAACTAAATATCCCCCACACCCTCTGGGACATTTAACATCAGAAAGTATTGGCGCTGTATATTTGCATTTTGGATAATTTTCGCAGCCTAAAAAACTACTATAAGGTCCTTTTTTTACAACAAGATTACCACCACATTCAGGGCATTTTTTATCTGTCACTTTTTTTGTAGTAACAGTCACTTTACCATCTCTATCAACTTCAAAGTTTTTTATGTTTTTACAATCGGGATAACCACTACAGGCCAAAAACTCATTTTTTCCCTTACTTTTTATCACCATTGGTTTTCCACAAAGTTCGCACAAAACATCAGTTTCTATACCCTTTTTCTTAAGATTATCCATAGAAAATTTTGCTTTCTCAAGATCCTGTGAAAACGTGTTGTAAAAATTTTCTATCACCTGATTCCATTTAACCTCTCCCTCTTCCACACTATCCAAAAGAGCCTCCATCTTTGCAGTAAACTTGACATCCATTATTTCTGGAAAACCTTTTATCAGTTGCTCTGAAACAGTGCACCCTAAATCTGTAGGATGGAATTTGCCTTCTAAAAGCTTTACATACTCCTTCTCTAAAAGCGTCGCAATTATCGATGCATAGGTACTTGGTCTGCCAATCCCGTCTTCTTCCAACTCCTTAACAAGTGTTGCTTCAGTGTATCTTGGCGGTGGAGAGGTAAAATTCTGTGCTGGTATTAACTCCAGAAGATTAAGTCTTGTTTTCTCTTCAAGAAAAGGAAGCGATTCTTCGCTTTCTTCATCCTCTTTTTTTTCATCTTTATCCTTTATTTCCCCGTAAGCCGCAAGAAAACCAGCAAATTTTAGTGTCAATCCTTTTGCACGAAAGATATATTTTTCGCTACCTTCATCGACTAAATCATAGACAGTCTGGTTGTAAACAGCATCTTTCATTTGACTTGCCACAAAGCGTTCAAAGATCATTTTGTATAAGGCATGCTGCTCCTTTGTGAGAAACTTTTTTACATATTCTGGAGTATAAAAAAGATTTGTAGGGCGAATACACTCGTGGGCTTCCTGAGCAGTCTTTTTGCCTTCAAATTGTCGAGGTTTTCCCGGTAAATACTCATTACCATATTTTTCCTTAATATAGTTACGTGCAGCGTCTATAGCATCGGCAGATATACGTGGAGAGTCCGTTCTCATGTACGTGATTAGTCCTACTGGGCCCTCTTCACCCAGATCGACGCCTTCGTAAAGAGTCTGTGCAATCATCATCGTCCGTTTGGTAGTAAACGACAGCCTTCTCACAGCATCCTGTTGCAATGTGCTTGTTATAAAGGGGGTAGGTGCTGACTTTTTCCTTGGTTTTTCTGTACGGCTTTTAACAAAAAATTTTCTTTTAGAAAGCTCCTTGAGTAACTCTTCTGACTCTTCTTTGTTAGATAGTTCAGGCTTTTTCTTATCTATTTCTTCTAATTTAGCGGTGATTGTTTTTTTCTTTTCATCTTCAAAAACACCCTTTATTGTCCAGTACTCTTGAGGCACAAACTCTCTAATCTCTTTTTCCCTTTCACAGATAAGTCGCAAAGCAACAGACTGAACACGCCCGGCGGATAGTCCGCTTTTCACCTTCCACCACAAAAGAGGACTTATCTTATAACCAACAAGCCTATCTAAAACTCTTCTCGATTTTTGGGCATCATATTTGTACTGATTTAACTCCAAGGGTGATTCAAACGCCTTTTGAATAGAATTTTTGGTGATTTCGAAGAAAAGAACCCTTTTTATCTCTTTCTTTAAGGGTGAGAGCTCCTCTGCAACGTGAAAAGCTATCGCTTCTCCCTCCCTATCCGGGTCAGAAGCGATATATATTTTAGCAACTTCTTTCGCAGTCTTTTTGAGTTCATTAACGATCTTTTTTGCCTTGATGGTTAGCTGATAGTTGGGTTCAAACCCTTTGTCGATATTTATTCCTAAATCTCTTTCAGGCAGATCTTTTATGTGGCCATAAGTGGCCAAAACCTTGTATCCACTACCCAAATATTTCTCGATTGTTTTAGCCTTAGCTGGAGATTCTACTACAACAAGGCTTTTCGCCATGTTAACAATCCTTTTTCAAGGAAAATGCCAAATAGTTTGCCCTTGCTTCCTTCCCCCACTTCTCTATCAGTTTATCAAAGATAATATGGTACTGTAAGAGCTTCAGCATATCCACATCCTTATCTGCAAGAAAAAGACAGTAGTTTAATATGTTATCAAAATCTGCTTCAGAAATAATCTTTTTGTTTAGAATGCTGTTTAAATAATCATAAGCATCTTTATTCAGACTAACATCATTATATTTACTGTTAACCTCGAATACACTCATCTTGTCTTTTTCATTTTGATACGTTTCTATCCAGCTCATTGCCTCTTCTATCTCATTTTCAGAAAAACCTTCAAAAAGCAGTTCCTCAACAACCTCTTCTGAAAAAGAAAAGGACTCTTTTGAAAAATATTTTTCAATAATATCAATAATTTCCAATATTCTCTGGTTCATTTTTACCTCTCTTTATGCCCTTACATAAAACTTGCCGGGCAACTGTTTAATCAATCCTTTTAATTCAAGTATAAGCAAGAAGTTTGCCAGTGTTGACGGTCCCATGTCAAGTAAAAAACACAAAGAGTCAATATTTACAGGGTCTTCATTAATATGTGAATAAATTTTTTCTTCCTCTAACGATAAATTGGGTTTTGTTTCTTTGCGTTTTATCTCTTGTTCAGGAAATAAATCCAGGATAATGTCTTCAGGCTTTATTAAAAGTTTTGCACCCAATTTAATCAGATTGTTATTTCCTTCGCTGTTGCCTTCAAGTGGTGTTCTGGGAAACACAAAAAGTTCTTTATTATGTTCCATCGCATATCTCGCTGTAATTAGTGATCCGCTTCTTTCGCCTGCCTCTACAACCACGACTGCCTTTGAAAGGCCACTGATAATCCTGTTTCTTTTTGGAAAATGAAAAGCAAGAGGTGGTGTCCGGGGTGGATGCTCGGAAAATATCACGCCTTGTTCCGCAATCTTTTTATAAAGCCCTCTGTTAGCCGCTGGATACACAACATCCACACCACAACCCAATACCGCTATAGTTCTTAAACCTTCCTCTAACGCCTTTTTGTGAGCAGCAGTATCAATTCCTGATGCAAGACCACTAACAATTGTCACAGAAGTCGTTGCCAAACCTTTAACAAGCTGTTCAGTAAGTTGTATGCCTTTAAAAGAGGCCTTTCTTGAGCCAACAATACTAATTGCGTTAACGTCTTCTTCCCGATATTCTCCAATATAAAAAAGAAAAGGGGGATAAAATGGTATCTCTTTTAAAACCTGAGGGTATTTATCCTCGAAAAACGCACAGACTTTAATACCCTTACCAAGCATATATTTGTTTAGTTGCTTTGCGTTCTCAATATCATCTTTATCAAATTTTAGCCTGGTTACCGCCTCGAGATTATTTAAAGATGAAACTGTCTTTGTTAAATAATAAAGTTCTCTTTCTTTAAGTTTCAGGCAACACAAAATAAATAATTCTTCTTTGCTCATTCTGTTTTTATTTGTTAACATTAAGTTCAAACAACTGTCAAGAAAAAAGGAGGAAGGATGAAAGTTTTCAGTCTGCTTCTAATAATTATCGCAACAACTTTAACTGTAAAGCTAAATTACGATCCGAAAAAAGGTTACAGCTACACAATCACAGGTGCTTCTGCAGAAGAAGTTATAGATGCAGAACTAAAAATTAAAAATTACATACGTAAAGGCAAAATCCCACCTTTGCCAAAAAAAGAACAGGCAAATTAAGTTTTCACAAATTTTTCATATGTTTTTTATAAATTAGTTAAAGTGAAAATGAAAATGCTGTATAATTTTAATACTATGAGATACTTTTTTTGTTTTATTTTTGCCGCTTTCTTGTTATTTGCTTCTGAAACTGCTTATTCCATTACACTAAAAGAGCTGCTCCAAGAAGCCAAAACAAATTATCCTGCCTTAAAAGAGCAGGCTTATAAAAAAGATGCTCAGTACTTAAGATACAAATCTTCTTTTGATCCCTATTATCCTTCTCTGGACCTATCTCTTAATTACAACCGCTACCTTCAATCAGAGATAAACCCGCTTCAGGACGACAAGGGGTATTTTGGTTTTTCTGTAAATCTGGGATATAAGCTTTTCGATCCCAAAAGGGCGTATATAAAAGACTCTTATAGTTATACATTTTTAATCGAAAAACAAACATTATCACTCGCAGAAAAAGAGCTTTTTAGACAGGTTAAAGACCTTTATTACCGAATACTTGCCGAAAAGATGATTTTGGGTTCTCGCAATGAAGCTTTTAAAGCTGCCGAAAAAACTTTCTTATTGGCACAGGCAAAAAGGGATGTTGGTCTTGCTAAACTTTCTGACGTATATCAAGCAAAAGTGAGAATGGAAAATGCCAGATTAGATCTTGTTACATCAAAAAGTAATCTCGCCAAACTTATTTACGAAATTTCGAGCATCTGCAACAAAAATCTGGTAGAAACCGATTTTGAAGAGACCCTGTTGGCTTTTGACCTGCCTTTAAAAGAAAAAGAGCTTTTTAATATAGCCTTAGAAAATAGAGATGAACTGATAAGGGAACGGTTGTTAGAAAAACGACTGGAGGCAGAAAAACAAAATGTGTATGGTGATTTTTTGCCGCAAGCCGTTGCTTCGCTAAGCTATAATCGTTATGACAGAAGTTTTTTCCCATCCACAGACGAAACACGTTTTGGTTTAAGTTTGAGCTGGAACCTCTTTTCTGGGGTTGGAAAATATTACCGTTATGACGCCTCTGAACGCGATATATTATCTCAAAAACAAAGGCTGGAAGAGACAAAACGAGTCATTTTACTGGACGTAAAAAAAGTTACCGAAGACTTCAACTCAAATGTTGAACGTGTCAAAGTTGCCGAAGAGATTTTAAAATCAGCAACCGAGACATATAAACAAAGTTATGAAGAATATCGTGTTGGAAAAGGCGACATCCTGACTCTACTTCAGGCTGAAATCAATCTTTCTGCTGCACGTGAAAGCAGAATATCTGCCTTGCTTTTGGTATATCAGTCTAAAACCGCACTTGAACGTACCTTGGGCATAGCAAGTTTTGAGGATATAAAATGAAAAAGAAGCTGATCATTCTTTTTGTACTAATCGTTTTTATAGCTGTTGCGGGCACCATTACTTACAAAAAAAAGAACGCAGCGAAGAAAGAAACTCAAACGCTAAGCTTGGATACGGTTAAAAAATCTGATATCACGAGTGTTGTTGAACAAACGGGAATTATCAAGCCTCAGGTTGGAGCACAAGTAAAAGTAGGCACAAGGGCAACGGGCACACTGATGAAACTTGGTTTTCAGGTAGGGGATAGGGTAAAAAAGGGACAGCTAATAGCGATGATAGATGATCGTCAGATAGTTGCGGATATTGAAAACGCAAAGGCAAACCTTGTTTATGCTGAACAAAATTTAAAATTGATACAAGACACATATCCACTAAAGATAAAGGAGCAAGAGGCTATTAACAAAAGTTTAAAATCCCAGGCAGACTACGCGGCAGCAAATCTTAAACGTCAAGAAGAGCTTTATAAAAAAGGTTTTGCCACAGAAGATGAAATCGAAAGGGCAAGAAAAGAGCAAGAAATCAATAAAGCCCAGCTGGAACAGGGAATCGCAACACTAAAAAGACTTAACGATGAGTATCAAAATCAGCTTAAACTTGCCAGAGCAAATATAGACCAAACCAAAGCAAGGTTAAAAAACTTAGAAGTAAGCTTAAGTTATACACGTATTTATGCGCCAATCTCTGGCATCGTATCTCAGGTCTCTACACAGGAAGGCGAGATGGTGGTTTCGGGACTTTCTACCACAAACCTCATAACAATTTTAGACCCAACCAGGCTTGAAATCTGGATTTATATCGATGAAACAGACATAGGCAAGGTTAAAGAAAACATGGAGGTAGAGTACTGGGTGGACGCATATAGAAACAAGATTTTTAAAGGAACTATTTTTGCAATTTATCCACAACCCGAGGTAAAAGATAATATCGTGTATTACTTAGCAACTGTCAAGATTAAACCTGAAGATGCTGTCCTTTTGCGTCCTGAAATGACTGTTCATGCAAAAATTATTTCTGAAAGAAAAAGTAATGTATTGGTTGTGCCAAATAAGGCAATTAAATTTGAAAATGGCGACTATGTGGTATATATCCCCAAAGATGGCAAAAAGGTGCCAATAAAAGTTAAAACAGGGGTGCGCGACGAAGCCAATACCGAAATTTTGTCGGGCTTAAAAGAAGGGGATCAAATATACATCGAAACTTCCTCTCAACCAAAGGAAATGAAGAAAAAATAATGCTTCCCCTGATTCAGTTAAAAGACATTAAAAAAAGTTTTTTTATTGGCAATAGAGAACTCGCTATTTTACGTGGTGTAAACCTTGAGCTTTACAGGGGAGATTTACTTTCTATTATAGGAACTTCCGGTTCCGGGAAATCTACGCTAATGAATATTTTAGGACTGATGGACAGGGCGTCTTCTGGCACGTACCTTTTAGAAGGTAAAGACGTTAGTAGTTTGAACGATGACGAACTTTCATCTTTGCGAAATCAGTATATAGGATTTGTTTTTCAGCAGTTTCATCTTATTCCTTACGCCTCAGCGCTGGAAAATGTCATTATTCCAACTATCTACTCAGATAAGTCACTAAAAGATGTTAAACAAAAGGCTGTGAAGTTGCTTCAGGCGCTCAACATGGGAACCCGAATAAATAATAAACCAACTCAACTATCCGGTGGCGAACAGCAACGTGTCGCAATTGCAAGGGCGCTTATAAACGACCCTGAAATTATTCTTGCTGACGAACCAACAGGTGCCTTAGATAGCCAGACCTCTAAAGAAATTATGGAAATCTTTTTGGAGTTGAATAGACAGGGAAAAACTGTCGTGATTATTACTCACGACACCAATATAGCAAATATGTGTAAAAAGACTATCAAGATTAGCGATGGCATCATTATTTAGGCTTTATAAACTAAATCTTTTGACTCAGGCTATAGAGGCTATTCTTTCTTACCCCTTACGTTCATTTTTTTGTATTTTTGGTATCAGCCTTGGTATCATTTCCATAACGTTAATTGTAGCATCAACAGATGGAGCTAATTACAAAGCTAATCAGTTGTTAAGTGATTTTGGTCCAGATTCAATGATAATCTTTGGTGGTCATGAGCAACAGCGTGCAGCAAGGTTAAGATTAAACACGATAACACTGCAAGACATGGCTGAAATAAAAAATAAAATTGATGGCTGTTATGAGACGATACCAATGATTGCGATGAGAAATACTTTGGTTTCTTACGAAAACAACAAGTGGCAAACACTCATTATTGGTAGTACACAGGACTATTTTACTTCGTGGGGATGGCGCATAGCAAAGGGTTCTGCTTTTACAGAAAAAGAGATTTTTAACTATGATAATGTAGCAGTATTAGGCGCAGATGTGGTAGAAAAACTCTTCAATAGCGACGCCGACAAGGCTCTTGGAAAAACAATTTTAATTAAAAACAAACCAGTTCGTGTTATAGGTGTTTTAAAAGAACGAGGGACAGGGTTTGGCAGCTTTCGACTGGATGACAGAATTATCATGCCAATTGATACAGTAATGCGTAAATATCTTAAAGAATACAAGTATATATCTGCTTTAAGGGCTCGCTTTCACGGTGATTTAGATCAAAAAATTAAAGATGTTAAAGCCCTGTTAAGAATCAGACACAATCTAAAAGGAGAAATGGTTGATGATTTTACCATAAGAACAGCTGAAGATGCCAAAAAGTTTTTATTAGTTTTACAGGGAACACTTGTGCTGTTTTTAGGTATTACTGGTGGTGTAGCACTTATTGTAGGGGGATTTGTTATGGCGAATCTCTTTATGATATCTGTTCAGGAAAGAAGGAAAGAGATAGGAATTAGGCGTGCTTTTGGAGCAAAAAGAGGTCATATCATTCTTCAGTTTCTACTTGAGGCGGTTTTGCTATCACTAATGGGCAGTGTTTTAGGATTGATGCTGGGTTACCTTATCGGTTTAGGTCTGTCAATTTATACTTCTATACCCATAATGTTTTCTTACAAAATATTCTGGTTGGCTTCTTTAACTGCTGCAATTGTTGGAATTATAGCAGGTCTTGTTCCCGCGAAAAAGGCGGCAATGCTTGATCCTGTAGATGCGATAAGAGCTTAAAATGATTGCCAAACTTAAAATAAATGCCGAACTCTCTTTAAAAAACTTAAAGATTCATAAATTAAGAAGTTTGCTGTCTATCCTCGGAATTGCTTTTGGTGCTTTATCATTAATCATAGTTGGCAATATAACAAAGATGATGGAGCGAAAAGTTCAGATTGAGGCTGAAAACTTTGGGAAAAACCTTGTTATAGTCAGGGCAGCAGTGATTCAAGCATCTGGCAGAAGCACTGCATTTTCTCTTGCAAAAACATTAAAAGAAAAAGACGGCTTATTTGTTCAAGATATGTTGCCTTATGTTACCACATTCTCTCCAGCTTTTGACCGTTCATTTCCTGTAAGGTATTTAGAAAGCAAAACTCAAGCTACTGTTACTGGTGTCACAAAAGAGTATCCTAAACTTAGAAAAATTTCTTTACAAAATGGCTCTTTCTTCAGCGATACAGACATTGACAACTATGAAAAGAAGGCGATTATAGGTTATAAAGTTTGGCAAAATCTTTTTGGAGACAAAGACCCTATCGGAAAGTTTATCCTTTTATATAGAGCTCCATTTGAAGTAGTTGGTGTGCTTGCGCCAATGGGCGTTGATTTAACAGGGAATGATCAGGATAATCAGGTGCTGGTACCTTTAACAACAATGACAAGGCGTGTTTTGAATGTTGATTACATTTCTACCTTATATATACAGGTGTCAGATGAAACTTTTTTATCAAGGGCTAAAAACGACATAACAAAACTGCTTAGAAAAAGTCACTCTCTAAAAGAAGGAATAAAAAACGATTTTCACGTTCAGACTATTTCAGACCTCGCAAGCATTAAAGAAGATTCAACAAAATTAGTTAAAGAGTTAGGAAACACTGCATCTTTTCTCTCTTTTTCGATAGGGGGGCTTGGTATCCTTGCAATTATGATTCTTACCGTTTCTGAAAGAAAAAAAGAGATAGGCATTCGAAGGGCTTGTGGGGCTAAAAAGTCTGACATACTTACACAATTTTTATTAGAGGCTGTTTTGCTTACAATCTTTGGCAGCTTGCTCGGCATATTGTTGTCTACTATCATAACCATTATAGTTAGCGCTGTTGGCAAATTCCCCCTTGTTTTTTCTTACTTCCAGATTTCTTTATCGATCTTCCTATCACTTCTATTAGGACTTTTTTCTGGTATCTATCCTGCTAAAAAGGCGTCCGAAGTCGATCCTATTAATGCGTTACGAGATGCTGCATAACAATTCAGTTTTGCAACTTTTTTGAAAACACAAAAAATTTAGATAAAATTGTCTTAGTGGCACCATCTAAAAAAATGGAGGTATTCATTATGGAAGGAAAAACCGTTAAAGAAAGTCAGGCAATCATGGCTCAGGAAATGAATCCAGAACATGCAAATCCTGCCGGCAATGTTCATGGCGGTGTTATTATGAAGCTGATTGATACCGTTGCTGGTGTTGTGGCAAAACGCCACGCAAGGAGCAACGTTGTCACTGCCTCTATTGATAGACTCGATTTTATAAATCCCGTTTTCGTTGGCGACCTTGTTATTTTAAAGGCATCTTTAAATTATGTAGGGAAAACTTCGATGGAAGTAGGTGTCCGTGTAGAATCTGAAAACACAATCACAGGCGAGATACGCCATACATCTTCTGCATATCTCACGTTTGTTGCTCTTGATGAAAATGGAAAACCTAAGGTTGTTCCTCCGCTCATTATTGAAAACGAGATTGAAAAAAGAAGAAATCTTGAGGCTATTGAAAGACGAAAAATGCGTTTAGCTGAAAAACAAAGAGAAAATCGCTAATTTTTATGTAACTTTATTTTTTTTATTTGCCGTGATATATTTTTAGCAGATGAAACTTAAATTTAAGTTTGGCATTTTAGAGTTTTTTATCGCTTTTTTGCTGCTCTTATTTTTGGTTGATTTGAGCCTTAATTATCACGAAGAGCTTCGCCGGGAAAAGGCTGTTTTTCATAACTATTTTGAACACACAAGTCAATCTATTTACTCTGAAATTATTAAATTTTCTGCCCCAGCAGATGAAATCATTAATATTTCTAAACATTTTTTTTATTCAGGCCAACTAAATATTCACGATTACAAGGCTTTAAACAATTTTTTCATGCCATTTATGAAAACCCATCCCTACATAACTTCTATTAATCTGGGGGATGAAAAAGGTAATGGTTATCTCATTTTAAGATTAGGCAATCTTTATAAAAACCGCATAAAAAAATGGAATATGTCCGGAAAGGTCATCTGGATTTACTTAAATGAAATTGGAGAAGAATTAAAAAAAGAGCTCGTTACAGACGACTACGACCCTCGTAACCGTCCATGGTATCTTATTGCCAAAGATAACAGCACAATTAACTGGAGCTCGCCTTACGTTTTTAGAACTACCAGGGATGTTGGAATAACAGCTTCAAGTAATATCTCTTTCGATAAATCAACAAAAATCGTGATTGGCTTGGATATTATGTTAAAGGATTTGTCAAGATTCCTTTTTCAAATAAATAACACTTATAAAGGCGCAAACATTAAGATAATCTCTCAGGACAGCAAAATTATTGCATCTTCAGATAAAGGTTTTGAAGAGTTCCTTAAGAAAGATGACCCTACATTGCTTGACCTAACAGCAAAAAGAGATGAGCTTTTTTACAATGCCTATAACACTTATAATAAAAACAAAAGTCCGTTCATTTATATCAATCTGAATGGTGAAAACTACCATGTGTCTGTAAAACAAATGTCTCTTTCTTCTGATTATAAAATGTTTTTGTTTATTTCTTTACCAGAGTCTACTTTTCTTATTAATTACAGGCATTCTGCTGTAAAAAAATCGCTTATTTATTTAGTAATTCTGCTTATTGGAGGATTAATTATTATAAAGAGATATTTGATACCACTAAGAAAGCTATCAGTCGCAATCAGTGATTATCCTGTTCAAAGTTACCAGTCTTTAAGCTTTGTAGAAAGACATGATGAAGTGGGCATAATTGCAAATGAGTTTGCCAAAATGGCAAAAGATTTAGATGCTAAGACAAACCAGTTATTGCTTTCAGAGAACAATTATAGACTTCTCTTTGAATCAAATCCTTTGCCTTTTTTAATCATAGATCAGGAAACCCTGCAGATTTTAAAAGTAAACAAAGCAGCCTTAAGATTATACGATGCTTCTGAAACACAATTAAGCATACTTTCGTTAAATGATTTATGTTACGATAACGAAAAGAATATAACATTACGGTTTGATGAAGTTACAAAAGGTATTTTAAAACATAAAAAACTTGATGGATCCCCTGTTTTTGTCGAGGTTCATTCTAATTCAATTATCTGGCACAACAAAGAAGCTATACTGATGCTATGCGTTGACATATCACAAAGGTTGATTCTTGAAGAACAGTTACTTCAAGCACAAAATTTACAACGTATAGGCATTTTGGCAGGTGGTATTGCCCATGAATTTAATAATATACTTGCGGCGATCTTAGGCTATGCCTCTCTTATGGAACTAAAAATGGATCTACATGACCCCCAACTTAAAAACGTGAGGGAGATAATCAAAGCCTGCCAAAAGGCTGTGAATCTTGTTAATGAAATGTTAGCCTTTGGCAGAAAGCAGCCTTTAGAAATCAAGAAGTTTAATTTAAACGATATGATTAACGATTTCTTACCTACAATTAAAACTGTTCTCAATAATCAACATTTGGTAGAGACCGCATTATCAACCACGCCTTTGTATGTAAATGCGGACAAGAACCGTTTAGAACATGTGCTTTTGAATCTGGCTTTAAACGCAAAAGATGCCATGTCCGGGCGGGGAAAGATTACTATTATCACCAATAAAGTTTTGATAAGTCAGGAACATTTTCCTTCTCTTTCTGACGGGTACTATGCTTTAATACAGTTTTCTGACAACGGTGCCGGGATGGATGAATATACAAAAAAACATATCTTTGATCCTTTTTTTACAACAAAAGAAGTAGGAAAAGGTACTGGTTTGGGTCTTTCTGTTGTTTATGGTATAATCAAACAACACGGGGGAGATATTAGTGTAGAAAGTTCGATTGGTTCGGGGGCAACTTTCTTTATTTATTTACCTTTGGTTAATAATTAATAATTATTTCACTTTTAAATGACAGTTAGCCCTTTTAACTTAAAGGAGGAGCCGATGCAAAAAGGTTTAATTCACATATACACGGGTGAGGGCAAAGGAAAAACCACCGCCTCTTTTGGTCTGGTAATTCGCGCTCTGGGACATAAAAAACGTGTTGCGATATTTTCATTTTTGAAAGACAGCAAAACTAAATACGGAGAAATGAAGGCATTTGAGAGACTTTTCCCGGAATTAACCTATATTAGATTTGAAAACAAGTCTCCTCTTTTTGACAAATCGGTAACCATAGAAGATTTAAAACGTTCTGTTACGGACTCTTTTGAAAAGGCAGTAAAAATGATAGAAGAAAATGATTATGATTTAGTAGTTTTTGACGAACTCAACGCATGTCTTCGTTATGAGCTGCTTGATAAAAATCTTGCATTAACTTTTTTTAAAAACAAACCGGAACATTTAGAAATTGTTATTACTGGAAGAGACGCCATTCCTGAACTTATTGAATTAGCAGACTATGTTACTGAGATGAAGATGATCAAGCACCCCTACACAAAAGGCATTAAGGCAAGAAGAGGAATTGAGTACTGATGCCATGCACACTCTATATCGGTGGAATGAAATCTGGCAAAAGTGAACTTGCTGAGAAGGATGCATTATCGTTACCCGCTCCTCGTCTTTATATTGCTACTTCTGTACCTATAGACGAAGAGATGAAAAGAAGAGTCGTCCTGCATCAGCAACGTAGAATAGGGCTTTTTGAAACCTTCGAAGAACCTGTTAATTTGGATAGAGTTGTTTTAGCAGAAACTGATAAATACAATGTCACACTTATCGACTGCCTCACCTTCTGGTATAATAACTTATTCTATTATTTCGAAGACAAAAAAAAGAGAATTGAAGTACTGGAAGAGTTTGTTGATGCTCTAAAACATATAAACAAACAGATTATCATTGTTACCAATGAAGTTGGCATGGGCATAATACCAGACAACAAACTTGCAAGAGAGTTTATCGACTTTTCTGGATGGGCAAATCAAAAAATATGTAGTGTGTGCAATAAGGCTTTCTTCGTTGTCTCGGGAAAAAAAATAACTTTGGAGTGAGTATGGAAAAAAAACTTAAAGAAATTATTAGTGAAATTCATCCTGTAAACAAAACCTTAATAACTACTGCCTTTGAAAGGATTAATCGTCTAACCAAGCCAGTTGGTAGCCTTGGAAGGCTTGAAGAGGTTGCAGCAAAACTTTTTGCAATTTATAATGGCGATATGCCAGATTCATTAAAAAAGGTTGTTTATGTATTTGCTTCAGATCACGGAATAACAGAAGAAGGCGTGAGCGCTTATCCCAGGGATGTCACATATCAGATGGTTTTCAACTTTTTAAGAGGTGGAGCTGCAATCAATGTGTTTGCAAAGGCTGTGGGGGCAAAGGTTTATGTTGTCGATGTTGGCGTTGATTACAAATTCGAAAAACATAGCAGCCTTATTATTAAAAAGATAAAACATGGCACAATGAATTTTTTAAAATCTTCAGCTATGAACATTGAAGACGCTTTAAAATCTATATTTGCTGGATTTGATGTGGCGAGTGAAGCCGTAAAAAAAGGTTTTAACTTATTAGCACCTGGGGATATGGGTATTGGCAACACAACATCAAGTAGCGCAATTCTCAAGGCAATAACGGGATATGATACGGAAAAACTGGTAGGCTATGGCACAGGTATTGACGAAAAGACTTTTAATCTCAAAATCAAAGCTGTAGATACAGCACTTTCCATACATAAACCTGATAAAAAGGATGCCTTAGATATTTTACATAAGGTTGGTGGCTTTGAAATTGGCGCAATCTGTGGTTTTATACTGGGTGCAGCTTTCCACAAAAAGCCCGTCGTAATTGATGGCTTCATCTCTGCCGCAGGATTTTCACTCGCATGGCTTTTTAATAAAAACGTTTTGGATTATGCAATTTTTTCTCACTGTTCAAAAGAAAGGGGCCACAAGCTTTTCTTTGAGTATATTAAACAAAAGCCACTCTTTGATCTCGATTTGCGTCTGGGAGAAGGAACTGGTGCGGTATTATCCTTTACAACCATCGAAGCAGCCTTAAAGATGTTTAACGATATGGCTACCTTTGAAGAGGCTAATGTGTCGGAGAAACGTTTGTGAAATCCTTTTTCCTTGCTCTAACATTTCTTTCTGTCATTCCTATACCTCCTTTTTTCTGGCAGGGTGAAGATAGAGTTGAGCGTGCATTGCGGTGGTTTCCTGTTATTGGTGGACTTTTAGGGGTGTTAACATTCTTATTTTTTTATGCCTGTAAACTTTTTCTATCAACAAAATCTTCATTTATTTTTTCATTATTTTTTTACCATCTATTAAATGGTGGGCTTCATTTAGACGGGTTGGCAGATTTTAGTGATGCCTTTTTTGGTGCTAAAAAAAACGAAATGCGTTTTAAAGAAATTTTAAAAGATTCTCACATAGGTGTAATGGGAGTTTTTGCTATTATCTTTTATTTTCTTTCTATCATCAGTCTTTCAGAGAATGTTAGCTTATCAATATATTTCTTTATTACTCTTGGAATGTCCGGTAGAACAGCCATTGTAATCTTTGCAACGAACTCCAGATCGCTATTTACAGATGGTCTTGGCAGACTGTTTATCGAAAAATCCCGCAATGTAGAGCTTTATTTTGCTGTTTTTACTTACCTGCTCACGATGGCTTTTTCTGGAACTTTCTTTTTAGCTACGGCAATTGTCGTTATAATTTTCAGCTTATTTTTTAAGTATTACATCTTAAAACGCTTTGGTGGCTTTTCTGGAGATATTTTTGGTGCAGGGTGCTGTCTGGTTGAAGTATTAATTTTTATTTTGTTTGCGGGTAATTAGATATGTCATGTAAGACAACAACTTTGTTTATGATTAGACACGGAAGACTTAACCATACTGAATCTAACGTTTTTACGGGACAGAGTGATATCCCGTTGTCTGAAAAAGGCAGGAAAGAAACGCTTTCATATCTAACATTGATGAAAAAAAATAATATTTCTTTGCTCGTTTCGTCTGATCTATCAAGGACAACAGAACCTGCTATGGAGTATAGTAAGCATCTAAAATGCCTTCATATTGTAAAAAAAGAACTGCGAGAGATTAATGCTGGCGATTGGGAAAGTAAGACTTTTCAAGAAGTTATGCTAACTTCGAATGATTATTTACAAAAACGATATGCCAATCCCGTCAAGGTTCCTTTTCCTAATGGAGAAAGCCTGCAAGATCTAAAAAAACGCGTTGTGAATACAATAAGCACTTTATTAAAGAACAATTTGGGTCAAAACATTCTGCTTATTGGACATGCAGGGGTGATAAGGATTATAATTCTCTCTTACTTAAAGCTTCCGCTTTCAAAATTTTTTTGTTTAGAAGTTGACTACGGTAGCCTGTCTGCAATAAGATTTTTTGAAGACGGAAATGTAACACTCAAACTTTTTAATTTTAAGGACCCAGCAAATGTTTAAAAATATATTACAGGTAAAAAACAACCCGTATTTTGAGCATATCGTAAAAGAAATTCAAAAGAGAAACGGCCTTTTTGTCTGCACAATCGCCACCACAAAAACAGCTGAAATTGACGGGATTTCGGCAGCGGGTGCTACACCAGAGCTTCGTCGATACACCGCTCAAGCTGACGTTGAGTATCTATTTTACGACAAGCCAGTAACAATATCAGAGATACCAAAAAACCCTTTAGGACCACCATCCCCTGTTATAATAACAAAGGCTGCCATTAATCTAAGCAGGATACCAACAATAATTGTTGATGCCGGTTGTGAGATAAAGGCGAAGGTGCCACAGTATATATTCAGGCAAAAGGGATTAAACTGTATAACAACTGGAAACGCCTTTGATGATTCAGATTTACTTTTTTTGCTGGCACATAAACTTGCTGATGAACTTGCAAAGCTTAACCGTTATATTGTTATAGGTGAAAGTGTTCCGGGAGGGACAACTACAGCATTATCAATTATGACAGCCTTTGGAATTGATGCATTTGGAAGGGTATCAAGCAGTATGGTAGAAAATGCACATAACATAAAAACCATCGTAGTTAAGAAGGCTCACGAAATAGCAGAGCTTAATAAAAACAGTATTTACGATAACCCTCTGGCGGTTGTAGAAAAGGTTGGTGATTCTATGCAGGTAGTAAATGCTGCCTTAACAATGAGACTGAGTTTAGATGTTCCTGTTATCCTTGCTGGAGGCACACAGATGCTTGCTGTAATATGCTTAATGAATGCTTTAGAAAAGTTTAAAGCTCATAAAGTTAACTGGAAAAACGTCTCATTAATCACCACTAAATGGGTTTATGAAGACAAAACAGCTGATTTTAAAGGGCTTTCAGAAACAATCGCTCCAAAAGCGACTATTCTTGCATCCAATCTTAATTTTTCAAATTCAAAATTTCCCTCGTTGCAGATGTATGAAAAAGGGCTTGTCAAAGAAGGTGTGGGCGCTGGTGGATTGGCGGGTGCGGGTTTTATCAAAGGATGCTTTAATTTTGAAGAGCTTTTACAAGAAATCGAACTACTTTACGAAAAAATGGCTTAAGGCACAAAATCCTTTATCTCTGAATACTGTTTGCGAATTAAATCATACTCACTATCTTTGGGTTCGTAGAACTGGTATATTTCAAGTTTTTGCAATATCTTTCTGCCTTTGGGATCTGTGTGCATATTCAAAAGAATTTTTTTAAAGGCGGTTTTATCAATATCTGAAGCGTATGTAACTGTTGCAAAAACAGGAAAACCTGCTTTTGGACCTTTTTCAATGATCTTTATTCTCTTGTGAAGTGAGGGGTCGTTACGCAGTTTGTGCTCAACTAATAAACTGATAACGGCTGCCCCATCTACTTTGCCATCAATAACTTCTTCTAAAGCCGCCTCGTGGGATTTTGCAAAAACAATATTTGAAAAAAAGTTTATAGGGTTTTCGCCCATCTTTTTTATCATATATAGAGGAACTAACCTGCCCGTATATGATTGTAAGTCAACAAAAGCAAATGTTTTTCCCTTCAGATCTTTAAGCGACTTTGCAGATGACGTATAAGGCACCACAATATAAGACCTGTACTCCATATTAAATGACGGCTTTATTGCAACAATCGCCTCTAATTTATAACGTTCCTTGCCAATAACATAAGGACCAGAACAGAGAAAGGCTATGTCAACCTCTTTATTTGCTAACATTCTTGTTGCATTACTGTAGTTTTGTTCTAATATAAGTACAAAGTTTAGTTTCAACTTTTCGCTAATATAATTGGTCAGTTCAACAAGTGCAGGAACACTTTTATTTCCTTGCGGATACAATGAAAACAGTATCTTTTTTTCAGATGCAAAAGATGCCGTTGTAAAAAGTAAAACCAACAATATAATGGAAATTTTCCTAACCATTCTAAACTATTAACACAATCATTAAAAAATGCAAATTTTTCGCTAAAGCATTGCAAGTATTTTATAAATTGCTGAAAAATCTTGAGTTTCTATCCCATCTTTAAAGGTAAAACCAAACAAATCTTTTACAACGCTACCTATAAGCATTGGTTTTTTAAGGCTATATGTTAGCTCTTGTAGATAATGGAGATCTTTATAAATTGCTGCAGAAGAAAAGTGTGGTGAAAAGTCGCTGTTAGCAAGTTTATCCTTTTTTGCATTTAAAACCATTGAACTACCAGCACCGTTAGCAAATATCTCCAGAGCTTTAACCTTATCCATGCCAGACTTTTCAGCTATTGTCAATGCTTCACTAATAGACGCCATAAACGTTCCTAATATCAGATTGTTTATTAGTTTCATTTTTGTTGCAAGTGATGGTGTTTTTAAATAAAAAATATTTTGTCCCAGTTTTTTTAGATATGGCAAAGCTAACTCATAGCCGTTATCGCTGCCGCTAACAAGTATTGTCAAAGCACCTTTTGAAGCCGGCACGACACTCCCCAATACAGGTGCTTCAATATAGGTTGCACTACGCTTTTCTGCCTCACTGTGAAACTCTAACACCATTTCGGGATGATTAGTTGTAGTGTCAACTATCACTTTATTTGCACAATCACCCGAAAAAAGTCCATTCTCTCCCACAAGCACTTCTTTAACTGCATTACTATCGAAAAGATTTAAAAAAATGATATTGCAATCTTCTGCCAGATGTTTTGGAGATTTAGCTACAGTAGACTTAAAACTTGCAGCTTTAGATATCGTTCTGTTCCATAGTGTGAGTGTAACACCTTCTTCTATTAATCTTTTTGCCATCGCACTTCCTAAATTGCCCAAACCTATAAAGCCCGCCTTCATTTTATGCCTCCTTATTATCTGTAAAATAATATCCAAATTAATCCTTTAGATATTAAACCTGCTGCTACGTCATCAAGAATCACCCCTACTTCACCTTTTAGCCTTTTATCAATATAGCCTACAGGAAAAGGTTTTAAAATATCAAATAATCGAAAAAAAACAAATCCCCACATAAGATTTTTAAATGTGATATCAAAAAAAAGTAATGTTAGCCAGATGCCAAGTATTTCATCAATCACAACCTGTGGCGGATCAAGTTTGCCAAAATGTTTGATGGCATTTCTTGTAACAGGAAAGGCAATCAAAAAATAAAAGACAAAAAAAATAATTTGCAATTCTAGCTTTAATAAACCAGTGATTGCAAATATCACCAGCCCAAGTAGCGTTCCAAAGGTGCCTGGCGCAACTGGTATATAACCAACAAAAAAACCCGTAGCAAAAAACAGTGATAGTCTTTTCATTCTATTTTTGGGAGAAGAAAATTTCTCCGAATGCTGATTTTGAACTACTTTTTGTATCATCAGAATCTATACTTAGGCTAACAACCACCTTTCTTTTTTTCACGTCTATATTCCACAATCTTTTAAAATCTTGATATACATTCACCTTTTCTGAATGCCATCTGCCCGCATCAGCCTTGCCTGTTTTCAAAACTACATACTTTATATTTGAGCTCTTTTTGCTCTGGTAAATACCTTCTGGCGCTTTGCTATCCCAGATGTAGCCAATCGCCTTAAAGTTTATCATCTCAGGAAAGGATGGTAAAATAACATAAATCTGAGCAGCCTGATCGTCTGTTTTTTCGTTTCTTACATCACCATTTTCAGGCAACACAGATACCTTCCAGCTAAAATTTAAATAAGGATACTCTGAAAGGTTAAACACCAGTTCTTTTGCCAGACTGAATGATGTTTTATTGCTTTTAAGCACGATTTCTCTCTCTGGCAACTTCTTTACTTCATAAACAGCCTTGCCTTTAAATTCTTTTACCTTCCAATCGGAAAAGCCTTTATTATAATCCGTTACCATAATCACATTTTCAGCACTTAAACTGTTAGCTGTAGTTAAAAGTATCAAAATCAAAATTACATAAACGGAACCCTTTCTCATAAAAGCGTTTCCTGTCTTGCTTCTTTTTTTTCTTTTAACATATTTAAAAACTCCTTCTCATCCAGTATCTTTACGTTAAGCTTCTTTGCTTCTTCTAATTTACAGCCCGGATCAGCGCCAACGACCAGATAATCTAAATCTTTTGTAACGGAATTTTTTACTATGCCTCCTTGTGCTTCTACCAACTTTTTTGCTTCAGGACGGCTCATGCTATTAAGCGATCCGGTAAAAAGAAGCTTTTTTCCGGTAAACATTCCTGTAACTTTCTCGTCTTTTTTAAATTCAATTCCTGCTTCTAAAATTTTATTAACTGCTTTGATGTTTTTTTCTTCACTAAAAAACGTTTCTATACTCCTGGCAATCACGTCCCCAACCTCTTCAACCTTAACAAGCTGTTCGTATTTTGCCTTCATAATGTTTTCAAGACTACCAAATGCCTGCACCAATTTTTTTGCGGTTACCTCTCCCACATATCGGATACCAAGGGCATATATAAATCTGTAAAGTTCCGTTTTTTTTGCTTTTTCTATTGAATCTAACAGATTTTGAGCCAGTTTCTTGCCCATTCTTTCCAGCTTCATTAAATCTTCTATCTTTAAATGAAAGACATCTTCAACGCCTTTAACAACACCTTTATCAACAAGCTGTTCGCAAATCTTATCACCAAACCCTTCAATATTCATTGTGTCTTTCTTGCAAAAGTGTTTTATCTTTTCTTTTAGCTGCGCTGGACAATCAATACCTGTGCATCTGACAGCAACCTCTCCATCGTATTTAACAGCCTTTGCACCACAAACAGGGCATCTATCTGGAATTTTGAATCGAGGTGTATCTTTTTCTCGCCTCTCTTTTAACACTTTTACTACCTCTGGAATCACATCCCCTGCTCGTTCAACAATTACGTAATCACCAACCCTTATATCCAGCCTGTCAACCTCGTCCTGATTATGAAGCGTCGCCCTTGAAACTGTTACACCAGATATGTCTACAGGTTCTAAAACTGCTCCCGGCGTTAGTGTGCCTGTCCTGCCTACGGTAACAATGATATCCTTAACCTTAGTTATAGCCTGTCTCGGCTTAAACTTGTATGCTAATGCCCAACGTGGCGTTCTTGCCGTGCTACCCAGCTCTCTTTGCAACTCAAAACTATTCACCTTTATCACAATTCCGTCTATCTCATAAGGCAGAGAGTCTCTTTTTTCTGACATCATTTTGTGATACTCGAACACCTCACTCAAACTTCTAACAAGTCTAATTTCAGGATTTGTCTTGAGACCAAGCCCCCTTAAAAATGCAAGGAACTCCCATTGAGTGTCAATTTGTACTCCAGTTATCCTGCCTGTAGCATAAAAAAATACATCCAGAGGTCTTGAGGCGGTAATTTTTGCATCAAGTTGTCGCAAACTTCCCGCTGCAGCGTTTCTTGGATTGGCAAAAGGAGGTTTACCCTGTTCCTCCTGCGCAGCATTAAGCTTTCTGAAAGCTTCCTTTGAAAGAAACACCTCACCTCTAACCTCTAATAGTTCTGGTATATTCTCGTCCAAAAGTTTTAATGGAATAGATTTGATTGTTTTTACGTTGGCTGTTACATCTTCCCCAGTAACGCCGTCTCCCCTTGTGATGCCAGCTGTAAGAACGCCATTTTCATAAACAACTTCAATTGCGATTCCATCAATTTTTGGTTCCACAACATAATCGATATTTTTATCGAGCTTTAAGAACCTTCTAATTTTATCCTCGAAAGAATATACATCTGCTTCTTCAAAAGCATTTTCAAGACTTACCATGGGGATAGAGTGGGGCTTGGTTTTAAACTCTTTTGCTGTCTCTACTGTAATCCTTTGAGTAGGGGAATCAGGGGTAATAAGCTCAGGGAATTGCTTTTCTAATGTTTCTAACTCTTTGAACAACACATCATACTCAGAATCAGAAATCTCTGGGGCATCTTTGACATAGTAAAGGTAGTTGTGATAATTTATCTGTTTTCGTAATTCAAAGATGCGTCTTTCTGCCTCACTTTTGTTCATTTAATAAAAATACAACAAACCCGCTTTTTTTTCAATTCCCAAAAATGGGCA
>JBBIPZ010000002.1:0-7984 GCA_037442505.1 Deltaproteobacteria bacterium | reverse complement strand
GACAGGTCAATTATTTAATTCAAAAAAACTTGACAAAATTGGATATATCAAATAGATTATTTATTTATGATGAAAAAGTTAATTATTGCTATTTTAGTGTTGACCTTAACCACTCCTTTGTTTTCAACTAAGGCTTTTGCACGTGGAGTCGCAGCTGGTGGAGATGTAATCTTTACCGACACTATGTATGGAGCTGCAATCGGCGGATTAATCGGGGTAGCTGCCTATGCGCTTGATAATGATGATTTTGGCAAGAAGATTGGTGCTGGAGTTATCATTGGTACAATCCTTGGTCTTACCTATGGTGTTTACGAAACAAAAAGTTTTGTAGAATACAAAAACGGTAAGGCTTATGTAAGCGTCCCTATGCCTGAAGTTGAGAATAAAGGCAAAGAGACAATCTATAAGCTTTCTCTTTTTAAGGCAGAATTTAAATAGTATCTTAAGCCGAAGTGGTGGAACTGGCAGACACGCTATCTTGAGGGGGTAGTGGTGATGAACCGTGCGGGTTCGAGTCCCGCCTTCGGCATTTTGTTTTATTTACATGATGTTGTATGGGTCTATATCGTAGTAAATTCTGACCTTTTCTCGCCTTTTAAACGCGCCTTTGAGCATTCTTACAAGTGTAACAATTTGTTGATACTTATCTGATTTGACGTATATCTGATATTTGTACCATCCACTTTCTTTGTAAATTGGTGCAACCTGAGGTGGATAGCAGATTATCTTTTTTTTACCTGACTCCCTGGCTTTGTTGTATATTTCTTCTGCTAATTTTGCTGCCTCTTGCTCACTTCTTGACAATATTTTGATTATTAAGAGTCTAACAAATGGTGGAAAAACAGCCGCTTTCCTCGATTCGATTTCGTATTGATAAAAACTCTCGTAATCATCCTTTATAGCAAAATTAATCGATGGTGCATCTGGAAATCCTGTCTGGATTATTACTTTTCCCTCTTTCTCTCGTCCCGCTCTGCCCAATACCTGAGATAATATCTGAAAAGATCGCTCTTGAGCCCTGAAATCCGGCATAGATAACCCTTGTTCTCCTAATAGCACACCTACTAACGTTAGGTTCGGCATGTGATGCCCCTTAGCCATTATCTGCGTTGCTACTATAATGTTATATGTGCCGTCTAAGATTGACGTTAAATGTCTCTTGAAAAAGCTTTTGCTTTCTAAATCATCTCTATCGATTTTTAAAATGTTTGCTTCCGGATACATCTTTTCTAAAATTTCTTTGATCCTTTCTGTTCCTGCACCATAAAAGGATAGATTAGGATTTTTACAGTATGGACAAACATTTATTGCTTTATAATTTTTATCACAATGGTGACACCTTAAAAGATTTTTCTTTCTATGCCATGTAAGAGGTACTGTGCAGTGATCACATTCAATGAATTTTTTACAATACTCACAATAAATATAAGGAATGTAGCCTCGTCTATTAATAAAAATCATAGATTGTAACCCTGCTGCTAAGTTTTCTTTTAACGCAGAAACAAGTGTGTTAGAGAAAAAGCCATTAATCATCTTTTCTTCTTTTGTATCTACTATTACCGTTTCAACCTTTTTTGGGGAAAACCTCCTGCTTAATTTATGAAGGATTACATTTTCTTTTTCAGCACTATAATAGGTTTCAACAGAAGGTGTTGCAGAGGCAAGCACAACAGGATGTGAAAGCATTTTCCCCCTCATAACCGCCATATCTCTTGCATTATAAGGAAACTGCCCATCGTGTTTATAACTGCCGTCATGTTCTTCATCAACAACGATTAACCCAATACTTTTGAATGGTAGAAATATAGCAGACCTCGTCCCTATCATCAACGATGGCTGATCATTCATGCGAATGAGCGCCTGCCATCTGTGGTTATTATTTATACTACTATGCCAGACAAAAATTTGCTCACTTTTTATCAGTGATGCCGCTCTTTTGTATATATGCGGTGCTAACGAAATCTCTGGAACCATATAAAGAACACTTTTGCCAGAGTCAATGATTTCTTTCGCAATTTCTAATAACAACTCTGTTTTTCCAGAGCCTGTTTTCCCAAATAAGATATGCTTAACCCCACTGCCAAGTGTTGAAAGTATCTTTTCTTTTATATTTAGCTGCTCTTCTGTAAATGAAAAAGTTCTCTTTTCTATTACATCAATATAATTTATTGTTGAGCCCTTCGTATTTTTCAATTTAATCTCTGTGGTGGTATCAATTATGCCAGCTTCCTTAAGTCTTTTCATCTCTTCTGGCGCCATATTTGGAAGTAATTTTTTTATGTACTTTTCGAAAGCTTTGTCAATCTTTGTTTTATCGATCTTTTCTTCGATTTTTACTCCACCTAAATTTGGGAATGCCGATTTTAATACCAATCCTAACGGCACGTTATAATAGCTTGCTGCAAAATTATAAAACTCCAATAGCTTCTTATCAAAAAATGGCGGAAGAGACGAAATTTGCTGGATGTTTTGTATTTCTATATCTTTTATTTCTTCAGGCAAGCTATTTATTATATCGATCACAAAACCAGGATAACAGCGATTGTTAATTAAAACAAACACAAGCTTCCCAATCTCGACTAATTCAGACTGGGTATCGTCCGAAACTCTGTAAATTAATGTTTTAGGGATATTTGTGAGTGGAGATATAGCTGTATAAGTAATCACATCTATATTATATTTCATTGCCAACAATTTTGAAATAATTTGTGTTCTGCTCGGCTTTCTAATTTTTCGTTTTTTTTTGTGTTTTCAAATGGTATTCTAATATGTATAAAATATCGATTACTTGAGGTTTTTATGAAAAAGATGCTTGCCTTCTACGGTAGTCCAAGGCGAGATGGGAACTCAGCGAAACTTTTAAAGTCTTTTTTGGCTGGAGTGAGAGAACGCAATTTATACGACATCATCGAAATTTACTTGCGTGATTTGAACATTAGCCCTTGCCTTGAAATATATAAATGCAAGAATGATGGTATTTGTGCCATAAATGATAAGTTTCAGGAAATTTACAGGATGATTGATGATGCTGACAGTATTGTTCTTGCCTCACCTGTTATGTTTTATGCTGTATCTGCACACACAAAGATCTTGATGGATAGATGCCAGGCGTTTTGGTCGAGAAAATATTTTCTCAATATAAAATCAAAGGAGAAAAAAGGCGTTTTTATCGGTGTTGGTGCTACCAAAGGACAAAAACTCTTTGACGGGATTATCATGTGCGTAAAATACTTTTTTGACGCTATTGATACAACACTTGTTGAGTCCTTACTCGTAAGAGGTGCAGACGAAAAAGAAGACATACTAAAACAACCGGAGATGCTTGAACGTGCAAAAGCATTCGGAAGATCTTTATTATAAAGTTTTTTCATTTCTTTTTTTATCGGCAATATTTTTTTTATTAAGACTTGATACTTTTAAATTTGTATATGATGGTGTTTTTTTAAAGCTGATAGATCCTGACAGTTATTATCATTTAAGACGCATAATGTTTACTATTAAAAATTATCCTGCTGTTCTTAATTACGATAGTTTTTTGTCATTTCCTTCTGGTGACTATGTCCCTTGGCCCCCACTTTTTGATTTTTTATCTGCAACCATATTGTTAATTTTTAAAAATACTCAGTTTATACTACCTGCTCTTGATATGGTGTATTTTTTTTTCGCCTTCTTAATAATTTATTTTTGTGTTTTTAAAGAATATGGTTCTATTCCTACTTTTATTACTGCGTTTTTCTTGTCTGTTTCAGGAATTTTGAGGGTTTATACCTCTTTTGGCAGATTAGACCATCACGCATTAGAACTGCTCATAATTACCTGTATTTATTCGATATTTTTTATTTATTGTAAGAAAAAAAACCTTTTTTTGCTTGTTCTTTTTACCATTACCATTATTTCTGCCTTTTTTAATTGGCCAGGCGCTGTTATTTATTTCCCACCTATGGTGCTCTTTGTTTTCTATAAGTTATATAAAAACGATATTGATAAACAAATTTTTAAAGGTCTTTTCGTCGCATTTCATATTACTGCAATTTTAATTGCAATTTACTTAAGATTTACAAAATCACAAGATTTCATGCCTTATTCTTATAAATTTTTATCTGGTTTTCAAAGGGATTTTTGTTTTTTTGTTTCGATCGTTTTTTTTAATGTTTACCTTTCTCTTAAAACAAAAATAAATCGTGTTCTTATCTGGGCATCTGCTTTAATCATACTTTCTGTAGCTTTCCATAAATTTATATTTGAACTTTTTACTGGCTTTAGATTTGTTGGAAAGCTGCAGTCTGAATTTATTCTTGCAGAAGAAAGCAGTCCGTTATTTTTTAGTAAATTTTATACTTTTGGCGAAGAACTCAAAAGAGCATTTTCATTATTTACGCCTTTCTTTTTTTTAGCACCTATAGTTTTTTACAAATATCTAAAAAATCGTGGCTTAGATCTCGTTTTTATTTATGCTGTTTATTTTTTGACATTAACGTTATTTCAACTTAGATTTGGTTACTTTTTTATGCTTGGCTATGCTGTTATGCTTGGTGTTTTTTTGCATCCTTTTGTTTCTTTGTTTAAAAAGTCACTCGTTTATCTTTTTATTACTGTAATATCAATCATTTTGTTTTTTAACTACTACAGAGAAGCACCATCTCGTTTTGAAAACAATGCTATATATGAAGCCATACATTTTTTAAATGAAAAAACTCCTGAGAAAAAAGAGTTTGAGGTTGGCAAGACCCCTTATGGCGTTTTGGCTTCCTGGCATTTAGGTCATTATATTATTCAGCTTGGCAACAGACCTGCTGTTGCTCACAACTTTATTGGAGTATCTCAAAATAATGATGTTAAAGCTTTTATTAATGCCCTTTTCTCTGAAACAGAAGACCAGGTTGTTCGTATCATGAAAGAAAAAAAAGCAAAATTTCTACTTCTCGAAGATCCCAAGACATCACTCATTACAGATTGGGGAGTTATAAATACTGCACCCAATCCTTATTTAAAAAATAATTTCGAACTCAATGATAAAGTATATAATTTATTTCTTTATAGGTTGTACTACTTTAATGGTATTACTCCTCCCTTTAAACAAACTACAAAATATTTTCGACTTGTATATGATAACGATGGCATAAAAATTTTTGAACTTGTAGATGGTTTTACATTTAATGTTAAGGACAATAAGGGGGATTATATACTTAAGGCAAAAATCGCTACACCTAAAAACTCCTTTTTCTACATTTCTCTTGGTGACACAAACAAAAATGGCAAAACATTCACAATTCCTTATACTTTAAATGCCCCCTATCCTGTTAAAGCGGTTGAGATTTATTTAGAAAAGGATGGGAAAAAATTCCCTATTACTGTAACTGAAGACGCTTTAAATTAATAAACTGTAAACTTGCCTACTGCAAGCTCTTCACAAAAATAGTTTATTTTTGAAAAGTTTTCTTTTACTATTTCTTTGATTCTGCCACTAATTAGTGATTTTGGAACCTCTTTTTTGTTAGCTACTTTTACACATATTAACTTTGGCTTGTGTATTTGTCTTCCTATTTCGCTTAACAAAAAGACGTACACTTCTATAATCCCCTCAACATTTTCATATATTTCTTTTGCCAGATAGTGAGAAAACACATTATAAATTTTACCTACATGACTAACTGGATTTTTCCCAGCCGCTGCTTCAGTCCCTATTGGTCTTGTAAAGGGGATAACTCCATTAACTTTATTACCTCTTCCTACTTCCCCCGAATCAGCGTCTTCCGCGGATGTCCCTAAAAGCGACAAATAAACACCATTTAAACCCTTGCCTGCTTTGTCGAGCGCATTAAGGTTTAACTTTATTCTTTCAAACTTACTATATTTTGAAATAAACTTAACTATATCCAATTCAATCTCTTGTTTTCTTTTAAAGTAATGTTTTTCAGACATTATCATCTTAGCTAATAGTGGCATCGCTATAGTCAGGTTTAGTTCGTCTCTATATCGCATCGCCATAACTTTAACATCTTCTCCTGTATCAGGATTGCTACTCTTAAACGGTTCAGAATTTAGGTAGTTTTCAAGTTTCAATACTATATCTTCTGTTGAAGATAATGGATAATACCCTACGGCTGCTGAAGTATCATTTGCTACAAGTATTTTTTTCTTTTTAGAAAAAATACCCTTAAGCTCTTCTGACCCTTCTGCAAGAACTGACTTTATTGTTACATCTTTTGCAGGGTCTAAATTGGGTAGATTATTTTTGAACCATTCTCTTACGCAGTTTTTAACTATTGAATTTACATCAAGTATCTTGCCATCAGAAGAAAATGTCGCTCTGTCTCCTATAAATAGCTGCATGGGTTTAGTTACTTTTCCCCAACCAAATCCCTTCTCTACCTTTCCTGCAGCTAATAGCGCTTTGTCAATATTGAAATGTAGAACAGTACCATAACTTTGTTTATATTTTTTTGCCAACTCTATTGCGATTGCCTCTACTACTCCATCGCAAATAGAATCAGGATGTCCTTTGCCTTTTCTTTCAACAATTTCAACATCCTGCTTTGAAGCAGGCTTTTCGTAAAACTCAATATTTAGCATATTTTAAATAACATCCATCTATCAATTAATACTCATTTTTAATAAAAAATCAATTTTTTAATAAGGGACAGGTCAATAATTTTTATAGGGGACAGGTCACATATCTATTTTCATGTTTCTTATCTGCTATGGCATATAATTTCGAAATTAACTCTTCTTTCTTTAAAATTGCCTTTTCAGTCTCTTTTTGAGATAATATCAGTATGAAAGCAATAGCTTTACTTTCTGGTGGACTTGATAGTATTATTGCTATTAAATTAATTAAGGAACAAGGGATTGATGTAATTGCTCTTAACTTTACTTCGCCTTTTTGTACCTGTACTAAGAAAGGTTCTACATGCAGTTCGGCTGCTCACGCTGCCAAACAGCTAAACATACCTCTTAAAGTTATTTCAAAAGGTATGGATTATTTTAAAATCATTGAAAATCCTAAATTCGGCTATGGGTCTGCGATGAATCCTTGTATAGACTGCAGAATCTATCTACTCAAAAAGGCTAAACAGGTTATGGAAGAGGAGGGAGCTTCTTTTTTAATCTCTGGAGAAGTTGTTGGGCAACGCCCTATGTCACAGCAAAAACACACTCTTTTTTGCATTGAAAAAGAAGCCGGTGTTAAAGATATTCTATTACGCCCCCTTTCAGCAAAGCTACTCCCTGAAACTTTACCAGAAAGAATGGGGTGGGTAGATAGAAACAGCCTCCTCTCTATTAGTGGAAGAGGGCGGAAGCAACAAATGGATATAGCAAATAAATCAAGCATTGATTACCCTTGCCCCGCCGGTGGTTGCCTTTTAACTGATAAGAATATTGCTAGAAGGTTAAAAGACCTTTTTGAACATAAGAAAGATTATACATTAGATGACATTAAGCTTTTAAAATTTGGCCGCCACTTTAGGCTTTCTCAAAATATAAAAATGGTTCTGGCAAGAAACGAAAACGAAGCAAAGGTTTTGTATAACTTTTTTAATACAAAAACTGATTTGTTTATTCAATGCGTTCAGCCAAAAGGTCCTGCAGCATTGATTAAGGATTTTAACGATGTGGCTGATAATCAGCTATTATCAATAGTTTATAGATATTCTGATGCGGATACTGATAATGGTGAAATATTGATTGTTGAATTACAGGGTATCTTAACAGGTACCGTTTCCGTAACAGAATCTGTTTTGTCACAAACACAAATACAAAACATGATGATATAAATGATTTAGTGTTTTTTTTACCTATTTGCTATCTCCTTCAGGCTATTTCTATGAGAAAGATAGGAAGATATAGGGTAGAATATAGGAACAGGTTTTTTAGCTCTTTATTTTTAGTTATTTCTCTTTAATCCCGCATTAATTAAGATTTTTTTAGAAGTCAAATTCCCTCAATTACCCCCAATTAGGGGACAGGTCCATTATTTACAATT
>JBBIPZ010000001.1:116467-199280 GCA_037442505.1 Deltaproteobacteria bacterium | reverse complement strand
AAATGGATTATGGACCTGTCCCTTAATGAAGGCTATACTGCTTAGTGAGAAGTTAGTTTTTCTGTTAAATATTTTGCACTTTGTGATTCTTTAAGATTGCCTGCCTTTTCGTATGCTTCTTTAGCGGCTAATAATAGTTCTTTAAATGCCAATGGAGATCCCTCAATTCTTTTAACTCTGATATAGTCAAGCGTCAAGTCAGCTCTTTTTTCAGTTTCATAAAATAGCCCGTTTAATGAATACTGTAATGTCTCTGGAAGCTCCTGTCTATCAAACACGTTGAGAAATACCCTTTTGTTTTTAAACTCTTTTTGAAAAAGAATCACTGCCTTTAGTATCTGTTTTTTGCTGTCTGGCTCGCCTTCATAACCTCTGGTGTATGTTGTCCCAGCCTCTAAACTCTCCCTAAAATTCCATTTTTTGCCAAGCATCGCTAAATTGATTGTTTTAACGTCTTCTCTGAACCTTCCTATTTTTTGTTGATAAATTATCGGAAAATCCATTTCGCCACCAATGAGGATTAATGTGCTATTTTTGGGCAAAGTTGCAAGTTGCGCTCTTGCTAAATCGTGCTCAAATGCAAGATTGTCAAAAGATAACAATTTTTTAAAAGTATCTCTCTGATTTATAAAGACACTTATGACCAATACTGAGTAAATTATCAATTTGTAGGCACATTTCAAATTTCTGATCGATATAACGACCGAGTATACCAATAAAAAATATGCAGGAATAAAAAAGACCGGGTATGTTTCTTTACGTTCTGCATTCGTTAAACTGTCATTTCCAAGCAAAATTACGATAAAAACCGAGTATAGAAAAATGAGTATGGCTATCATAATCGCCTTTTCTCTTCTGGTGATTATGATAAAAATCAGTGAAGATAAAACAATTATCCCACCGATTAATCCAAACTCAGCTACAGGGTTAAACGTGACAACCTGACTTAAAAACGTCATGCTATCTCTAAGCAATCCTTGTGATTGGAAGTCATGTCTAAAAAAACTATTTAAAAACAACTCAAGGTTGTATGGATTACCCCAGTTCCAGATTGGTTTATTTACCGCCCTTATAGGCAGATAAAGGTAACAAGAAAAGCCAGATATAAAAAGTGTTGCGGCTAATATAACATCACGCATCAAAATATCGGCATCCTTTTTAAGTAGCCTGTATGCCAGATATATTAGCAAAAACAAGATTGTATGGTGGTTTCCGCTCCCTACCCCTAACAAAAATGCAGCTAAATAAATGTTGCGTTTATCGGCTATGTTTTCAAGCAAAAATAATATTGACACAAAAAACAGTAGATTTAACGCATACACCTCTCCAGTAACAGCGTTTATCAAAAAGGTATGGCTAAAAAATGTTATTAGTGCAAGAAAGACTTTATCAATTAATTTGTCTGCAAAAAAGTTATAAATAAGATAAACTGCAACCGCAGCCGTTAATGCGGAGAAAAGGTTGGTCCTGAACGCAATATTGCCAAGAGGAAGCCAATAAAAAAGTTTGGAAAACAAAATAAAAAATGGATATGAAGGCGGATGTGATATGCCAAAAACTGTACTGCTTATAGCAAACTCTGTCCCGTCACCAAAAGTTTCAAATGGTACTGTCAAAAAGATACTGATAACAGCAAAGACTAAAAAAGGCATTAGTTGATTTTAAATTAGGCAAGAAAAAAAGTCAAAATCGTTTAGTCAAATTGATTCTAAATGTTTTAACATCCTCGTTGGCATCTATACGGTTTTTTGTTAGAGAATAACTGGTGCTTACGCTCAATAATGGAAAATTTAGTCCACAATTTATACTGTAACTCCAGTTTTCAGCCTTGTTACCGTTCTCTTCTTTAAACGTGTCATTTTTTATACTACTGGACAACGATAGGAAACGATATGGATAAGCTGAAATAGTCCCCCCAACAGAAATCAGTTTTTTTGTTGTGTTGTCACCGCTACCACGATAAAGACCTGTTAAAATGGTATCGTCAACTCTGTTGTATTCATCGTATTTTGCGCTTGCCGTTATATCAAATAATTTTCTTTGCGCTTGAAGATTATGGGATGTCGTATAATATGCGTAACTAATCTCTTCAGCAAAGCTTTTTCTTTCTGTAACGGCATCGCTTACATCAAATACTTCTGTTTTTTCATATGATGCAAAAGTTACAGTTCTAAGATTATACAGTGGCGTGTAAGAAACGCGTAATGACGATAAGGACGATTTTTCATCACTGTAGTCCTGCCTTATCATTTTAGAATAATTTGTGTCACCATTAACGATTAACTTTCTTTCTAAGGCTGCGTAGTTAAAGGCTGCTTTGATAGTGTATTTTGAGTCTGTTCCGGTAGAATAAAATATATCATCTTTTGTTCCTGCCAGAACCATATAAAGATTTTCCATAGGATTGTAAGTCAATGATGCAGAAACGTTATTTCTTATACTTTTAGATTCTGGCTCCAGCTGGGTATCCACAACCCTATTTTGTGAAATGTAGTTTTCACTACTTACAGGAATTTTACCTTCATCATAATACGAAAGTGATTCAGAAATTGAAAAAGAAAGTTTGTCTACGATAGGACCAGAAACACCATACCTACCTGTATGAACCTGTTTCATCTTCTCTGTATCACCTTCCAGGTATTTATATAATGTAAGCTCATAACCTGCCTGTTGAGCATACTTAACATCAATATTGCTGTATTTTCCAGATATACTATAATTAAAAGTAACATAATCTTTAGAGTTAGTCACATCATCTTGATAAATAATCATGTCGTGACGTGAGTTTATGTCCCAGTTTTGCTTTCTAAAACTAATAGCAAAATTATTGGCAAGCTTATTTGTAAGGGTGTCTGATGCGGTGGTGTCATACCAGACTTTATTGCCTTCGTAATTGACACTGCCACCAAAAGAGTTCATTTGGGATGTTGTACCATAAAAGCTCCATGGTAGTTTTACAATTAGATTATCATAACTGGAAGTTTTTTTTAACTGAAGCTGTGCGGGGAGATTGGAATCCCAGTAAGTTCTAAAGGTGTTAAAAACAAAGTTGCCTTCATAAGTCTGCGAAGCAATGTCACCATTAGTAGCCTCTTCGGTGTAACTAAAATAGCTTGCAGCCTTTACCCAGTTGCTAACGAGTGTCCATAACAGTGTGCCATCATATTTTCGTTGTCCAAGCTCTAAATAAATTTTCTCGTTTCTGCTGTTATCTTTTACATTATCGTAACTTGAGTTAAGCCAGAACTTTAAAAAACCCAGGTTGAATGTTAGATAATCGCTTTTTTGATTTTGTATGTAACCTTCGGTCTCTACCTTATAGTTTCGCCAGTTAAAAAGGTATGCATAAGGTACCAACGGACCAATCCTTTGCCTGAATCTACCGTTACCGTTTCCATTGCCATTACCATTACCGTTACCGTTTCCATTGCCGCTAAAAAAGCCACCATTACCGTTACCAAATAATCCATTACCATTACCGTTACCCAGAAAGATGCCGTTTCCGTTGCCCAATCCGTTGCCATTACCTAACCCGTTACCATTACCACTCCAACCATTACCATTGCCGTTGCCATTGCCTTTGAATCGAGGGTCAAACAGGTAGAAATATTTTGGCATAACATACTTAAACTTTATTTCGTTTGTCGTATAGGTTGCATTAGTAACGTTGTAATTAGTATCGATATAAGCAGACCTGTGTCTTTCTGTGACTGCCTCAAAATACAGGGGGAATTTTGCAGGCGCTAAGATTAAGTCAAACTTCCATTCGTTTCTAAAGGCATCTACATTGTGTTTCTCGTTTAATAACTGGTTATCCTCTATAGTTTTTCTTATTACATCAAGACCTGCATTTATCTCCGCAGTAAAAACACCTAAGGTGCCTTCTACAAGCGGAATTTCTTTTTTGTAACCCAGGTCATAACGTTGGACAAAGTAAGACTCTTTCTGTTCTATGCCTGTTAAGTTATAGTTTGTGTTTTTTTGTTCGTAGGTATAAGAAGCCGTTGCCGACAGTCCGCCACCAAGGGCGTAAGAAACTGATGGCAGAAGAGATATTAACAATACATAAAAAAACAAAATCCTCTTTTCCATACAAAAAAAGGGTGGGATAAACCCACCCTGAAACATTTAAAAAACAAAAACTACTTCAAGTGACATGTTAAGCAAAGCATACTTGAAGCGTTGCTTCTTCTAAGAAGAACAGGAATTACATTATTACTTGCATCAAGTTTACCATGAACGTCATGACATGAAGCACAGGTCATATCACCACCAGTAAAGGCATCTGTTCCAAGCACATTTGTAACATTTGCATATGAATTCAGCTCATAGTTAGTATTTCCCTGTGCGGTATTGTAGTTAAATGCTACTGGATGATCATCCCTAAGATTTGTGCCTATAGCTGCTGTCGATCTGATACCATTAAAGCTGAATGTGGGCTGAGCGTTGTTCTTTAAGTTAGAAGGATTGTTTAGATTATTTTTCACCGTTGTTGTTGCCAAATGACAGCTGAAACACAACTTAGAAGTATCGTCGATGTCAGTTGCAGTGACGTCAAATTTAATACTTGAATAAGTTGTAAAACCTGAAACACCTGTCATATTCCTGTTCCATAATGGCCAGCTACCTGCTGCGTGAGGTGTATGACAGAACACACAAACTTCGCTGTAATTATCGGATTTGTAAAGTCCTGTTCCCCACGTTGAAAGATTATGCTTTGTGTTTCTGATATCAGATGCTGCATAAACACCAAACGCCATCATTGCAACAACGGCTGCTACTACTGCTACTAAGGCTAACTTTTTCATCTTGCTTCACCTCCTCTTTTTTTAATTTAAGCTAATTATTAAACTAAACATATAATTAACACTATCTAATACTTTTTGTCAAGCTTTTTTTTTATTTTTTAATTCTGTTTAATTTAAGCAGTTTTTATGCCATAGTTATTATGTAATAATATTGATGCGCCGTAAACACTAATATATGTAAATTTCTCTTTTTCACGTTTATATTTACGTTATTTAGCGTTTATTGCCTGACTCCGACTGGATATCAACAGGATTCTTTCTTTTATACTCTTCGTTCATATACTGATAGACGTGAAACGCCCTGTTTAGCTGATCCGCTACATAAATCCTGTCGTTTTTATCAATATATAGCCCCATAGGAAGATTCATGGCACCAATGCCTTTTGTCCCTGGCGCACCTAACAACCCAAGTAGATCGCCATTTCTGTTAAATATCTGAATCGCCTTAAGCGGGTCTACGACGTAAATATTACCATCTGAATCCACACCTATGCCTTTTACCTGAGAAAAACCTCCCGGTTTGTCGCCTCTTTTGCCAAACATCGTGATAAACTTGCCGTCTTTATCAAATATTTGAACCCTCGCATTCAGTCCATCCGCTATGTAAACATCACCGTTTTTGTCTATGGCAATTCCCCATGGTCTATTAAACTCTCCTTCTTTATCGCCAGCCTTGCCAAATGAAAACAACTTTTTTCTTGTTTCTGTATCATATACAGAAACTCTGAAACCTTTTGTTTCAACTACATATAAACGCTTAAGCGCCTCATTGACAGCTATTCCGCTTGGCGAGTCTAACTCGTCTGTACCGATGGTATAAAGTGGTTTTATATCCTTCCTTGTATAAACAAGTATCTGGTTTAATTTGCTGTCTGCAACGTATAAGCGCTCTGAATCAAAACATACCCCTGCTGTTAACCCAAAATTGGACTCCTCGGAGAGAAAAGTAACAGTATTGTTATTAAAATCCCATATCGTACCACCCTGAGGGATCATATCCGTAACTACAACTCTACCTTCGCCATCAGAGGTTATACCCAATGGTTTTCTTAAACGATATTCAACCTCAGTATCTCCTACAAATGCCTTTAAGAAACTTTTTTCTTTTGGAAGGTTTTTACTGCTATAATAAAAACCAATAAACTCTATCCTGGGCTCGTTGGGCGGTGGCGGCCAGAAATAACGTTTTTTTGGCGCTACTACTTCCTGTTTAGTTGCACAGGAAAACAGGAAAAGAAACAGAATGGTTAGAAAAAACAGTCGCTTCATACATCAAACTCCTCATTTTTTATGACATATAATACATATTTCCATCTTGCTCATTTTGCCCTGCACAAAAAAGTAACTACTCTTTTCACCATGGGGATTGTGACAGCTTGTGCATTCTAATTGTTTGTTAGGTCGTGATGGATCAGGTTTGCCAGAAAGTGGGTGCCTTGCAACTACATGAGTAATATCTCTTTCCTTAAACACCTCGTGACAACTCTTGCAAAGCTCGTTTGTCTCGCTATTTAGCTGATGTTTATAATCAGATGAATGAATGTTGTGACAATTAACACAATCCCCTACTGCAAAAGGACCGTGTGCATATGCAAAATTTTGCAATGTTAAATCTGCATGGCACTCCACACAAAGCTCACTGTATTTAGAATTAACCCTGTATTTAACATTATCTTTTGCTTCAAATGAATGACAGACATCACAATCACCTGAGCCTGCAGGGCCGTGAACATACTTTTTAGACACGATGCCTTTGTGGCATTCTAAACAGGTGTCCTTAGCAATTTTGTGGCAATCAAGACAGGCTTTCTCCTTATCTTCTCTATGAAAATAGTATCTTGATACGTTTTTTGGTATAACAGCATTATTTTTTTTATAGTAAACAACTATCTTTTTGTCTTCCATAGGTTTTCTGTCTTTATAGCTTGTTATGCCAACCAAGTTCTCTCCCTCATCCAACTCTACATCTATTATAAAAAAATCTTTAAACTGAGCAACATATTCCGGGTCTTTAATATTAATAAGGGGTGACTTCAAATCGTTAACTGAGACCGTTATATGTGAAACATCCGTATTGTCAAGCTTACCAACAATATATATAAAAGGCGTATCCACATATGTTTTGTCATCAGGGGTGATTATCGACAACGCCCCAACCTTATTGTTAAGGTAAAGCGAAAAAAAAAGAACTAAACCAAACAATAAACTCCATTTTTTCATAACTATTTGTTTTTCACTGGTTTTATACGATCGTAATAATATGGCTTATGACAGCCAGCTATACAGCCACCACCAGTAAAAGTTTTTTCAAATTTAATGGGTATATCCCACTTACCAAACCCCTTGTAAACCGGGTTTATAAGCTTGTCTTGTAAGCTCATGTGTGGGTTGTGACAGATTTTACAGTTTCTGCCTTTGTCTTTATTTACATGAACAAAGTGCAGGTTCTGATCGCCATTTCTAAACTCTGTGGCGGTGTAAGTTTTAGCATATTTTGCAAGCTCTTGAGAATGACACTCAAAACATAGCTCAAATAGCGTCGGTCTATAACTAACATAATTTGTCTCTGGAAAAGCTTTTAAAAGAAACTTCTTTGCATCATCGCCATGCACCGCATGACATGCGGCACAACTACCTTCTTCAACGGGATTGTGTATGGACTTTGCGTTTTTGGCATCGCCCAAATTGTGGCAATTGTTACACAAATGAACAGGCATATCAATTAAAACCTTTTGAAATTCTGATGAGTGTGGCTCATGACAAACCTTACACTGACCATCTTTTACTGGCGGATGATAATAATTGACAGACTTTGACTTGGTAACAAGTTCTTTATGACAACGCTCACATAGCTTTTCGTTTTTTTCGAAAAGAAGTTTATCTTTATTACCACTATGAGGATAATGACAGAGATTACACTCTGATTTCACTGGTTTGTGGATATACTTTTTTGTGAACATTTTGTTGTCATGGCATTCAAAACATAGTTTTGGCAACGGTGCCTTCTTCAATTTTGTCTCGTCAGAGGTATGGGGTGCATGGCAGGATAAGCACTCTTTTGCCTCGACTGGTGGATGCACAACACTACCCTCTATCATCGTTCCGTGACACTCTATACAGATGTTTTCATTTTTTAATAGCCTGTTAAATTTGCCAGAATGAGGTGTATGACAGTTTTTACAATCTTCTTGAACGGGTGCATGAACATTTTTTTTGCCAATATAACTACCGCTTTCGTGACATTCGAAACAAAGCTGATTACCTTCTTTAATCAATAAAGCTTTTGCTTTTGTGGAGTGCGGATTGTGACACGAAAGACAACTATCCTGAACTGGTGGATGCACATTTTTCTCGTTATCTTTTGGTTCGTGACATGTGTAACAGAGCTTTTTGCCATCATCCTTTAACAACTTTTTATAATCACTGTCATGTGGGTCATGACACGAAAGACAGCCATCTAAAACAGGGGGATGAATAACAGAGTTTTTAAACGTAGCTTCGTCATGACATTCGAAACAAAGCTGATTGCCTGCTTGCTTCAAAAGCTTTTCGTTACTACCTGCATGAGGGTTATGACAGGCGGTACAATCCCCTTCCTTCACTGGAGGGTGCGCATGTTTTTTGGTAACTATTTTATGACAGATGCCACATATTTCCTCTTTTTTCTTTATAAGCGGATACGGATGGTCATTGCCACCATGACACCTTTCACAATTTCTGCCACGCACAGGTGCATGAACATTCTTTTCTTTCAGATACTTATCGTGACAACCCGATACAGTGCAGTTTTCCGCAGCAATGATATTAGATATATTGCTTACAAAACTTATATAGCAAGAAAAAATCAACGATAAAAAAACTAACGCCTTGCCATTAACTCGCATAGCTATGTAAACCTGAAAGCAGGAGGTTTACCCCAAGGTATGTAACTATTACCGCAAAAAAACCAATTATAGAAAGCCAGGCTGCCCTTTTTCCCCTCCATCCACGTGTAAATCTTGCATGTAAAAACGCCGCATACACAAACCAGGTAATCAAAGACCAGGTCTCCTTGGGATCCCAGCTCCAGTAACTGCCCCATGCATAATTTGCCCATGCAGCTCCAGTTATGATACCGAGTGTAAGCATAGGAAATCCAATTGCTATGGCTTTGTAATTAATATCGTCCAACGTCGCAGAAGAAGGGAAGAAAGAGAGAATATTACCTAATTGTTGTTTCTTCTCTTCTTTGCGGTTTTTAATGACATACATAATGCTTACGCCACAGGCAACCGCAAATGCTGCGTAAGCAAAGAAACAAGTAATTACATGATAAATCAACCAGTTGCTTTGTAATGCTGGCACAAGGGGCTGAATCTCCTGTGAAATGTTGGGAGAAAACGAAGCGTAAGCCATTGCAATCGAAATAAATGGTAGCACAAAGGCGCCCATAAACTTGTTTTTGTAATAAAATTCAAAAGCTAAATAGATACCTGCACCACACCACGCAAAAAACACTAAAGACTCATAAAGGTTTGTCAAGGGTGCCCTGCCTATCCCCATCTGATAAGACTCTACCCAGCGCAGCACCAGACCTCCGGTTTCGATGAAAAAGCCCGCCACTGTAAATATCGTTCCCAATAGTCCCATCGTATTGCCTTTGGAAACGACATATATGATGTAAAACACCATTGCAAAAAAATACACAAAGGTCGTTATCGAAAGAAGCTTTCCACTTATAAAAAGTGAGCTTTCCATTTTTGCCTCCTAAACGTTAAGCTGTTTAATATCCTCTAATATTTTTGCAAACTCTTCCTCAAACATTCTTGAACGAGGTGAATGCCCTGCCACTGTAATTGCTGTTCTTTCCCCTTCAAAAAACACACGAACCCATATCCTCTTTCTGACAACAAAGAAGCTGTAATACAAACCAAACATCATCATTATACATCCTGTCCAGACAATCCATACACCGGGATCCTTGGTAACCTGCAGCCCTGTATAGTAATGTTCTTCATTTTCCAGATACTTAAAAAAGTATTTACTTTGTGGATTCATGTCGTTATCAGGCAAATTTTTATAAACAGGAAAATTTACTGGCATTGCTCCATCTTCAGCAATCTGCAAAATCATCGCCGGTCCAAAATTTTCTAAGTTGGGATAATGCTCTATAACTTTAACGTAATCACCACTAAAAGGTATATTTACAAATTTATCGGTAATATCCATCTCAAAGCTTTTTCCCTTATTAGGTCCTGACTTAACAAAAACCCTTACCTTGGCATGTCTGTCTATCACACCATAGCTCGATTGATAGAAGGTCAGCCCCCTGTATGTAAGAGGCCTGTTTACTATGAGGTAATCCTTCTTCACTTCACGTCCGTTTTCCAAAATTGTGACATCTGACCTGTACTCTTTAACCATGCCCATTGGATAGTATGAGAGTGTAAATTTATCACAACGTATAACGAAATCCATGTTATAAGGAGCTCTGCCACCCCTTAAAAAAACCTGATTGGCTGCGCTACCTTCAGGAATATTAATAAAACCACGAAAGCCAAAAAACGCACCAATCAATCCACCGATCATTATTATAACAATGCTAAGATGAGTTATGTAAACGCCCAAACGCGAATATTTGCCCTTTTCAAAATAAAGGTAACTTTTATCATCAATCTTTTCTCCATCAGGTGTACCATAACGTTTGGATAAGAGTTCTTTAACTGCCTCTTTCCATCGCTCTGGACTGCCCTTTTTCCTGAGAGTATCAGAAAGAGACAAAGACCTTTCAAGTTCTTCTGTCAGTATTTTTTTTGGATTTTTGATCTGTTCAAGAACTGGTGGCAACCTCTTTAAAGAGCATAAAATTAGATTAACGGTAAAGAGTGTTAAAAGAAAGATAAACCACCATGAATGGTACATATCAAAAAGATCGAGTGTCTCGATCACTTTTGTAAAAACAGGACCAAATTGATTTAAATACTCTTCATAGGAGCCATTTTGAGGTATCAATGTGCCTATGATCGATGTCGCTGCTAAAACAATCAAAAGCACCACAGCTAATGAAACAGAGGATAAAAAACCCCAGAATTTATCTTTTTTTATCGCCATTAAATACCCCTCATGAATGAGCTTAAGGAGGGAGTTCCTCCCTCCTTATTTATGACATTACTTCTTGTGGCAATCTTTACAAGCCTTAGGACCCTTTCTTTGCTCTGTGTGACACTTCCTACAAGAATTGTGTGCCGCATCTTTCATCTTAACCTTGGAATCCTTCGTGTGACATTCAGTACATGCCTGCTCCTTGCCTGCTTCATTTTTATGGTGGCAAATTTTGCAATCTTTCAACATTTCCTGATGAGCCTTATGAGGAAAGGTAACTTTTCCCATCGCACCACCTTTGAATTCGTAAGTGTCTTTCATTTCCGCTGATACAAAAGCAGAAAACAAGGCTACTACAAAAAACGCAACGATTAATGTAGCTATCTTTTTCATCTTTTTCACCTCCTTTATTATTAAAAAATGATAATCAGGAGTATGATACTTTGAGATGTTTTTTTTGTCAAATACTTTTGTTATTTGAGGTATAATAGATATGCTTTTTAAAATATTATGAGCATATTAGAAAAATCTGTCTTAAATGCCCCCAAAACTGCAGGTGTATATCTGATGAAAAACTCATCTAATGAGGTGATTTATGTTGGCAAAGCAAAAAATATAAGAAAAAGGTTAGAATCTTATTTAAAACATGGCGAAAAACGTTATCAGATACGTTTTCTTCTTAATAAACTGAGCTCCATTGAATTTATCACAACCTCTAACGAAAAAGAAGCACTCATCCTTGAGGATAATCTAATAAAAAGATACAGACCAAGATACAACATACAATTAAAAGACGACAAAAGATATTTATGCTTGATGCTTGATTTAAACCATGAATACCCAAAGTTTGAATTAACAAGAAAACCTGTGAGAGAAAAAAATGTGTTACTCTGGGGACCTTACCCATCTGCTAAGGTTATCAGAGGTATCATCGAAACTGTTCAAAAACTTTTCCAGCTAAGAAGATGTTCAAATAAGTCGTTTTTACTGAAAAAAAAGCCCTGTATATATTTTAACATGCAACAGTGCGCCGCACCCTGTTGTAGACTTATTTCTAAAGAAGAGTATATGCGTTTTATTAATGGTGCTGTAGAACTTCTTAATGGAAACACAAAAAAAGTTGTCCCTTTATTAAAAAAGTTGATGCTTCAGGCATCTGAAAAGGAACAATTTGAAAAGGCAGCATTTTATAGAGACATCATTAATAACAAAATTGGTCTTTTTGAAACAATGGGCGTAGTTAGTCATAAGCTTAATAATGTTGATATCTTGGGGAGTTTCTCATTTGGCGAAAAATTAAATATCTGTCTTTTATTTATGAGGCATGGTCAAGTCTTACATAAAAAAGATTTTACAGTTACGCTATCTCTTTCTCTTGAAGAAACCATATCACAATTTGTGCTGGAGTACTACAAAGTTGGCGTTGTGGCGCCAGAGAAGATTTTAACAGAAATTAAGCTGCCAGATGTAACCACTTTAGAAACATTACTTAAGTCAAGATTTAATAAGCCGGTCAAAATTATGGCTGCAAAAACTGAAGAAGAGAGGCGTCTTGTTAAAACAGCATCGCTAAATGCTGCAAACTTTGTTAAAACAAGTAGCGATGTATTACAAAAATTGAAAAAATTGTTTAGTTTAGACAAACTGCCCGAACGTATAGAATGTTTTGATGTAGCTCATATGATGGGAAAACAACCTGTTTGTGCAATGACAGTTATGGTTGACGGAGAAGTTTCAAAATCTGATTATCGTCTTTTCAACTTTAAAGAAGAGTCTTATGACGATTATAAAATCCTCTACCAATCTTTAAAGCGCCGTTTCAATCACCCTGAATGGAGACTGCCAGAAATACTTTTGATTGATGGTGGCAAAGGGCAGTTATCTGTGGCAAAAAAGGTTTTAGACGAACTTAAAATAAACAACGTATTTTTAGTTGCCATGACTAAAGATGAAACACCTTCTTTGTTTGTATGGGGCAGGAAAAACCCTATTTTATTAAGCAAAAATGATGATGCCTTTAAACTACTTTCGCTTTTGAGGGAAGAGGCTCATCGCTTTGCAAACTATCAATTAAGAAAAAGGCTAAAAATTAAAGCATAAATGGCAAACATAAATTTTACTTTATCAGTATAACAGATTGTGGAGAAGTCTTGTTGAGAACTTTTTCTTTTTATAAAATTTTAGATATTTAAACAAAACGCCTATTTTTTGTGCAATTTTCTGTCAATATCTTTTTTATTAAATTTTTTCTGTTAAAAAACACATTTTTAATGTAATTTTTATATTGAAAAAAGACATTTGCAAAAACTAACAAAGCTCTTTAAAATCATTTGAAATGATTTTAGAAATTTTTTATAAATTAGCTACTTGCCAACATGAGCTTTTGGATATGCCACAGAGTAATAGACCTTTTTCTAAGTTCTCGAAAAATAAAATTGTTTTAAAAAATTGCAAAGGCTATAATTTTTAATTATGAGTCTTGTAGGAAAGTTAGAAGACCTTGGATTAGGCGAAATACTACAGATAGTTGCTTTAAGCGGCAAATCAGGCATTTTACACGTCAAAAGCAGAGGACGAACAGGAAAGGTTTTCTTTCACAAGGGAAAGGTAGTTAACGCATTTTCCGACGCATATAGAGTTAGTCTCGGGGAGTTTCTCGTAAGAAAAGGTTATGTAAAACAGGATATAATAAACAAAGCACTCGAACTACAAAAACAGAACAACTTCAAGGAAAAATTGGGGACTATCCTTATCAATAACTTCAATATCCCCAAAGAAAAGATCGAAGAGTGTGTTGTGGACCTGATAGAAAAATCAGTTTTCAGTTTATTTTACTGGACAGAAGGCGAATTTCAGTTTGAACTGACTGACGAAATTAAACGAGAAGATATAAGTGTTGATTTTATGCAGTACGACCTTTCTCAAAATAGTGGCTTAAACCCACAGTTTCTTGCAATGGAAGGCACAAGAATACTTGATGAAGCAAGAAAAGGAGGGGAACAGGAATATTCAGAGCCTTTTTCAGAACAAAAAGATTCAGCCTCAATTTCCTTAACACAAGAAGCCGAACCTTCTAAGGAAGGGGAAATTTTGTCTTACAAGCCTTCAATACTTTATTTTGATGATTACGATTTGCTTCGAAATGTTGTAGCTAAGCGCTTAATGCAAAAAGGTCTGGATATTATGACAGCCGATACACTTATAGATGCAAAGCAAAAACTATCCCAGCTTATAAATAACGAAAAGAATCCTATAATTGTTACATCTTTGATCGCTGAAAAAGAAAATGGAGAAGGAATCTTAGGAGGATTAGAACTTATAAACCTCGTTCCAAAAGGCAGAGATATCCCTATCTTTGTTTGCTGTGATTATCACATCCCTGATGCAGAAGAAGAACTTAAGCAGTGGAACGCAACATTAATTAAAAAACCTAAAAGAAGTAAACTTACCAGGGATAACATTGAACAGGATGTAAAACTTTTTATTCAAACACTTGAACAAAATTTTTATGATATAATAAATAAAAAGAACCCAAAAAACGCATCTGCGCCGTTTGTGTGGGAGAAGGAGTTAAAAGAAGAATTTGGCATCACCGAAAGTGGCTCTAATATCGCAACTACACCCGGACTTAAGCTGCTTAAATCTATGGTTGCTGAGCTTTCTAACGCAGAGACAGGGAATGAAATAATATTAATGATACTTAGATTGGCAAGTGAGATTATGCCGAGGGCTGTTGTTTTTGCTATAAAACAATCCAAACTGTTTGGTCTGGGACAGTTTGGATTAGAACCTTTTATCAAGGAACCTTTTAAAACGGTGAAAGGTTTAACCTTGCCTATAGAAGGTAAAATTTCAGAAGTGATAAAGTACAGTATTCCGTTCAAAGGATATCCACCCGAGGATAAAGTTTTAGATACTATTTATCAATGCCTGGGCGGGGAAAAACCTACAGAAATCTTTCTCGATGTTATAACGTCCAATAACAAACCCCTGGTTTTTTTCTATGGAGATAACTTGCCTAACAAAAAAAACATTCAAGACACAGATGCACTGGAAATATTTTTCACACAGGCAGGTTTGGCTATGGAAAAACTGTTAATCGGGAAAAAATAAAGAGGTCTTTAAAATGGAAGAACTCAAAAAGGTTATGATTGTAGATGATTCAAGCGCAATGAGGGCTTTTATCATCTCAAGTTTAGAAGAACTGGGCAATTTTACATTTTTCGAGGCGAAGACAGGATTTGAGGCATTAAGAGAACTGCCAAGAGGAGAGTTATCTCTCATTATATCTGATATAAATATGCCGGATATTAACGGGCTTGAACTTTTAAGTTTTGTTAAAAAATCAGAACTTTACAAAAATATTCCTGTACTAATGATATCCACGGAGACAAAAGAAGAGGATCTAAAGCGTGCTATGTCTATGGGGGCAAGTTCGTATTTAAAAAAGCCTTTTACCGCTGAAATGTTAAAAGAACAGGTCAAAAAATTATTAGGACTGTAACTATGCCAGAAAATAACAAAGCGTTAAAAGAGTTTATAGCTGAAGTCGAAGAGCTTGTTGAAAACATTGAAAAGAATCTGTTTTCTTTTGAAGAACTCTCTACAGAGGGGAAAGAGTCCCCAGAGCTAATAAATGCGATTTTTCGCGACTTTCATACCATTAAAGGTATTTCAGGCATGTTTGGTTTTTCCAATCTTTCCAATCTTTCCCATCAGCTTGAAAGTTTTTTGGATAAAATCAGGCTCGGGAAACTTGTCGTTGATAATCAGGTCTTTGACATACTTTTAGAAGGCAAAGATTTAATTGTTTCTAATATAAAAAAGATTGCAGATGGAAGTAAGGATGATATCCCGATAGACCCATTTGTCGAAAAAATAAGTCAAGTATTTACAAAAAATTCTCAAACTGAGGAAAGGTCCTCTTCAGTCCTTGCAACACTTAAAAACGTACTTACAGAGTATGAAGAACACAGGTTGTCTGATAATCTAAAAAAAGGAAGAAATATTTATTCTATTCAGTTTGTCTTTTCCTTAGAAGAGTTTGATGAACGATTGAACGAAATCACTTCTATCTTAAAAACTTCTGGAGAGCTTATAAGCACACTGCCTAAACCATCTGACCAGCCCGGAAACATCATATTTTCTTTAATCTTTGCAACGGAAAAATCTCCAGATGAGATCCCCATAAAGGGAAAATATATTTATGAAATAGAAAAACTAATCGAAGAAAGGTTTATCACTAATGAAGATAAAGACATTACCGGCAGGGACATAGACACTGGACAGCTAAAAAGTATCAGCAATACCATAAGGGTGGACATATCAAAGCTGGACAATTTAATGAATATCGTCGGTGAACTTGTAACTCAAAAAACGGAGGTTATGCAGCTTATAGAAAATGTAAAGATGCATTTACACAACAATGAGTTAAATCTTACTCTTTCTAAAGTTGTAAATGCGCTTGGGAAAAAGATTAACGAGTTACAGGAATCGGTGATGGCTGTGAGAATGGTGCCACTTAATCAACTGTTCGAAAAATTAGAAAGAAACGTAAAAAAGATTGCCCATGAGTTAAAAAAAGAGTTGTCCATTGTAGTTAAAGGCGGAGAAACCGAACTTGATAAATATTTAATAGAGGAGCTTGCAGATCCTTTGATGCATATTATTCGTAATGCAATCGATCACGGGATTGAGGAGCCTGAAATACGTAAACAAAAAGGGAAGCCAACTGTTGGGCACATAGAGCTTTCTGCATATCAAAAAGGTAACAATGTTTATATTGAGGTAAAAGACGATGGTAAAGGTATCGATTTGGTTAAAATTAGAGAAAAACTGATTAAAACTGGAAAAATTACCTCCGATCAGGATGTTTCTGATGATTACCTTATTCAGACAATATTTACCCCCGGTTTTAGCGAAAAAGATGTTGCCACAGAAATTTCTGGCAGGGGGGTTGGTTTAGATGTAGTAAAAAGCAATTTAACAAGACTTAGAGGCATAGTTGATGTTAAATCAGAGAAAGATGTTGGAACTACTTTTATCCTTACACTTCCACTCACATTGATAATAATTCAGTCAATAATCATTAAGACAACAGGGAAGTTGTTTGCAATCCCTATAGCTTCTGTAGAAGAAGTGGTTGAAATTAACAAGGGACATTTACTTAAGATTTCTGGAGAAGATGTAATCAATTTTAGAAATTCTGCTTTACCAGTATCATATTTAGAAAAAATTTTCGAGTTTGGCGAGATGCCTGAAACATTTCGTTTTTTAGTTATTTTAAAGGTTGGCGAAAAAAAGGCGGGTATAGTGGTGGATGAGATAATTGGATACAGTGACATAGTTATAAAATCTATGGGTAAATTTATCAAAACACGTGGTATTGCTGGTGCTACTCAGATTGGGGATGGCAAAATTATACTGGTGCTGGATCCTTCCGGTTTACTTGATGAGATTGGTGCAAAAATGTAAACATCTGAGGATTTAAAAGAATGCTTAACTTTTTTGGTTTAAAACAAAAACCATTCTCAAAAACACCTGATCCTACGTTTATTTATCTCAGCAAAGAACATAAAGAAGCGCTTGCCAGAATGCAGTATGGCGCCGAAGAGAAAGAAATTATTGTTGTTACAGGTGATATCGGCTGCGGAAAGACTACACTCTCGAGAAAACTTTTAGATTTACTTGATGACAGTTTTGTACCCTATGTTATGATAAACCCGAGGGGCACACCAACGCAGTTTTTACGTAACATCGTTAAAGGTTTTTCCGGTAAAGAACCTAAATACTTTAAAAAAGACCTGATGGAACAGATTTATGAAATACTTTTCAAATTTTACGAAAATGGCAAAACGCCCATATTAATCATTGATGAAGCTCAACTAATAACGACCAAAGACATATTTGAAGAAATAAGAATTATTACGAATTTTCAGTTAGATGATGAAAATCTTATATCTATCATACTTTTAGGGCAACCCGAGCTAAAAGAAAAAATGAAACGCGGAAACTGGGAGGCGTTTAAGCAGAGGGTTGGTTTTTTTTACCACTTAGGCCCTTTAACAGAAGAAGAGACAGTAAAATACATTGAACATAGGCTTAATATAGCTGGAGCCAGACAAAATCCTTTTAACATTGAAAGCTCAAAGCTTATTTATAAACACTCAAAAGGAATTCCGAGGGTGATAAACCATATAGCACAGAACGCTTTACTTATTGCATTTGCTCACGAAAAAAAGTATATTGATACAGGGATTATTGAAGAAGCAGCTGCAGAATACCTTAATTGGAACTAAATTATGAATATTGCTGAGATTAGAAAGAAAAGTAAAAAGAAAAAGGAACAACCTGCTAACCTTATTGAAGAAAAACAGGAAAGTTTTGCACAAGAAACGACACAAGTAATGCCTGTGCCTCCTAAGCAAGAAATATCTGAATATAAAGAACAAATTGATGATCACATCGAGTTTATAGATGAGGAGAATCTATACAGGAAATACTCCGTAAAGGACACCAGAGAGTTAAAAGAGTTTTTGTGTTTTAAATTAGGGGAAGAAGAATACGCCATAGATGTTGGCTTTGTAAAAGAAATTATTAAAAACAGACCACTGACAGAAGTTCCTAAAACATTGGATTTTATATTAGGTATCATTTCTATTCGTGGAGAAGTGATGCCCATATTTGACATAAAAAAGCTACTTGACATACCAGCATTAATTGATTCAATTAATTCTAAAATTGTAATTATCGAATGCTGTAACGAGAAAATAAGTTTAATTGTTGATGCGATAACCCAAATCGCGAAAATTTCTACAAACGATATTATTCCTACACCTATGAATTTATCAGGTGCAAAACAAGAGTTCATAAAAGGTGTTGCCTTATTTAATGATAGAATGATAAGAATGCTCGATTTAGAAAAAATATTGAATTTTTAAATATTATGGAAAAAAAGTTTTTATTACTGAAACTAAATGAACAGTTATTTGCCGTAGAGTTAAAATACGCAAGGGAAATTATACCTTACTCCCAACCAACTAAACTGCCTCAGGCTCCTTATTTCTTTGATGGACTGATTCATTTAAGAGGCTTTTTTTTGCCATTAATTGATACCAGGCGTCTTTTAGGCATGGAAAATGAAATTCAGAAAGAACAGAAAAAAAACAAGATATTGATAGTTGCAGTAAAGAAAAAAATTGTCGGGCTAAAAAGTGATGATATAGAAGATATATTGAGAATAGATGAAGATAAAATTCTTCCCACTCCAGGTCTTGTCTCTAATATTCAACACAATTATTTTTCTGGCGGTTTTTATCTGGACGGTAAGGTAATAATGATTTTGGATATCGAAAGGCTTTTCATAGAACATGTCTTGCCTCACCATAAAAGACTTAAGGAGGGCATAATTTGATTATCACATGCCCCCAATGTAAAGCCCGATACGCCTTGAACAAACTCCCCCAAAACAGGCAAAAATTATCCGTTACGTGTAAAAAATGTTTTTCAAGCTTTGTTGTTTCATTAAACGCTACTGAAAATTCTAACAACTCTAATAAAATTGTCGTAGCACATGACGATTTTCGCGTCGTGAACGTAATAAGAAAAATTTTAGAACGTGCAGATTTTTCGATAGATTATGCCTACGATGGACATGCGGCACTAAAACTTGTAAAAGTGACAAAACCTGCGGCTGTCATTATTGATGTGGCGTTGCCGGGCATATTTGGTTTTGAGCTATGTGAAAAGATTAAAAACGATCCTGAGCTTAAAAACACTAAGATAATTCTTGTAGCATCAATTTATGACAGAACTCGTTATAAAAGAAAACCACAAAATCTTTACGGTGCAGATGATTACATAGAAAAACATCATATTCCTGATGATCTTTTGCCAAAACTACTTAAACACCTGAAAGGCACAAACATTTCTACACAGGTAGAAAAAACAGTCGAAACAACTGTAATTGCTAAAGAAGCACTGAAAGACAACAGAGATATCCTGCTTGACGAAAAAAATATAGATGTTGAACGAGACAAAATAAAGCAACACGAGAACGATTATATAAACTCGATTAAAGACGTTCCAGAACGTGCAAAAAAATTGGCACGATTAATCGTCTCTGATATTGCACTTTATAACCAGGAAAAGATTAAGTTTTTAAATAAAAATAACTTCTATCAACAGCTAAAAATTGACATAGACGATGGTATCGTTCATTTGACTAAAAAAATCCCTGAAGTGGCAAACAAGGCAAAAGACCTTATTTACGAATCTATGATAGAGCTTCTTGAAAAACAAGGAAGATAAAATGGAAGATCTCGAAAGGGAAGAAAAAAAACGTGCACAAATAATCTCTTTAAAAGAAAATTTTACTCAAACCGATAGCAATCTTGAACTTTTTTTTGAATGCCTTGGTGACAAAAGCTGGCGGGTAAGAAAAGAGGCTGTTGAGCTTGCCACAAGGTATCCAGATGAAGCTATAATTAAACTACTTATTTTAGGTCTTTCATCTGAAGAAAACGCAGGGTTAAGGAATGCATCACAAGAAGCCCTTTCTTTAATTGGCATACCTGCAATACCTTATTTAAAAAAACATTTTTCTGCTGCTGACGAAGACGTAAGAAAGTTTATCCTTGATATTATGGGCGATATTCGCTGTAAAGACGTATGTAGTTTTCTTATAGATGCGCTCAACGACACGTCAGAAAATGTTGTTATTGCTGCATGTGAAAATATAGGCAAAATTGGTTGTGAAAATGCTGTTACGTCTTTAATGAACCTGTTAGATCCTGAAAAACAATGGCTTTCATTTGTTATTATTGAAGCGCTTGCCCAGATTGGTGTGCCTTTTGATGCAGAAAAGATCATACCTCTTTTTGATGTTTCACAGCTAAGAAAGCCAATCCTTGATTTGCTTCCACTCATAAAACCACCTCATAATGTTGAACTGCTAAAAAAATCATTTTCTGAAAATTCAAATTACTTAAAAATAAATGCTGCACGAAAATTATATGAACTTTTTGAACAAAATCCTGATAAACTTTCAGAACTTAAAAAGTCAGTGAAAGATTGCATAACATATTGCGAGATTTACGAGAAACTTTTTGAACCTTCTACCAACGAATCGAAAGTTTTTGCTCTGCTTGCTTTTATAACTGAAGATGAAAAGTTTTTTAAATCACTTATTGAAAAGGCTGATGATGAGGCATTGGAGCTTTTTGGAAGCTTCTCTTCTTATGCGCCATTCAGCAATATCTCTTTGATTGTATCCAGTTTGGACAAATATCACGACAAAAAACAGGCATATCTTGCATATCTGTGTGGTGTTTTTGGAGCTTATGATGCAAAGACAAAGCTTATCGAGTTATGTCAGGCTCAATTTGGGCACACAAGACAGGCTATTGCATTTTCTCTAGGTAGATTGGGAGGAGAAGCTGCTATTAACTGTCTGTTTAAGCTAATGAACGATCCTTATCCTGATGTGAGAGAACAAGCTGTAAATTCTCTGTCTTTGTTGATAAACAAAGATAATTTCCCATACTATATCGCCGATGAAATTTTCTTACACGGCGAAAAGGATAAACTGCTTTCCATCCTTGAACTGCTTCATAAGACCGATTCTATAAACAAAAATTATCTAAACAAGGCATTGAAGAGCCCATTTTCTGATGTACGGGAAAAGGCTGTTCAAATCATTGGAGAGAGAAAAGTACAAGATTTAACAAATGAACTACTTTTTTATCTTACAGATGAAAATGAAAATGTACAACTTAGAGTGATAGAGGCGTTGGGGAATATTGGAAACAAAGATTGTGTCGAAACTTTAGTAAACTTTCTTGCCAGTGAAGATCTACAGATAAAAAAGACAGTGATAGAGAGCATCTATAAGCTTGCCCCGGAAATATTGGCAAAACATCAAGAAAAAATATTTGAAGATGTAACACCATTCTCCTTTTTCGGTTTATTGACACTTCTGGAAAAAGGCTTGCCTCTTTCCTCTGAACTTTTTATAAAAAAAGCTTTTGAGTTTGATGATAAAGATATCTTTATTGAATTGACAAACTTTTTCAGAACAGCAGGAATGGAAGATGTTTCACTAAAATTAACTTCACTTATCGAAAAAGAAAAAGGAAAAGATTATTTACCCGTCCACATTTCTCAAGAAAGTATCTCAACCGGAGACTGATATATGTGGGAAATGACTTCTGGAATAAAGCTTTCTGACGAGGAGTTCCGAACACTAAGAGATCTTATAAAAGATAAGTGTGGTATATTTTTTGACGACAGTTCTAAGTATATTCTTGAAAAACGTTTGGGCACAAGGTTAAAGGAACTTAAGTTTCAAAGCTTTAGAGAATACATCTTTTTCTTAAAGTATGACAAAAAAAAAGAGGAAGAGTTTGTTTTTATTTACGATACCATCACCACAAATGAAACCTACTTTTTTCGTGAAGATTATCAGTTAAAGGCATTCACAGATGAGATCATTTACGAGGTTGTGAAAAATAAAAATAAAGGTGATGTTATAAGAATCTGGTCAGCTGGCTGCTCCACTGGCGAAGAACCTTACACAATAGCAATGCTCCTTTACAGCAAAAAAGATATCTTTGACAACTATAAGGTCAGCATTTTTGGCAGCGATATCAGTCAGCGGTGTATAAAAATAGCAAGAGAAGCCGTTTATTATCAGAACTCTTTTCGTTCTACCACAGAAGAACAAAAAAGAAAGTTTTTTGATGATTTGGGTACAGCTGGAGCAAAAGTTAAGGCACCAATAAGAGAACTTGTTAGTTTTGGAAATCTAAATCTTCTTGACAAAAACAAGATAGGGTTTTTACCAACGATGGATATTATTTTTTGCAGGAATGTGCTAATATATTTTGATGGAGCTTCAAGAAAAGCCGTTGTTGAAAATTTTTATGAAAAGTTGGAAAGAGGTGGATTTTTGCTTTTAGGACATGCAGAATCTCTTATTAACATATCAACCTCTTTCACAATAAGGCATTTTAAAAATGATATGGTTTATCAAAAGCCCTGAGTAAGAATGAGAAAAAAAATGAAACGAATCCTTGTTATAGATGATTCACCTTTTACACGCAAGGTCTTAAAGGAGCTTATCGAAAGCGAACCTGATTTTCAAGTTGTTGATACGGCAACCAATGGAGTAGATGGTTTAAAAAAGGCGATTCAACTTAAGCCTGATTTAATTACACTGGACCTCGAAATGCCTGAAATGGACGGTTTTTCTTTTCTTCGTTTCTTGATGTCAGAACAACCTACACCTGTAATTGTAGTTTCAAGTATGGCATCCTCTGATAACGTATTTAAGGCTTTAGAGTTAGGAGCTGTAGATTTAGTTGCCAAACCAACACAACAGGCATCATTAAAGCTTCTGGATATAAAGAAAGACCTGATTTTCAAGATTAGAGCGGCATTGTTGGCGACAACACCTAAGAAGAAAACAGAACTGAAAACTATTGCTCCACCACCTCAACACGAAGAGACACTTAGCATTATCGCAATTGGTTCGTCCACGGGGGGGCCTCAGGCTCTTCAAAAGATACTTTTAGAGATAAAGTCACTACCTAATACAGCCATATTGATTGCGCAACATATGCCAGAAGGTTTTACAAAGGTGTTTGCCGAAAGACTTAACAGAATAACAAACCTTGATGTTTCGGAAGGGAAAGATGGCGAACTTATAAAAGCAGGGTCCGTTTATATTAGCCCCGGCGGACATCATATGACCGTTACACAAAAAAATTCATCACTTTTTATTAAGATAGATAAAAAGAAAGACGAAGATATTTACGTCCCTTCGGTTAACCATTTGTTTAACTCTCTCGTTCCTTTTGCAAAAAGAACTACTGCAATAGTTCTTACAGGAATGGGGTCAGACGGCAAAATGGGGGCAATAGCATTAAAAAATGCGGGTGCAGAAATTTGGGCAGAATCTGTAGAATCTGCCATAATCTACGGTATGCCGAAAGAGATAGTTACAGCTAAAATAGCAGATTTAGTCTTGCCACTGTGGAATATACCAAGTGCTATTTCAAAAAAACTTTCTGTTTATGATTGAATTTTTTTTAATATGACTTTATCATTATTGTGAGGTTTAAAAATGTCAAAAGAGCGGGCAGAAGAGTTTTTTAACACTTTTAAAAAGACCGCAGAGTTTGTAAAAGAGCTTTTGCACGACAATGAGCGCCTCAGGTTTCAGATTGCCCGTTTAGAAGAGGAGCTAAAATCTTTCAAAAATAGAGGCGTATCAATTGATGCACATGCAGAATGTCACAAAAAGATCGCTCTTTTAGAAGCTGAAAAACAAGAGCTTTTGGAGCGTTTCAAAGAAGTCGAAAACGAAAATAAGAATTTTGCGGAAAAATATGTCGAGGTAGAAAACGAAAACAACAACCTTGCCAATTTGTATATAGCAAGTTATCAACTACACTCAACCTTAAATTTTAAGGAAGTTGTCCAGATAATAATGGAGATTGTAATTAATCTAATTGGTGCAGAGATTTTTGTGCTTTTTATCCTGGACGAAAAGACAAACGAACTCACTCCAATCGCAACAGAGGGTTTGGACATTTCTGAAGTTACAAATGCCAAGCTGGGTAAAGGTATCATTGGGAAGGCAGCAAAAAGTGGGGAAAACTACTTTAGCGAGATTATTCCGATGTTTGAGCAGTTTGAACAGGAGCTACCAATTGCCTGCATCCCCTTAAAGATTAAGGAACGAACCATCGGTGTAATTGCCATTTACAAACTGTTGCTACAAAAAGAAAGATTTACTGACCTCGATTATGAATTATTTACACTGCTTGCGGGTCATGCTGCTACGGCAATATTTAGTGCAAAACTTTATAGTGAATCGGAAAGAAAGTTATCAACTATACAGGGCTTTATAGACCTTCTCACCAAATAACGGAGGACAGGATACAATGGCAAGTATAAACATATTAGTTGTAGAAGACTCTCCGACAATGAGACAGCTTATTGTGTTTGCCTTGAAAAGATTGAAAGATGTTTCTGTAACCGAAGCCTCAGATGGTGTAGATGGCCTAAAAAAGCTCTCAAACAACAAATTTGATCTGATGATAGCCGATATCAATATGCCGATAATGGACGGGTTGAAACTTGTCAGTCTGGTGAGACAGGATGCTAAATACAAGGGCATGCCTATAATTATCGTTACAACTGAAGGTGCAGAAGAAGATAAAAAACGTGGTTTGACATTGGGGGCAAACGCCTATTTAACAAAACCGGTGCAAACCACTCAACTAATAGCGACAGTAAAAGAATTATTGAAAATATAATGAAAGGTTATGAAGTTTTTTCGTTGTAAAGCATGTTTCTACATACATGAAGGTGATTATGCACCGGATTCCTGCCCTAAGTGCGGTGCTCATGCTGAACAGTTTGAGTTGTTGCCTGAAAATGTGGTTGGTTTAATAGTCAGGGCAAGAAAGAGCAATGATTTATTGATGAAATCTGTCAAAGCGTTTGACGAGCTAAAAACTCTTGCTAACGAAGGGATAAAAGATAATTTAGATCCAGCATGTTTAAACTTTTATCAGCGAGTTAGTGAATGTTCAGAGTTACTTAAGAAGATTGCGATTGCCGAGATTCAATCACACATACAAAAAAATAAATGGGGATAATAATACATTGAAAAAGGAGGAGATGCTATGAAGTGGCAATGCACTGTTTGCGGATATATTCACGAAGGCCCAGAACCACCTGATGTTTGTCCAGTATGTGGTGCTGACAGCTCTAAATTTGTTAAAGTCGATTAAAAATCTACAATAAAATTTATACAAGGAGGTGAGTGTTATGGCATATTTTATTAATGACGACTGTGTCATGTGTGGAAGCTGTAAGGATGAGTGTCCTAACGGTGCAATTAGTGAAGGTGATCCAAAGTATGTTATTGATGAAAGTAAATGTGATGACTGTGGCACCTGCGCAGAAGTCTGTCCAGTTGGTGCACCACAACCTAAAAAGTAAATTTTTAAAAGAGGCGTCTTTAAATGGCGCCTCAAACCAACAAAACTTTATTTAACTAATTTATTTTAGTTTCTTTTCCCACTCCCAGGCGGTCTTTATTATATAGTCTAAGTCATCAAATTTTGGTTGCCAATGAAGCTTTTCTTTTATTTTTTGGTTGCCCGCTATAAGGATAGGTGGGTCTCCTTCTCGCCTGTTTCCTTCGACCACTTTAAAATCTATTCCAGTAACCTTTTTCACCTCTTTTATCACTTCCTTTACAGAAAAGCCATGTCCATAACCGCAGTTAAAAACATCACTTGCCCCACCTTTCATAAGATACTCAAGCGCTATGATGTGAGCGTCTGCCAGGTCATCAACGTGAATATAGTCTCTGATACACGTACCATCCTTGGTTGGATAATCTGTACCGAAAATTGTTAATTTTTCAAACTCGCCCTTAGCCGTCTTTAGCGCACGTGTTATCAGGTGAGTAGCATATTTGTAAGCCTGCCCAATTCGACACTTCTCATCGGCACCTGCAACGTTAAAATACCTCAAAGCCACATAGTTCAACTTTTTTGCAATTGAAAGGTCTCGCAAAACGCCTTCTATAACCAATTTACTTGCTCCATAGGGATTTATAGGCCTTTGCGGTGTATCTTCCGTCACCGGCATCTTCTCTGGAATACCATAAGTCGCTGCTGTAGATGAAAAAATAAACTTATCAACCCCTTCTTCAACAAGCACCTCAAGCAGTTTTATACTGTTAATCGTGTTGTTTCGATAGTATTTTAAAGGTTCTCTTACCGATTCATCTACCTGAATAAACGCAGCAAAATGCATAACCGCCTCAGGTTTAAACGTTTTTACAACAGTTCTAATTTTTTCTTTATCAGCCAGATCTCCTTCAAAAAGTTCTCCAAAAAGTACTGCCCATTTATTTCCTGTTGAAAGATTGTCGTAGACCGCAACCTCATAGCCTTTCTCGCCAAGCAGTTTGACTACATGACTTCCAATATAACCTGCACCACCAGTAACCATGATTCTCATTTTTGTCTATCTCCTTTTGCAAAATCTTTAAGACTTATCCCGTAAACTGAGAGAATACCATTTGCTGCCGCCTCAAAACTTTCACCTTTACCTAATGCGTTCAACATACTGTTGATAAACAACTCGTCAGATTTTTGAATAATCGATATTAATAACATTAAGCTGTCTTTGTAAAGCTTTTTTATATCCTTATCTGCTAACCTGGTCCAGTTTTTTGGAAAGCTGTCATAACTATACTCAAAGTCTTCTAAAATTATATTCTCTCCAAGACCATATTTGCGTGAAAAGTATTGAGCAACTGCCTCGTTAAACCACAGCGGAATATTTCCTTTTGTGATGCCCTGAACTACGAGATGGGTGTATTCGTGAAAAATTATTTCTTTTAAAACCTTAGAAGGCATATTCGCATTTATCATGATCCTAAGCTTTCCATCATAACCACCCTGTGACCATACCGGAAAAACTGTGTAATCTGAATACTCTGAACCATAATAAAGTATTATCTGGATAGTATATTCTGGATACCATTCAAAAAAACGCCCCGCCTGAACATAAGCCTCATCGAGATAATTTGTTACTTCCTTTATAATTTTTTCGTTTTTTTCTACACCTTCTTTCCAGAAAACAACAAATCTTTTGTTTACCTCGCTGCTTTTAGAAGAGATAAATTGTTTTTCTTTTTCAATCTTTTCAAGCCGTTTATTGATTTCGGCGGATTTGTCGGGATACTCTTCTAAAAGCTCTTTTAGCAGCTGCTCGGAATAGTAAAAATCGTTCTCCTGAAAATAGACCTCAGATAATACCAGCTTAACGTGATAACGAAACTGGGGCAACTCAATCAGCTCTTTTGCCATGTTTTTGACCATTGCATAGTTTTTTTCTCGATAATATCTAACAAACAGGTCAAAACTCCGCTCTTCCCCTGAAAACAAGAAGGCTGGCAAGGTGGCTACAATAAAAAAAAGAAAAATCGAAAACCTTTTTATAACTACTCCAGACACTAAAGATTTTTTATCAACGTCTCGTTCTTTTCAATTTTTAATGATGCCTTTTCTTCTTTTATCCAATCGTTATAGAAGATTGTTCTTTTGTTGTTTAAGAACTCATCATAAAATGCCTTGCAGTCTTCACGTTGTGGGTCATAGCTCTTAATTTCTTCATCTGCTAGCATTATAATATAAGCAGTATCGTCAGACTGATAAACCTTCTGCAGGAGATTTTTGTTCTTAGTGAGTTTTACTATGTCTGTGTCAAGACCTTTAATCTTTTCAAGTGGTGCAGGCAAAACACCAAGTGGATTAAACCAGTCTGTTACAGCTTTTCTTTCGAAATTCTTTTGCTTTAAAGCCTCTTCTGCCTTTTTTGCAGCCAATTCAAGGGCTTTCTTCTTTGCAAGTTGCTCTTTCACTTTGTTTTTTACTTCATCAAATGTAAAATATCCCCTGTCAAACTTGTTTACCTTGCCCACTAAAACCCCTTTTGAACTGTTTAAAGGTCCAAACACACCGCCTTCTTTTGTCGAGTATACTGTTTTAACAACTTCTGGCATTGCTCCAAACTCCCCAAAGATTGGATTATCCTTTTCGACATAGGCTTTTTTTAGCTTTGAGTTGTCAGGTGTCCCTTTTTCCAGAGTTGTTAAAAGTTCTTTTGCTTTTTTCACTGCATAAAGCCTTGCCTTCTTTAGTTTTACAATTTCCATCAAATCTTGTTTAACCTCTTCAAAGCTTTTATAGCCCTCTTCTTTCACATCGTCCAGCCTTATAATATGGTAACCGTATTCAGTCTCAACGATTTGTGACCTTTCTCCTTTTTTTAAGCCAGAAACAGCCGCTGCCATTTTGGGAGACATTCTGTCTAACGACACCTCACCTATAAAGCCTCCCCTTGCCTTCGTCCCATCGTCGTTATAGCGGGTGGCAACCTTTGAAAAATCCTCTTTTGAAAGTTGTTTTAATGCCTCTTCTATCTTTTTTCTGGATTCTTCTTTGTTTTTTCCAAATGCCTTGAAGATATGTCTTAAAATAAAAGTTTTGGGTTTAAAAAATTCAGTTTTGTTCTCATCGTAATAATCTTTAAGTTCTTTGTCTTCAACCTTCAACGTGGGCAAAAATTCGTCTGTAGAGACAAAATAATATAAAACTTCAGCCTTTTCTGGTTTTTTAAATGCCTCTTTGTTGTCCTGATAATACTTTTTTTCCTCTTCCTCAGAGCTGCTAACATTCTTTAGAAAGTCTTTGTAACTAAAGGTTACGTAATTGACTTTGATTTTTTTGTTTTTTAGCTCGTAATAATCTTTTACATCTGTTTCACTTATGCTAACAGAGTTTTTAATAACAGCCATCGACTTTTTTATAAGCAGTGTGCGTTCTAAATCCTTTTCATACATCGAAGGTGAGAGTTTTAGATAATTTAGAACAGCAAGATAACGTTCCTTGCTAAACTGTCCGTTTTCTTTAAAAGCTTCTTGCTTTTGAATTTCATCCAGTATCTCTTTATCAGCAACCTTAAGCTTTAATTCATCTGCCTTTTTTAGCAAAATAGTCCGCTCAACAATCATATCCCATGCTTCATTCTTTATCCTGTCTTTAAAAATTTTATAATCAAACTTATCACCAAAAGCCATCTTATAGCCTTCAGACAATCTGTTTATTGCATCCTGATACTCGCTAAGTGAAATTTCAGTTTTACCAATCTTCCCAACAATATTCTGTTCCCTTTCACGCATCCTGCCCACGCCCCATAGGACAAAGACAATTATTATCAGCGAAAGAATAAATTTGATAGCAAGTGATGAGGCACGTTTTCTTAAAAAGTCGAGCATTTTCCCTCCATTTTTTTTGTTTACATTGTTAACTTGAATATGATAAAAAAAGTTTAAAGAAAAAGCAAACTCTTATGGAAAAAAAACTTTTTTGCCAGCACTGTAACGAAGATGTACTTACCTACACAGTCATAAAAGACGGCAAAGAAGAAATATGTTGTTTGTACTGTGGGCTGCCTTTAAGCAAAAAAAATCACATTAAAACAGCAAAATTAGATGAAGTTACAATAATTCACGCAGATGACTCTGCGTTTATGCGTGAGCTGGTTAAAGATATCGTCGAAAAAAACGGACTTTGTAACAGATTCATACCATTGAATAATGGCGAAGAAGCTATAACCTACTATCTAAAGTCTATTATTGAAAAAAGAGATGTAAGTCTTGTTATACTTGATATACGAATGCCCTTTATTTCTGGAGTAAGCACTGCAATTGCGATGCGTGCCATAGAAAAGGCATTAGAAATCAAAAAGGTACCCATTCTGTTTTTCTCAGTAAAACAGGCTGATGATGAGCTCAAAAAATTTATCTCTCATTCTGAACCATCATTTTACTTGAATAAAGGTGCCTCCGCAAATATTGAAGATTTAGAAAAACGGCTTGTTTACGCATTAAAAACCATACTGTCAAAAGGATAAATAATAATTACTGCTTAAACTACTTAAACGCAGTTATTATGTTTACAGTTCCAGAACTCAGCGATTTGGTTTTGCATGCTGTAAAGCTGGCTTCTCTTAACAGTTGGGCGAAATCATCTGGTCGGGGAAATTTTTCAATAGAATCATACAAGTAATCGTATGCCTCTTTTCTTGAAAAAAAGGAGGCGATAAATGGCATTACATACTTTAGATAAATGCGATATGGATATTTAAATAATGTCTCCGGCATTGAAAACTCAAGAAAAATAACCTTTCCCCCGTTTTTTAATACACGATTAATCTCTTTTAAAGCGGAAATGGTTTCATGCATGTTTCTTATACCAAATGCACAAGTGATCACAGAAAAGCTTTCATTTTTAAATGGCAATTCATAACCTGAACCACATATAGGAATAAAGCTATCACTTTTTATCTTTTTTTTCGTTTTGTAAAGCATTTTATAGCTTAAATCAATGCCCACAACCTTAAAACCATTTTTTATCGAGACTTTTGCGCTATCACCAGTGCCTGTCGCTATATCTAACACTAAAACTTCTCTTGCTGGAACAACTTCATTAAACATCTGGTATCGCCAGTAATAATCCTGAAAGATGGATAAAGTATGATTCAAAAAATCATACCTCTGCGCTATGTTGTCAAACATATCTTTGATTGTGCTGGTTTCTTTCATCTGTAATTCTAAAGGGTTTATAGTTTCACAACAGAAGCTTCGTGCTCTTCGATATACTCCCTTTCTTTGGGAAACTCTCTACCCATTTTACAACTACCGTTAAAGTTTGCACCCTCTTCAACTACCAGCGACGGCGTCACTATTTTGCCATTGAAGTCAGAGTTTTTCTTTAGTATAAGCTTTTCACTGGCATACACTTCACCCCTAATCTTGCCAGAGAAAATTGCTTTTCCTACCTTGCAAACACCAGTAATAGAGCCTGTCTCTCCGAGAATGAGCGTATCACTGCCATCAATCTCGCCTTCTACCGTACCATCTACCCTTAATGTGCCCTGAAAAACAACTTTTCCTTTAAACTCTGTACCTACACCTAAAAATGTTAGCACTTCGACGTTGCCCTGTATTTTCACCTCTTCAATGACTTGTTGTTTTTTTGCCTGAAACATATCCTGGACCTCCCAAAAATTTAGTTTTTACAAAACAACTTCTACTTCGCCAACTACATTGCCAAGAGAGTTTTTGATAGATAGTTTCCAGTATTTTTCTAATTTTGAAAACTCAGATGGGTTTAGCCAGCCAATCTTTTCCATAGCCACCACGAATGCCGTCTGAACTGCCTTTGCTGAACCATCCTCAACCTTCATAGCAAGAGATTCCATTTTATTAATGTTAAACGCAGCATAAACGCCATCTGCTCCAACCTTTGCAAAAACTTTACCATTGGTTGCCTTAATCACATTACTGCATAATCTATCTGTTCCGCCAACCATTTCTGGAAAATCAAGCGCTGCTTTTAACAATCGTCTCACCCTGCTCTGGCTATTTTCCATTTTAAGGGCAAGGTTTTTATATGCTATTGCAATGTTTTTAAGAGGCATAAAAAACACCGGCAATCCACATCCATCTGTGACAACCTTTATCTCATCTTTTTTTAATTCAGCATAGTCAGAAATAATCTCGAGTATTTCCTGTTGAAGTGGATGCTCTGGTTTTAAATACGTTGATTTATCATAACCTTTAAATTGACAAACTATAAGCATTCCTGCATGTTTTGCAGAGCAGTTGTGATAGATTGGCGCAGGCTTTTCTCCTTTTGCCCTTAAATCATCTGCAGCCTTTTTATAAGATGGATAAGTTGCGCCACATTTTAAAAAATCCTCTGCTACATTTGCCTTATGCAAAATGCTTCTCACAACATCTATCTGAAACGGCTCTCCATTTAAAGAGCCGCAAAATGCCGCTACCTCTTGTTCAGTCAGCCCATAATATTTATCAAGATTGTTCAACATAATAGGAACCGCCTGTAAAGGCTTTGCAGCAGACCTAAGACAGGTAAGATAGTTCCCATCCCCTTTCTGAAAAACGTTGTTCCCATCTCTATCAACAACCACAAGATGACAGCGATGGATATTCTCAGGATAATCGCCTCTTTTTACTTGAACAATTAGCTCTTTCATCACTCCACCAGAGAAAAAAACTTTTTGATAGCTGTTTCAATATCCGAAGCGGAATTAGAACCACCCTGTGCCATATTTTTCTTTCCGCCTCCTCTGCCATTTACCTGTGCTACAATCTCTTTTAAAAGTTTTCCTGCATCCAGATGAGTTATATTATCAGGCACAAAAACCAGATAGTTTGCCTTTCCTTCTATCGCAGAAGCTAAAAAGATTACAGCATCCTTTTCTTTATCTTTAATTGTGTCCATTGTTGTTCTTAACTGGTTGACGTCCGAAACGGAGACCTTTGTAGCGATTGCACGGTTACCATTTTTAATTTCTTTAACAACCATCTGTTCCTTTGCCTGATAAGAAGAGATCTTATGTTGTAAAGATTCTATCTGTTTTTCCAGTTCCTTCTCTCTTTTAACAAGCTTTTCTATCTTAAATTCGACGTCTTTAGGTGATGTTTTTAATACTGAAGATACTGTTTGTAGCTTATCCCACATTTGTGTTACCCAGTTGTAGGCAGATTCACCAGCAACCGCCTCTATCCTCCTTACTCCAGCAGCAACACTTTCTTCAGAAATGATTTTGAAAAGACCAAGTCTGCCTGTTTCTGTCTGATGAGTTCCGCCACAAAGCTCTTTACTAACTTCTTCTACTTCCACCATTCTAACGGTATCTCCATACTTCTCTCCAAAAATTGCCATCGCGCCCTTTTTCACAGCCTCATCATACGACAGTATAGAGATTCTAACCTTTTTGTTATCTCTTATCCATTCATTGATAAGTCTCTCTATCTTACTCAATTCATCATCGGTTATTGCTGCAAAATGTGTAAAGTCAAACCTCAAGCGTTCCGGCGTTACAAGACTGCCTGCCTGCTTAACGTGATTGCCCAACACCTTTTGGAGCGCAGCCTGTAAAAGATGCGTTGCCGTATGATGAGAAGCGGTATTTTCACGGAGACTATTTTCAACAATAAGGCATGCAGAAACGCCAGTTTTTACTTTTCCTTTTTTAACATAACCAACATGAATAATCAAATTGTTTATCTTTTTTGTATCAGAAACTTCAATCAAAAAATCATCACCAATAATCTTGCCAATATCACCTACTTGTCCGCCAGACTCACCGTAAAATGGTGTTTTTTCGAAAATGAATTCTCCTTTTTCACCTTCTAAAAGTTCGTCTTTCAACATTCCGTTAGAAACTATTTTTAATAAATGTTCGGTCGAAACTGTTGTTTGATATCCCAGAAACTCAACATCAATCTCCTGTGATAGTCTTTTATATAATTCTTCTATCCCTGCTCCCTCCCCTTTCCAGCTTTTTCGTGCACGTTCTCTTTGCTGCTCCATTTGTGATTCAAAGCCAGCCAAATCCAGAGAAATATTGTGTTCCCTCAATATATCCTGTGTCAAATCAACAGGAAAACCATATGTATCATACAGCATAAATGCGGTGTCTCCTGGAAACACTTTAGCATTATTTTTCCTCACTTCATCAAGCTTGCCAAAAAGTATCTTTAACCCTCCGTCTAATGTCTCCAGAAAACGTTCTTCTTCGTTTTGAACTACCTTTTTTACGAGTTCGAGGTTATCTTTAAGCTCTGGATATGCATCTTCCATCACATCGGCTACAAGAGGTGCAAGCTCAAATAAAACCGGCTTTGAAAAACCTAACATCCTGGCATGTCTTATCGCCCTTCGCATGATTCTTCTTAAAACATAGCCACGTCCCTCATTTGATGGAAAAACCCCGTCCGATATCAAAAACGTCATAGCCCTTATGTGATCCGCTATAACTTTTAAATGACCGTCTGTTTCGTGATTTTCACCATATTTTACACCCGCAAGTGAAGCCATCTTCTCTATATACGGAAACAATAAGTCAGTCTCAAAGTTAGAACTTACCTTCTGAATAACAGATGTAATGCGTTCTAATCCCATCCCTGTATCAATACTCGGATTAGGCAATGGCTCCAACGTACCGTCACTTTTTCTGTTATACTGCATAAAAACGAGATTCCACAACTCTAAATATCTATCACAATCACATCCAACTGCACAATCCTGTTTGCCACATCCAACACCTTCACCCTGATCTATTATTATTTCAGAGCAGGGTCCGCATGGTCCTTCATCTCCCATCGACCAAAAATTGTCTTTTTCACCCAATCTAACGATTCTGTCCGCTGATATGCCTGCAACTTCCTGCCATAATTTAAAAGCTTCTTCATCATCTTTGTATATTGTTACCCAGAGTCTTTCCTTGGGAAGATTAAGCTCTCTTGTTAAAAAATCCCAACCATAGAAAATAGCGTCTTTTTTAAAATAATCGCCAAATGAAAAGTTTCCTAACATCTCAAAAAATGTGTGATGGCGTGCAGTATAACCTACATTCTCAAGGTCGTTATGTTTACCGCCAGCCCTTACACATTTTTGTGAGCTACAAGCCCTTTTATAATCTCTTTTCTCTATTCCAAGAAAAATATCTTTAAACTGGTTCATACCGGCATTTGTAAAAAGTAGCGTCGGGTCATTTTGAGGAACCAATCCTGAACTTTTTACAATTTGGTGCCCTCTTTCCGCAAAATAATTGAGGAATTTAGCGCGAATCTCTCTCCCCTTCATACACCCTCCGTTTTCTAAAAAAATCAAAAATTTCCTCTGAAGTAAAACCTTTACTCTTAAGATACAAAAAAACCCTCTGCCAATCTTTCCGTTCTAAACTTGTTTTACCCTTCGTCTTTTTTAAAAACCATTTCTCTATAGCATCACTACTTTCAACAACAATCTCATCCGGTACTGGAAAGCCTTTTTTCTTTAAATAGCGTTTAATGTATTCTCTGCCATACCCCCTTGAAATTAGCAAATCTACATAGTAGTGCGCATTTTTTTCATCATCGATATATCCGAGTTTTTTTAAATCGTTAACGATAACCTCTATTTCAGCTTCGCTATCAGGAAATTTATTCAAAATTTTCACTTTTAATACACTTTCTGAATAGATAAAACGCTCCAGAAGTCTTAAAGCATACCTTTTAACTAAAAGCGCTCTATCTTCAGTTCTTCTTTGTCCTTTGATACTTCTCCCCCCTCATGTACAGATGATGTTTTATCAGATGAGGTGTCTACCCCACTTACTTTAAGAGCAAAGTCAGCTGGGTTTGTGGCATTTTTTAATGCCTCCTCGTAAGTAATAAGGTTTTGTTTCAACAGGACATATAAGCTCTGGTCAAATGTTTGCATTCCATAAACTGTGTGCCCTTCTGCAATAGCGTCCCTAATGGCTTTAGTTTTAGTTGGATCCTCGATAAGTTCTTTAATTCTGGCAGTAGCAATAAGTATTTCTACCGCAGGCACTCTCCCTCTACCATCTGCCTTAGGCACTAACCTCTGGGAGATGACTGCCTTCAATGTTGCTGCCAACTGATATCTAATCTGCTGTTGCTGATGCGGAGGGAAAATCCCAACAATTCTGTTAATCGTCTCTGTAGCATCCATCGTATGCAAAGTACTTAAAACAAGATGTCCTGTTTCAGCTGCAGTTAACGCAATTTCGATTGTTTCGATATCCCTCATCTCTCCTACAAGTATGATGTCTGGATCCTGTCTCAATGCCGCCCTTAGCGCATTGTTAAAACTTAATGTATCAAAACCAACCTCTCTCTGGACGATAATGCTTTTGTTGTCCCTGAAAAGAAACTCTATAGGGTCCTCAATCGTTATTATGTTACAAGTACTGGTGTTGTTTATATAGTCTATAATCGATGCAAGTGTTGTAGATTTTCCTGATCCTGTAGTACCTGTAACAAGGATTAATCCCCTTTTTTCGCTCGCAATCTTTTCCATAATTGGCGGCAAACCAAGCTCTTTAAACCCTTTAACGACCATTGGTATTGCACGCATTACAGCGCCAATGCTGCCTCTTTGTTTGAAAAGATTTACCCTGAACCTGCCGACACCCGGCACGCTATATGCCATATCAAAATCAAATTTTTGATCAAACTCCGACCTTTGTTTTGGTGTCATCATCCCATAAAGCATCTCGTTAAGCTCATCAAAGCCCAACACCTTCGCATCTTTTAAAGAGACAAGTTTATTGTGTGTTCGATAGACTGGCGGCTTGCCAGGCTTGAGGTGGACGTCAGAAGCCTCGATCTTCATAGCTATTTTTAGAATCTCATCAAGGACTGAATTGCCCATTTACTCTCCTTTGTATAGGTTATGCTTTTCAAGAATCGCCTTTTCTAACTGGGCTAAAAGTTCCGTATGCTCTTTTAAATACTGTTTTGCATTTTCACGTCCCTGACCGATTCGATCCCCTTTATATGAGTACCATGCACCACTTTTTTCAATTAACCCTTCCTCAACTGCCAGATCCAGCACATCTCCTTCCTTTGATATCCCTACACCATAAAGGATGTCAAATTCTGCCTCTTTAAAAGGGGGAGCAACTTTGTTTTTAACGACCTTGACACGCGTTCTCGTTCCAATCTTATCATTGCCTTCTTTAATAGGACTAATAGGACGAATATCCATTCTAACCGATGCATAAAATTTAAGCGCATATCCACCTGTTGTCGTTTCAGGATTTCCAAAAAATACACCAATCTTTGAACGTATCTGGTTTGTGAAAATAACGGTAGTCTTGGATTTTGATATTGCAGCAGTTAGTTTTCTTAGTGCCTGCGACATTAACCTTGCCTGTAAACCCATATGCGCATCTCCCATTTCCCCTTCAATTTCAGCCTTTGGAACCAATGCTGCTACAGAATCTATAACAAGCACATCTAAAGCACCACTTCTTATAAGAACTTCAGCAATCTCAAGAGCTTGCTCGCCAGTATCAGGTTGTGATATTAACAGGTCATCAGTCTTAACGCCCAACTTACTTGCATAAACTACATCAAGTGCATGTTCTGCATCTATAAATGCCGCTGCGCCACCCTTTTTTTGTGCTTCTGCAATGACGTGTAAACAGATCGTAGTTTTACCAGAGGATTCTGGTCCAAAAATCTCTATTATCCTGCCTCTCGGCACACCACCTACACCTAAAGCTATATCTAAAGATATCGAGCCAGTCGAAATTACATCTATGTCCTTTTCCAGAGACTCGCTGCCGAGCTTCATTATCGAACCTTTGCCAAACTGCTTTTCAATTTGAGACATAGCTATCTCTAAAGCCTTGTTTTTTTGACTATCAAGAGCCATAAAGCCTCCTATAATTGTTCGTTTTAATAGATTTTATCTTTTTTGGTTAAGGTTGTCTATTTTTTTTGACAGGAATAAACCATTGAAGATATATTTACTTGGCACACCTAAAACCCAAACAGTTACTTGTATAGTCTGCGGTGAAAAAGATACCATAAGATGCACGGGAAGTATATTTATTCCCATTGTAACCCCAACCCCCACCTTTTGCTACACGCCTTATATCTGCTGGGTCCTTAGAATTAGGAGGAACGCTTGCTGTCCACTCCCAAACATTCCCGGCTAAGTCATATACACCATAATAACTTTTTGATTTCTCATATGAACCAACGGGAACAGTTTGTTGTATTTTATACGACACTCCCTTTGTGTAAAGATTAGCATAGCCCATAAAGAACTCGTTACCCCAGGGATAAACGTTGCCGTATGGACCTCTTGCTGCCTTCTCCCACTCGATTGATGTAGGCAATCGTTTGCCTGCCCATTCACAATATGCCTTTGCCTCATACCAGGTAACATTAACAACGGGATGGTTTGCAAGTTCTTCTGGATACGTACCTTTTTTCCAGATAGTATAGTCTGAATTGACAACGTTTTTTGGTGCTTCTCTTTTTGTTTCATCAATAAAACGCTTATATTGTGCATTTGTAACTTCAAATTTATCAATATAAAACGAGTTTACAAAAACTGTTCGCTCAGGGGCTTCAAACGGTTCTCCAAAATTACTCCCAATAATTGCGTTACCACCTGGTATAAACACCATCTCTTCGTATTCATAAAGGTTGTTGCCTTCATTTTCTCCAAAGTTGAGTCTTGTAAATATAGCTCTAACTAATTTTCTCAGTTGATTTTCAAAATCTTCGTTATTATTAATTTCGACACTGTCATTATATAAGATGCCTTCATAGTTTATTAAATATGCTTCAACTGTAAAACTTTTTCCAGAGCTTTTTAAGTTGACAAAAAAGGCAAAATCGATATCTTTACTTAAAACTAAATCTGACAATTTGTTAATATAGGTTTCTGTATCCGGCATGTAATTGAATCCATTGCCGTTGCCAGATGATAAAAGTTTTAAGGTGTTACTTCTATTAATAACAGAAAAGTTTTTAAAATTTGCGATCTCTTCTCTCATCGCAAAAGTAGTTTTCACATCATCAAACTTATCTATATTACGCTGAACAATATCGGGAACAAGCATAGAATACTTTTGCGCATGAACAAGGGAGGAGAGGCAAAAAAAGAATAACACAAAAAAAGAGATAATTTTTGTCATATCTTAAGATATTTTAACAAAATGAAAAAGAAAAAAAAAGATAAATTTGCGGTTTGACGTTAAACTTTTTAAGCTCTCGCACAGATAAATGATAAAAACGGGCTAACAACTTTTCTTTCTTAATTTCTGTTGCTCATGCATTTTGTAGCCTCATAACTCATTCTGATTGTGGCTTAACAATCTCATCATTTTCTAAATTCTTTGGTGTTTTTGTCCTTTGAACAACTTGTTATGTGTGCTTACTTAAGAAAAAAAACTGCCTACTGTCAAACCTTCGCCAGACAGAAATAAATGGCAAAGACATATTAACAGTTAAAATTTGATAATATGTCAGACATAAAATTCAAGTTTTAAAAATTTCAGTTATTCTATTGTTTTTTCGTTTTAATAAAGGCTTTTTCTTGCTAAAATATTGGCATATATTGTGCTTTAAGGACACGTCACTATGCAACTATTTTTAGATTTTTTAAAAGAGTTTTTAGAAGAAGTTTTATACTTATTACCATACTTTTTTATCGGAGTAGGATTAGAAGCGTTAATTCGTACATACAAGTGGCATGTTAAAATCAAAAACACTATAAAAAAATACGGTGTACTTTCTATAATGATTGCAACTGCCCTGGGGTTAATCAGTCCTCTATGTGCATGTGGTGTGCTTCCTCTATCTTTAGGATTATTTTTTGGTGGCGTCCCATTTTCAACAGTAATGGCACTCTTAATTTCTTCCCCCCTTTTAAGTCCTTCTGGCTATACCTTAACCCAATGGGAGTTGGGAACACAATGGGCTCTTGCTAAATCGTTTGCCGCTGCTTTTATGGGTTTATATGCTGGTTTTTTAACACTCCTTCTTGAAGACAAATTTTTCAAACATCATCAGATTCTAAAAGTTACAGAAATTCCCCATGATATGGACTTCCACGATCCAGATTTTCCTATTGAAGAGCTACGTTGTAGCTGCCATATGCAGATGAGTCATAAGGTTGAAGCAAAAACCAATAATAAATTCTTTGTCTTTCTTGCAAAAGGCTGGGAAGGCACGCTTAGGATAGGAAAATATTTCTTGATTGGAGTGTTTTTCGAGATATTGATACTAAAATTTGTTCCATCTGAATGGATTGCTGATTATTTAGGTAACGGCAACATTATGAGCATTCTTATAGTTATTATTTTCTCCATTCCTCTTTATGTCAACCAAATATCTGCTTCTGCAATACTTTACGGTCTTTTAGAGAAAGGCTTAAATAATGGCGCTGGATTAGCTTTTTTGATAGGGGGACCTGTAACAGCGATACCAGTTATGGCGGTTTTCCTGACGATGTTTAAAAAGAGGGCTTTTTTTTATTACCTTTTTGTCTGCGTGAGCGGCACTCTTATCGTTAGCTTAGTTTACCAATGGTTTTTCAGCAAGGCTTAAATCTTTCTTTAAATCTATATTCTGTTTTTCTCCCTCTAAAGAGAAAATCCTTTTTGCCCCAACAAAATGTTTTTTAACATAAGGACTATCCATCTTGGTTATTATTACTCCCTTTCCTTTTCTCGCTGCGTGGATAAACATATCATTGCCGATATATATCCCTACGTGATTTATACGCTTTTTCTTTGCAAAAAACAGCAAGTCTCCTTCACGAAGTTCTTCAAGTGATACATTAACACCATAACTAAACTGTTCTCGAGACGTTCGGGGTAGATTGATATCAATTTCCTTGAAAACTGTCTTGACAAAGGCAGAACAATCAATTGCAGATACACTGTTTCCACCATATTTATAATCCGTGCCCAAAAAATCAAGGGAATAGCTAAGTAATCTATCTAACTTATCTCTTGTAAGTGTAAATGGAGGCATAACGGTTTTAGGCAAATTAGATTCATCGTCAAGTAAAGTTAACTCTTTTGTTCCTTCTCCAGCATCTTCGCCAAAATCCTCATCGTCTACATCAGTAAGGGAGTAAAACTTTTTTACACCTTGCTCATCTTTTTCTTTATCTAAATTCTTTATTAGTAAATTCATCCCCGCAACAATATGCTCATCATTAATCTTATTGAGTTGCTTTATTTCATCTGTACTTAGGTTAAATCTTTTAGCGATAGAATGAAGCGTATCACCTTTTTTCACCTTATAGACAATTTCGGAGTCTCTAATTACAGATTTCTTTGTATCTGCGACAGACACGGGAAGCTTTATTTTGATGCCAGGTTTCAATCTCTTCGGGTCAAGTGAGGGATTTAACTTTTTTAACGTCTTTACATCACAACCATTAACCTTTGCAATTCTGACCAATGTATCTCCGCGCCTTAAAGTATATATTTTTTGTGATGTCTGTTGGTTTTTTTTGGCTGATTTAATACTTTTTACAGTCTTTTGCTTGGAAATCTTTTTGCTTGACCTGCTTTTTTTAGCATATACAGACGGGACACTCGTTACGAGAAAAGCGGTACAAAACAAAATCACAAAAAAATAAAACTTTTTCTCGATTTTTCCAACCATCGTTTTAATTTTTAACAGTTTCTATTCAGAAATGCAAGAAAAAAAAGCTGCTTTCAAAAAAAATATCTTTTCACACATAGAGACCTTCGAAAAAGGCCTCTTACTCATGGCGTATCCCCACAACCCTGTAGACCAGCTATTTATATAAAAATTTGAAAATCATTTTCAATGATTTTCAAGACCCTTGCAAGGTTTTGCAAAGTTCTTGCATAATTAAATGGCAGTGTAAGAAGTTCTAACTTAGTCTATTTAAGCCTGTGAAGTGCATATTTTACACTTTCTAAACCAGCATTTATATTTTCTTTAGAAGTAGCAAAAGAAAATCTAACAAATCCGGGGGCACCAAAGGCTTCACCCGGCACAATTCCCACTTTTGCTTCGTTCAAAAGGTATTCGCAAAGTTTCAGTGTACTTTGAATCCTGATGCCATTAAATTTTTTGTTAATATAGTGAGAAAAGTCTGGAAAAACATAAAAACTTCCATCAGGACTTTTTAAATTGACGCCTTCTATATTTCTCAACATAGATACTATTAAATCACGCCTTTGTTTAAACACTTCCACCATTTTCTTAACATCTTCGTCATCTCCTAAAAGTGCTGCTTCTGCCGCCTTTTGAGATATAGATGATGGGTTAGAAGTCGTCTGGCTTTGAATGTCTGCCATAGCCTTCGCAATCGCCTCGTTAGAAATAGTGTAACCAATACGCCACCCCGTCATCGCAAAGGATTTTGATACTCCATTCACGACTATAACTGAATCTTTTGCGAGTTGATCGTTCTGTATTAAGTTTAAAATTGAGACAAACTCCTTTTCATATACAAGCCTGTCATAAATCTCATCAACAATCAAAAACAATTTATGTGTCTTGGCAAAATCAAGAATTTTTAAAAGCTCGTCTTTATTATAAATCATTCCTGTGGGATTTGAGGGCGTGTTTAAAATTATTGCTTTAGTTTTTTTTGTTAAACATTGCTGTAACTGCTCTACCTTGACCTTAAAGCCATCCATAAGGCTTGTTTTTACAAAAATTGGCTTTGCTCCTACTAAACATAACTGCTCTGGATAAGACACCCAATAAGGAGCAGGAATGATCACCTCATCTCTGTTATTAAAAATTGCTAAAGCAATGTTAAATAGTGAGTGCTTGGCTCCATTCGAGACAACTATTTGTGGTGGAGTTAAATTTACATTATAATACTTCTGATAATATTGACACACAGCCCTTTTGAGGTCTTCAGTCCCGGAAGCAGGCGTGTATTTTGTGAAACCATTGTTAATGGCTTTTATTGCCGCAGATTTTATTGTTTCTGGCGTATCAAAATCAGGCTCTCCAACACCAAAACTTATCACATTTATTCCCAAGCTACGTAACTTCTTAATGTGCGCATCAAGTGCAAGCGTAGGCGATGGTTTTAATGACTTTAAGCGTTTTGCAAGTTTTATCATATCATATTCCCTTTTTATGTTTTTTTAACTCTTTAAACTTCTTTTCAAGTTTTGTTCTAACGTTTTCAGGTACAAGGTCTTTTACACACCCACCCAAACTAAATATCTCTTTAACAATCCTTGAACTAACATACATATTGTTTTCAGAACTCATCATAAAAACTGTTTCAACATCCTTCCACAGCTTTTTATTCATCAATGCCATCTGAAACTCGTATTCAAAATCGGAAACCGCTCTTAGCCCTCTAATTATTACTTTGATGTTGTTATCTCTAACGTAATTTATCAACAGCCCTTTAAAATGAACGACCTCAATCTTCGGATTACCTTTAAAAGTTTCTTTGATAATCTCTACCCTTTCTTCTGGAGTAAAAAGGCCCGCCTTCTCTGAATTAATTGCAACTGCTACTATCACTTTATTAAACAAGTTACAGCTTCTCTGAATAATATCCACATGTCCATTTGTAATGGGGTCGAAAGAACCTGGATATACAGCTGTCATTTAGTGCTCCTTTTTTTAGGTTTTTGTTTACAAATCTTAAGAAGTTCGTTAATTCTAATTTTGAGTCCTTCTTTCTTCTCTTCTAATGTTAAATGGAGCCTTTTAATGCCCTCATTTTTAACTTCACTCTCTATCGTGAGGATTATCTTTTTCCCCTTTCTCTGCCAGCCTACGAGCCTGCTACCGTATCCACCAGCAATGATGACACCTCTTGATTTTAACTCTTTGCTAAAATCTTCGTATGAGATCTCACTTTTTTCAATATAGCTATCATAAAAATCTCTAAACTTATCATAGCTAACAAGCTGCATTAAAGAATCATAAAACCTGTTTATTTCAGTTTCATCAACAGAATGATCCTTTTTGGCAATAGTGTTTGTTGCTATAAACAAAAACAGTAGACCTACAAAAAAACATCTTAATGTTCGCATGCTTGCCTTCTCTTAATAAAATAGACTGCCGAATCGCCGTAAAATCTACTTTCTACCTGCCACTTTTCAGAAAACTCTACCTTTTCTTTGTCTCTAACCCTTAATATAAGTGTACCATCTTCTACCAATATGTTATATCTTTCGAACAGATTAACTAACTCCATACCCAGTTCGTTGTCAAAAGGAGGGTCTGCAAAAATTATATTAAATTTTTCGTTTTTTTTAAAAAACTTTTTTACTATATCCCTAAAATCACCAATAATGACAGTTCCATTCCAGTCAACATTTGATAAATTGCTTGATACATAACGTTTAGTTTCTTTAGATATATCAACAAACACAACATATTTAGCACCTCTGCTTATCGCCTCTATACCAAAATTACCTGCACCTGCAAACAGATCCAGGACCTTCGCATTGTTCCAGTCAATCGTCTGAAGTATATTAAAGATTGCCTCTTTAATAAAAGATGTGACAGGTCGAATATGCCTTGGTCCTTTTAAAAGAAGCCCCTTTAGTTTACCTGCTGCTACTTTCAATTTAACCAGCCTTTTAAGTTTTTTTTTTGCGCTTTTTTAGTATAAAATATAAAGGTCGAATATGCCAATAATATACAACGTTACTATAAAAAAATTGTGGTTGGTAATGGGGGCAATAGTTTTTACTATTATAGTGGGCACTCTGGGATATATTTTAATTGAAGACTATGAACCACTGGATGCCATCTATATGACTATAATTACTATTGCTACTGTTGGTTTCAAGGAAGTTAAAGACTTATCCACCTCAGGTAAAATTTTTACATCCTTACTAATTTTATTTGGTGTATCAACGGTGGCTTACGGTTACTCTGTAATCACATCTATCATAATCGAAGGCGAACTCAAACAAGTATGGGTATTAAAAAGGAGAAAAAAAATGATAGAAAGACTAAAGGACCATTATATCATCTGTGGTTTCGGCAGAATGGGCGCCTATATATGCAAAAGGCTTAATGAGCAAAATTTGCCTTTTGTGGTGATAGAAAAAGACCCTTCAATGGAAATTCGTATCGAAAGCGAAGGTTATTTATATTTAATTGACGATTCAACAAGAGAAGACACCTTGATTTCAGCTGGAATTATGAAAGCAAAAGGACTCGTGAGCGTCGTTTCATCTGATGCTGACAACGTATTTATAGTCCTAACAGCGAGACAACTTAATCCCGATATATACATCATTTCACGCTCTGCGGAAGATAGTTCTGAACAAAAGATGCTTAAAGCCGGAGCCAATAAGGTGATATCACCGTATACAATTGGTGGAGAAAGAATGGCGTTAGCTATTTTGAAACCCAGCGTTGTAGATTTTATAGAAGTGACCACTGGCGGAACTAACGAAAAAGGCTCCCCACTTAAAATGGAAGAAATACTTGTTTCTGAAAACTCGTCTCTTTGTGGCAAAACCATTTTAGAAAGTAAGATACGAGAAATCACTGAAACTATTATCATTGCTGTTAAAAAGCACGATGGCAGGATGGAGTTTAACCCAAAATCAAAATACAAAATCGAAGCGGGAGACATCTTTATCGCTTTAGGAAACAAGGATCACTTATCCAAACTGGAGGATTTAGCTTATGGAAAGCTTTAACGTTCATCTACCATATGCAGATTTAAAAAAATATTTGCCGATAATTTTAAAAAGAAGGATTAATCCTGAACTTTATTTTACAGGTAAAGATCTTGATAACATTGATTTGAGATCTTTTGAACCTGAAGCAAATAGTTTTAAAGCTGCAGGATTAAAGCCATCTGTGCATGCGCCTTTTCTTGATATCAATATTGCAGCAACTGACCCTGCTATTATAGATATTACATACAAAAGACTTATTAAAACCATTGAATTAGCACGTGTTTTAGACGCCTCAGGGATTGTTGTTCACCCTGGCTATGATCCTTTTCGTTTTAGGGGTTTTGAAGACAACTGGCTTAACCTTGCTATCAAAAATTTCACTCCCATACTTAAAAAAGCTGAAGAAAAAAAGATACACTTGGCAGTTGAAAATATCTTCGAAGACAATCATTCCAGACTGTATGCCTTTATAAAACATTTTGATTCTCCGTTTTTGGGACACTGCTTTGATACAGGACATTTCAATATCTTTTCTAATGTTACACTTGAAGAATGGTTTAGTTTGATGGGCAAATATACTATTGCGCTACATTTACACGACAATCTGGGATACATGGATCAACACCTACCAGTTGGTAATGGTTCATTTCCTTTCAAATTTTTCGTACAACTCTTGCCTAAAAAACTACGATGGATAACCTTTGAAATGCATAATGAAAATGAAGTAAATGTTTGTTTGTTTAACTGGCAAAGATTAAAAGCAAACATTAAAATAGCTGTATGACCGATTATTATTCTATTTTTGATGAAAAGGTTTTGCGTTTCTGCCAGAAACCTGCCCGCTATATTGGAAACGAAATTAATGCTGTTAAAAAAGACTGGAACGGTGTAAAACTCAAATGGGGGCTTTTCTTTCCTGACCTTTACGAATTGGGCAGTTCCAATCTTGGTATATCCATTCTTTATAGCATTCTAAACAGGAACAACGAAACTCTTGCCGAACGCTTTTTCATGCCTGCAATGGATGCTATAAAATTGATGGAACAACATGATATTCCGCCGCTTTCTTTAGAAAGCAAACAACCAGCTTACGCATTTGATGTTGTTGGCATCACTCTACCTTACGAGTTAACAGTAACTAATATTTTAAAGTTTTTAGAACTATCAAAAATACCCCTCCACTACAACGACAGAAAATCCAAGCCACTTATCATAGGTGGTGGAACATTAGCTTTTAATCCTTTGCCTCTTTCTCCATTTTTCGATGCGTTCGTAATTGGTGATGGTGAAGACGCAATTGTAGAAATTAGCAATATTATCAAAGATAACCTTACTGACAAAGATGCTATTATTTTTGAATTATCTAAACTGTCATACGTTTACGTCCCGTCCAAACATGAAAAAAACAAGATTTTTATAAAAAAGGCAACTATTAAGGATCTGAATGCTGCAGACCCTGGAACGCCTCTTGTCCCTTTGATTGAAACAACGTTTAACAGGCTTTCTATCGAGGCTGCAAGAGGATGCACAAGAGGATGTCGTTTTTGTTTTGCTGGAATGGCACAAAGGCCGTACAGAGAAAGGGATATCTCTAAAATAACAAATCTATTTACTACAGGGCTTGTAAAAACTGGTTTTGACGAATTTTCTCCATCATCTCTAAGCATAACAGATTATTCCAATTTTTCCTTACTTTTTGACTGTCTGTATAAAATTTCTGATATATTTAAGGCATCTCTTTCGCTGCCTTCTTTGCGTGTTGGCAGCATTAACGATGACATGGCAAAAAAGATATGTTCTTTTCGAAAAACAGGCCTTACTGTTGCACCAGAAACATACCCTTCGTTTCAGACCGCATTAAATAAAAATATCAGCTATGAGGATCTAAAAAAAGACATCAAAACCGCATTCAATTTAGGCTGGCTAAACATCAAACTCTACTATATGATAGGTTTGCCTGATGAAAATTTAGATGGTATCTACGAAATATATGAGTTTGTTAAATCTATCCTGAAAGAATCAAACAACAAGGCAAATATTACTCTGTCATTTTCAACTTTTGTTCCTAAGCCACATACACCCTTACAGTGGTGTAAAATGAACAGCCTTAAGGAAATTCAGGAAAAGCAACGTTTGCTAAAGGACATATTCTACAAAGAAAAGAAAGTTTTTCTTCGTCTTCACAATCCTTACATGAGCATACTTGAGGGGATTATTTCTCGAGGCGACGAAAAAACTTCTGACATCATTCTTAATGCCTTTAAAAGAGGGGCTATCTTTGATGCCTGGGATGAACATATCAATTTCAGTTTTTGGCAGGAAGCGATTGACAAACTTAACTTAAAAATTGAAGATTGTTTAAAAGGTTACCGGATTGATGAGCAACTGCCATGGGAGTTTATTTTAACTGGCGTAAGCAAAGAGTTTCTTGTTTCAGAATATAAAAAATATTTCAGTAAGGAGAAAACTCCCGACTGTAGGTTTGAAAAATGTTCTAATTGTGGAGCTTGTGACTTTAAACAGTTTAAAAACATCTTCACAAAAAAAGCAGAGTCAATTGAAATGCCCGAAAAAATTCTGGAGCCTGAAAAAAAACGTTACATTCTTGTTTATCAGAAAAAGTCTGAAATGAGGTTTTTAGGTGCTCTTGATATCATGCGATTATGGCATAGAATATTAAAGATATGTGAAGTTCCTGTTTTATACTCAAAAGGATTTAATCCTCAACCATTGATTGATTGTGGTTGGGCGTTGCCACTTGGGATGGAAAGCGAATGTGAGGTTTTAATTTTTGAAGCAAATCAGTTTGATATCAAAAAAAGTTTAGAAAAGTTCGAAAAACTTAACATATATGGTTTGAAGATAGTTTATTTGTCAGAAACCTCATACAGGGAAAGCGTTGACAAAATCGCAAATACCTTTCAGTTTAAAATCGACGGTTATTATATTTTTGACAATTCAGAACAAATTGTGGTAAAAAGAAAAGGTAAGGATAAGGTTTTTAACACAAATGATTTTGTTACTGAAGTAACTAATAAATTTGGCAAAACTTTTTTTACTATAATTCAAACACAGGGTGGGCTTAAGCCAATAGAGTTTGCATCTTACCTGGCAAAGAGAGAAGTCAGTCCATTTGAACTGGTGAAAACAAATGTATTTCTAAAAGGGGGAGAAGTTTTTGGCACGTGAACTTATAATTAATTTAACACCTTTCGAGACAAGGGCTGTCTTACTTGAAAATGGGACTCCTGTTGAAATCTTTATAGACCGTGGGAATACAAACGAAAATATTGGTAATATTTACAAAGGCAGAGTTTTGCGTATTTTGCCAGGAATGCAGTCTGCGTTCATAGATATAGGCCTTGAAAAGGCTGCCTTCTTATACGTTAAAGATTTAGCTCCCTATTCTATTACCTATGACGACCCGTTTGAAACAACTATTGATGAAGAAACTATTGAAGGCGAAGAGTTGGAAACAAAAGAATCTTTACAGATAACTGCAAAAATTCAGGATTTGATAAAAGAAGGACAAGAAATTCTCGTTCAAACAGAGAAATGTCCTCGCGGTACAAAAGGTGCAAGAGTAACAACCAATATCGCCATTCCGGGAAGATATCTTGTATTGTTGCCTTTTTCAGAACATATTGGGGTATCGCACAGGATACAAAACGAACAGGAAAAAGAAAGACTAAAAAATATTGTCGAGTCGTTAAGAACTGCCAGTTTTGGTTTTATTGTAAGAACAGCTGCAGAAGGCAAGTCAGAAACAGAGTTAAAACGTGATATGAACTATCTGATTCGAGTATGGGAGCATATTTGTGAGAAAAAAAATATGCATTCAGCACCATCAACCATTTATGAAGAATTAGAACTTCCTTACAGACTTGTAAGAGACATGCCATCGGAAGAGATTGGTAAAATTATCATTGACAATAAAGACATCTATGAAAAGCTTGTAAAATACATAAATGACTTCTGGCCTGAAGAATCAGTTTTTGTTGAGCTTTATCAGGAAGAACAACCTTTGTTTGAAAAATATGGCATTGAGCTGGAAATTTCCAAGGCTTTAGAACGTTATATCTGGTTGAAATCGGGTGGGTATATAGTTATAGACGAAACAGAGGCGCTCACAATAATAGATGTTAATACTGGTAAGTTTGTTGGGAAAGATAATCTCGAAACAACAATACTACAAACAAATATGGAAGCAGCTAAGGAGATTCCATATCAGTTAAGACTCAGGAATATTGGCGGGATTATAATCATTGATTTTATCGATATGAAAGAGACAGCAAACAAAGAAAAGGTTTTTAAGCTGCTTGAGGCTGAATGCATGCGCGATAGGACAAAGATTTTTCTGAATCCAATGACAGATCTGGGACTCGTTGAGTTAACAAGAAAAAGAACACGAAACAGCCTTTCAAAAATATTGGGAGAAACCTGCCCTTGCTGTGAAGGAAAAGGTTTTATACTATCCAGAAAGACTGTATGTAACGAAATTTTTAGAGAACTGTATAAAAACTTGATTAAAAATCAAACTAAAAAGGCGTTTCTAAAGGTGGGACGTGAAATGGGCGATATCCTCTTTGGTGAAGAGAAAAAGGTTATAGATGCCCTTAAAGTTTTAACGAAAAAGGATGTTATTATAGAGGTCTCAAAAGATTTGTTGTGGAATCAATACGAAGTGTTGTATTTATGATTAAACTTTTAAGGCGGAAAAATTTTTGAAATTTTCCCGCCTTTGTTCATATTAAACTTTATCTAAAGCCTGTTCCAAATCTGCTATGATATCTTCTACATTTTCCAGACCAACAGAAAGTCTAACAAAGTCATCTGTTACACCGGTAAGAAGCCTTTCTTCTGGAGTCAACTGTTGATGTGTGGTGCTTGCCGGGTGAATAATAAGGCTCTTTGCATCTCCAATATTCGCAAGGTTAGAGAAAAGTTTAACACTATCAATAAGCTTCCTGCCAGCATTGAGTCCGCCCTTTACTCCAAAGCCAATAATAGCACCATATAAGCCCTTTTTAAAATATTTTTTTGCAAGGTCATGGTTATTATGGCTCTTCAAACCAGGATAGATAACCCAATTGACCTTTGGGTGTTTCTCGAGGAACTCTGATACTTTTTGTGCATTTTCACTATGCCTTTCCATTCTTAAATGCAGTGTCTCCAGCCCCTGTAAAAATAGGAAGGCGTTAAAAGGACTCATCGATGCACCAACATCCCTCAATAACTGAAGTCTTGCTTTAAACGCAAATGCTATATTCCCCATACCAGCAAAATCTTTAAACACATCCCAATACACCAACCCGTGATAACTTGGGTCTGGCTCTGTAAATCCGGGGAATTTACCTGTGTTCCAATTAAATTTTCCAGAATCAACTATAATACCACCTATTGACGTACCATGACCGCCAATAAACTTTGTTGTAGAATGCACTACAATATCAGCACCAAAATCAATGGGTCTTAAAAGGTAAGGAGTTGTTACCGTGTTGTCAACGATAAACGGAATACCATTTTTATGTGCTATTTTAGCTACTTCTTCATAATCAATGATATCCAGTTTAGGATTTCCGACACTTTCAATATACACCGCTTTAGTTTTATCAGTAATCTCTTTTTCGAAATTTTTAGGGTCTGAAGGGTCAACAAACTTAACATTTATCCCTATTTTTGGCAGCGTATAATGAAATAGATTGTACGTTCCACCATAAAGACTTGTAGCGGAAACAATCTCATCGCCTGCAGAAGCGATATTCAAGATAGAGTAAGTAATAGCTGCCTGTCCAGATGCTACTGCTAAACCTGCTGTGCCACCTTCTAAAAGCGCTACCCTTTTTTCTAACACATCCGTTGTCGGGTTCATTATTCTTGTATAGATATTCCCCAGCTCTTTTAGTCCAAAAAGATTGGCAGCATGTTCTGAGCTTTTAAAAACATAGGATGTAGTTTGATAAATAGGCACAGCCCTTGATAGCGTTGTTGGGTCTGGTACTTGTCCACCATGCAAGCATAATGTTTCTTGTTTTAACGTTTTTTCATCCATAAAAATCACCTCGCTATTTTAAATATTCTTGAAAGAGCCACGTACTGAGATAACGCTCACCTGTATCAGGAAGCACTACCACTATCATCTTGCCTTCATTTTCTTTCCTCTTTGCAAGCTCCAATGCTGCCCATAATGCTGCGCCAGATGAAATACCTGCAAGTATCCCTTCCTCTTTTGCAAGTTGTTTTGCCGTTGTTCCAGCATCTTCATTAGCAACCTGTATTATTTCGTCTATCAACTCGCGATTTAGCACATCCGGGATAAATCCAGCCCCAATACCCTGTATCTTGTGAGGTCCTGGCTTGCCACCTGAAAGCACGGGGGAGTCCTTAGGCTCTACAGCAACAATTTTGACAGTAGGCTTTCTGCTTTTTAGCACCTCGCCAACCCCCGTAATCGTTCCACCAGTCCCAACACCACCAACAAAGATATCGATCTTCCCATCAGTATCACGCCATATTTCTTCAGCGGTGGTGACCCTATGAATTGCCGGATTAGCTAAATTTTTAAACTGCTGTGGGATAAAACTTTTGGGGTAGCTTTTTGCCAATTCTTCTGCCTTTTCAACTGCTCCGCGCATACCTTTTGCCCCTTCTGTCAGGACAAGCTCAGCGCCAAAAATCCTAAGTAAGGCTCGCCTTTCCAAGCTCATTGTCTCGGGCATAGTTAAAATTAATTTATATCCTCTTGCAGCACAGGTAAAAGCCAAAGCAATACCTGTGTTCCCACTTGTGGGTTCAATTATTACTGTATCCTTATCAATAAGCCCCTGCCTTTCTGCAGCATCTATCATAGCGACCCCAATCCTGTCTTTCACACTACTCAATGGATTAAAGCTCTCTAACTTAACAATAACTTCTGCATTTAAGCCTTTTGTTAATTTATTCAGCCTAACTAAAGGTGTGTTCCCAACTGTTTTTGTAATATCACTAAAAATGTTTGACATGCCAACCTCCTTTCTTTACTTTTATAGTAGTATTTAATCACAAAAAACACACATTGTCAACTAATATTTATTTTTTCATAAATTTATGTTCTAATTTTAGCTTATGTTAAACAAAAAACAAGTTAATAATATTTTTTTGTTTTTTCGTGGTCCACAAAAAGAGGCAAAGGATTATTTTTCAGGTTTTGTACCTATGGGATTGTTTAATATACTTTTCTATCTTCTGAAAAATGGTTATCAACCAGGACTTTACAATTTATCCCATCTTGATGATAAAGATGTTTCACACATTATAAAATCATCTAACATTAAAGTTGCTTTCATATCCAGCTTCACAGGCAATCATATTACTTCTATAAATCTCGCTAAGGTTATTAAAAATTATCATAAAAAAAGTATTGTCGTGTTAGGAGGTCCATTTTCACTGTTGGCAGAAGAAATTTTAATACGCTTTCCAGAAATTGATTTTGTAGTAAAGGGAGAGGGGGAAATATCTGCATTAAAGATTGTTAAATGTTTAGAAGGCAAAGAAAAACTTGATAATATCGAGGGGCTTTGCTATCGTTCAAACAATTTAATCAAGACTAACCAAACTGCTTACCACGCAAACATTGACAATTTTTTTTATATACCATCACAAATTTTACCTTACTGTAACTTTGTCGACAACGAAAACTTTGCCATCCTGATTAGTTCAAGGGGATGTCCTTATAGATGCAGTTTTTGTTCTTCTCCGGTGTTATGGAAAAATAAGATACGTTTCCACAGCACACAAAATCTACTGTCTTATATTAAAGATTTAAGAAATAATCTTGGACAGATATACTTTAGCATACGTGATGACAACTTTTTGATGAATCAAAAAAGGGTGCTTAAGTTTTCGAAAGAATTAAGAGATGAAAATATCTGTATGCTATGGAACACTCAAGGCTCTGTTAAATTCATTAATGACGATGTTGCTTATGCGCTTGCTCAGTCGGGGTGCGATCAGGTGCAGATGGGAATCGAGGCTGTTTCTAAAAGAATCTTACACCTTTTTAACAAAGAATTTGATATTATTTTGGCAAAAAATGCTATCAATTCATTAAGAAGATACCTGATTAGACCCTTTGGTTATTTTATTGGTGGTGTTAAAGAAACAAATGAAGAAGCTGAAGAGACCTGTAATTTTATTAAAACTTCCGGATTAATCGACGGAATTATATCCCCTCTTGTAATTTATCCCGGCACCAATCTTTATAACAAAAGCATGGTTAACGAGTTTTTTTCAAAAAAAGAGATTGTTTATTACGACCTGCCTTCCTATAAAAAGTTTAAAAAAGATTATCTAAATGCGTTAGAATATGCGGTTAATAAAAATGGCTTTTCTTTAAAAGATATAAAAATGAGCCCTACAACATCTTTTTTAAAAGATATCACAGAGTTTTATTGGTATCTTTCGGTATGCAACCACAAATCAGCCAGAAAAGTTTTGCAAAGGTTAAAACCTGAGAATCCGTGGTATACAAAACTAAAAGATGACTTAACTGCATCAGGTTGAAGCGGTGAAAGAAATTTTTATCCGCATTCGCTATAACTGCAGTTTTTGCATACCACACAACCGCTTTCGTGCTCTAAAGAGCTCCCACAATCTGGACAAGCCCCACTGGTAAAAACCGCCTTTTCAATCTCTACTTTATGTCCATTGCTCTTTAAATGCAACTCTATCGCTTTGGCTACTGCATCAGCACATGAAAGCACCTTATTATCACCAAAACCAGAAGGCTTGTGACAGGAAATTCCAACAAGCTGTTTTATCACCTGTTTAGCTGATATACTCGAACGCCAGGCTAATGATACTAATCTGCCTATCGCTTCGCATTGGGAAGAAGCGCAACCACCAGCCTTGCCCATAGTTGTAAATAACTCAAATAGTCCCGCATCATCTTCGTTTATAGTTATATATAAGGCACCACATCCAGTTTTCATCTGATATGTTGCACCTTTAAGGGCTTTGGGTCTTTCACGTTTAACACTGACCTCTTTTTTCTCCTTATTTTCCTCTTTTTCTAAATTCAACACCTGTCCTTCTCGAGAACCGTCTCTGTATATTGTTATTCCTTTACATCCCAGTTTGTACGCTAATATGTATGTCTGTTCCACATCTTCAACGGTAGCTTCGTTACAGAAATTGATTGTTTTGCTAACAGCATTGTCTGTGTATTTTTGAAATACTGCCTGCATTTTTACATGATATTCCGGGCTCATATCGTGAGCGGTAACAAAAACTTTTCTAACATCAATGGGTATTTCTTCGATATCTTTTATGCTGCCTTTCTTAGCAATCTTCTGAATAAGCTCCTCTGAATAGAAGCCTTGTTCCATAGCAATCTTCTTGAAGTGAGGGTTTATCTCCACCAGTTTTGTCCCGTCCATCACATTACGATAGTAGCAAATTGCGAATAATGGTTCGATACCAGAAGTTGTGTTGGCAATAATCGAAATCGTACCTGTTGGCGCAATCGTTGTTACTGTTGCATTTCTCATTGGGTCTTTCCCCGGTCTATCGTGTATTGAACCTTTAAAATTAGGAAAAGCGCCCCTTGTCTTTGCCAGCTCCTGTGATGCTTTGTAACCCTCATTCTGAATAAACGACATCACCTTATCTGCTAATTCTAAAGCCTCTTCTGAATTGTATGGAATATTAAGCTGGATTAACATATCTGCCCAGCCCATAATGCCCAAGCCAATCTTTCTGTTTGATTTTGTCATTTCCTCGATCTGTTTTAAAGGATACTTATTTACTTCAATAACATTATCAAGAAAATGAACAGCTAAATGCACGGTTTCTTTTAATTTGTCATAATCTACCTTTCCATCCTTCACCATCACAGCCAAATTAATCGAACCCAAATTACAGGATTCGTAAGGTAATAATGGCTGCTCGCCGCAAGGATTGGTAGCCTCAAACTCTCCAATATGCGGTGTAGGATTTGTCTTATTCAATCTATCCAGAAAGATGATACCTGGTTCGCCATTTTTCCATGCCTGTTTAACCAACCTTTCGAACACCTTTCTTGCATTTAATCTTTTTACTACTGTTTTTGTGCGAGGATTAATCAAATCGTAGTCTTCATCCTTTTCAACAGCTTCCATAAACTTCTCAGTAAGTCCAACAGATATATTAAAGTTATTGAGAGCGTTGTTATCATCTTTACACATAATAAAATCCATGATATCGGGATGGTCAACACTCAAAATTCCCATATTAGCCCCTCTTCTTGTGCCTCCTTGTTTAACCGCTTCTGTCGCCGCATCAAAAGCTCTCATAAAAGGAAGGGGACCACTTGATACACCCGAAGTGCTTTTAACGATATCGTTTGCAGGCCTCAATCTTGAAAATGAGAAACCAGTCCCGCCACCAGTTTTGTGTATCAAAGCAGTGTTTTTAATTGTTTCAAAAATATCCTCCATCGAATCCCCAACAGGCAAAACAAAACATGCAGACAACTGCCCTAACTCTCTACCAGCATTCATTAAAGTTGGAGAATTTGGCATAAACTCAAGATTTGCAAGCATGTTGTAAAACTGATTTTCAAGTGCGGTTGTATCTTCAATTCCAAACTTTTTGTCAGCATCTGCAATCGTTTTTGCGACACGACTAAAAAGATCTTCTGGAGTTTCTATTGGCTTGCCATCAATAGATTTTTTAAGATAACGTTTCTCAAGGACAGTAATGGCATTAGGGGAGAGAGAAATCTTTTGCTTTCTACTTTCATTTAGTTTTATTATTTTAGGGCTTCCCTCTTGCATCTTATCCTCCATCACAATATATTGTATTGTGCAATTATTTTATCCACAAGATATAGGTCTGTCAAGAAAAAACCTTTTTTGTCCAAATTTATAAAATTGATGTCTTGGAGATGTTTAAAAAAGGCTCTATTGCCTAAAAGAGGATTTCACCAACAAACACTTCTTTCAGTTTTTTGCCCTGTTTTACCAGTAACACACCATCTTCCCGTAATTCAATTATTTTACAAAGCTCTTTTTCTTTTCCTGTAGTTATAAAAACCTCTTCACCCTTTTTCCAGGCTATTTCATTCCAGGAATGCGCAAACTCTCCTAAATCTCCGCTATTTTTTACAAAAAATTTATACGCATTATCAATCTCAGAAAGGCAAGCAGTTAAAATTTTGAGCCTTGAAAAACTTTTACCTGTCTCAGTGTATATACTTCCCGCTATTTTTCTGATCTCTTCTGGAAAGTCGTCAGACCTGGTGTGAACATTGAGTCCTACACCAACAACTACATATTTTGCTATATCACCTTCTACAAAAAGTTCTGACAAAACTCCCCCAATCTTTTTCTCATTTAAAATAATGTCATTAGGCCACTTGAGCTGAGGGAAAATGTTAAACTTTTTCAATGCGTTAGCAATAGCGACCCCAATAAGGATTGTCATTCTGGGCAACTTAGCAACTGGCAAAACTGGCTTTAAAATGATTGAGAAATAAAGCCCCATTCCAAATGGAGAAACCCAGCTTCTTCCTCTCCTACCTCTGCCTTGTGTTTGGCTTTCAGTAATTACAACTGTTCCTTCCGTAACATTCTCAGATATTGAAATCGCATTATTGTTTGTTGATGTTGTGGTGATGGTAGAAATAATTTGCCTGCCTACTATACCTGTTGTCAGTTCTTCTGGCTCTAAAACAATAGGTGTGTCTATGGGAAACTGTAGTTTATAACCAGCGTTTGATGAACTTTGTATGATATACCCATACTGCTTTAAGAAATTTATATGTTTCCAGATAGCAGTACGACTCATATTAAGGCTTCTGCCTATCTGTTCCCCTGAAACATATGTGTTATGAGAAACGAGAAGGTTTAATATCTTTTTCCAGGTCATCTATTCTAACTCTAAACTGATGTCAACAGCCTTTGCGGAGTGAGTTATGTACCCTGAAGAAATAAAGTCGGGCTTAAGTTTTGCAAATTTCTCTATGTTATTTAAGTTTATCCCGCCAGAAACCTCAACCGGGACAGCCTTTTTAACAATCTCTATTGCTTTGGCAATCTCTTTCTCTGACATATTATCAAGCATAATATGGTCAACGCCCGCTTTTAACGCCTCTTTAAGTTCATCCATACTTTTCACCTCTACGGCTATCTTAATAAGCGCAGTAGTTTTTGTTTTAGCAAGCTTAACAGCATTTGTAATGCCTTTTGCAGCAACAATATGGTTGTCTTTTATCAAAACGCCGTCCGATAAATTAAACCTGTGATTGTAGCCACCACCAACCTTTACCGCATACTTTTCTAAATCACGTAATAAAGGTGTAGTTTTTCTTGTATCAAGAATCTTTACTCCAAATTTACTTACAATATCCACAAACTGTCTTGTGATTGTTGATATACCAGAAAGCCTTTGAAGAAAGTTAAGCGCAACCCTTTCTCCTGTTAATATGCTCCTTAGCTTGCCTTTAACTGTACCAAACTTTCCACCTTTTGGTATTACATCGCCATCTTTGGCTGTAAAGTCAACCTTTAGATCACCGTCAATCTCTTCAAAGCAAAGTTTAACTACATCAGTGCCACAAAGCACAAACTTCTCTTTGGCAAGAAAATAGCCCCTTCCCCTTTTACTATCATCAATTAACTGGGAAGTTATATCGCCAAAACCAATGTCTTCAAGGAGTGCATTCTTTACAGTTTCTCTTAACCTTAAGATGTTTATCACTTTAACCCCTTCAAAAACTCTAAATTTTCTACAAGTTTTGCAAGTTTTTCTTTATAAACAGATAGCTTTTGTCTATCCTCTTCGACAACATCTTCCGGCGCATGTTTAAGATAATCTTCGTTGGAAAGCTTCTTGTTAAGAAACTCAACATCTTTTTCTGTTTTATTAATTTCCTTCATTATACGATTTTTCTCATCTTCGACATTGATTAATCCTTCCAGATTTACCCAGATGTCTATGCCTTCAACTACTGTCAAAGCAGAGCTTGCTGGTCTTTCTTTCAATTCGTCAACAAACTCGGCCTGTGTCCTGCTTAACTGCTCAATAAAATCTTTTACTTCTCTTAAAAACTTACCCATACCCTCGTTTTTTGCAACAATAGTTACAAAAGGTCTCTGGGAAGGTGCAACATTCATCTCACTTCTCACATTTCTTATTGCACGAATAACCTTTATCAGCAGTTCTATATTAGAAACATCCTTACCTATGAACGCTGTGTTTGCCACAGGAAAGTTTGAAATCATTATGCTTTCATCAAAGTGAGGCAATCTTTGATAAATCTCTTCTGTAACGAAAGGCATTATGGGATGCAGAAGTTTAAGTGAAGTTGTCAAGCAGTACCATAGTAGATGCTTAACTACACTCTCATTTGCCCTTAGTTTTGAATGTTCTATGTACCAGTCACAAAAATCGTTCCACAAAAATCTGTATATAGCGTTTGCCGCATCATTAAAATTGTAATTATCATAGTAACTTCTTACATCTGCAATCGTTTCGTTTAACCGTGTAAGGATCCAGTTATCAAATGGATGAAGATTTTTTATGTCAATTTCATAGTCTTGCGAAACTTTATAATTTTCTATGTTCATCTTTACAAAGCGTGAGGCATTCCATATCTTATTAACAAAGTGTTTATAACCTTCAATTCTTGCCTCAGAAAGTTTGACATCTCTGCCTTGAGCAGCAAGTGCAGCAAGAGTAAACCTGAATGAATCTGTGCCAAATTTATCAATAACTGACAGGGGATCTATCACATTGCCTTTCGATTTACTCATCTTCTGTCCTTTTGAATCTCTGACAAGAGCATGAATATAGACATCTTTAAATGGGACATCCTCCATAAATTTCAATCCCATCATGATCATTCTTGCTACCCAGAAAAACAGTATATCAAAACCCGTTACAAGCACAGAAGTAGGGTAAAACGTCTTTAGCTCATCTGTATGTTCAGGCCAGCCTAATGTAGAAAATGGCCACAATGCAGAACTAAACCACGTATCGAGCACATCTGGATCCTGAATGAGTTCTTTACAACCACACTTTTTGCAAGATTCTCCCTCAACGATAGGAACAGCATCATCTAAAATCAAGTAGTAATCAATATCCTCAATGATTTTCTCAAAAGATAACCCCTCTTTGATAAAGTCGTTATAATTACCCTGCAATCTTTTAGTATCTGCCTGATTTTCTCTGAGCGTAATTAAAATTTTATCTCCATCGCATCTGGGACAATAATAAACAGGTATCTGATGCCCCCACCATATCTGCCTTGAAATACACCAATCCTGAATATTTTCCATCCAGTTAAAGTAGGTGTTTTCCCACTGTTCAGGGATAATTTTTATTTTCTTCTCCCTTACCGCAGCTATAGCCTTTTCTGCAAGCGATTTGATCCTTACAAACCATTGCAATGTTAAAAGCGGCTCTGTTACATCCTTACACCGATAACAATGCCCAACATTATGTTTCATTGCCTCAACTTTAAGAAGCAGTTCCTGCTGTCTTAGGTCATCTACTATTTTTGTTCTCGCCTCAAATCTATTTAGTCCTATGTATTCAGCAGGTATATCACCGCTCATTTTCCCTTCTCTATCGATAACGGAACAGAATTCAAGGTTATGTCTTCTGCCTGTGGCCTCATCGGCAAAGTCATGAGCTGGCGTAATCTTAACAGCACCCGTTCCAAATGCGACATCTACCATTGAATCAGCAATGATAGGAATCTGCCTGTTTGCAAGTGGAAGTTGAACATGCTTGCCCACAAGGTGCTTGTACCTTTTGTCATCAGGATTCACTGCTACAGCAGTATCACCTAACATTGTTTCTGGACGGGTCGTTGCAACTACGATAAATCTGGACGGGTATTCAACAAAAGGATATTTTATATAGTAAAGGTTGCCATTTTTTTCTTCGTATTCAACCTCTAAATCAGAAAGTGCAGTACCACACCTTGGACACCAGTTTATAAGACGGTTGTCACGTTGAATTAATCCTTCCTTAAACAGTCTTAAAAAAACCTGCTTGACTGCTTTAGACAATCCTTCGTCCATAGTAAAACGTTCCCTGCTCCAATCACAGGATGCCCCTAACCTTTTAAGCTGGTTAATGATTGTGCTGCCTGATTCTTCCTTCCATTTCCATACACGTTCAATAAACTTTTTTCTCCCTAAATGATGTCTCGAAATGCCTTCCTTCGCAATCATCTTTTCAACGACATTCTGTGTTGCGATTCCTGCATGGTCTGTCCCGGGTAGCCACAACACATTATAGCCATCCATCCTTTTATAACGAGCGATAATATCCTGTATAGTGTTGTTTAAAGCATGCCCCATATGAAGTGAACCAGTAACATTTGGTGGGGGAATAACCATAGAGAATGGTGGTTTGTGTGATTTTGCTTGAGCTTTAAAATACCCCTTTTCTATCCAAAACTGATACCACTTTTCTTCTACCGTCTCAGGCTGGTAACTTTTAGGCAAAATTTCTTCTTCCATTTAACCTCCAAAATATCTAATAAATTTCTTATAATTTACTGAATTTTAAGGGAGAGGGTAACAATTTTTTCGAAGTTTTCGCTTTGATGCAAATTATAAACATTTTTTATTTCTTGCCAAATTTGTCTTTGAGAATTGTATCAACTATTTCAGGAACGACCTCCCATGCAACCTTTTCTACTACCTCGTACGTTATTTCTCTAACTAACCTTTCTATCGACTTCCTATCAACATAAAACGGTTCGTTTATAGTGGGAGCAATGGTTTCTGCAGGTTTTGTTTCTGTAACAAGTTGTCTTTCTTCTTCTGGAGTAAAATCCCATATATCCAGTTCTTCGATGTCTTCTATTTTTAGTTCCTCAGCTTCACTTTTCTCCGCAATTGTTTCGAGTTCTTTAAGGTCTTTAGCTACTTCCTCTACAACAGGTTTTACATCCTTAGCCATAAAAACAGGCTCTCGTTCTGACACCTTTGGTTGTTCTTCTTTTTCAGTTAATATGTCGTTCAAATCAGAGAACAACTCGTCTATGTTTACCTTTGTTTCCTCTTCTTCTACAGGTACAATTAAAGGTTTTTCCTCCTCAATCTTAATTTCACCTTCCTCTAATAGGTCTTCTAGGGAAATTTCTTCTTCAAACTTTTCTTCCTTTTTCGGCGCTTCTTCAATCTCTTCTATCAACTCTAAATCAGACAGTTCCTCTATCTCCTCAGCAACAATCTCTTTCTTTTCTTCGGTACGCTTGGGAGACTCAAACGCGAACTCTTCTCCAAAACTTAAATCAAACTTGAAACTATCTTCAATCGACTGCTTTTCCTCTGTTAAAATCGGTTTCTCGATAACTTCCTCAACTTTTGACGAAACTGCGTCTATTTTAGATATCAATGTTTGTGAGTCGAATGGTTTTGTGAGAACATCATCTATCCTGCATTCTTTCATGGTGGTTTCTTCTATCTCTTGTTTTGCATTTTTCATAAGAATCAAGCTCATGGAGGGCTTAATTTTCTTCAACTCTTTTGAAAGAGAAACACCATCAATATCTGGTAAGCCTTTATCTAAAATCACAAGTTCAAATGCATTTGATTTAACAAAATCTATAGCTTGTTTTCCATTTTCGGCAAACGTCAGCTTGTATCCAAGCGGAACTAATAACATTTCTAAAACTTTTCTAACAGTAAAACTATCATCAACAACGAGCAGATTTTTCATCATTTACTCCTTACCTGAAAAAAGGGCATCTATATCTAAAATATAACATTCATCGCCCTCATAATCAAACGCCCTTTTTGCAAACTTTTTTGCCACATTAATCGACGTCTCAATAATCTCATCTCCTATCTCTACAAAGTTTAAAACTTCATCTACTTCAACTGCAACAAAAAACAAAATTTTCTTAATTATAACAGCTAATTTAGTTTTTGAGTTAAAATTTTTTTCACTTTCACCTATGTTCAGCAAAGGTATTACCTCTTTTTCATATATGACAAGGTTTGCCAGCCAGCTCGGACCATAAGGTGACTCATATATTTTATCCATATCAAAATTGACAACCCTGTGAACATTTTCTTCAGGACACAAATATGTTGTCGAGTCTATCTTAACTTTCAAAAATTTATTCACTCCCACAACAACTCCGAAACACGTTTTGTAACCATATCTTCATCTACAAAAAAGATAAACACATTATTGTACGAACAAAACTTTGAAACATATTCGAACCCAAATACTTTAAGAAATTCTCCCCTTTGAAAGCATGTCAAATCACAATCCCTGACAAACCCTACTACATCATCAGCTAAAATTGCTACGGGAACTTCGTTTTTTAAAGTAAATAAAATTAACGTTTTTTTGGGGTTGTTTTTATTAATGCGTATCTTGAAAAATTCTTCCGCATTTAACAAATTTATCTTAATCTGATTGAGAAAAAAGCCTTCTTCATTGTGTAAAATCATCTCTGGTAAAACAACCTTTTCGATAATATTTACTGGCAGGGCAAAGAAAAAATCTGATACGTTTATTATTATCTGCATATTTCTTTTGCTTTTCTATCACAATTACATAGCTCTTGTCAATAAATAGGATACAGTTTTGTTTCTTTATTATTCTAAAAGCTTTTCTGCTGTTTCTTGTGGAAGAGACTGGACCTGATTTAGTTTTTTTTCGATAATCCTTGATCTTTTTGCAGCATCGTCTATCGTTTTAGTTGCCTGTATTAATTTTTCATTTGTTTTTTCCAATATTGTACCAAATTTGCTAAACTCAGTTTTAACTGCACCTAAAAGCTGCCACACTTCGCTTGAACGTTTTTCAATAGCAAGCGTTCTAAAACCCATCTGAAGACTATTAAGCAATGCCGCTAAAGTTGTTGGTCCCGTGACAACAATTCGATACTCTGTCTGGAGTTTTTCACAAAGCCCGGCTATTCTTAAAACTTCAGCAAAAAGACCTTCTGTAGGAAGAAACATGATAGCAAAATCTGTAGTATTAGGTGGATCTATGTACTTATCCTTTATCTTTGCTGCCTCTTGTTTTATTGTCTTTTCTAACTCCTTTATCATATCATCAATCTTTTCTTGATTTGCATGTTCATATGCATCTAAGAGTCTTTGATACGCCTCCTGAGGGAATTTAGCATCTATTGGCAACAACACCTCTCTTTCATCATCAGCCTTGCCGGGTAGCCTGATCGCAAACTCCACGTGTTCAGTGCTTCCTTTCTTAATTACAACGTTTTTTAGATACTGCTCCGGAGATAAAATCTGCTCTAACAAATTGCCAAGCTGTATTTCTCCCCATGTACCCCTTGTTTTTATATTAGTTAAAACCTTCTTCAAATCTCCGACACTTGTAACTAAGTGTTGCATCTCACCTAAACCTTTATGTACAAGTTCAAGCCTTTCGCTAACCAATTTAAATGATTCTCCCAGACGTTTTTCAAGCGTTGCGTGTAGCTTCTCATCAACAACACCTCTCATTTGGTCGAGCTTTTTACTATTCTCTTCCTGTAAAATCTGTAGTCTGTTCTCTATTGTATCTCTCATCTTATCAAGTCTTTTCTCAGTGATATCAGATAAATTGGAAAGCTGACTGGCAAAGATATCAAGTTGTGATTTTTGTAAGTTTGCTAACTCTCCCATATTTTTCACAATAGTGTCGCCCATCAACTTTATATTATTGCTTATTTCCTCTCTTAAAGCCCTTGCATTGTTGTTGGCTTCTTCTCTGGCTTTTAGCAGCTCTTCCCGCACTAATTTATCAAATCTCTCTAAGAATTTCTCCAATAACAGGAGTTTCTGTTCGATAGGTTGAAGATTAAGGTTTTTAGATTTAACTAAGATAACGATGATTAAAAGCAGTATTAAGATAGAAAGTAAGGCATTTAATTCTAACATAATGGTTTTTAAGCCTTGAGCATACCAACTATCCAGAGGGCATAAAAAATCGCTATTATCAAGCCTATTTTTATTGCAATCTTAGGATAAAACTCTCCCTTAGCTCCAAAAGCCTTGAAAATAAACAGTATTGTAAAGCCAACCCAGCCCAAAAAGCTTATTACCGTTAAAAAAGCAAAACTTTCGTTTATCATACCTTTTTTATATTACAACATCTGTCAAAAAATAAAAACAAAACTTTAAAGACAGCTTCATAAACTATTTTTCTTGAGAGTTTGGATGTGCCTGCATGCCTATCAACAAATATTATTGGTACTTCTGTCATGCTGAAGCCTAACTTTTGACAGTAATAATTCATCTCTATCTGAAACGCATAACCATCAGAAGTAACATAGTCAAAAGGAAACTTCTCTAAAACCACCCTTCTATATGCACGAAAACCCCCAGTGCAGTCCCTGATTTTCATTCCAGAAAGTGTTCTTGCATACCAGTTTGCAAAATAACTAAGTATCAATCTTTTTATAGGCCAGTTAACGACAGAAACGCCATTTAGATAACGAGACCCAACGACTACGTCATATGTCATTAATTGTTCAAGAAACTCGAGGATTTTTGCTGGTTCATGACTAAAGTCAGCGTCCATCTGGACTATATAATCGAACTTTATTGGATGTTTTAAAGCCCACTTAAATCCTTCTATGTATGCACTCCCCAATCCCATTTTCCCTGCACGCTTATAAACATATACTCTACTGTTTTCTTTAGAAAGATTTTCTACATAATCACCTGTTCCATCAGGTGAGTTGTCATCTACAACAAGAACATGAATATCTTCCCTTAACGAAAGCAAAACAGGAATAAGTTTTTTTATATTATCAATCTCGTTGTAAGTAGGTGTAATAATAAGCACACTCATTTATAGTTCACCTTTGCTAACTTTGTCTTTTATCTTTTGAGCAAAGTAATCTTTAGCCTTATTAACAAAATCTTCAGACAGCCTTTTTCTTCCTGCCGTCGTTTCAAAAAAACGCACAGGAATTTTGTAGTCATCAATACTAAACCCACATTTTAGCTTAAAAATTAGCTTTTTCAAATAAATCTTTTCGCCTATTTCAAAAATATCCTTTTCTGTGAGATTGACACCTACCAGATTTGAAGCCTTAAGTAACGTATCGAAATCATATATTTTTCTGACAAAAAGACAAAGTCCAGTGCAGTTGAAAAATGACCTGAACACCTCTTCTTCATACAGTTTGTCGATTAGTTCCATAGGTGTGTAACTGATATTCTCCTGATCTATGGCGTAACCGGCATTATCAGTATGGGCGTTTCTAATACCAACTAAATGCTGTCCCAGAAGGTTTGCATACCCTGTATGATAACCCGCCATCGCATTTTTGTTAACAAGTAGTGCGAAGTCATGTCCACCGTATAAATCACATAAAGCTGTCAGCCCAGACCTTGCAGTTTGATAAAAGCTATTTTCTGAATAAGTTATCTTTTCTAATAAAGTACAGTAAATATCGGCATTGCCAAATTCCGGCTTTATTCCCTCCAGTTCGTGATTACTGATAACTTTTTTTTCATAAGCTTCAGTCAGCCACGCAAGTAAAACTCCAGCATAAATGGCATCAATACCAAGCTCTTCTACCTTTTCTATCAACGACAGGACACCATAGCAGTCCCTGATTCCCAGCAAAGCACCTAATGAATAAATCAACTCGTAATCATAAGAAACATCTATTCTCTCCCACTCCTGCTCTGGGGCAAATTTGCGTCTGATTGTTGCTATATGAATACAACCAACAGGGCAACCTGAACAGGCAAATTTTCGCGTCAATACATTTTCAGCAAACGTTTCTCCGGAGATATCCTCTGCATAGTCAAAATTAGTTTTTTTTAGATTCTCTGTAGGAAGTCCTCCCATCTCATTTAGTGGGAGAACATTTAAAGCCGTACCGTATTCATGATACTTTCTCATCATTTGTGATGTTGTTTTTTGATGAAGCTCTTCAAAAAAATTTTTATAACCACTCTCTTGTGGAAACTGTTTGTATCCTTTGCCTGTTCCAGAAATCAAAATTGCTTTAAGGTTTTTCGACCCGAACAGGGCACCCAAACCCAATCTGCCGAAATGTCGGTATGTATCCACAACTACCATAGAAAATGCCGTTTGTTCTTCTCCCGCAGGGCCAATCCTTAATATACTCCTCAGACCGGCATCTTTCTCTTTTTCTCTTATATATGTAGCGGTAGCAGTAGCATACATGCCTTTAAGATGCGTAGCATTCTTAAAAACAACAGTATCGTCTTTTATCACAAGATAAACAGGTTTTTCGCTCTTACCGCTAACAACTATGGCATCAATTCCCGCAAGGCTCATAGCAAGGGCAAGTCTTCCACCAGCATGGCTTTCACCAAGACTTTTTGTCAATGGAGAATAGAATACCGCTACACTCTTTGTAGCAACTGGAAAATAAGGCGTTAAGAAACCTTTTGCTATCACAATCGGTTGTTCTTCAGAGAGAGGAGGCTTATTAATAACAACCTGTTCAAGCATCAAAGCTGATGCAAGCCCGGTACCACCAAGATAACTTTTTAAATCTTCTCTGTTTTTTAAAACTGACGTAGCTTCTGTTAGATTTATATACAGTACTCTCATTTCATCTCTTCAATCACCAAACAATTATGCGGGCAAAACTTAACACAGTTGCCACAATGAATACAAAAAATGGGCAACTTTTGTTCATCGTCCCAAAAAATCGCATCTAATGGACATCCAGAAAGACAGTTTTTACAACTATCACATAACTCTTTATTTAGCTTTATGCCACCGTACTCTCGTTTCTGTAATGCCCCTTTAGGGCAAGAAGCAATGCATGGGGGCTCATCACAACCTACACAATGCGTCGATGTCATTGCGCCACTTGAAAAGCCACCCTTTGTCCTTATTCTTATTGCTGATTTTAGAATATTTACGCTGCCTCTTACCCTTCTTGCACAGGCAAACATACACGATAAACAGCCCATGCATCGAGACATATATTTAGAAACCAAAATTTTACGCATAATCTGCTAATTTAACAACAACCTTTATCGCAACCCGGTCCACACGAAGGTGCGGTTTTAACAAGTTCTTCAAGTGTAGCTTCTCTAACATCCCTTATGTATAAATCGAAAACAAGTTCCTGACCTGCCAGCGGATGGTTAAAATCAACAACTACATCATCACCCTCTAACTTGACAACAGTAAATGGTTGAGGTGTGCCATTATCAGACTCCATCATAAACATCATTCCTTCTTCAATATCCATGTCAACAGGAAATTGGCTTTTGGGAATGCTTGCCATTCCTTCTTCTTCCCACTTGCCATAAGCTTCTTCCGGGGATAGCTTTACATTAACCTGATCGCCAACCTCTTTATCCAGAATCGCCTTCTCGATAGCTGGTAAAACCTCTCCCCTGCCATAAACAAAAACCAATGGCTGATTTGCTTCAATACTGGATTCTATAAGTTCTCCGTCGGGATATCTTAACTCATAGTCCATTGTTACAACTGTTCTTTCTCCTACTTTCATAAAACTCTCCTTTAGTTTTTTCTTTGTTTTTTTTCTTCAATACCTGATTTTCCAAATCTTCGTTCAAGCTCACTAAATATATCTTCAATTTCAACCTGTTCCTCTCCAAGCAATACCATGATGTGAAAGATTAGATCGGCTGCTTCGTATATAACTGCTTTATTATTTTTTTCTCTAACAGCCAGAGCAAGCTCCAATCCTTCTTCAAAAATTTTTTTTAGTATCTTTTCTACCCCCTTTTTGTGAAGTTGTGCAACATAAGACTCTTCTGGCGAAGCATTTTCTATTCGTTCCCTTATAATATTTTCCAGATCTTTCAGTATCATATCCTTACCCCTACACCTTTACTTAAAAGGTATTTTTTTACCTCATCAATCGTTATGATGCCAAAATGAAAAAGTGACGCAGCAAGGACCGCATCGGCTTTACCCTCATTAATAGCATCATAAAAATGTTCCAGCCTTCCAGCACCTCCAGAAGCAATGACAGGAATTCCCACATTTTCAGATATAACCCTTGTAAGCTCCAGATCATAACCTTCTTTTGTGCCGTCTTTATCCATGCTGGTTAACAAAATTTCTCCTGCACCATAAGACTCCATCCTTTTTGCCCATAAAACTGCATCAATTCCAGTCTCGTTCCTTCCTCCATGTGTATATACTTCAAAAGTTAGCTTGCTATCTTTTATCTTTCTTTTTGCATCTATAGCAACCACTATACATTGACTTCCGAAAATCTTTGCAGATTCTTTTACAAATTCTGGCTGTTTTACTGCAGCCGTATTGATAGAAACCTTATCTGCCCCTGCCTTCAAAAGTCTTTTTACGTCATCAATCGTTCTAACACCACCACCTACAGTAAGAGGCATAAACGCCCTTGCAGCGGTCTTTTTCACAACATCGATGATTATATCTCTGTTCTCGTATGATGCAGTAATATCAAGAAAAACAAGTTCATCTGCACCGGCTTTATCATATGCGTATGCTGCCTCCACTGGATCTCCAGCATCAACCAGCTGAACAAAATTAACTCCCTTAACTACCCGCCCTGCCTTGACATCAAGACACGGTATAATGCGCTTAGTAACCAAACTATACCTCACCAAGTCTTTTTATTACATTTCTCAGATTAATGTTGCCCTCGTAAATCGCCTTACCTACAATCACACCCCAGACAGGGTGCTTTGCAAGCTCATAAATATCTGATTCGTTAGAAACACCACCAGAGGCAATAACCGGTATATTCACAGTATCAATTATTTCCAGAGTTGCCTCAATGTTTGGGCCAGTTCTCATTCCATCTTTTGCAATATCCGTGTAAATAATAGCAACTGCACCCTGTTTTTCTACTGAAATGGCCAACTCTTTTGCATCGATACCTGTAACTTCTACCCAGCCTTTTACCGCTACCTTCCCGTTTTTAGCATCTATTCCTGCCACGATTTCAGCTTCAACATTGTTCTTGAGTTCTCTGATGAAGTTAGGTGATTCGCAAGCCTTCGTTCCGATAATTATTCTCTTTACGCCAGCATTAAAATATCTTCTGGCTGTCTGGACATCTCTAATGCCGCCACCTATTTCTAACGGCACAGCAACAGAACTTGCAAGTTTTTCAATCACCTTAAAGTTAACGGGCGAACCGTCTTTTGCACCATTAAGATCAACAATGTGTATGAGCCGGGCGCCATCGTCTTCAAACTTCTTTGCAAAATCAATGGGATTGTCAGAATAAACTGTAACATCATCATAGCTACCCTGTTTTAGCCTTACACATTTGCCATTTAACAGATCTATCGCTGGTATCACTATCATTTTACACGTCCAGGAAAATTTTTAAGGACTTCAGAAACGCCCCATTTTGCAATTTCATCTGCCGTTAGCCACTTCATTCCCCTTTTCATAAACAACTTAATGTTTAAAAGATTATCGGATAGGGCGCTTTGCGTTTCCCTATAAGCGCCTGTCCATAAAATCGAACCATCTTTTGACGAAAACAAAAACATCACAAATCCAACGGAAGCAGGCTTCGAAACTCCATATTTTTCACCTATTCTTTCTGAATACTTTGTGACATAGCCAATAAGAACAGCGTCAGCATTTGTTTTTTTCCCCGCATTTATAACAAAACTTTTCATATCCTTTCTGTCTATTAGAAACAGGTTGTCTTTATCATCCATTTGAAAAATGGAAAGCACCTCTTCCCAGGAAAGTACTTCAAAACAACCAAAATCTTTAAGTTTATTCTCAGTAAATGTAGCTAATTTTTCTGCAGCCATACCGTCAATCTTCCCCTCCTTAACTACGCCCATTTCCTCACCTGTAGGCACGAAAAAAGGCATCACCGCAACCCTTTTGATTGGAGGTAATGCAGGACAAACCAACTTTTCTTCTAAATCATAACTTGCAGAGAAGCACGAAACCAGTAAGCTGAAAAAAATCGTCAATATCAAAAACCTTAGTCGCATCTTTTTTCACCTTTCGTAATTAATCCAAAATTTTCAAGCAGTTTTAACCCCAGTCTCTGGCTCTTTTCGGGATGAAATTGACAGGCAAACAGTTTATCTTTAGCTATCGAAGAAGCAAAGTTTACACCATAAAACGTTTCCGTCGCAACCAAACTATCATCTGTTTCAACATAATACGAATGAACAAAATAGAAATAACTTCCATCATTTATGCCGTCAAGAAATGGTGTAGTCTTTTTAATTTTAATGCTATTCCATCCCATATGGGGTATTTTTAGCCTCTCTCCTTCAACCATCATATTATCTCTAAACCTCTTTACCCTGCCTTTAAAAATCGACAATCCCTCATGCCTGCCAAACTCCTCACTTTCTTCGAAAAGTAACTGAAGTCCAAGGCAGATTCCTAAAAAAGGCTTATTTAGAGCAGAATCTTTAACAATTTCAACTAATCCAAGTTTTCCCAAATTTACCATACAGTCGGGAAATGCACCTACCCCAGGCAGGATGACACCATCAGATGATTTAATATCTTCAACCTTTGATGTAACAATAACATCAAATCCCAGATGTTTAAGTGCTTTGCTAACACTTTCCAGATTTCCCATTCCATAATCTACAATGGCTATCATATAACCCCTTTTGTGGAAGGAATATCATATCTTTTTTCTTCTTCTACTGCCATTGATAAAGCCCTCGCAAAGGCTTTAAATATTGCTTCTATACAATGATGCATATTTTTACCGTATCTCAAAGACAGGTGCAAAGTTATGAAACTCTGGTCAACAAAACCTTTAAAAAAGGCTTCGGCAAGCTCAGTATCAAACTCTCCCACCTTCCCTTTTTTTAGTTCAACGTTGTATATAAAGTTTGAACGCCCACAAATATCAACAGCTGCCTCAGCAAACGCTTCGTCCATAGGAACAGCAAAAAAACCGTAACGCTTTATGTTCTTTACGTCTCCTAACGCCTTTTTAAATGCCATTCCCAGAGCAATACCTACATCCTCAACCGTATGGTGGAAATCAATATCAATGTCGCCTCTGGCAGATATCTTTAAATTAAAAAAACCGTGTTTAGCAAAGAGTGTAAGCATATGATCGAAAAATGGAATGCCCGTTTCAACCTTTGAACTGCCTTTGCCTCTAAGCTCTAATTTAACAGCTATATCTGTTTCGTTGGTTTTACGTTTTATTTCAGCAATCATAACTCAGCCCCTTCAATAAAATTTGTAAGAAGCTTAATAAAAAAGCTATTTTCTTCCTTTCTACCGATAGTCATTCTGTAAAAGTTTTTCATACCAAAAGAATGAAACAAATCCTTTATTAACACCCCATTATCAAGCAAAAAATTGTAAAATCCACTTTTTTCAACTTTAAAGGTCAGAAAGTTTGCCTTAGAAGGAAGTGTAAAGATATTGAACCCCGTCAAAACATTAAAAATTCTCTCTCGTTCATCTATTATATCAGAAATTTGTTTTTTTACTAAGTCATTTCTTTTAAGGAAAAACTCCGCCACTTTTTGAGTATAGCTATTAATGTTGTAAGGAAGTCTTACCTTTGACACAGCCTCTATAAGCGGTTCTTTTCCTAAAAGATAGCCAAGCCTTATACTCGCAAATCCTATCTTTGAAAAACTCCTCATAACTAATAAATTTTTATGATTGCAAAGATTAGAAATCATGGAAGACTGAGCGTAATCATAATACGCCTCATCAGAGACGAAAATTGTGTCTTCGTGAGCCTTCATCGTCTCGACTAATAAATCTGGAGGGAATATATTGCCTGTTGGATTATTTGGATTGGCAACAAACACAAGATCGGGATTTTCTGTGCTTAATAGATTTAAAAACTCTTCTTCATTAACCATATAATAAGGCGGCACAAGATTGTATGGAATTAATTGCTTTCCAAATATTTTCGCACCAATACTATACATAGCAAATCCCGGCTGAGGAAACATAACTTTCGCCCTGTCTTTTAGACACATTAAAAGCATATATATCAGTTCGTCTGAACCGTTGCCAAAAACTATCTCGTTATTAGAAACACATTCTCTTTCAGCTATCAAGTTTTTTATAATTTTGATTGAAGGATCGGGATAGCGGTTTGTATGTATTGTTGCAAGTTCTTCCAGCAACGCCTTCTTGTCTTCTTCTGAAAGGTCAAAAGGACTCTCATTTGCATCAAGTTTAAATTTTACCTGTTTTTCATCAATAAAGTATGGCTTTAGTGATAAAACTTCTTCTCTAATCCTCAAACTTTCCTCCTTTTCTCAATCTCATTCTGACAGAATCGCCGTGAGCAAAAAGCCCTTCTTCATCTGCAAAGCTGGCAACATATCCGCCTAAGGCTTGCAAACCTTTCTCGCTAAATGATATTATGCTCATCCTTCTTAAAAAGCTTTCAACGCCCAATGGCGAAAAGAATCTTGCCGTTCCACCGGTAGGCAAAACATGATTTGGACCTGCTATATAATCACCAACCGCCTCTGGTGTTTGACTCCCAAGGAAAACAGCCCCAGCATTTTTTATATAAGGTAAAAGTTCCATGGGGCGTTCTGTCATAATTTCCAGATGTTCTGGTGCTACTGAGTTTGCCACTTCTACAGCAGTCAGAATATTGTCAACAACAATAATCGCAGCATTTTCAAGTGATTTTTCTATTATTTTTGACCTTTTAGCTTTTTTAGCATTTTTTTCAAGTATTTGTTGTAGCTTTGTTGCCAAAGCGTTATCGTTTGTTACTGCGAGAGCTACCGCCTGTTCATCGTGTTCTAATTGCGACAACATATCAAACGCAACATAATCAAGTGATGCAGAACCATCAAAAATCACAAGTACTTCACTTGGACCAGCAACCATATCAATATCTACCACGCCATAAAGTAGTTTTTTTGCTGTAGCGACAAAAATATTGCCCGGACCAACGATCTTATCAACCTTTGGCAGTGTCTCTGTTCCAAAAGAAAAACCAGCTATGGCCTGTGCACCACCCAATCTATAAACCTTTTTCACACCTGCCCTTAAAGCTGCATATAAAACAGCAGGTGAAATGCCATCCTGTCTCTCAGGCGTTGTTAAAATAACCTCTTCAACACCTGCAATTTTTGCCGGTACTGCACCCATCAAAACAGAAGATGGATAAGTTGCCTTTCCACCCGGGGCATAAACAAGTACTCTGCTTAAGGGTAAAAACCTGTTCCCGAGCAGATTTTTGTATTTATCGTAATAAAACCATGAGTTGTAAGTTGTGCGCTGATAAAACTCTTCCAGCCTTTCAGCTGTTATGTCGATTATCTTTTTAACTTCATTGCTGCATCTGTTTGCACCCTCTTTCCATTCTTTATCTGTTAAGACGAAGTTTTTGGGCGCCAAGTTAATCTTGTCAAATTTATCCAAGTAATGCCGAATAGCAGCGTCACCCTTTTCCCTGACATCTGATATAATTGATTTTACAGTTGTCTCCTGCGGTGTATCGAAAGCCAATCTGTTTAACAGGCATCTTATAAAACTTGAAGCCTCCTCTGTCCCATATTTTATAATCTTCATGAGAAGCCTCCCGTGACTTTTTGTAAGCCCTGTATAATCCGTTTGACCTCATTAAATTTCGTTTTAAAAGAAGTTCTGTTTGCGATAAGATAGCTCGAAATGTCACAAATTTTTTCTACTTCTTCCAAGCCATTTTTTCTAAGGGTCTCCCCGCTCGAAACAATATCAACTATACAGTCCGTAATACCTGTTAGCGGAGCAAGCTCAATAGAACCATACAGTTTAATAATATCAACATTCATGCCTTTAGTTTCGTAATAATTTTTAGTTATTTCCGGAAACTTTGTTCCCACCCTTAATTTACCCTCAACAAACTGTAAACTTTTCTTCGGCTTAGCTATGCTAATACGACATTTACCGATACCCAGATCAAGCAACGAAAAAACTTCACGGTTTTCTTCAAGGATAACATCTCTGCCTACTATGCCGAGATCTGCAGCCCCCTTTTCTACATATACGCAAACATCAAAAGGCTTTAATAACATAACGTTTATATTTAGCTCGGTGAAAGTAAATAATAGTCTTCTGTCATCCTTTAGCACATCTGAAATATCAATTTTTGCATCTTTAAACAGGGCAACTTCTTCTTTTAAGATGCGCCCCTTAGATAAAGCAATGGTGACCATGACTAATTCTTTTCCTTTGTCCTTTTTATTTTTGCCCCCAATTTTGCGAGTTTCTTTTCCATCGATTCGTATCCTCTGTCAAGATGGTATATCCTTAATACTTCTGTTTCTCCGCAAGCCATAAGTCCAGCTATAACAAGTGCTGCTCCAGCCCTTAAATCAGAGACCATAACTGGTGCTCCTGTAAGTTCTGGAACACCTTTTACAATGGCATTTCTATCTTTTATTGTTATGTTTGCACCCATTCTTTTCAATTCACTAACATGGATAAAACGATTTTCGAAAATGGTTTCCCTGATAACAGACAAACCTTTTGCAGTACACATAAACGCCATAAACTGCGCCTGTAAGTCAGTGGGAAAACCTGGGTAAGGCATCGTAGTAATATCAACACTCTTAATATCTCTTTTTCCAACGACCCTGACTCCATCCTTTTCTCTTACCACATTTGCACCTGCTTCTATAAGCTTTTGCTCAAGAGCTTCTAAATGTTCAATAACACAGTTTTTCACAAGAACGTTACCAGCAGTTGCAGCTGCCGCAATCATAAAACTTCCCGCCTCTATCCTGTCTGGAATAACCGTGTGCTCTGCCCCCTTAAGCTCATCCACTCCTTCTATACGGATAACTGGAGTGCCTTCTCCATCAATCTTTGCTCCCATCTTTCTTAAAAAGTTTACTAAATCGACAATTTCTGGTTCCTTAGCAGCATTTTCTATTATTGTCTCACCTTTTGCAAGGGTAGCAGCCATAATAACGTTTTCTGTCCCTGTAACTGTTGGAATGTCAAAATAAATCTTGCTGCCTTTCAATCTCTTTGCAGAAGCGGTAACATAACCATGAGACTGTTCAACTTTTGCCCCCATCTTTCTCAATGCGTCAATATGTAAATTGATAGGTCTATCTCCTATGGCACAACCACCCGGCAGAGATATTCTTGCCTTTCCTAATCTTGAAACAAGAGGCCCTAACACAAGCACAGAAGCCCTCATCGTTCTTACAAGGTCATACGGTGCTTCAAAATTATCTAATTTTTCAGAATTAAGATGCAAAATTCCCCTGCTGTCTCTACTAATTTCACAACCCAAGGTACACATCAACTTTTGCATTGTGTTAATATCTTGAAGCAAAGGAATATCTTTAAGTTTGCAGACATCTTTTGTAAGAAGCGTTGCCGCCATTAGTGGTAAAGCTGAATTTTTAGCACCACTAATCATCACTTCACCTGTAAGTCTGTATCCACCCTTTATGATAAATTTGTCCATAAACTGCCTCCAGCATAAAAAATCGTAAACTATTAATGTATCATTTTTGGCTATTATTAACAATTAAGAAAATTTGCGTCATATTTCAAGAATTTTTGATAAAATGATTTCTCTGGCTTCAAATGAGCTGACTTTTAAAAGTTCAACATATCTGTTTAATCCTGCTGCCTCTATAATCGTTATTTGCCTTTTAAAATCTTCTTTTTTCCCAAAATAATAATAAATCAAGCCTTCCAGATACATTCTTTTTTCGTTATTGCGTATCTTAATGCAGTTAGAAATGGCATTATTAAAATCTTCCTTTAGAACAAAAAGTTTTGTGTTTAACAATGGCAACAAATCAATGAAAGTGGCTGAAATCTGGTTTAAAATCTCTTCTGCCCCAAAAACATCTTTCTTTTTCAGCAGTTCATAAAAATATTCAAGCTTTTCTCTTTGTCGTTTTCTTCTACTATAAAAACCTGAAAACACTATCAACACCAGACAGCAGACTACTGCACCTGCTATCAGAAGTTTCTCTTTATTAGCAACAATATAATCAAAATCAACGCCTTTTTCTGACCTTTTTCCCCCAACATCTTTGGTTATTTTAGTTTTTGATTTCTGGATTGTTGAATAAAGCCCTAATATTTTCGTGTCTTTTTCGATTTTCATTGCACGTTCTAACTCTTTTTCTGCCTCATCGAGCTTACCTGATATAAATAGCAATTTTGCATTCTGGTAAATTAATGATGGATTGTCATTTAATAAGGATAGCCCCTTATCAACGACTGTCTTAGCCTCTGATATTTTATTCTGTTTAATAAAAATGTTTGCAATCTCAGTATAAGCCTCAGCTAATTTAGGCTCCAGCTCCACTACAGCATTGAAAAGCTTCATAGCTGTTTCTAAATCACCCACCATTTCGTAGCAAACAGCCATTTTAAAAATCGCATCTGGCAGCCTTTTTTGCCCGATGGTATTTTCAAAATATTTTATCGACTCTTTGTAACGTTTTAGTTCAAAAAGTGATAGGGCTGCAAAATAGTTTGTTACCCATTTTTTTGACTCTTCTTTTGATTTTAAAGCTGTTTCTAAATATTCAAAAGCCTTAACGTAATCCTTCTGCATATATTTTGAAATGCCCATGCCTGTATAGCGTTGCGGCACATCTGATTTTATTGACGAAAAAATCGAAAACGAACGCTGATACTCTCCCCTCTCAATAAAAGAAAAACCCTCGTAAAGAGGGTTTTTATCTGAAAAGGCTGACGAAACAGTCAAGAGTGTGAAAGTTACTATTAATAATAGCCGCATCACTTCCCTTCAGGGAAAATTGCCATAAACAGATTTTTTGCGTATTCTGGATTCATATCTTTTAAAATTCTGTATTCCTCGATTGCGCTGTTTTTGTTCCCCTGCAACATGTAAATTTTGCCTAACTTATAGTGAATTTCTGGATTTTTGGGCGAATAGATAGTGGCGAGTTTAAGTTCTTCAATAGCATTTTCATAGTCTTTGGCTTCGATAAGAATATCCGAAATCGCCAGATTTGAAAGATAATACGAAGGGTCAATTAAAAGTGTAGCTTTAAACTCCTCTAATGCCTTTTCTTTCTGCCCTTTTTCAAGGTATATCTTACCTAACTGATACTTTAGCTCAAGGTTATTGGGCATCAACTCTGAAGCCTGTGCAAACTCCCTCAATGCTAAATCGCTATTACCTTTCCTCTTATAAATTATTCCCAGCCTAACGTGTGCGGGGGCAAAATCTGGCTTCAACTTTAAAACATTATTAAGTTCTTCTGTAGCTTTATTGGGCATACCATACTCGTAATACGCTATTGATAACAGATATCTGAGCTCATAGTTGTTAGGCTCTTTCCTGATTGCACTAATCAAAAGCCTGATTGCATCTGCATAACGTCCTGCAGCGATAAGTCCATCTGCCTCAGCTTTGATACTACGTTTGTAGGCAGCAACTTTTTTTTCTGTCTGGTTTTCTGAAACATAAGCTTCTTTTTGGGCTTTATCTTCCTTTTTAAGAGCAGAAGTCTTTTTTTTAGGCTTTACTGCTTTATTCTCCAGGGCTGCTTTATACTCCTTAACAGCCTTTTCCGTTTCCGGTTTCAAAGGTGTCGAATCAGCAAAGACTAACACTGGTATAAGAACAAAAAAGCAAATAAATGCAACTACATTTTTTTGCATAATTTTTTCCTCCAAATAAATTAATGTAGAATATAACACAATTTTTGTTCAAGTCAAACTTTTTTCTTGCCTTTTGGTGCCAATTTTAATAAGAATAATGTTACTGTACAAATTTATATACAATGCAAATTTTTAAGTAGCTTTATATTGGAGGGATTATAATGGCTCTGGTTGTTCAAAAGTTTGGTGGGACTTCTGTTGGAGACATTAAACGTATAGAAAACGTCGCAAGAAAGGCTATCAAAGAATACGAAAACGGCAATCAGGTGATTGTAGTAGTGTCTGCGATGGCAGGAGAAACAAACAGACTGATAAAACTGGCTCAAGAAATTACTGATCTGCCTGATGAAAGAGAAATGGACGTTTTAATATCAACAGGAGAACAGGTTACCATTGCTCTGCTTGCAATAACTTTAAAGAAGCTGGGCTATAAAGCCAGATCATACCTCGGATTTCAAGTACCTATAGTTACTGATAGTGCCTACACGAAGGCAAGAATAATAGATGTTAAGGCAGAAAAGATAATCAAGGATTTGAATGAAGGAAATATCGTTGTTGTCGCTGGTTTTCAAGGCATTGATGAAAACGGCAACATTACTACCTTAGGACGTGGTGGCTCAGATACCACCGCTGTGGCTATAGCTGCAGCGTTGAAGGCGGACGTTTGTGATATTTATACGGATGTAGATGGTGTTTACACCACCGACCCACGCATCTACTCCAAGGCAAGAAAGCTAAAAAAGATATCTTATGATGAGATGTTAGAACTGGCAAGCCTGGGCTCCAAGGTGCTGCAGATACGTTCTGTAGAGCTTGCTAAAAAATATAAGGTTCCTGTTCATGTAAGGACATCATTTTCTGATGAGCCAGGAACAATTGTTTGCGAGGAGGATAAAGATATGGAAAAAGTCGTTGTTTCAGGCATTTCTTACAATAAAGACGAAGCAAGAATCACACTTGTTAATGTACCTGATAGACCAGGTGTTGCTGCAAAACTTTTTACTGAAATTTCCAGCGGCAACATCGTTGTAGATATGATTATCCAGAATTCCAGTAAAGACGGTTCTACAGATTTAACATTCACCGTTCCGAGACCTGATTTGAAAAAGGCATTGTTGCTAGTAGATAATGTTGCTAAAGAGTTGGGAGTAGAAAATGTGCTTTATGACGAAAATGTTGCTAAGGTCTCCATTGTTGGTCTTGGTATGCGTTCCCACTCAGGGGTGGCTGCAAAGATGTTCTCTGTTTTGGGACAGGCTGGGATAAACATCTTGATGATAAGCACCTCAGAAATTAAAGTTTCATGCGCAATAGATGAAAAATATACTGAGCTGGCTGTAAGGGTCCTGCATGACGCCTTTGAACTTGACAAGGAGTGTATAAAACAGGAGTAATGAAAAAAAAGATTTCTATTTATGACACCACTTTAAGGGACGGTTCTCAAGGCGAAGATGTATCTTTTACATTAGAAGATAAAGTTAGAATTGCGCTAAAATTGGATGAACTTGGTATTGACTTTGTAGAAGGTGGCTGGCCCGGTTCTAATCCGAAAGATATGTATTTCTTTGACGAAATCAAAAAATACAATCTTAAACACGTAAAAATAACAGCATTTGGTAGTACTGCCAAATTCGGCTCTAAAGTCGAAAAAGATCCCAACATACAGACTTTATTAAAGGCAGATACAGAGTGGATAACCATTTTTGGCAAGACATGGGATTTTCACGTTTTAGAAGCATTGAGAATTACTCTCGAAGATAATCTAAAAATCATAGAAGATTCCGTTAAACACCTTGTAAAGTCTGGAAGAAAGGTTATTTACGACGCTGAACACTTTTTTGATGGTTTTAAAGCTAACCCTGCTTACGCATTTAAGACTATAGAGGCTGCGATAAATGGAGGGGCATCGTTAATCTGCCTATGCGATACAAATGGTGGCACAATTCCATCGCAACTTGTAAAGATAATAAAAAAATTCAAAGAAACCTTTGATTTTCCATTTGGCATTCATGCCCATAACGACTGTGAACTTGCTGTCTCTAACTCTATCGCTGCAGTAGAAGCTGGTGCGTCACAGGTACAGGGCACAATAAACGGTTTTGGAGAGCGTTGTGGCAATGCTAACCTTTGTTCTATTATTCCCAATATACAGTTAAAACTTAATCTAAATGTTTTGCCAGAAGATAACTTAAAGAAGCTTCGAGAGACATCCAGATACATCTACGAAATAGCCAATTTGCCACCTTCTAAAAATCAACCTTATGTTGGTGATAGTGCATTTGCACACAAAGGAGGTGTTCACGTCAGCGCAATAAGTAAAAATGCCAATACATACGAACATATCGCACCTGAACTGATCGGGAACAGAAGACGTATTCTTGTGTCTGATCTTTCAGGAAAAAGCAACATCTTTTTTAAGGCAAAAGAGTTTAACATTGACATAGACAGTAAATCTCCCGTTACAAAAGAAATTTTAAACACATTAAAAGAAATGGAGATGGAAGGATACCAGTTTGAAGGGGCAGAAGCCTCTTTTGAACTGATTATGCGTGAAGCAATTGGTGAACGTAGAAAATATTTTGAACTTATGGGATTCAGAGTTATAGACGAAAAGAGAAAGGAAAATGAGGCACCTGTTGCAGAAGCAACCGTTAAGATTAAAGTGGGCGGACATATCGAGCATACAGCCGCAGAAGGGAACGGGCCTGTAAACGCCTTAGACAACGCCTTAAGAAAGGCTTTAGAAAGATTTTATCCAGAGTTGAAAGACGTAAAGCTTTACGATTATAAAGTAAGGGTATTAACTTCAGAAAAAGGCACGGGTGCAAGGGTTCGTGTATTAATAGAGTCCGGTGATAAACACGAAAAGTGGGGAACGGTTGGGGTTTCTCACAACATCATAGAGGCAAGTTATCAGGCACTCGTTGATAGCATCGAATACAAGCTGTACAAATCAAACAAAAATTTCAAAAAATAACACTAAAATCACGGATTAGGGGGAGAAGGGGGTGGAGGGTTATAAGTAACCACAGTTTGGCGCTTACTCTCTTCGCTTTCACCAGCATCATTAACAGCAGTAACTGTTAAATAGTATCTTTTTGGAGTAGTTGTGAGTATCGTAGTGTAATTCTTAAAAACTTCTTTATACTCTATATCACTGTTGTTCTTCAATGGCAACGAAGAGTAAGAAGAGTAGTAGAGTTTATAATACTTTGCTTCGCTAATAGAGCTCCAGTTGGCAAAAATGGCTAAATAAGAGGTGCTGACATTAATAAATACGGTTCTTCTTGGTGGCAGAGGTTGATTGGGTGCGGGTGTAGATATGCCTTCACTTCCCCCACCTCCGCCACATGCGTAAATAAGGCATGTTAATAGCAGAGCATATAAAAAAGACCTGTTCATAACCATCGTAATTTTATAACAATTTGCAAAAAAACAAAACTTTAAAAATTACCAAAGATTTTGCACATTATAAAATCTCTTTTTCCTAAACCTCCAGCACGGTAACGACAGCCACCATGACAATCTGAAAAACTCTCACAATCCTTACATTCTGATATATCTTCTTGTTTTAGAAATGTTCGATTTATAACCGCTGATAAAAGTCCATCTTTTATTGATGCAATTATTTTTTCAGGATAAAAACTACACTGTAAAAACTCACCTTTTGCTGTCAACGTTAGTAAATGAACACCACAGGCATAATCTTTATAGTCATCTGTTGAATGAAAAGAGGCTCCAAACCTATATTTCATTGCCTTAATCGCCTCATCCGCATTAACAAACAGATCCAAATGTTTTACAAGGTTTCCATATAAAACAGGCATATCTATGCCCCACTCTTTTGCCCCATAATTTTTTACAAGCTTTCTCATCTGCTTGAACTCTGCTAAGTTTTTTCTATGAATTATAGTTGCGAAAGAAATATCTATATTTGTTTCGTTTTTTATTTTTTCAACACCAGAAATAAGTCTTTTAAAGCTGTTGTTACCTCTCAGATAATTGTGCCCATACTCCATTCCGTCAAGGCTGAACTGCACTTCGTCAATATTTAGTTTTTTAACATCATACTTATCTACCAACGTTCCATTAGTCAAAAGAACTACACGTGCAGGATAATCTTTTAACATCTCATTCAACTCTGAAAATTTAGAATATAAAAGAGGCTCTCCACCTGACAGAATCACCCTTAAACCCTGTAACTTATAAAAGTCTTCCAACACTTTTTTCACATCTTCTAAATCAAGCTCAACATCATCTTTCCCTCCCTGATAACAGTGAAGACAATCAAGATTACACCTGTTTGTAAGCTGGATTTCAAGATACCTTAGAGATGGAAACGGTGGCTTATCCAGACAAAAATTGCGGTTGTCAGGAGTTTCGGTAAAATTAATAAGTTTATGCCTTTTTAAAGCTTTAAAAAAAGCATCAGGACATTTAAGTTCACCCTGTTTTTTCGTACCATCAAGTGTACAGATAAAGCTAAACGCCTCTTCATTGAGTTCAAAAAGCTCATCATTTTGTTTATCAAAAAGGTAATAGTTTTCAAGTATTTTTGGATACACATGGGGTGAAAGCTTTACATAATCGTTTGAGTTCACCAATGCTTAATGTCCTCTTTTTTATCAAATTTAAAAAATATAAGTAGCCACCACAAGGATTGCCCGGCTCTGGCAATGAATGAAAATCACAGTCTAAGGGAAAAAACTCACACCTCAAACAAAAAATTTCGGTCAAACTTCTGTCTATTTTAACTACCTTTTCCCTTA
>JBBIPZ010000001.1:0-116367 GCA_037442505.1 Deltaproteobacteria bacterium | reverse complement strand
TTTGTAGTATGAACAGAAAGTCTTGCAAATTAACTTAAACATAAAAAAGGATTGGAAGCTGTTATCACCCCCCCCCAGATATTCTTCATTTTTAGCAAGAGCTCTTACACTTGCAAAGCCCCTTCACAACCTTAGAAACTTTTTTAATCTTCATATCATTCACCTCCTTTTGTGTTATGTTACAATTAAAACACACGAGGCAAAAAAGTCAACCAAACATATTCAATTTCATATAATTTTAACTTTTCAACCAAAATTAGAAAATTAAAATGAAACTTATTAACCAATCATCTTGTTGTTTTTTGTTAAATCTTTGTAAAAAAACCTTAAAAAATAATATTTTTCCCTATTAATTTCAGCAACTTTTTCTTTATGCTTTTTTTTTAGTCAAATCAACGTCAATAATTTTTTTGTGCTTTGATGAAAAAAAATTTTTTTCATCGTGTTTCATATACATTTAAAAATAAAACTCGTTTTATTTTTAAACTTAAAGTTGCTTTAATGCTGCTAAAAATTCTTTTGCTCAAATAAGGAGTATCTTTATCTATTTTTTACTTCATTGCTTCTTTTGGAAGTCTTTATAGCACAAAGTTCATCACACATACTACAAGGTTCCTCTTTTTCCAGTGTTTCACCTAAAACGTTTTTAGCTTTTGATGGGAAAATTGCAGCAGCCACCTGTTCTTTCCAGTTTAGCGCATACCTTGCCTTAGCCATCCTTTTTTCTCTTTCCCACGCAAGTTTATTGCCCCTTGCTAAATCTGCAGCATGCGCAGCAATCTTAGAGGCTATCACACCTTCTCTCACATCTTCAGTATCAGGAAGACGGAGATGCTCAGCTGGCGTTACATAACATAAAAAGTCAGCACCTGCATGAGCGGCTAATGCCCCTCCAATCGCAGCTACAATATGGTCATAACCAGCACCAATATCCGTAACAAGAGGGCCAAGAACATAAAATGGTGCTCCTTTACATAAACTTTTTTGCAGTTTGATGTTTGTTTCAATCTGATTTAATGGAACATGACCCGGACCTTCTACTATTACCTGAACATTATTGTTTCTGCACTTCTCCACAAGCTCTCCAAGTATGATTAACTCTTCTATCTGCGGTCCGTCTGTAGCATCTAAGGTTGAACCTGGCCTCAATCCATCTCCAAGACTTAAGACGATATTGTATTTTTTAGCGATCTTCATCAGCTCGTCAAAATTTTCATAAAGGGGGTTCTCCCTTTTATTTTTCTTCATCCATTCAACTATCAAAGACCCGCCTCTTGAAACTACAGCCATTGAACGTTTTGCCCTCTCAAGTCTTTCTAAGGCTGTATAGGTTAGCCCACAATGAATGGTCATAAAATCCACACCTTCTTCTGCCTGCTTTTCTACTACATCTCTAAACAGGCTGAACTCAAAACATTCGATGCCCTTTTTCTTTTTTACAAGAACATCACAAGCTACCTCATATATTGGCACAGTTCCTACAGGTAGCTTGGTAGCAGATAATATTTCTCGTCTTATACTGCTTAGGTCACCACCAGTGGATAAATCCATTATCGCATCAGCACCGGCTTCCTCACAAACAGCAACCTTTTCAAGCTCTTTCTTCATACTGCTACATTTGTTTGATGTTCCTATATTTGCGTTAACTTTTACTCTTAAACCCTCTCCTACTGCAACAGGTTTAATCTTTCTTTTGATATTCCTGAAGACCGCAATCTTCCCCTCAAGAAACAGTTGAGAAAGCTTTTCTAAACTAACCGCTTCTTCTTTTGCAACTTCTTTTAACATACACTCCAACTCATCTTTCATTAAGAAACTCCTTTTAATGCAGAGATAAAATTTTTAATCTTTTCAATTTGTTCTAAATAATTGTCTGACGAAAAAAACGCCCCCTTTATAGCAACTCCATAGGCACCAGCTTCAAATGCAAGATGTAAATTATCTGCATTTATTCCTCCAATCGCATATACAGGCTTGGCTGTCTTAGAAACAATATTTTTTAAAGCAAAAACACCTTTGCCCACTACATTTGGCTTGCTTTTAGTCTCAAATATATTGCCAAAAACAAAAAAGTCGGCAAAAGTTTCGTAAAGTTTTAAGCGTCTTTCATCATGAATGGAGATTCCAATCTTGATATCTTTCGTTAGCTTCTTTACAACATCAGCTGTCAGACTGTTTTCTGTCAGTTGAACACCATGGGCATTTAACGCTAAAGCAACATCCAATCTATCATTAATAACCAACTTTAGCTCAGTACTCCTGCCCATTTCGATAATTTTTTTACCTAAAAGGTATAGTTCAAAGGCAGATAAATCTTTCTCCCTGAGCTGAATAAAATTAAAACCGTTTACAATCAACGCCTCAATTATCGAAAAAAAATTATTGCCTGCAGCCCTTCTGTCAGTAATTACATAAACTTTTTCATTAAACTGCATAAGCTACTCTATCAAATCGGTAAGTGGACTTGAGGCGTTTGCATAAAGCTTTTTAGGAATCCTGCCCGCTAAATAAGCCAGCCTTCCTGACTGAACAGCATATTTCATAGCTCTCGCCATTTTTATCGGGTCTTTTGCACCAGCAATCCCTGTGTTCATAAGCACTCCACTACAGCCCAACTCCATAGCATACGCTGCATCAGAAGCTGTTCCTACACCCGCATCTACTATTACAGGAATCTTAACAGTCTCAAGAATTATTTTTATGTTGTAAGGATTTCTGATGCCAAGTCCCGAACCAATCGGTGCTCCAAGTGGCATTATTGCTGCACAGCCAATTTCTTCTAATTTTTTTGCCATTATCGGGTCATCATTTGTGTAAGGTAATACAACAAACCCCTCTTTTACAAGCACCTTTGCTGCTTCCAACAAAGCCTCATTATCAGGGAAAAGTGTCTTCTGATCGCCAATTACTTCAAGCTTTACCATGTCAGAAATACCAAGTTCCCTTGCCAATCTTGCTGTTCTTATAGCCTCTTCAGCTGTATAACAACCTGCAGTGTTTGGCAAAATTTCACAATTAAGTTCTGCTAAATAATCAAGAATCGTCCTTTGTTGACCCTCTATATTCATCCTTCTCACAGCAACAGTAACAAGCTCTGACCCGGATTCTTTTATTGCACCAATCATAATCTCCGGAGTTGAGTATTTTCCTGTTCCGACAAAAAGTCTTGATTTATACTTTCTACCTGCTATCACCAATACGTCTTCCATTAACGCCTCCTTTTATATTTTTCATAAAAGATTTAACTATCCACCACCAACAAATGTTACAATCTCAAGCACATCTCCCTCTTTTAAATAGATATTTTCCCATTGTGATTTTTTTGCAATTTCTTTGTTTAGTTCAACCGCAACCCTGTCCTTTTGTATATTCAGTTCGTCAAGCAGTTGAGAGATATTAATGCCCTGAGAAACATTTCTTTCTTTGCCATTAATTTTTAAAATCATACTAAATGCCCTCTTACTACCTCGTTTTTAAAACCAAAAACCTGCTTCATTTTTCCTTTTATATCCTTCTTTAAGGCTTCATTGTGTAAGGTTTCAACATATTCCAGAAAAGAACTATAAGCGTTTTTTTCGCAAAAATCTTTTATTAATCCCTTTTCAGCAAGTTCGTGAAAATGCCCGCCTTCTCTTCCTTTTTTGTAACAAGCAGTACAAAAGCTCGGCTGCATACCCTTTTCAAGAATAGCAAGAACCACCTCTTCTAAAGAACGTCTGTCACTTAAACTAAATTGACTGCTGTTTCCTTCCTCTGTAGAATTTGTGTAGCCTCCGGGAGAAGTTGAAGACTCAGCGCTTATCTGAGACGCACCACAAAAGATAATTTCATCCCTAAGCTTTGCTTGTTCCCTTGTGGATACAACAATGCCCGTGGTAGGAACTGCCAGTCTATAAACTGCAACAATCTTCTTAAACGTTCTGTCATCAATGGGAAATGGTGCAACATCAATTTTTGCACCCAAAGCATGTCTGAAACGGGGAACTGATATGGTATGAGGATATGTGCCATACTCCTTTTTAAGATACTTCGCATGAGCTATAACAGAAAGCACGTCAAATTTATAATCGTAAAGCCCAAGTAACGCACCTATGCCCACGTCTTTAAATCCTGCCTCTAATGCCCTGTTCATACATGTAAGTCTGTAATTAAAATCTGCTTTTTTGCCTTTTACATGCAGTTTTTCATAAGTTACCTTGTTATATGTCTCCTGGAACACCTGAAACACGCCTATCCCAGCTTTTCTAATCTCGCTTAACTCTTCAACTTCCATCGGTGCCGCATTTAAGTGGATTATTCTTAATCCTGTCTTTTGATAAAGCTCTTTTGTCACAGACACGATGTAATCTACGCTACACTTTGCCTTATTTTCTGCTGTAACCAATAGCGTTCGCCTGAACCCTCTTTTTACAAGAAAGTTTGCCTCTTTTACTGCCTCATCAATCGTAAGAGTTTTTCTTTTCTCTTTCAGATTTCCTGCCTGGAAAGCACAATAAAGACACTGATTTACACATTCGTTTGATAAGTAAAGCGGAGCAAAAAGCACTATGCGTTTACCAAAAACGCGTTCCTTTACTTTTAAAGCAGTATCCAATAACCTTGCAATCCATTCATCATTTTCGATACTGAGTAATGCTGCAGCATCTTCTAAATTAAGCTCTTTACCCAACACCGCTTTGTCAAGGATACTATTAAGCGCTTTTTCACTCAAAATGTATCGTTCTTTTGACAGTTCTGTAATTTTGTCAAAATTTAACATTTTTTAATTCCTTACTAATTTTTAGTATCTTTTTTGACACCTCTAAGGGTGATTTGCCAAAAATTCTTATTACAGGTTCTTTACCTATATCACCTCTGTCAAAGATCGCATCAAGTGGGGTAGTTGCGTTTTCACACGCATCACTAACTCCCCAGTCCAGACTACTACCTTCTTTCTCTTTAATTATTTTGGGTTCACGTTTTCTATCAAAAGAAGCTACATTAAACGAGAGCTTTTTTATAGCTTCCAATATCTTCTCTGAAAACTTAATATTCATAGCGGAGCGAATTTCTGGGAAGTATCTATGTGCAGCAATTAAAACTGAAGCCATATGTTTGGAGACACCAAAATCGGGATAAAACGGTGCATATATGTCATCAAAATGTCTGATGATTCTTCCTGGAAAGCCAGCAACATCTTCTGCCGTCTCTCCATAAGGCAGCAGACATACAAAATTTGACTGTATTTCAGGCAACAGATAACCCAAGCCTTTATGACGTAAACTTAGATATGCAGAATATAGTTCCTTCAATACTTCGTATTTTTTTGCCTCTTTTTTTAAAATAGTCAACTGGTCTATTGTTCCAAACTGACTTCCTAAGGGATAACCGCCCATAAGTGCAAGCCTCACAAACTTTCTGCCTTCAATCACTGCATCTTTTAAAGAAAAGTTATTCAATATAAAACAAGCAATCGCAGTTGCAAGACTACAACCCGTCCCGTGAGTATCTTTTGTTATAATCCTCCTGATAGGAAAAGATGTCGTTTCGGCTTCAATACAAAGAATATCAACGTTAATATCAGTATCCCCACCCTTAACAAGCACCGCTCTACTCTCTTCTGCAAGAAGTTTTGCAACCTTTTCCATATCTGTAACGGTTTTTATCTCTGTGTCTGTCAAAATCTCTGCTTCCTTAGTGTTAGGTGTGATAAGCGTTGCTATTGAAAAAAGCCTCTTAAATATATTTGCATCAGAAAGTTTGCCTCCACTTTGCGCAAAGAGGACGGGGTCAATAATCACAGGCTTTTTATGACCTTTTAAGAAGTCATAAACAAGCTTCGCAACATCTTTGCTGCCAAGCATCCCTAACTTTACAGCATCAAAACCAACATCATCAGCAATTGCTTTTAACTGCGATGAAATATGCTCTAATGGAACCATATGAATGTTATGAACACCTCTGGTGTTTTGCGATGTAACCGCTGTCAACACCGTTGATGCGTGCACCCCTAATGCAGCAGCAGTCTTTAAATCAGCCTGAATCCCTGCCCCTGCCATACTGTCGGAACCAGCAATAACAAGTAATTTTTTTATCTCTTTCATTCCCCTTCTCCAAGTATTAATCTAACTACCTGATTGGCTTGATGTGATGCAGCAATACCCACGCGTGGAGCCATCAAACCCTGACCCTGTTTAGCCTCTGACACAAGATCCCCCACTATATAAAGCCTGTTTGATATCTTTCTTGTTTTTATTTCATTATTTGAACCATAACCGGCTAAACCTGAAGCAGCAACAATCGTTACAGATGGCATCTTTTCAAGTATTGTGTTTATTAACATCGCTTTAGCCTCTGCTCTATCAAACGCCTCAACAACTATCGCTGCGGCTGAAAAAATTTCAGGTATATTTGACGTATCCAGAAGAACATTATGCGTTTCAACATTTAGGTAAGGATTTATTTTTTTTAGATTTTCTTTGATAGCATCCACCTTTGGCATTCCCAATTGCTCTACAAAATACTGCTGCCTATTTAGATTTGAAGGTTCAACTACATCAAAATCTGCTATAATAATTTTTCCAACACCAACACGTGCCAGCGCTATCGCCACGTTTGAACCCAGTCCCCCTGCACCTGCTATTCCAACAACAGCTTTTCTTAGTTTTTCATAAATTTTAGGGGTGTGTCTTGCGATCATCATATATTCAAGTTCTTCCAGGCTCGGTCTTTCACCCCTTTTAATCAAAAAAAGCTCGTCACCATCATTCAAAATAAGATCAGCGTTTACTGGAAAACCATTGAGAACAACAACGTCAGCATCGGCTTTATATCTTTTTTTAACGTCACTGATTTTCGCACCTGATTCAATCGTAATAAACTTTTCATTAAGCCTTATTTGCATAAATTCTATTAGTGAAGTGATCTGAGGTAAGGAAAGGTTTTTTAGAGAAATGACCATTCCCTCCGCCGGCATTATCCGGATCAGGTAGCTTGGAGTTACTCTTACCAGAGTTCTCAGCCTTATTAAGGCACCCCCAGGTCCTTCACGATTTTTTTTTATTTTACTTCGAAAACTATTTTATGGCCTAAAAGATTTATCTCTTTTAAAGCACCTTTAATCTTTTTTGTATCGCCAAGCAGCCCAACCAGCGTGTATTCTCCATCACCTTCTGGCAGTATACGCATCACTTCACTGAATACAAGCTCCTGCTGACCTTCTCTTTCCACATAAACATTAGATTCGCACATATTATTTATTAAACACCTAATCAACAAATAAGTCAAACTAAATTTCCCCAGATATCTTATGCCAGTTCTTTAGTGTTTCGAGAATAATCTCTTCAGAATGACAAAATCTCCACTAACCCACATTTTACAAAGTAGTAAACTTTGAGATTCTTCGGTCACTAAGTTCTCTCTGTATGACATAAAGAAATGAGTCGTTCTGATTTTGTCATCACGTGCGATACTGAAAAGAATTGGTTACAAGCGAATTATTTGTTAATGTTTTTTTCTTTTCATCTGTCAAAACAAGACTTAGCTTAAAGTTGGGATTGGCATATCCATCTTTCTTTTTAAAAAAAAGCCAGTTTTTTTCTGAATTAGATAGTTTTTTCAGGACGAATATACCACGCATAATGTTTCCAGAGAATTCTATCTCGAAAATTTCCTGAGCTATACCGCCTTTTTTTAGTATATATGTTCCTTTATCCCATATAACAACATATCCTGCTCCATATTGTCCTTCTGGGATGATTCCCTCAAAATTGGCATAATCAAGGGGATGATCCTCTACCATTATTGCAAGTCTTTTATCAGATGGATTTAAAGATGGACCTTTGGGCAAAGCGAAAGGCTTTAGTATACCAGACATTTCTAATCTTAAGTCAAAGTGTAAGTGAGTTGCATGGTGTTCGTGGATAACAAAAAGTGGCATTTCAAAGCAATTTTATCAGAAGCTTTCGATACTTGCAAATTGACTTTAGAAAATCGAATGGTATATTTTAATTACATGGAATTAAGCAAATTAAATCCAGTTTTACAATCTCTTTTTGGTGGGATATTTACGTGGTTTTTAACTGCCCTGGGTGCATCATTTGTATTTGTATCTAAAGAAATAAGTAGAAAAGTACTTGACGGTGCATTGGGGTTTGCAGGTGGTGTTATGATTGCTGCAAGCTACTGGTCTTTGCTTGAACCTGCTATCGAGCTTTCAAGCCAAACAGGCATTCCTAAATGGATACCACCTGCAACTGGATTTTTGGCAGGTGCAATTTTTTTGAGGATTATTGATAAATTATTACCCCATTTGCATATGTTTTTTGATGTTAAAAAGGCAGAAGGGATAAAAACCAGCTGGAAGAAAACTACCTTGCTAATACTTGCTATTACTATTCACAACATACCAGAAGGACTGGCTGTAGGTGTGGCTTTTGGTTCTATAGGAAATGGGTTTGAGTCTGCATCACTTGCAGGTGCGATTGCTCTAACGGTAGGCATTGGTATCCAGAACTTTCCTGAGGGGCTTGCGGTTTCTATGCCTCTAAGGAGGGAAGGAATATCGGCATTTAAAAGTTTCTGGTATGGTCAGCTTTCTGCGGTGGTTGAGCCGATTGCTGCTGTGATTGGAGCTTATTTAGTTTATATGGCAAAACCAATTCTTCCCTATGCCTTATCTTTTGCTGCCGGGGCAATGATTTTTGTCGTAGTTGAAGATGTAATTCCTGAGGCACAAAGCGAGGGGAATACTGACATAGCGACAATGGGGGCCATTATAGGTTTCACTGTGATGATGGTTCTCGATGTCGCACTGGGGTGATTTGTGGAAAAAAAAGCTAATAGGCTAATTAATGAAAAAAGTACCTATCTTCTTCAGCATGCATATAATCCTGTAAACTGGTTTCCATGGGGTGAAGAGGCTTTTGAAAAGGCAAAGAACGAAGATAAACCAATTTTTTTATCTATAGGATACTCAACCTGTCACTGGTGTCACGTAATGGAAAAAGAGTCCTTTGAAGACGAACAAATTGCAAATCTTTTAAATGAGACATTTGTCTGTATCAAGGTTGATAGGGAAGAAAGGCCAGATATTGACGCCTTTTATATGGAAGCCTGCCAGATTTTAACAGGTAAAGGTGGTTGGCCTTTGAGCATTTTTATGACCTATGATAAAAAACCCTTTTATGCCGCAACTTACATTCCAAAAGAAAACATGGGTGATCTTATAGGTTTGAAAGAACTTTGTAAGGCAATATCTTATTATTGGGAAAATAAGAGAAATGAGCTACTTAATGCATCAGCTGAGATTATTTTGGCTATCGAAAATTATAATTACGAAAAGGGGAGATTTCTCGATGCAAAAATTTTCGACAAGACTTATGAAGAATTAATTAAAAACTTTGATTATTTAGCTGGTGGTTTTGGTATAAAGCCAAAATTTCCGCCTCATAATAATTTATTGTTTTTATTGAAGTATTTTCAAATGACAGAAGAAAAAATGGCACTTGATTTTGTTGAAAAAACAGTTCGAGCGATCAGAAGAAGTGGGATTTATGATTTTGTAAATGGAGGAATCCATAGGTACTCTACAGATAGATTTTGGAAGCTGCCTCATTTCGAAAAAATGCTTTATGATCAGGCTTTGATGACCATTGTATTATGCAAAGCCTTTGTATTTACTAAGAAAAAGATATATTTTGAAACTGCAAAGGGTATTTTAGACTATTGCATTAAATACCTTTCAAGCGAGGGAGGTGGGTTTTTCTGTGGTGAAGATGCTGATAGTGAAGGAGTAGAGGGAAAATTTTATACCTGGAGCTACGATGAGCTTAAAAGTGTATTTAACGGGGAAGATTTTATTGATTTTTCAACTATTTTTAATATTGATGTGAAGGGTAATTTTCAGGAAGAGTCAACAGGAAAGCTTACGGGAAGAAATGTTTTATACATGAGTGACCAGTATTTTGAAAGATTTGAGAGTGATGAGGAGTTTAAGAAAAGAGTAAATGAACTGCTTGTAAAATTGGCTGATGTTAGAAATAAAAGAATAAGACCGGCAAGAGATGAAAAAATATTATTGGATTGGAACAGCCTGTTAATCGTTGCTTTTTGTAACTTTTATAAGACAGGTGGTGATAAAGCCTATTTAGAAAAGGCTCTGAAAACAATGAATTTTGTTGAGAAAAATTTCGTAAAATCTGATTATACATTGTTACATTCCTTTTTCAAAGGAGAAGCCAAAATTGATGGTTTTCTTGAGGATTACGCCTATCTTGTTTGGGCTTATATAGAATTATACCAGACTGATTTTAATGTGAACTGGCTTGATAAAGCTATTAAAATGAATGATAAAATTTCTGAATTTTTTGAGGACAAAAAAGATGGCGGTTTTTTCCATACCCCCATTTTTAAAAATGATGTGCCTGTAAGACAAAAAATACTTTACGATGCTGTTATACCTTCAGGGAATTCTGTTTGTTTAAGCAATTTACTGAAGTTATGGATAATTACAGAGAAGGATATTTATCTTAGCAAAGCTAAGAAAATGCTTGAACTATTTTCAGGGGTTATTAGCGATTTTCCTTTAGCCTACACATTTTTAATTTATGTCTTTTCTTTTTTCTTTGATTACCCGGGGAAAATAAAATTAATGGGATTACTGGGTGGGGAAATGTATGACAAAATAATGAAGATGTCATTAATTGATTGGGTTATAGATATTATTGACCATGGAGGTGGTTTTAATGCTATAGTTTGCACCCAAAAAAGTTGCTTGCCTGCTCAAGAAGGCAAAGATAGAGTTATAGCAGAACTTAATAGATTATTTAAACTCGCCTTTCATGTATAAATCATAAAGTGCCTTTCCGATAAAAAAGTCGCCCCAGGCAATACTTATGTCAGGCAAGGTGGATTTTAATATCATTGCCTGTAGCGGGATGTTTTTTACAATCATATTGTGTATACTTAGATGGGACATTAAAATGGTGCCATAAATGACGACCAGGCCATTTAATAAATAGGCATATACTGCCGTTCTTCTAAAACAAAATAGGATTGTTACAAGGACAACGTCTATGGAAGGTAGAAGAGTCGCGAGAAAATAAGTAAAATTAAAGATTTTTTCTCCAGGAATGTTTTGATTTTCGATTATAGGTGGGTGGATTCTTATATGAAGTAATAATCCTCCAAGGGCAATCAAAAAAAGAGCTAATATGTAAGATGTTTTTCTCATAAAAGGTCCTCATTACTAAAATTTTACAATGCTACCAAGATAGAATGTGAATAAAACTGCAACTATATGCAGAATCCACCAACCGACCTTATACCTCATGAAATATTTAAGCATATCCTAACCTCCCCATATTACTCCTAACGTGTATACAAGAGAAATACCTATTAGATGGATAAGCCACCACAAGGGCTTTAAAAATGAAGTTTTAGCATTGAAATCTTCTTTCATTTCACCTCCTTTTCTAATGAATTTATCATACTTTTTTGAGATGTCAAGTTATAGGAATCGGCAAGTATTTAAACACTTTCATCGGTTTTGTTGTTTATTAAATTCTAATAAAAAATCCCCATAAGAGGGGATTTTTGTTAAGTTTTGGAAGTTACAAAAAATTTTAAATCAGTTTTGGCTGATATTTCTGGAAAGTTTTTGTAGATATTTAGTTATATTTTCAGCACCCTGTAATGTTAATCCCTGTTTTTCATCATGAAACAAAGGCAAGCCTTCTTCTGCCTTTTTAACCAACTCATACCATGCAAGCATTGCAAGTCCATCTGCATTGTCTTCTGTCAACTCTTCCACTCTGACGCCAATACTTTTTAAATCAAAACTTTCCTTAACTATTTTACATTTTTCACAGCCTGGTGAACTAAAAAGTATCATAACCTTATATCCTCCTTTTTTTAAAAATACTCTTTGCTTCTGAACCTATCTCTAAGTTCACCCAATTTACCCTTGTTCCAGCTCGAAATACGTGTAAAATAACCTGTAATCCTTGTCATGCCTTCCAACTTTTCGGAACCGCAATAGTCACAGATCTCTTTTAAACCTCTCATAGTTTTTTTACAGTCTAAACACGTAGAAAATTCTGGAGAAAATGCAACCTGATCGTTCATTGTGTAGTCGAATATCTTTTTGATAAAACTCGCCATTGTAGCGGTATTGGGTTTTTTCTCTCCCAGCCAGATGTGTGTTAACGAACCAGCCTCAATTAGTGGGTGAAAAAGGCCTTCTATCTTTATCCTATCAATAGGATTCATCGGATGGCTTACGTTAAGATATGTTGAGTTGGTATAGTAAATCTCTCCTTTTGAAATATTACCTTTCACAACCCTTGCGGTTTTTTCTGGATAATGTTTAAGATCTAATTTTGCAAATCTATAGGCGGTGCTTTCTGCGGGGGTCTGCTCTAACACAAAATGCATGTTATATTTTCTGCTCAATTTCTCAGTTAATAGCTTCATGTGTGAGATAATCTTAAGTCCAAATTGAACAGCAGCATTAGTTTCGTGCATCTGAAAGCCTAAGTGATGCTGAACAAGTTCGTTGAGTCCAACCATACCGACGAGGTATGACACCCTGTGCATCCTTAGATAAGGCTGGCCATCTTTGTTCATCGTTAACAACGCTAAAGGTCCTTTTTCCCCCTGGGAAAGAAGTTTTTCAATAAAGGCTTTCTTTTCAATATGAGCCTTAACAGCCAGTTCAACCTTTTCTGTAATCAGTTCTTTCAGCTTGATATCGTCACCTTTAGCTTCATAAGCAATTCTCGGTAGATTAACCGTGACATTTTGAAGTGCAGAGTATCTCATCTTCCAGGGCTGTTTTGCATCTTCAAAATCACTTTTCTCAAGCTTAAAAGAAAGACGACAACATTCCGAAATTTTTGCAGTGTTACCTCTATCAAAGACAAAATATGTATTACCCTTTTCACAAGCAACCTCTGAAATAAGGCGTAAAAATTCTTCATGTCCCTCTTCTTTCCAGAACTTTTCTGTTATATGGACCAGAGGCTTAGGAAAAAAGAAAGGTCTGCCACACCCATCTCCTTCCAGATAAACTTCAAATAACGCCTTTACGAATCTCTGGGCTGTTTTCGCATATTCACCATAAACCTTACCGGTGTATTCACCACCAGGGCCAATCGCAGGAACATCTTCAAAATGTTTTGGCACTTCCCAGTAAAGATTTATATCGGAAAATATTGCCTGACCACCACGTGCAACTGCCTGTTGAGAAAATTCAAAGATGAGCATTTGCGCAAGCTGCTTTAACTCCCTATCACTCATTCCTTCAACATAAGGAGCAAAGAAAAGGTTAACCGCGTCCCAACCAATAGCTCCAGCAAAATTGGATTGTAATGCAGCAGCAAACTTTACCATGTGAGCCAACAAAACTTCTGGATGTTTAGCAGGTTTTGCTATCGCAAGCGAGTTTGGCAGGGACAATCCAAACTTTTTTATATATTCAAGACTCTGTCCGGAACAGTAAGGTCTATCTATGAAGCCCAGATCGTGAAGGTGAATGTCTCCCCTCATGTGCGCATCTGAAACATCCTGTGAAAACACATTAAGTAATGCATACTCTTTTTTAATATTTTCGGCAAGCGTAAGATTTGTTGCCTCAGGGCCATGTGGTACGTTAGCGTTTTCTTTGTTTGGATAAACAAGTAGCTGTTCTACATCATATAACGGCATACCTAACCTGGTATGCATTTTACGTGCCTTTTCAAGCCCCTTCTCGATTAATTTCGCATCAACAAGCTCTCTAACAAGGGGAGCGGTAAGAACCGTAATACCTGACTTTAGGATGCTTTTTTCTACCTCTTCGGCAATTATCTCAGCAGTATCCTGATCAAGATAGGTTTCTCTGACAAGTGCATCAATAATCTTCTGTCTATTCCAGGAGGCAAGTTCTTCATCAGAAGTCCTAACAAAGACAGCTAAATCAGTTGTGTCTTTTGCATCTGTTAATTTTAGGGACCTAAGTTCTAAAACTTCTCCCATATTGCCCTCCATATATTGTATTATAGGCAAAGTTTTAACACAATATATAGGGCGTGTCAACAAATTTTACATTAAAATCAAGGCTTGGTGGTTAGTTTCTTGTTTAAATTTTGTGGATAAACAGAAAAAAAAACTCTAATTTCAGTATTTTAAAAAAAATAGTTAGGTTTGTTAATTAGTATATGCTTCTTACTCTGCCAGAAAATTTATCTACTATGACGATATCAAGGACAGTATTATGGTCATCCCGAACTTCCATTTTATAAAATCGATAACTTTCTCTAACCGGCACAACCTTTAGATTTGGTGACTTGTAAAACTCCTGCACCACGGAGATAGCTTCTTCTATATTTCTTATATTTATTCTCTGTCCATATCCCGTTTTTCTCCAATGATGCCCGTAGTAGCCATAAGGTACTGCTTCGTTGTTAAAACGATAACACTTCGGAGGAGAATCAATAGCGTAAGTTGTCGATACAAAACCAGTGGTTAAGAAAACTGCTGAAACAACGGATAAAAAAATAAAACTACCACATTTTCTCATAAAATATATTTTACAAAATCATACAAAATTTTCGAATAAAATAAAAAGTAAGGAAGAGGCGGAGGGCAACAACCTCTTCCTACCGCCTTAGTAGCAGCGGGGTTTGAACCCTTTTGCATTAACATTATACTTTGTCTTTATATCGTATATCTTATCCTTCAAAGTCTTAATCTCTTGTTTAAGATTGTCAATTTTAACAGCATCCGGATGCTCAGCTAACGACTCTTTTTCAAGTTCAAATCTTTTATTTGAAAGCGTCTGTCGTAATGATAATGTTTCCTCACGAAATTTTTTGAATTCCTCTGATTTTGCAGGAGGATAACCCTTATCATAACAATCACAGTTGCCACGCCCAAAACCGCCTCTTGCAAAGCTTTCATTTGTTGTAACAAACAAAAATGCAAACATTAAAACACATAGTGTAATCAGTATTTTTCTCATTTCAAAAACCTCCATCGATAATTCATGTGTTTATGATATCGCTTAGTTGCGAATAACTTTTGAAAAGGTTGTGAAAAAATTGTGAATTTTATTTTTTTAAGAAAATTATAATTTTTTATTGAAAATGAGTGTAAAAATAGTTCCTTTACCTTCTTCAGAAAAGACTTTTATTTCCCCGCCAAGTACCTCCATAGCTTCCTTCACCACTGCAAGTCCAATCCCTAGACCATTTTCTCTTTTAGTATAAAAACGTTCAAAGATAAAAGGAATGTCTTGCTCTTGAATGCCCGTTCCAGTATCAATCACATCAATAACTATTTTTGAATCTTCTTCTTTTGCATGTATAGTGACAGAACCATTTTCTGTTGCATTAAGTGCATTATCAACAAGATTATATAAAATTTGTGTTAGCAAGTCGGGGGCTGTAAAAAGCTTTACATCATCGCAATCAATGACAATAGAGTTATTTTTTCCCTTAGCCTTTAGTAAAAATCTGTTTCGTATGGTTTCTAAAAAAGGTTTTAAAGACACTTGCTTCATCGTTAAACCCTTGGCTTCTTTTTCAATCTCATAAAGACGTTCTAAAGCCTCCACCATCTTTTTCAATCTTAAAACCTCTTCAAGAATAGATTTTAAAGATTCCTTCGTTACAGGATAAATATCATCAAGCATCGCTTCAAGCTCTCCCTGTATCACAGCGAGCGGTGTTCTTAATTCATGTGCAAACTTTGTTATGCTTGATTTTCTTGCCACCTCACTCTCGTTTAAGCTTTTTGCCATGTTATTAAAAACTTTTGCAAGTTCTCCCAGCTCATCACGACGATTAACTTCAATATATTCAATTTTTTTGCCTTTCGATAAATCCGTGGCAGCTTTCTGCAATTTTGAGATGGGTGTCAGAATTTTTGAGGTTATGAAAATGCCTAATATGAGTGAACTTATAACTGCTGCAAAGATTCCGAGCAATAAAAACTGTGTTGTTCTTTCAATAAAAAAGAGGGTTCTTCTCTTTTCAAACTGCCTTAAGTAAACTGAACCTATTTCTTCGTTTTTCAAAAAAAGCTCATACATCAGGTACTCTTTTTTGTTATTTTCCCTTAAAAATTCTTCAAACTGTTTTATATGCAGGCTGTGTCTTCTTTTAGCAAGAGGCAGCATAGTATTTATCGCAGTTTTTGTATCTGTTATAAGGTTATTATTTTTGTCATAAAGCATCATTTCGTAACCCATAGAAAGCGCAAGCATAGCAACATCGTTACATCGCGCTTTATCAAATCCAAGATTTTGTTCGTACTGTGTTTCAATATAGCTTGTCAGAATATAAACATCGTCTTCTCTTTCACCTTCAGTATAGTAAAAAAAGTCTTTTTTTACCGATTCAACAACAAAAAGAAGTGCTAACAAAGCTGATATAAAGAAAAAAAAGATCGCAATAATTATCTTTTTTTTAAATGTTAGATACATCTTTTTTGCCAAGGAATTTGTACCCTATACCGAAAACCGTTTGAATATAATGAGGTTTTTTAGGATCATCTCCAATTTTATGACGTAGATTCTTTATATGTGCATCTACAGTGCGTTCATAACCTTCAAACTCATACCCAAGAGCCTTCTCCACAAGATCCATGCGTGAAAATACTTTGCTGGGAAAGGATGCTAAAACCAGCAACAATTTAAACTCTGTGCGGGATAAATCTACAGTTTTTCCATCAATAACTACTTCAAAACTTTCCGGCTTTATTAATATTTTGCCACTATCAAAACTTAATACTTTCTGTTTTTGTGTTTCTTTTTCATATCTTCTCAATACAGCCTTTACCCTAGCAATCAACTCTTTAGGACTAAACGGTTTTGACACATAGTCATCTGCGCCCAAAGAAAAGCCCAACAATTTATCTTCTTCAGAAGATTTTGCTGTGACCATTATGATAGGGATTTCTTCTATTTCTTTAATTTCCTGAGAGAAACTTTCTCCATTACCATCCGGAAGCATCAAATCCAGAATCACAAGTGATGGGACTTCCTTATCCAAAATACTCCGTGCCTCTTTTAAACTGGAGGCTAAAAGCACATCATAGCCTGTGCTCTCAAGATAAGCTTTAATTAAATTTTGTAGTTTCTTGTCATCTTCAAGTACAAGAATCTTAGCCATATCATCTATCTAAAACTGCAAGACATTCTATGTGAAACGTCTGAGGAAACATATCGAATGGTATTAATTTTGACAAAGAATAACCAGCATCACAAAGCACTTTGATGTCTCTCGCAAGGGTGGAAGGATTACAGGAAAGATATACTATACGTTTTGCGTTCAACTTGGACAAAAATGGCATAACATCTTTTGCGCCAATACGTGGAGGATCTAAAAATATAACATCAAACTCCCTATTTTTATTGAAGCATTTTAATACTTCTTCGTATACGTTCGACTGAACAGCAGAGACGTTAACTACACGATTTTTAGGAAGATTTTCTTTAAGTGCTCTAAATGAAAATGGATCAGCTTCAACCGCCACAACATGTCTGAAAAGCTTGCTTAAAGGTATCGTAAAGTTTCCAGATCCTGCATAAAGCTCTAACAAAAGCATTTCTTTATATCCAGATAGAATATCAATCAGGACATTTAATATTATTTCATTGACATAAGGGTTTGCCTGAACAAAACCACCGGCCAGAACTTTAAGCTTGAAGTCTCCCATGCTGTTTTTTACCGTATACGAAAGGTTTGCTTCTTTTATGTTATAAACTTTTCCCGTTCTCATTTCTTTAATAACACCGCCTTTAAAAAGAGGAAACAGCTCTTCAGCCAAACGTTGTTCCCAGTTTTGCCGTGCTGTAGCAGAAAATGTAAAACATCCCTCTTCGGAATAGTAAACTTCAAAATCATAAAAATTTTTGATTGCATTTTTCTTTGTAATTAACTGTTTTAACAAATCAACTATTGGTCTCTGAACAATGTGACAATTTTGTATATCAACCACTTCGTTACTACCAAATATACTAAAACCTAAACACGGCATTCCATCAGTAAATCCAATCTGGAACCTCACCCTCTGTCTGTAATTCCATTCACTATTGGCACTATTGGTATCGGCAACATTTACGTTTTTTATCAAACCGATTCTCTCGATTAAATCCTTTGTTATCATTTTTTTAGAGTACAGCTGGTAATTATATTGAACATGCTGCCATTGACACCCACCACAACGTTCAAAATATTGACAGGGAGCGGGTCTCCTGTATGGTGAAGATTTTAATACTTCCTCTAATCTGCCATCAGCATAAGTCTTTCTGTTCTCTTTGATAGAAAATTTTACGACGTCTCCTGTAACAGTATAAGGGATAAAAACAACCTTCCCCTCATATCTTGCGACGCCTGAGGCGCTGTAAGACAGTCCTTCTACCTTTGCGATAACGCTTTCGTTTACAGCATTTTGCTGCTTTTTATCTGTTTTCAGATTCTTGTTTTTACTTTTCGACAGTGACAAGCTGCACCTCTTCCATACTGCTACCAAGTATTGTCTTTCCAATTTTTAAAAATCTTTCCGCCGCATCGGTAACAAAAAATTTAGAAATACCATCGCTTTTAGCATAGTTTAGCATCCTGTTATTTTCCAGCAGTTCCTTAACAGCTTTAGCTGTTTCGTTAGCAGAATCAACCACTTTAACACTTCCTTTAAAATACTCTTTTATTAAACCTTTCAAAAGAGGATAATGCGTACAACCAAGAATCATCGTATCAATAAAATGTGTATTAAAAGACTCTAAATAATGTTTAACAATCTCTTCAGCAATCTTCCCATTGGTTAATCCTTCTTCTACAACTGGCACAAACAAGGGACATGCCTTTGAAAAAACTATAACATCTTTTCTCATATCTTTTAACACTCTAACATAAGCACCACTTTTGATGGTTGCCTCTGTTCCTATTATGCCTATTCTTCCAGAACGAGTCACCTCAAGTGCTCGTCTGGCACCCGGTTCTATTACACCTAATATCGGAATAGCGAATTTTTCTTTCAGAATATTCAGGCTAATTGCAGTAGAAGTATTACATGCCACAACAAGAATTTTTATATTGTGCTTTAAAAGAAACTGCGTGTTCTCGATAGAGTATCTTATAATATTGTCTTTAGATTTGTTACCATAAGGAACTCTTGCAGTATCACCTAAATATATCAAGTTCTCGTGGGGCAGCTGTTTTTTTATTGCCTTTAAAACTGTTAATCCACCAATACCAGAGTCAAAAACACCTATTGCCTGTTCCAAGTTATCCTCTTTTAATCTTAATGTTTTATCTTATCACTTTTATCTCATAAATAAAAGTACCATCAATGTTTAACCTTTCCACATCCCACGTATCAGGGAAGGGGGCAAAAGGTGATGCATCCCTTAGAGCCTTCATTGCAGCATCATCAAAAAATTTATATCCTGAAGACTCTACCAGCACAACATTTTTAAGTTTTCCATTCTTATCAACTGCAAAGCTTATCTTAAGTGACCCTGATAGGCCATTAACCCTCGCAATTTCGGGATACTGCCAGAGCAACTCAATCTTTCTCTTCATCTTGTCAAGATATGACCAGTATTTATACTCTTTTGTTGCAATCATCAGTTGCTTGCCTTCTTTAACCGTGCCCCTGTTTAAATTGATACTTTCCTCCTTTGGCATCTTTGCTATGAGTTCAGGCGTTTTGGGTATTAGCCTTTCAAATGATGGTAATTTATCTTCTTTTGATGTGTGTTTATTTTCTTCTGATGTTTTTTTTAGTTCTGAAGGTGATTTCTCGTTAATGTGTGCCTTAATATCTGTTGATATTTCTTTTTTTTCTGTTTGCGGCAACGACTCTTTTTGCTCCTGGTTCTGTTTAGGGACAGAAATAATTTGTTCTAACACCTTTGGTGCATTAATTATGTCATTTTTTGGCATTGTTTCAACGTCAGGCTTAATATTTTTAGCACCTAAAAAACGTGCATCTTTTGGAGGTTTAAAAGTTTCAACTCCCCTGTCTGGTGTATAAGGTAAAATTTCAAAGTAATGTTCCTGCTCTCCTGTCAAAGGTGCCTTTTTTAATAAAAAACGCAGATAACTTTCTACTGTAATGCCAAAAAGTATATGTAACAACAATGAAACAAAAATCGCAATATAAAGTATGTTTTTTGACTTCATGTTAAAGTATTATATTATAAAATAGACTTTCTTTTTCAGTTTTTTTGGAACGTTTTTTTTGCCTTCAGCTCAGAAAGACAGAATGTGGCGTTTTAAACGGTCACACTTTTTTAAAACAATTTCAAATTCTTAAAATATCTGATAAAATAACTCAATGCTTATTACTTTTGAAGGTATTGAAGGCGTTGGGAAAACTACGCAGATTAAGCTGCTTTGTGACGAGCTGAAGCGAAGAAATTTGCCATTTATCAGTATAAGAGAGCCAGGTGGAACACCTTTTTCCGAACAGATAAGGTCTATATTGTTATCAGAAACATTCTCTGGAGGAGCTGTAGCTGAACTTTTGCTATTTGAGGCAGCACGTGCTGAACTTGTTAAACAGGTGCTCATTCCGGCACTAAACACAAAAAAAATTGTTATCTGTGATAGATTCACCGATTCAACCATCGCTTATCAAGGCTACGGCAGGGGCTTATCATTAGATATGATTTCCTCGCTTAATGATTTTGTTACATCCGGGGTTAAGATTACACGTACATATCTTTTAGATAACAGCTTAGAAATTATGAAAAAAAGAAGCATAGAAAAGAAAAAAGATCGCATCGAAAATGAAGACCACGACTTTCACAAGCGAGTCAAAGATGGCTTTATAAATCTTGCAAAACAGCACCCAGATAGAATTCTTTTAATAGACTCCACTAAAGATATTTACGAAATCCATACAATAATACTGAACGACTTTTTAAAGCTTTTATGAAAGAACTGCTCGGTAACGAAAAGGCTCAAAAACTTCTACAAAAAATCATTAAAAATGGCAAGGTTTCTCATGCATATTTATTTTGCGGTCCTGAAGGTGTGGGGAAAAAACTCTTTGCCCTGAATTTTGCTAAAACACTTAACTGTGAAACAGGTGGCATTACTCCTTGTAACAAATGTAATAGCTGTAACAAAGCCTCTAAAATGTTACATCCTGATATCAGACTACTAACAACTGAATCCAAACAGATTAAGATTGAGCTGATCAAGGAAACGAGCAGCTTTATCCTTTCACCACCTTTTGAAGGCAAATACAGAGTTATTATTATTGATGACGCGCACAAGATGAATCCCAAGGCATCGAATGCGGTTCTAAAAACTTTAGAAGAACCTGCTGCTAACTCAGTGATTATTTTAGTGACGGGTTTGATTAAAAACTTGCTTCCGACAATTGTGTCAAGATGTCTAAAAATCAATTTTGCTCCATTAGAAGAGAGTATTATCGAAAAAATACTGCTACAGGATGGCTATGAACCTTCTAAGATTAAAGATGTCTTGCCTTTTTGCGATGGTTCTGTAAAAAAGGGAGAGGAGTTTTTAAGTCCAGAAAATCTTGAAACCATCGAGTTAATTAAAGAATTTATTAATGACCTACCTGATAAAAGCTTTTCTCAAATCTGCAATCTGGCAGAAGATATAGTGAACAAAAATAAAGAAGAAATATTTTTCTCTGTGTTAACAGCATATATTCACATACACTTTGTTAACATTGTTGCAGAAAGTGGCTTCAAGAATAGACAAATTATTAATTATATCAGTATGTTAGAGAAAGCTATTAATTTTGCTAAACTTTTAAGGTATAATATAACACGCTCGTTTATTATCGAGACGTTGCTTATTTCTATAAAATTACGTGAGGAATTATGATACTTACTGGAATACGTTTTAAATCTTCTATAAAGATTTACCTGTTCGACCCCGATGGTATTGAACTAAACTATGGTGATCTTGTCGTTGCAGAAACAGAAAGAGGATTGACCGTTGGGAAGGTCGTCATACCACCTAAAGACCTGCCTGCCCCCGAAACCGAAATAAAAAAAATTATGCGAAAAGTGTCAGAAGAAGATTTAGAAGCATACAAAACTAACCAGATAGACGAAAAAGAAGCATTTAAAATTGGATTGCAACAGATAGAAAATCATGGTTTACCGATGAAGCTTGTAGCCACTGAATACACACTCGATAGAACCAAACTAATTTTTTACTTCACTGCAGATGGACGAATAGATTTTAGAGAGCTTGTAAAAGACCTTGCAAGGATATTCAAGACACGCATAGAGATGCGTCAGATAGGTGTCAGGGATGGTGCCAAACTATGTGGTGGGGTTGCTATATGCGGGAGAGAGCTTTGTTGTTCGAAGTTTTTATCAGGTTTTAATCCAATATCTATAAAGATGATTAGAAATCAAGGCCTTCCCTTAAATCCATCTAAACTTTCTGGCATGTGTGGCAGGTTGATGTGCTGTCTAAACTACGAAATGTTAAACTACATAGATGGTGGAGACCTTTGCCATATTGACAAATCATATCTTTTATCTTTAGAAGAGCCTACAGATATTGAAACACTTAACAAACTTGATGAAAAGGAGAACGGTAAGTGAAAGACACATTTTATGTTACTACGCCAATATATTATGTTAATGATGTTCCTCACATTGGGCATGCTTACACTACAATCGCTGCTGACACCCTTGCGCGGTATTACAGACTGCTTGGAAAGGATGTATTTTTTCTAACTGGTACGGATGAACATGGGCAAAAGATCGAAAAAACCGCCAAGGCACAAGGGTTAGCACCTAAAGAACTTGCAGATCGTGTTGTTGTAAATTTTCAAAATTTATGGAAAAAACTCAACATATCAAATAACGACTTTATAAGAACAACAGAAGCAAGGCATTATCACACCGTTAGCCATCTTTTTAAGACGATTCTTGAAAAAGGTGATATTTATTTAGGTGAATACGAGGACTGGTACTGTGTGCCATGCGAAACATTTTTAACTGATTCACAATTGATAGACGGTAAATGCCCCGAATGTAAACGTAATGTGGAGAAGCTTAAAGAAGAGAGCTATTTTTTCAGGCTGTCAAAGTATGGCGACGCACTACTTGAACACATAGAGAAAAACCCGGATTTCATTTATCCAGAATCAAGAAAAAACGAAATTGTTAATTTTATAAAACAAGGCTTGAAGGATTTGAGTATCTCACGCACTTCGATAAAATGGGGAATTCCTGTCCCTGGAAATCCAAAACATGTTATTTATGTATGGTTTGATGCCCTTACCAACTACATAACTGCTGCAGGTTACCCTGACGATATGGATAAATTTAACAGGTATTGGCCAGCAGTGCATTTTATTGGAAAGGATATACTTAAATTTCACGCAATCTTCTGGCCCTGTTTCTTGCTTGCAGCGGGCCTTCCTGTGCCAAAAAGGGTTGTTGCACATGGTTGGTGGACAGTAGAAGGACAAAAGATGAGTAAATCTCTGGGAAACGCAATAGATCCTTTTGCACTTGCCGATAAATATGGTGTTGACCAATTTAGATACTTCTTGCTTAGAGAAGTTCCTTTTGGTCTTGATGGGGATTTTTCGAACGACGCAATGGTGAAAAGGCTCAATAGCGACCTTGCCAATGACCTTGGCAACTTAGTGAAACGCAGCACATCAATGGTTACTAAGTTCGCAGGCGGAACATATCAAACGCCCGCCACTGCTGGTATTGATAATACTCTAAAAACTCAATTTGATACAACCATATCAGCTTATGATGAGGCTATGTCTACTTGCTCTTTTAGTAGAGCGTTAGAGGCTACATGGGGTTTCATCAATATACTGAACAAATTTATTGTAGAAACAGAACCATGGGCCCTTCACAAGAAAAAAGAAAATGTCAAATTAAACACAGTACTATCTAATTTATTAGAAGGAATAAGGGGTGTATCGATAATGATTTCCCCATTTATGCCCGCTACTGCCGATAAAATATTTGAAAGCATTGGCATACCAAAAACTGTTTATAATCTACTGAAAGAAAATAAAGAATATAGAAACTATGCGGCTTTTCCTGCAACACTTACTGTAAAAGAAGGCAAAGACCTCTTTCCACGTATAGAATTGGACAAAAAAGAAGCCACAGAGATAAAAACAGAAGAAAACTACATCACTATTGATGATTTTGCAAAAATTGAACTTAAAGTTGGAAAGGTTTTAGCTGCAGAAAAGGTCCAAAAATCTGACAAATTGATAAAAATGCTTGTTTCAGATGGCACTAAAGAGCGCACGATAGTAGCAGGTATAGGCAAATTTTACACACCCGAAGAGATGGTAGGTAAATGTATTGTCTTTGTTGCCAACTTAAAACCAACAAAGTTAATGGGCATAGAATCACAGGGAATGTTGCTTGCTGCATCAGATAACAACGGACTATCAATAATTACAACCGAAAAAGAAATAAGGACTGGAGCTAAGGTAAAGTAAAATGTTCGGTTATGTTGATGTTCACACACATTTAGAGTTGCCAGAATTTGATAACGATTGTGAAGAAGTTATTCAACGTGCAAGAGAGACAGGGCTTACGTTTATCTGCACCGTTGGGATTGAGCCTAAATACTGGCAAAAGGCGATAAATATTGCTGAACAAAACGATTTTATTTATGCTGCTGTTGGTGTACATCCACACGAAGCGCTCATTTACAACGATAAAATAGAAAAACAACTTGAACAAACACTTTCGCATCCCAAATGTTTGATACTAGGTGAAATTGGTCTTGATTTTTTTAAAAATTACTCACCGCGCGAAAAACAGATAGAAGTTTTTGAAAGACAACTTACGCTTGCTGAACGTCTGAAAAAACCTGTGATGATTCATATTCGCGAAGCACACAAAGAGGCCCAAGAGGTCTTAAAAAAGAGGGTATTAAGAGGCATTATCCACTGCTTTTCAGGCAATATTGATGATGCAAAAAAATACATATCGATGGGCTACTACATTTCAATTCCTGGAACGGTTACATTCAAAAAGGCAACCAATGTTCACGACGTTGTTAAGACGATACCGCTTGATTATATCCTGTCTGAAACAGACGCCCCATTTATTGCACCAGAGCCATTAAGAGGCAAAAGAAATGAGCCTTCTTTTGTCAAATACAGCGTTAAACGCATCGCAGAGTTAAAAAACCTGCCTGAAGAGGATGTAAAGCGAACTATCTACACCAACACATTGAAGATTTTTGGTTTAGCAAAAGAGGCTGATGCAAAAATTTTTTACAAAATCAGAAACTCCCTTTACATTAACATTACGAACAAATGCACAAACAGGTGTGTTTTTTGTGGCAAGCAGAGAGACTTTTACGTAAAAGGACATTACCTTAGACTTTCAAAAGAACCTTCACTTTATGATTTTATTCAAGCAATGCCTGACGACATAGATAAATATGACGAAGTTGTGTTCTGCGGTTATGGTGAGCCAACTATCAGGTTAGAGTTAATAAAAGAACTTGCTAAAAAACTTAAACAAAGAGGAACCAAAAAAATACGTTTAAACACTGATGGTCTTGCAAACCTGAGGACAGGGAGGGATGTTGTCCCAGAAATTAAAGATTTAATCGATTCAGTATCTATCAGCCTTAATGCTGCAGATAGAGAAACATACGAAAAGTTGTGTCAACCAGCTATTATCGGCGCATTTGATAGTTTGATAGAGTTCATAAATTCTGCAAAAAAACACATTAAAGAAGTTACAGTTTCTGCAGTTGCCGTTCCTGGTCTTGATATAGAAAAAATCCGTTCATTTGCAGAAAATACATTAAAAGTTCAATTCAGAGTTAGACCGTTTGATGAATTAGGCTAAAAACCTGAATATTTCTTACTAAAATAAACTACTCAAACTTAGTCACAATCAAAATTTCCCAATTTTTGACAAAAGTCAAAGATTCAGATATATGTTTCATTGTATGGTAACATCATCAAAAATAAGGAGGGCATATATGAAGAAGACAGTTATCGGTTTCTGGCTAATTTTAGCTTCTTTGCTTCTTTTCAATACGTCTGAAGCAGCTAAAAAAGCCACAGCAAAAAAGTCTGAAACAAAAAAGTCTGCCTGTATCACCTGTCATGAAAAGGTAACTCCGGGTATCGTGGCACAATTTATCGAAGGGAAAATGTCAAAGGTGATGGATTGTTCAGGATGTCATGGTTCTGAACACAATGGAATGGATGATGCAAAAAAGGCTAAAATTCCCACTCCAGATACTTGTGCAAAATGTCATCCTGGCAGGGTAAAAGAGTTTAAAGAAGGAAAACATGCCCTTGCCTGGGCAGCTATGAAAGCGATGCCAATGATCAATCATCAACCTCCAACTGTTGGCGGTGGAGATTTGAAAGGCTGTTCGGCATGTCACAAAATTGGAGATAAAGCCTTAGATGATATTAAGAGATACGGGGCAGCTCAATGCGATTCGTGTCATACAAGACACAGCTTTTCAGTGAAAGAAGCTAAGGATCCAAGGGCTTGCAGGACATGTCACATGGGATTTGATCATCCTCAATGGGAGATGTGGCAGACATCTAAACACGGCACGATCTGGGAGTTAGAACCATCTTCAGGCAGAGCACCATCATGTCAGACATGTCATATGCCCGATGGCAAACATGATGTAATGACTGCATGGGGCTTTCTGGCATTAAGACTTCCAGAAGATGATAAAGATTGGCTTAATGACAGAGTGACAATTCTTCAGGCATTGGGAGTACTCGATGAAAAAGGTAATCCAACAGAAAGAATCGAGGCTGTGAAGGCAGCTAAGGTAGCAAGACTCTCTAAAGAAGAATTCGATAAATATAGAAACAGAATGATCGAAACCTGTTCAAAGTGCCACTCAAAAAGCTTTGCTGAAGAAAACTACAGGGCTGCGGAATCGGTGATTAAAGATGTTGATAAAATCTTTGCTGATTCAATCAGAACTGTTAAAGCTCTTTATGACGATGGAATATTGCAGAAACCAGCGGGCTGGAAATTTGCTCCAGATCTCCTGCAGTTTTATGAAGCAAAAACTGCGGCAGAACAAGAACTGTACCTCATATTCCTTGAATATAGAATGAGAGCTTTTCAGGGTGCTTTCCATGCTAACCCAGACTATATGCACTGGTATGGCTGGGCAAAGGTGAAAGAAGCTGCTGCACGTATTAAAGAAGATGCTGAAAGGTTAAGAAAGGAACACAAAAAATAAACTACTTTAAGGGGGGATGCTCCCCCCCTTTTTAAGTTTAAATTCTCAAAGGCACTTCTTGGTTTTGCACCCTACGTCAGACCAACTATATTGTTCATAGTTAATTGAATATTCAATATCTTACATAACTGGCAGTTCTATAATAAATTCTGTGCCTTTGCCTGGTTCGCTGTTAACTGTTATGTTTCCTTTATGAAGCTCAATGATGTGTTTTACTATTGAAAGACCGAGCCCTGTGCCTCCCATCTGTCTTGAGCGTGATTTATCTACTACGTAAAAACGTTCGAAGATGCGAGGTAAATGCTGAGAAGGAATACCAATTCCTGTGTCTTTGCAGAAAAAAAATATTTTACCGTCATTTTTGCCTATCTTAAGAGTGATATTACCACCGACAGGCGTATATTTAATTGCATTTGTAAGGATATTGATCAAAGCCTGTAGTATTAAAAAACTGTCTCCATTGACTGTTAAGTCTACTTCGTTTTTGAAAATTATTTCGATGTTTTTTTCTTTTGCTTCCTTTTCTAAAAGTGATATAGCTGTTTGAACTGTTACATTTAAATCAAAGGATTCAAAAATTATGTTTTTCTCCGATTCAACCATGTCTAACATCAATATGTCACTTACAAGGTTTTGTAGCCTATCTATGTGCCTTTTTATTGTTTTTATCATATATAGTTTATCTTCAGGCAGCTCTTTTTCTAATGTTTCTATGAAGCCTTTAATTACTGTAAGTGGTGTTTTTAGCTCGTGGGATACATTTGACGTAAACTCGGCTTTTATAATCTGGGTTTTTTTCAATTCTGTTATGTCAAGAAAGGATATAAGGTAAGATTCTCTCTGTTCAAATCTAACTATGTCGAGATTTACTGAATAGAAACGGTTTTTCCATTCTATTTCGGTATTTCTCTTTTCAATTTTATCTGCTGTTTCTCTGGTAATTTCGTAAAAACTTTCTTTTCTCAAAAGGTTTTTCAAATCATCTAAGTTGCTTATATCTCCAAAAAGCTTTTCAAAGGAGTAGTTTTTAAATTCCAGCTTTCCATCTTTTGTAAAGAATGCAAGGGGTATGGGCACCGAGTAGAATAATTTTTCGAGAAGCTTCTCTTTTTTTTCAAGCCTTACTTTTAGATTTTCGATCCGATCTTCAATTTTTTTTATAGTCAGAATGGTATCGTAATTAAAGCCTTTTCTGTGAAAAAAGATCTTTTTTAATTTTTTGTCCTGAATTATATGCTCAAGATATTTAGTAAGCTCAACAATACTCCTTTTTAATCTGAAAATGTAAAAGAGGGATATTAAAAGGAGCAATAAAAGTGTTATGAATGCTAAAGTCATTCATTGTTTCCTTCAAATATATAGCCAACACCTCGAACTGTCTTTATATAATCACCGTATTTACCAAGTTTATCACGAAGCTTTTTTATATGAACATCAATTGTTCTATCTATCACTATCTTTTCATTACCCCAGAGAGAGTCAAGTAACTGTTCTCGTGATAGTACTTTGTTTTTATTTGAAATTAGAAGTTTAAGTAGCATAAACTCTGTTTTTGTTAAGTCTATTTTTTTATTGTCCACAAATGCCTGAAATGATGATGGATATATTTTTATCCCTTCAAATTCAATAATATCATCACTTTCTGGTTCTTTTTTTATTCTCCTTAAAACAGCCTTAACCCTTGCGATGAGTTCATTGATACTAAATGGTTTTGTGATATAATCATCTGCGCCTAACTCGAGTCCTAATACCTTATCAAATTCTGTATTTTTAGCGGTTAAGACTATTACGGGCACATCTTTTTTTTCAGGTTCTTTTCTAAGTATCTTTAAAACTTCTAAGCCACTCATTTCAGGAAGCATAAGGTCTAATAGAAGGAGGTCAAACTTTTCTTTTCTGTATGCCTCAAGAAACTCGTTGGGAGTTAAAAAAAAGGATACTTTAAACCCCTCTTTTTCCAGATTATGCTTGATTAATATACAGATGTCTTCTTCATCTTCTAAAAGGAAAATTTTGTTTGCCATATCACAATTTTAGCATATATCCTGAGAAAACTCAGTATGCCTTATAATTTTTCCTTTCACCAGATAAATAACGTTTTCTGATATGTTAACACAATGGTCAGCGATACGTTCTAAATATTTAGCTATATGGGTTATCTTATTTGCCCTGTAGATTGTTGAGCTATCTCTTATCATAAAGGTGATAAGTTCATTGGTTACTTCGTTTAGATAATAGTCAACAGTGTCGTCTTTCTTTATTACCTCACAGGCAAGATCAACATCCTTTTGTAAAAAGGCATCAATCGCTTCTCGTAACATAATTTTTACTGTTTCAGCCATTTTCGGTAAGTCTTTGTATGGCTTTAACTGCGGTTCTTTGTTTAGCTCAAAAACCCTTTCACAAATATTAACGCATAGATCGCCAATTCTTTCCATATCACTTGTAATTTTCATAGCAGTGATAATAAATCTAAGTTCTGAAGCGACAGGTTGTTTCAGAGCAATTAGCTTGATACATTCTTCATCAATCATAACATCAAAGCTATTGATAACATTATCTTTTTCAATAACCTTTTCTGCAAGGCTGTCATCTCTTTCAAGTAAAGATTTGATTGCATCACCAAGGGAGGCTTCGATCGATGCCGCCATTTGTAGTATGTCATTTCTTAGTTTTTTTAGTTCTTCTGCCGTTTTCATTATCCAAATCTCCCTGTTATGTATTCTTCTGTTAATTTTTTTGAAGGTGAGGTAAAGATTTTTTCAGTCTTATCATACTCAATAAGCTCTCCAAGCATCATGAAGCCTGTCCAGTCGGAAATTCTTCCTGCCTGTTGCATATTATGGGTAACAATGATTATCGTGACTGTTTTCTTTAGCTCCGATATGAGCTCTTCAATTTTGGCTGTAGATATGGGGTCTAAAGCAGATGTCGGTTCATCAAACAAAAGTATTTCTGGTTCTACTGCAAGAGCCCTTGCTATTACTAATCTTTGTTGCTGTCCACCTGAAAGCTCTATAGCATTAGCATTCAATTTATCTTTAACTTCATCAAACAATGCTGCTTCCTTAAGAGCTTTCTCAACTCTGTCTTTAATATCAGTTTTATTTTTAATACCTCTGAGTCTTAGGCCGTAAGCAATGTTATCAAAAATTGTCATTGGAAAGGGGGTAGGCTTCTGGAAAACCATACCTATTTTGCTTCGAAGTTCAATTAAATCAATGTGAGGCGAGAAAATATTTTCTCCCTTGAAAATAATTTCTCCTTCGTATCTATTTTTTGGATAGAGATCATGCATCCTGTTAAAACATCTAAGCAATGTTGTTTTGCCACATCCCGAAGGACCAATCAATGCCGTTACTAAATTTTTGTAAATGGCAATGTTTACCGACTTTAAAGCCTTTGTCTCGCCGTTGTAATAGAAGGAGAGATTCTTTGCTTCAATTTCAATACTATTTTTCATTTTGCTCTTCCTTTTAAAATAATTCTACTGATTATTGTAATTGCTAATATCGTCAAAGTTATGACTAATGACGCTGCCCAAGCTTGAGAGTGCCAGGTATCATAAGGCCCTGTCGCATACTGAAAGATAGTAACTGTAAGAGATGCAACAGGTTTACTCATATCGGTGGAGAAGAAATTGTTGTTAAAGGAAGTAAAAAGTAATGGTGCTGCCTCACCAATTACCCTTGCTATGGAAAGTAAAATTCCTGTAAGTATTCCCGTCTTTGCACCACGATATACAACCTGGAAAATTACTTTATAATAAGGTGCTCCAAGGGCAAAAGCAGCCTCTCTTAAACTCCATGGAATAAGTGAAAGCATATTCTCAGTAGTTCTTATAATGATGGGAAGCATAATTATTGCAAGGGCAACTGAGCCAGCCCAGCCGTTGAAATTCCCAAAAGGTTTTACACCTATGGCATAAACAAATGTGCCAATAACAATAGCTGGTACACTAACCATAATGTCTGCCAGAGTACTTATAAACTTTGAGATGCATTTGTTTCTTCCATACTCGGCAAGATAGGTTCCACCTAAAACACCTAAAGGCACTCCAATTAATACAGCAACAAGAGTAATTAAAAGATGCCCAATAAAGGCGTTTCTTAGTCCTCCTCCCTCTTCACCAGCAGGAGCGGGATCTTTAAAAAAGAGATCTAAATTAAATCCCTTAATTCCATGGATAAGTATATCAGCAAGGATGTAAACAAGAAAAAAAAGTCCAATTAGGGTCATAAACGTACAAAGGGTGAAGAAAAAATTACTTTTTAACTTTCTGTATTTTATTCCTGTCATACCCGTTCCTTCTTGTATTTCATAAGCAAGAACTTTGAAAAAGCTAAAATAACAAAGCTCATTATGAACAGTAACAGTACAAGGTAAAATAATGATGATAGATAAATGTCTTTATCTGCTTCAGTAAACTCGTTTGCCAACTTAACTGTAACAGTTGTTGTTGCATCAAAGAGGGATGTGGCTATTTTATTTTTGTTTCCAAGAACAAAGGCAACGGCCATCGTCTCGCCTAAAGCACGACCAAGAGATATCACTATGCCACTAAAAATGCCAAACTTTGAGTGAGGTAAAATGATATCTTTTATAACTTCCCAATGGGTTGTTCCCATCGCATAAGCCGATTCTTTTAAAATTTTTGGTGTCAGGTTAATCGAATCCCTTGCAATGCTTGCTGCAAAGGGGATTATCATTATGCCTAATACAATACCTGCTGTAAATAAATCAAGTCCGATAGGTGTTCCCCTGAAAAGAGTGTTAAATACTGGCAAGTTTCCAAGTGTATCTTTGAGAAAGGGTTCTATATATTTTGCCATAATTGGTGCAAGCGTAAAAACTCCCCACATACCGTAAATAATACTTGGAATTGCAGCTAAAAGCTCTATAGCACCTCCAACAAAACCTCTAATTTTCTCAGGGGCAATTTCTGTAACAAATATAGCCACACCCAGTGAAATAGGGATAGCAAAGATGAGAGCAAGTAATGTAGTAAGTAAAGTTCCATATAAGGGCACACCTGCTCCAAAAACTTCTCTTACTGGGTCCCATTTTGTAGAAAATACGAATTTAAAAAAACCAAACTTAGAAATAGCAAGAAAAGACTCTTTCAACAAAACAGCTATGATACCCATTATTATCAAAATTATTGAAAAAGAAGCAATAGCTGTTAAAAAATGAAAAAAAGAGTCAATAAAACGAGAGCCTTTTAAATTTGCTCCCGTAATGTTTGTATTATCTTTACTGTCCTGATCAATAGATGCCATTCTTTCTCCAGTATTCACGAACTTTATTTTTTAGGGTCTCTGGTAACGGTGCATAAATAAGATTTTCTGCTAACTTGTCAGCCTTGCTTGAGAATGCCCAATCGAAGAACTTTGTAACTTTTTTATTAACATCTTGTTTTTCTTTAGCGACTAAAATGTTTGTAGCAGCAGCAACAGGCCAGGTATTTTTACCTTTTGTGTTTGTTATCCAGGTATAAAAATGCTTTTCTGGATTATAGTCACCGTATTTTGCTGCTTCAGAAAAGGATTTGAGACTTGGCTTTACTATATTACCCGCAGGATTTTTTAATAGCGTATAATTTAATTTATTCTGCTTTGCATAGGCAAACTCAACATAACCAACAGAATATTCTGTTCTTTTCACATAATTTGCAACACCTTCGTTACCTTTGCCACCAATTCCGGCGGGCCAGCTAACAGACTTACCTTCACCTACTTTTTGCTTGAAATCACTGCAAGCCTCAGCTAAGTAATGAGTAAAAACTGCTGTAGTTCCAGAGCCGTCAGACCTGTAAACTGGTATTATCTCTTTTTTTGGCAAGGATACAGATTTATTAAGAGCTTTGATTCTTTCATCATCCCAGAATTTGATATCTCCAAGATAGATTTTACAAACAGTGCTGGCATCTAAAACAAGTTGCTCCGATCTTATACCAGGAATATTCACTGCAAGCACAATCCCACCAATAACCTGTGGCCATTGCAGGAGTCTGTTTTTTTCAATATTTTCTGGTGTCAAAGCATCATCAGAAGCACCAAAATCTACAGTTCTGTTAAAAATCTGTCTCACACCACCGCCTGAGCCAATTGACTGATAGTTAACTTTAATTCCCTTCTCTTTCTCGTAATGATAAGCCCAGGATGAATAAAGTGGGTAAGGAAATGTTGCACCTGCACCATTTAAAGTGTCGGAAGCCTTAGCCGTCACAAAAGATAGAAAAACCATCAGAGTAACTAAAAAGGATTTCATAATGTTCATACAAACCTCCAATTTTATTTTTTATAATTTAAGAATAGGAGGTTTGTTTTAAAAGATTATTTTCTTTTTGTTAAGATTTGGTTAAAAATGAAGCGAGATTGAAAATTATTGGCCAATTCGAAAAAAAATAAACCCGTGCCCATTAAATAAAATACATGTACTTTTTATCAATCTCTCGAGGGATGTTCATCTTTTCGGCAATCGAACATAAATCTTGAATTGTAATGGATTTAAAAAGTTCCTCTATATTTTCGGTTAATTTATCCCATACTGGATTTACAATACAATCCTCGATATTCTGACATTTTTTGTTTTTCTTTTTACAAGGAACAAGCCCGAAAGGTCCTTCAGTCGCTTTGTATATATCTGCAAGAGTAATTTCGCTTGTCTTTTTAATAAGTACATATCCACCTTTTGGACCTCTTTCACTTCTCACTATTCCAGCCTTTTTAAGACGATGAAATATCTGCTCAAGATACCGTGGAGATATATTTTGTCTAACAGCAATATCCTTTACCTGACCTGTATCACCGCCGCAGTGATACGCAAGATCAAAAATTGCCCTTACACCATACCTGACTTTTGTAGATAATTTCATATTTTCCCCCAAAATTGTACGTATTTTTATTAAACAAAATCTATTTATTAAGTCAAGAAAAAAATTTTTGTCATTTGACATTAGTCAATTTATAAGATTTTATTTTAGTGTATATTAAAAGAAAAACACAAAAGGAGGATACAAATGAGTATGTTTTGTAATCAATGCGAACAAACAGCTCAAGGCTTAGCATGTACAACAATGGGTGTTTGTGGTAAAGACCCGGATATTAATTCGCTGCAGGAAATTTTGATTTATGGGTTGAAAGGTGTCGCAGCTTATGCTTATCACGCAAAAGAGTTAGGTTATCGTGACACAGAGGTAGATGACTTCCTGATGGAAGGTCTTTTTAAAACGTTAACAAATGTGTCATTTGACCTTAATGATCACATCGAGGCTGTCTTAAAATGCGGTATGATGAACTTAAAGGCGATGGAACTATTAGACAGAGCAAACTGCGAGCGTTTTGGTAATCCTACACCCGTAGAAGTAAGTACTGGCACGAAGGCAGGTTACGGAATTTTAGTCACCGGTCATGACCTTTTAGACCTTTATGAGCTATTAAAACAGACCGAGGGCAAAAATATCTATGTTTACACCCATGGAGAGATGTTGCCAGCACATTCATATCCAGAATTGAGAAAATTTAAACATTTAGTAGGCAACTACGGTGGAGCCTGGCAAGAGCAAAAAAGAGAGTTTGATGAGTTTTCAGGTACAATATTAGCAACGACTAACTGTATTTTAATCCCGAAAGAGAGCTACAAGGATAGACTCTTTACATGTGGCGTAGCGGCTGTGCCGGGGGCAACACATATAAAAAACAGGGATTTTACTCCACTAATCGAAAAGACACTCAAAACCAAACCTTTACCAGAAACACCAGGGAAAAAGATTATGACGGGCTTTCATCATACCGCTATTCTTGGTTTAGCAGACAAGATTATTGCTGCCATTGAATCAGGCAAAATTAAACATTTTTACCTGATAGGAGGATGCGATGGCGCACGCCCAGGCAGAAACTACTACACTGAATTTGCAGAAAAGGTTCCTCAAGATAGCATAATACTAACTCTTGCTTGCGGCAAATATAGGTTTAACAAACTTGATTTTGGCAGCATTGATGGTATTCCAAGACTTATTGATATCGGACAATGTAACAATGCTTACAGTGCTATTCAGGTTGCATTAGCACTTGCAAAGGCTTTTCATTGCGATGTGAATGATTTACCACTTTCGTTAATACTTTCCTGGTTTGAACAAAAGGCAGTGGCAATACTTTTAACATTGTTAGCACTTGATATTAAAGGTATTCGCATCGGTCCATCTTTGCCAGCCTTTGTAACACCTAATGTATTAAAGGTGCTTCAGGAGAAGTTTGATCTAAAACCAATCACTACACCTGATGAAGATATCAGGGCAATTTTAACCGAAAAATAGTAAAATGCTGGGGGGGAATCCCCCCCATTATACTTTTCGATTCAGAGAGGATAAAATAAAATGAAATGGAACGAAGATGCTGAAAAAGAGTTAGAAAAAATACCTTTTTTTGTTAGAAAGATGGCAAAAAAGGCTATTGAAGAAATGGCTAAGAAGGAAGGCAAAGAGGTAGTTGATATAGATATCTACCAGAAGGCGAAAGAAAAATACCTTGGCGCTACCGATAAGAAAGAAGATGTTATTAATATAGCAATAGTTAGATGTAACATTGTTTCAGAAACGTGCCCCGGCGTTGGATGCCTGAAAGCCTTTAATGATAAGAGGGTCTATTTTGAACGTTATAAAGGCAAAAAGGTGGAGTTAATCGGATTTTTTACCTGTGGTGGATGCTCGGGTCGTAGAGTTCACAGGCTTGTTCAAACACTTAAAAACTTTGACATAAAAGTCATACATTTAGCATCATGTATGCTTTTTGAAGGAGATTACCCTAAGTGCCCTTTTAAAGAGTTGATAAAGAAAGATATCGAAAAACAGGGTGTTGAAGTCGTTGAAGGTACGCATCACTGATAATTAACCTTAATCTTTTTAACGCTTTTTATCTTTAGCGAATTTTAGTCAGTTAAGATTTGTTTAGACATTGCTTTTATTGTAAATTGCCCTTATAATTGTAAAAAAATTAAGGGGTTATTTATGCACGATGACTTTCAAAAAATACATAAGCTATTAGAACACTGGAAAACACATAATATCGAACATGCAGAAAACTACAGGGCTTGGGCAAATAAGATGGAAATTTCAGGTAAAACAGAGCTCGCAATGCTGCTTTTTGAAGCATATAAACAGTCATTAAAGCTCAACGAGGTATTTGAAAAGGCACTAAAAGTAGCGGAATAGCTAAAGACATTAGCAAAACCTTGCAAAGGTCTTTAAAATCACTGGAAATGATTTTAAAAATTTTTTATAAATTGAAAACTTGACATCCGGGGTCTGGGGATGTGTACCAGTGTATGAGATTTTTGAAAAAGGTCTTAATTTGGTAAAGTGGGCGATACTGGATTCGAACCAGTGACTTCTACCGTGTGAAGGTAGCACTCTCCCTCTGAGTTAATCGCCCAACAATTAGTTTTTATTATCTACGAAAAACGTTTCTTTTGTCAAGCAAACATCTAAAGTGCTTCATCTAAAGTGCACTATTCGAGTAACTCTTTTTTTTTATCACTAACTATGTCATAATTTTGGTATGGAACCTCTGGCATACAGGATGCGTCCAAAAACCTTTGAAGAGATTATCGGACAGGAAGAATTTTTGTCTCAAAAATGGCTTTTTTCTGCTATCGAGATGGGTGACATACCTTCTATGGTGTTTGTTGGTCCGCCTGGTATTGGCAAAACAAGCATTGCAATGCTTATAGCTAAAAATACTGGCTTACCATATAAGGTTTTTTCAGCGGTTACGTCTACAATCAAGGAAGTTAAAGAATTTATCGAGGAAGCCAATAAAAGATTTAACTTTAATGGAAAAAAAACGATCATCTTCGTTGACGAAATACATCGTTTTAACAAAGCTCAACAAGACGCATTTTTACCATGGATTGAAAATGGTGTAATTATATTTCTTGCCACAACAACAGAAAATCCGTCTTTTTATATCAACGCCCCCTTGCTTTCACGCATAAAGGTTATTCAACTAAAACATTTAACTGAAACTTCTCTTCTTAAGATTTTACAAACCGCAATTAAAAAGGAGTTTAAAGATATAACTTTAAGCGATGAAGTTCTACAATTCATTGCTCAGACTGCGAGTGGAGATGCAAGAGTAGCCCTTAACATGCTTGAAATTGTTTTGAAAAACTACTCTGATGATATTACCGTTGAATCACTAAAGAACATCATCTCAAATACTGTATCTTACGATAAAAAAGGCGACTATCATTACAGTCTAATTTCTGCTTTTATTAAAAGTATGCGTGCTTCAGATCCTGACGCAGCAATATATTATCTTGCAAGAATGATAGAGTCAGGAGAAGATATCTATTTTATTTTAAGGAGAATGATGATTTTTGCCTCTGAGGATATCGGCAATGCGGATCCGCATGCATTAATGATAGCAACATCTGCTCATTATGCGTTTCATGCGATAGGCATGCCAGAGGGCTTTATTCCTATTTCACAAGCGGTAACATATCTTGCTCTGGCACCCAAAAGCAATGCTTCCTATCTTGCCTATCTCGATGCAAAAGATGATGTAAATAGATACGGTGCATTGCCACCCCCAATGTCACTTATTAATCCTGTTACAAAGATGATGAAACAACAGGGATACGGTAAAGAGTATAAGTATCCCCACGATTACGAAGGTGGAATTGTAAAAAATTTTGTCTGTCTTCCTGATTTGTTAAAAAATAAACGTTACTATAAGCCTAAGGAGATTGGACACGAAAAGGTCTTGTTAGAGAGGCTAAAAAGAATTAAGGATACGAAATGAAAAAATCTCTCTTTTTTTTTGCACTTTTATTTTTTTATAAAATTACATATGCATTAAGCGTTGACGACGTTATCAAAGATATTAAATCGTTACCAACAGTAAAAATCACTTACTCTCATCCCGAAGAGAAAAATAGAAAAGATAATTTTGATTACGAGAAAATCAAAGCCGTTCAAGTTTTTCTTTTGCCTTCTGATATCAGGGAAGTTAAAAGTCTTTTTTCTAAGTGGCAGGACTGCGGCGTTAATACAGTAATTATAAGGGTCTTCCATAACAACGGTGACCGCTATCATATGGGGATAAAGACACAGTTGAATGAGGGAGTTTATTTTAAGACATCAGCTGCACCATTAATTTACGATGTATTACAGGATGTTATACCAATCGCTAAAACTTACAACCTTAAAGTTTTTGCATGGATGACAACACGTTATGCTGATTATGGTGTTTATAATTTAGAGCCAGTTATCGCTTATTCGTTAGACAACAAAAAATACTTTCCCACAAAAGGCCTAAATATTTTTTCTCTTGCTGTCCAAAAACATATTATAAAAATTTTTTCAGACCTTGCATCTTACCCTATAGATGGTATTCTACTTCAGGACGACCTTTTTTTGCGTTTCAATGAAGGTTTTAACAATTCTACCGTAACTCTTTTTAAATCTGAGACAGGTAAAAACGCTAAACCAGAACTGTTTTTCATTAAACTTAATGGCAAGATTACTTATACTGATGCGTTCTGGGAATGGAGACAATGGAAAAGCAATAAAATAGCTGACTTTATTTCTGCATTAAACGAAAATATTAAAGCTAAAAATCCATCATTGAAACTCATGGTTAACCTTACTTATGAAGCTGTATCTAATCCAAAGGGCGCATTAGCGTGGCTTGCACATGACCTTTCTGTGTTAAAAAATGTTTCTGACTACTTCTCTTTAATGGCTTATCACAGACAGATTAAGAACGAATTAAAATTAGATTTCATACAGACGAAAAAGTATTTACAATCAATGATAAATCAGTGTTTACTAATATTACCTGATGCCCCTCAACGATTTCTTTTTAAGGTTCAAGTTAAAGATTGGGACTCAAACAAAACGATAGAAGAAACAGAACTGCGGTCTATAATAACATCTGCTACTGGTATAGAGAATTTAAGCCTGGCTGTGGTGCCTTATCCCCCAGATTTACCAAAAACACTATTACGAGAGCTTTTTTTCAAACGTATCGTCAGTCAGAAAAAACAATAAAATTAATCTTGATTTTTCAAGAATTGGCCAAGTTCTTTATCAATCACTCTAATATGCTTTGTTAGCCATTCTACCAAGGTGTGAGTTAGCGAGATGGAAAAACTAAGTGTTACGCCTTCAGTACTTAAACGGTTTTTAAAATTTTTTAAATTCTTTTTAAATTCTTCGTGTTGTCTTTTATGTGCGGCGATATGGGGATAGTTATGCTGTTCCATAAATGCCTCTTCTGTTGAAAAGTGTTCATTAACATAATTTTCAAGAAAATTTACTACCTTAATGACTTCAGCTTTTGCCTGTCCCTTTTTACATGCATCAAGAAGTTCGTTGATTATTTTAAAAAGTTGTTTGTGTTGAGAATCTATTAAAACATAGTTCGTTGATAAATCGTCACTCCATTCTAAGGACATTAAGCCCTCCAAAAATTGTATCTTAAGGGAATGGGACCAGTAATAATCCCATTCCCATTTTATAAAAAAAACTTACTTAACTGCAACTTCTAATTTCTTTTCCTTCATTAATATGACTGGAATTTTTGGTGCAGCAGAACCAAGCAATGCATTAGCAACCTTCTGTGGATAAGAGCGATAGTTTAGCTTAACTTCGGCAGTAAGTTTTTTTGCCTTGTTAGGAATTAAAAATTTATATTTAACAGCTCTAAAACCTTTGGGCGGTATTGTATTAACATATTCAAAGCGTGAGATCTCCCATGGTTTTACAGTATGATGACCTTTTTCATCTACTGCTGAAGCATTAAACGATTCTGCAGATTCATCGACATTTCCATCTTTGTCAAGGGCTCCGGATTTAAAGACTACATTACCTTTTTCGTCTTTGACATAAACTTCCAGCCACATCTCTCTTACTTCTGTTAAACTTGTTGGCAAATTATGGCCTGCTGTTTCGTTAATGACTTTCACCTTAAGCTCACCAACTTTGCCTTTTTTAATATCATCAAACTTTACTTCTAATTCTGCAGCATTTTGTAACCTTTTTATAGCAATTTCTGAATGCTTATCTGAACCCATTAATTTAGTTATAACGGCATTTCCACCAACAAATTCGTGGGTGTACATATAGTCTCTTTTTGGACCAGTTATACATGGCTGACCTGGTAGTTTCTCTGGTTTTTTAAGGGTTTTTGCTGTCTCAATTGCTACTTCTACAGGTACCATGTGGCAATCCTGACACTGAATCCCCTTTTGTGCGTAAATCGAAAATTTCCACTCTGTGTATGTATTTTCTATATGAAAATTGCTAACTGGGTGAAATACATTGTGACAACTGCCACAAAATTCTGATCTTGTGTGTAGTTCGGAATACATCGTTTTGTGATAAGGTGATTTAGAATCTTTATAAGGACCTCTTTTAGTATCGCCCGGACTTATAACAAAAGACGCATTTTGAGGCAATCCTGTAGGAGATTCATTAATCCTGCTCTCACTAATTGTATGGCACATATCACAAGTTACACCTTGCATTGCAACATCACTTGCAACAAATTTATTTCCTTCTTTTTTAATCTCTTGTGATACCGTTCCTATAGCTGAGTGACACCCTGCACAGAGATTTCTTATATCTTCTCCTACTTCTTTCTCACCAAGATTCCATAGTGCCTGAAAAACGGGGTCATTAAATGCATTTGAGTGCATCGAGCCTTTCCATTGACTGTAAATCGTTGGATGACAACCCATACATACTTCAGAAGACTCAAAATCAGATGACTTTACAACCTGCCCCGTCTGAGTTGTAAGCAATGAAGGGAAAAACGGAAAAGTTCCCTTGATGTCTTTCGTATCAAGGGCAAAAGTTTGCGTTGCTAACAACACAACGATACCAAATAATAAAACAGTTTTTTTCATCTCTACCTCCTAAGTTTTTAGTAATATTCACCTCAAAGTTTTTTATTAAATTAAACCAGAAAACAATTTTTTTTCAAACAGGACAATTTATGTTCTAATTAATACATCTTTAATAGCTTTTTTGTCAAGTGTTTTTTTGACAAGTCGCCAGATATATAGACATATTAAGCAATTTATGGATTTTGTGTATGACATGAGGGTGGCATTCTGAGCTAATTGAAAAATCCAAATAAAATCTACGTTAACCCTTTTAACAAAGAAAAGCGAAACTGTATTTTTTTATCAATAAAATCCAATTTTTAATAACTCTGTATTTACAGCTATACTTTTTTTCTCACATACAGCACCTTTTTTATAATTGCCACAACATCGTTGTTGCTATCCATAACTTTTATTGTAAACTCTGGAAAGTATTTCTGCCCATTTTCTGTTTTTTTTATTATATCCTGAATCTGTTCTTCTGAAATTTTGAAGTGTGCATAAATTGTTCCCCTGCCGGGTTTAACAAACTCAATATGGGCTGACTTATCCCAGACTATGTAACCTTTACCTAAATTTTGCATAAGCATCAACATATAAAAAGGATCTGTCATCGCGTATATTGAGCCTCCAAAATGTGTATTAACGTAGTTTCGGTTGTACCATTTAAGTTTCATCTCTACTAAAACTTCCCTGTAATCATCAGAGATTTTTTTTACATAAACACCCGTGCCTAAATATGGTGGATATAAATTGAGTAAAATTCTAAAAAGTTTTGCATTCATATAGTTATTGCTCCTCTTCTTTAACACGATTGATTAAAATAAGTCCAAAAAGAAAAAATAAAGAAATCGAAAGAACGGCTGGACGTTGACTGCCCGTTTGAGACGATAATGTCCCAAAGACTAATGGTCCCAACACTGCAGAAGTTTTTCCAACCAGCGAATATATGCCGAAATAATCGTTTTCTTTGCCTTCAGGAACAAACTTCGAAAACAACGCCCTGCTTGATGCCTGTATAATTCCAAGTCCAAACCCAGCAAATGCAGCTATAATCCAAAAACTATGCTTATCTGAAACAAAATATGAAGATATTGAAACCGTTGACCACATTATTAGAGAATAATTTATTACACGTTTTGGCCCCAAGCTGTCAATCGGTTTTGCCATTATAAATGATCCAAAAAGCGCCACAATTTGAACAAACAAGTATAATAAAATCAGCTCGTCTTTTGAAAAATGTAGTGTGGTAGCGGCAAATATGCTTGAAAACACTATTACTGTATTCACTCCATCTTCGTAAATGAAGTATGAGAGTAAAAAGAATTTTAAGTTTCTGTTTCTAACAACATCTTTAAATGCTACAACTGTTAGCTTAAAACCATTTATCCCTACATTAAAAAAGCCTTTATTGATTTTATTGTCAGCAGGCAAATACATAAACGCCGGGATAGAAAAAAGCATAAAAAATACTGCAACAGAAAGCCAAACAAATTTTATATGCCACATCTTGATTATAACTAAAGCAACCAATAAAGAAATAATCGAACCAGCATACCCAATCCCAAATCCCCATGAAGACACCCTTCCAAAGTTATTTCTATCTGCAATAACTGGCAAAAATGCATTGTAAAAAACAAGTCCGCCTTCCATGCCTATATTTGCCAGTATGACAAGTAAAACACTTCTGTAAATCATGCCTTTTTCGATAAATGTAAAGCAGAAAATCGCGATAACTGACATCAAAGTGTAAGCAAAAAGCATCCTTTTTCTTAACCTTAGGTAGTCTGCAATGCCACCTAAAAAGGGTGAGGAAACTGCTACAATAGCCATGCTAATAGACACTGCCCTTCCCCACCACAAATCGCCCATTCCTGTTTCATTGCCTATTATGTAGCTGGTAAAATACACTGGAAATATCACAGCAGCGATAACAGCAGAATAGCTTGAGTTTGCAAAATCAAACAAACACCAGCTTAATATTTGTTTTCTGTTTTTCATAGATATAGATTTTAATAAAGGTGGTGATAAGGAAAGAGATGTTTTTTCAACTTTTCTATTACTCTGCTTGTCTCTCTATTTACCCTTTCTGCCATTGAATTGTCTTTCACGGTAAAATCGTCTCGCAAATTGTTTATTTTTACCTTATATTTTTCGAAGATAGGGAGAACGTTTTGCGGTATTGGATCGCTAATCTCTTTATCTAACATTATAGCAAGTGAAAGCGTCCATGCCCTTGCAACATTTGCAACGTTATACCCACCACCACCCAAAGCTAACCAGGGAATATTTAAAGAGTGAAAATATTTGACTATTTTTTCAAATGCGTTTGTCGTCAAATTAAGTGTAGCCAGAGGATCATTATAAAAACAATCAACACCTAACTGTGTTACTATCACATCCGGCTCAAAAGCAGTTATAAGTGGGGGGACAATTTCAAAAAAAGCCCTCAAATAGTTTTCTTCATCAGTGTAGGGATATAACGGAATATTCACAGCAAAACCAAGTCCTTCCTCCTCTCCCATCTCATATTCAAAGCCTGTTCCCGGGAAAAGAAATCGTCCCGATTCATGCAATGAGATCGTCATCACCTTTGAAGTTTCATAAAAAAAACGTTGTACACCATCGCCATGATGGGCGTCTATATCTATATAAACAACCTTTTTGCCACAATTTACAAGATAATTTATAGCTACAGCAGCATCATTTAGATAACAAAAACCGCTCGCCTTATCCGGCATAGCGTGGTGCATACCTCCAGCGATATTGAAATAAATGTCAACTTTATTTTCGCAAATTTTTTTTGCACCTTCTAAAGATGCCCCACAAACACGAGATGACCAGTCATACACACCGGGAAATATTGGGTTATCAGCAGTGTCGAGATTGTAAAAAAAAACTTCAGATAGTTTTTCCCCATCATTACATTTTTTTAGAATATAAAGATAATGTTTGTCGTGTATCTTTAAAAGCTCTTCTTCAGGGCAAAAAATGGGCGGTTCAACCGTGACACCATCAAATAAATCATAAGCCTTGGAAAGCTCATACGTTAGTTTTAGGCGAAACGGCTTAAACGGGTGTTCTTCTCCAAACTTAACATTGGCATACTCATCAGTATAACAATAAATGACTCTTTTCACTAGCAACCTTTAGATTATTTTGTTTAGCGGATATTCTATTATACCTTCTGCGCCAAGCTTAATTAACTCTGGAATAATACGTCTCACCTCTTTTTCATTAAGCACACTCTCAATAGAAATCCAATCAGAGTTGTAAAGATTAGACACAGTAGGATAGTTTAAACTTGGCAACACCTTAACAATCTCTGGCAGTTTATCTTTGGGCGCATTCATCTTTAAACCAACCATGTTTTCTGCTTTAAGTGCGGCAGATAGTAAGGTTGCAATCTGTTGAATCTTTTCTTTTTTCCAGCGATTATTCCATGCCTTCTTGTTGGCAATAATTACTGGATTTGATGTCATTAAAGTTTCTATTATTTTTAAACCATTGGCCTTAATTGTGGAACCGGTTTCTGTTACCTCCACTATGGCATCACATAATCCCTCCACAACCTTTGCCTCCGTAGCTCCCCATGAAAATTCTACTTTAACAGGTATATTTCTTTCGGCAAAGTATCTTCTGGTAAAACCAACGAGCTCTGTAGCTATTGTCTTGTTTTTCAGATCTTCAATAGTTTTAATAGGTGAAGATTCAGTAACCACAAGCACCCATTTTGTAGGACGTTTCGATACCTTTGAGTAAACAAGGTCACAAATTTTAACCACATCTGAATTGTTCTCCAGCACCCAATCCATTCCTGCTATACCTGCATCAATAGTTCCAGTTTCTACATACTTACTCATCTCCTGTGTTCTAATAAGATTGCACTTTATCTCTTCGTCATCAATTGATGGAAAGTAGTTTCTTGACGTTTGTGTAATTGTCCAGCCAGCTTTTTTAAATAATTCAATTGTAGCGGCTTCCAGACTGCCTTTTGGTATTCCAAACTTAAGTAGATTGGACATCAATGACTCCTTGCATAATTATTTTTTGTAAACTTCATCTGGATTAAAAACAGGATTGGAATGTTCAACCCAGCTTCCATTTTCCCATTTAATATAAAAACATGTTCTATTGCCGGTATGGCAGGCAGCCCCACCATTTTGTTTTACCTTTATCAATACCGAGTCGCAGTCACAATCTGTATAAACTTCTATAACTTCCTGTGTATTACCAGATTGTTCTCCTTTCATCCAGTACTTGTTTCTGCTTCTACTGTAGAACCAGGTTTTCCCGGTCTCTAAGGTCAGCTGAAGCGCCTTCTCATCCATAAAAGCAAGCATCAAGACTTCGCCTGTCTGATAGTCCTGAATGATGGCAGGGATGAGTCCGTTTGCCTTAGAATAATCAAGTTTAATCATCATAGCCTCACAGTTTGTTTAATGTTTCTACATACTTGTTAATCATTATATCAACTTCGCGTTTTATTCTGTCGTCTGGAGCACCTATGGAGACTGGACCATAATGTCCACAAGAGCAGTAACCTAATACAAGACATCCGTGAATAAGAAACGCCTTTAAAATATCGATAAGAACAGTCTCTCCACCGCCACCTATCATTCCCGTAGATGTGAAAGCGGCTCCTAATTTACCCTCTAATTTTTTAAAATACTTAACACTTTCATCGAAAAACTTTTTTACTGGATAAGCCATCCCACCAAAATAGTTTGGAGAACCAATTATATAGCCATCAAACGAAGGCAGTTCGTCAATATTTATCTCCTCCACATTTTTTAATACCGCATCAACACCTTTTGATTTTAATGTTTCCGCAATAAGAGCTGCAACCTTTTCAGTGTTGCCACCTTTGCTATAATAGCCTACCAAAACCTTTTTCATAATATGACCTCCCTAAATGTTTGCTTTCTATTTTGCCATATAAAATCTTTTCGTATCATCCAGACTCATAGGTTTATAATCTTTTGCATGTCCAGCAGAGCCAAAGTCACGCATTTTGCCTTCTACTACTTTTGCCATAGCCTCTCTGGCAGGTTTTAAATAGTCTCTTGGATCAAACTTTTCTGGCGACTCAAAAAACACCTTTCTGATCGCTCCTGTTACAGCAATCCTGCTATCAGTATCAACATTTATTTTTCTTACACCATACTTTATCGCCTCTTTAATCGAATCCATTGGAACGCCAGATGCATTAGGCATTTTGCCACCATACTTGTTTACAATTTCAACAAGGTCTGCTGGCACAGATGAAGATCCATGCATCACAAGAGGCGTATCGGGGCATCTTCTATTTATTTCTTTAACAATGTCTATTGCAAGCTTGGGTGCTGCTTTAAATTTATATGCACCGTGAGAAGTCCCTATAGCAACCGCTAAAGCATCAACGCCAGTTTCCTTTATAAACTCTTCTGCCTGCGCTGGATCTGTAAGGTGAATTTTGCCAGAGCCGACACCATCTTCAATTCCACCAAGTGTTCCCAGTTCTGCTTCCACTGTCACGCCAAACTTATGTGCATAATCAACAACCTTCTTAGTTACCTCTAAATTATATTCATAACTACTTGGTGTCTTGCCATCTTCTAAAAGTGAACCATCTATCATCACAGATGTGAAGCCTAAATCGATCGCCTGCTTTACCACCTCAAGACCATTACCATGATCTAAATGCATCGCAATAGGTATATCAGGATTTTCTTCTGCCGCTGCTACCATCAAATATTTGAGATAAATGAGATTTGAGTACTTTAATGCCCCTCTGCTCGCCTGTACTATCACTGGTGACTGTGTGTTTCTTGCAGCCTCCATAATCGCTTGAATCTGCTCCATATTGTTAACATTAAAAGCTCCTACCCCATAACCGCCTTTTGCGGCTTCGTCAAGTATTTGTTTCATAGGGACAAGTGGCATAAAACCCTCCTACATTTTTTATTTTTTCAGATAAACGTTATAACATGCCTGTGTATCTTTCATATGTTTTGGCAGATAAACCTGAATAAAATACATCGCAAATATAACAAAAGCAACCGAAAGTAGTACTATCAAAGAATCTTTAAGCCTCATGTTTACCACCTTCGCTGTAAATTTTATACCAAATTACCAAAAATGGCAAACTTCATCATTAAAAACAAAAACTATTTCAGGTCGGTTTTACATATTATACGTTTTCTGTTATATTTATACCATAATCAAAAACGGAGGTTTGTTTATGTTTAACCTTGTCCTGATTTTTATTGTGATTATTTTCATTGCAAGCATGATACGTATTCTTCCAGAATACGAAAGAGGCATCGTATTCAGGCTTGGTAGATGCATAGGCAGCAAAGGACCCGGAATAGTTTTTCTGTTGCCCTTCAACATTGATAGAATGGTCAAAATTAGTCTTAGAACAGTGACGCTTGATGTCCCTACACAGGATGTAATAACTCACGACAATATTTCCGTTAAAGTAAACGCTGTCGTTTATTTTCGCGTAGTTGACCCTGTTAAAGCGATTCTTAGTGTTGAAAACTTTTTTTATGCTACATCTCAGCTTGCACAAACAACTTTAAGAAGCGTATGTGGACAGGCAGAAATGGATAAGTTACTTTCTGAAAGAGAGAAAATTAACGAAGAGATACAGGAGATTTTAGACAAAGACACAGAACCATGGGGCGTTAAAGTAAGTAAGGTAGAACTTAAACAGATAGATCTGCCACAGGAGATGCAAAGGGCTATGGCTCGTCAGGCAGAGGCAGAAAGAGAAAGACGCGCCAAGGTGATTAATGCGGAAGGTGAACTTCAGGCAGCTAATATGCTTTCAGAGGCATCCAGAATAATGTCAGCTAATCCTATAACGATTCAGTTAAGATATCTACAAACACTTTCTGAAATAGCAACTGAAAAAAACTCTACGATTGTTTTTCCGATCCCCGTTGAGCTGCTAAAAGCATTCACTAAAGGGCTGGAAGATAAATAGACGTTAGTAAATGCTTAACAGAAGTTTCCGACACCTGTTTATATCGTTTACCATATGGAGCTCGTGGTTAATTCCTGTTAGACTCTTAGGCGAAAATGCCATTACCGTTTCTTTTTTTATCACGCTTTTTGCTGCATTTTTCTGGGGGATTTTTTATTTATTAAAAAAAAGGAAAAAAACTTTTGAACGTAAAAAAATTATTGGACTGATAATTCTTTCTATCTTCTTTGTATTAAACATGGCTACTTATTTAGGTGCACTAAAGTTTACAGATGCAGCAATTGCAGTGCTAACACATTATACAGCCCCTATATTTGTTGCCTTTATCGCTCCATTTGTTTTAAAAGAAAAGATTACTAAAGATAAAGTTTTTTCACTAATACTTTCACTAATTGGCTTTTTTATTATATTTTTTAAAAAAACTGATATCTCCCACGACTTCTTATTTGGTACTTTTTTGGGATTGGCGTCTGGACTGTTTTATGCATTGATAATTGTCACAGCCAAAAAGCTGTTACAGGATGTTGAAGAGTTTGCTGTTTTATTTTTTCAAAATTTATTTGGAACTTTCTGGCTCATTCTCTTTTATAAAGGTATAAACTTTAATGGTTCACTCCAGCTTTATTCTACGCTTTTTTTATTATCTTTTATGTATTCTGTTGTAGCTTCGTTCTTTTATATCACATCATTAAGCGAAATTGAGGGGACAAGAGTAGCTATTATTGGTTATGTGGAACCTGTAGGCACAATTTTTTGGGGTTGGCTTTTTTTTAAAGAATCAATTACAATTAGGACAATCCTTGGTGCAGTCTTGATATTGTATTCTGGTTACAGGGTTGCATCTAACTTTGAGAGATAGAGATGGAAAGTTTTATCACATCTTTTTTAATGATTTTCACTGCAGAGCTTGGAGATAAAACACAATTTCTTGTCTTCTCACTCAGCCTGCGTTATGGTGCTATACCAGTACTGTTAGGCGCTTCTCTTGCATTTGCCACATTAAACGGACCTGGCGTTTTTATTGGAGAAAAAATCGCCCATTTTTTAAATCCTCTATTGATTAAACTGTGCTCAGGTTTAATATTCATCGCATTTGGCATCCTTTTGTTTTTAAAAAAAGATAACGAAAAAGAAGATGGCAACCCCCTCGCATCCCAAAAAAGTGGTTTTATTTTAGCATTCACATCTATTTTTCTTGGAGAGATTGGAGACAAAACGCAGATCTGTTCTGTAATTCTCGGGGCAAGATTTAAACAGTTTGGTTATGTTTTTTCGGGATGTTTTCTGGCTCTTTTTCTTGCTACATTATTAGCGGTCTTTTTAGGTTCTAATGTGCAAAAATGGCTGCCAAATATACCGTTTAAAAAAATCGCTGGCTTTGTTATGATTGTAACTGGTATAGTAACTTTATTAACGATTTAGGCTAATGTATGGAACAGATTGACAATAAACATAAACGTATTGCATTGCTAATAGATGGAGATAATGCACAGCCTTCGCTGATATCACAGATATTGGCAGAAGCTGGCAAATATGGCTCTGTCACAATTAGAAGAATTTATGGTGACTGGACAAAAGCAAATATGTCGGGATGGAAAGATACTCTCAACAATTATGCTATTCAGCCAATTCAACAGTTTAGATACACTGTAGGTAAAAACGCTACAGACAGTGCAATGATAATAGATGCGATGGATATTCTCCATAGTGGGCTTGTTGACGGTTTTTGTATCGTTTCGAGCGATAGTGATTACACAAGGCTTGCCACAAGAATAAGAGAGTCAGGTATTTTTGTTCTGGGAATAGGAAAGAGCATTACTCCAAAAGCCTTTGTTAATGCATGTAACGTGTTTATCTATACAGAAAATCTTTCATCTGAAGAAAAAACTGCTGAGAGAAAGATAAAGCAAAAAAATGTTAACGAAAAAAAGAGAAATATAGAGAAATCAGATCCCATACCTCTTTTAACCAAGGCGATTGAGATGGCAATGCAGGAAGACGGATGGGCAAACCTTGCTACAACTGGTTTTTATTTACACCAATTAGACCCAGGTTTTGATCCACGCAGTTACGGCTTCAAACAGTTGTCATCACTTTTAAAATCGTTGCAGGACAAATTTGAGCTAAAGTTTCAAAACGATACTGGAATCACTACTGTATTCGTACGGCTAAAAGAATAATAGAAACATTTTTCAAATGTCTCTACTTCCTGTTTTTAATATACCAGTTGGTCTGTTTAATTATACCAAGAAGAACCCTAATTTCTCTCTCTTCTAAAAATGCTCTATCGTAAATGTTTCTAATAAGCTTCATGATACGTTCAGGATTTATCTTGTCAAGAAACCCTATCTCCAAGTAAAGCTGCTTCATCTTTTCATACATCAGTTCAAAACTTTCTCTTTTAGCCAGCTTTTTAGTTGAAACTGGTGGTGGTGTGTTTGTTCTTATAAATAATTCGTATGCTACTATGCCCACTGCCTGTGAGAGGTTTAAAGATGGGTAATGTTTTGATGTGGGAATCGTTAACGTATAGTTACAGAGGGAAAGTTCTTCGCCAGAAAGGCCTCTGTCCTCAGGCCCGAATAGAAAACCGATTTTGTTTTTTTCAGCATAACTAAGAATATTGTTAAAGTCACTAAAAGTTATAGGCTCTGGGGCATCTTTGTGAAATTTACCAGTAGTACCAACTATAATGTTATAACCAGATATAGCCTCTTTGAGAGTTTGAAATCTTTTTGCCTTTTTCAATATATCATCCGCATGCACAGCCATCTTTTTTGCCTGAAAAGTATTTAGAACATCTCGTCTGGATATCACAGAAAGGTTATTTATCCCAAAGTTTTTCATAACCCTTGCAGCACTGCCTACATTCCCGGTCTTTTTTGGATAAAGAAGAATCATTCCAAGATTTTTTAGTATGTCCATATTATTATGTTAGCAGTTTTATTTGAGTTATTGCTATAATAAAGTGATTGATGAAATTGTGTTGCTATGAGAGTTTTTATTACGGTTTTATCTTTCAATTTGTGACAATAGGAGACAATAAACATTGACTAGAAAGGTAATTTTTGATACATTTCAGATAATTAAAATTATTGAGGGGTATTTTGAAAGATATTGATGTTTTAATCCTCGATTTAGCAAAGCTTTTTAAGGCGGTCAGCTTCTACCCGGAAAACCATCCCACACTTATCAACGCCTTAAAGAAAATGTCTGAAGATCTTAATGAATTTGCTAAAACGAGTGATTTTGTAATAGAGCTTGGTAAAGATGGTTTCACTATAAAAGGGAAAAAGTTCTATCCTACACAACCAATTTTAAAGGATCTTGCACAATCCCTTACATTACGACGTGTTAATAAGCTAATTTTTCATGCGGGTATTTCTTATGATGAACTTCTTTCTTTTTTAAAGTTGCTAAATATGGAAGTCGCTACTCTTTACGCTGCAGGAGGGCTCGAAACGCTTATCGAAACAAGCAATATTAGAAATATTGCTTTATCAGAGGTTCATTTAACTAAACTTTTGTCAAAATCTCAAAAGCCTAAAACAGAAAGTTTTGATGGAACTTATGGAGGAGTAGAAACGACTTTTTCGATAGATACCAAAATAACTCAACAAAGCATTGATGGTGGTTTGGTATCAAATCAAGAAATGGTTGATGAGAAACAGCAAAAAAGCATTTATGAACAATATAACGATGTGGTTAACTTGTTACAAACAGCTGTTGAAGAAAAAGATGTCGGCAAGTATCTTAAGGGTTTGAAGGCAGCAGGCGATCTGCTTTCTGTTTTCAGCTGGTTAGATGATACACAGTATGTTTTAGATTTATTATCATTCATCGTTGCTTCAAAAAACGACAAAAATAACGTCGAAGGCATCCGTCGAGAGTCTGAAAGATTTATATATAACACAATTAATGAAACCAGATTAAAAATCCTGATAGATATTTTATTACAACATACAGATAACAAACAGACCAATGAAAAATTTATTAAAATCTTTTCAGCAGTTGGAGAACCTGCCGTAGAAGCAATGCTTGAAAGGCTTACAAATGCTAATGATATCCGTACAAGAAGGCTACTTATAAACGAGATAACAAGGTTAGGAGATGTTGCATTTGATAGGGTAATGTATCATCTATCTGATGACCGCTGGTATGTAGTTAGAAATATGGTGACAATACTTGGAGTATTTGCAAAATCGGAATCTCTTGACAGGTTGTTTGAAATCGCCAAACATCCTGATACAAGGGTTAGAAAAGAAGTCATTAAAACACTTGCTCGTATCAGGCGTCCAAGGGTTTTCCCATTTTTAAAAGAAATGCTGTCTAAAGAAAGTGATGATATAAAACTGCTCATAATCTTCTCTCTGGGAATAATGAGAAGTGCTGATGCCATTGAAGACATAGCAAAAATTGCCGAAAATGATAAAAACATTAATATGAGAAAAGAAGCACTCGTTGCGCTCGGCAGGATAGGAACACAAAAGGTGTTTCAGATACTAAAAAAATATGCTTTAAAAAAGAGTTTTTTTAAGAAGGCAGAAAATAAAATCCTGAGAGTGGCTGCTATTAACGGGTTAGGAGAAATTAGAACAGCTGAATCAGCAACGATTCTTGAACAGTTACTAAAAGATTCGGATCCGGATGTTCGAGACGCAGCATTTGAATCATTACAAAAAGTTAAGTTTAAGGCAGGAGCGTAGTATGCCACAGCTTAAACAATGCGAAGCGTTCTTACAACAAATTAATTCTGCTATTAAAAACTATACATTTTACCCTAAGGGACATCCATACGTTTTTCAACCAATTAAACGCAGCTTTGATATTATCACTGAGTTCTTTAAAGAAAATGATGAGATAAATTTAGGCATAATAGAGGATATTTTTTGGGTACAAAACATACCCGTTCCGCAGGAGTTTATGTGGGACGCATTAATGGATGTTTTTAAAAAACTAAGTAAAGATGGCGTTATTATTAGCAAAGGCATAGATTTTCAGGAATGGGAAAATTTTATTGTCACAATGGCTACAAACCCTGAGGTATTGAAACAAGATGAGTTCTCACAACATATTCAGTTTCACTCTATAGATAAAGAAGATAAAGAAATAGCAAAAAAGATTTATAACGATGCTATCTCTGCAATAAAAAATGTTATTGCTGAAGTGAGAATGGGAAAGATTCCAAAAGCTGACGAAGTTAAAGAGGTTGTGGGCAAAATCGTTGATCAAGTTTTACAAAACAAACAGACAATGGTAGCATTAACACTGATAAAAAGTTACGATGACTATCTTTTCCACCACTCGGTAAATGTAACCATTTTAAGTTTGGCGTTAGGGGAGACACTCAAACTAACCCCAGACTTTTTGAGAGAGCTTGGGACTGCAGCTATGCTTCACGATATTGGGAAGGTAAAAATCGATCCCAAAATTGTTTTAAAGCCAGACAAACTAACAGAAGAAGAATGGGAGCAGATGAAGCAACATCCCATTACGGGATATGATACACTTAAACATATGGAAGGGCTATCAGAAGTTGTATATAAAGTGGCATTAGAACACCATATGAAATATAACCTTACGGGCTATCCAGAAGTTGGAAAAGAGTATAAACTTCATCCTGCAAGTCTGATACTCACTATTTGTGACTGTTACGATGCTATGACTACACACAGAATATATCAGCGTTGTCACGACCCAAGAGAGGCGTTAGAGTTTATGGCAAAGATGGCTGGTATGAACTTTGAACCGAACTATCTAAAAGCTTTCATAAAGATGCTTGGTATATATCCTCAAGGGACTCTTGTAAAATTAAGCACAGGCGAAACCGCAATAGTATCCCGTCCAAATCCAAACACCCCTGACCAGCCAATAGTAAGGATTGTGTTTGATGTATTTGGCAACAAAATAACAGAGGTAAAAATATTTGATCTTTCCGAAAATCCCAAGGATCCAGAAACAGGTGCGACAATTTCTATAGTTGGGACAGTCAATCCCACGTGGCATGATGTTAATTTAAGTGACTATATCGGGATTTAAATCTTAAGCTTACCTATTGCTTCAACTATAGCGGCTATAACTCTGTCAGTGTGGAGCTCTTCCAACATCTTAATCAGTGTTGGTAAAGAGGCAGGAGAACCAACCTCTCCAACAGCCTCTAGCAAGACTATCAGGGCATCTTCATCTTTTTCCTCACTTATTTTTGAATTCAACTCTTCTGCAATTTTGGGTATAGGAAAAAGAGCCAGGAATTGATAACAAAATTTCCTTACAACAGCATCCTCGTCTTTGATAAGCGGTATTATCTTTTCAATTAATCTTGGGTCTCTCAAATCAATGGCTGCTTTAACGGCTACTGCCCTTATAACAGAGGATTTATCAGCAATCCCTTTTAAAATAAACTCAAAACAAGACTTTGCTGAAATGCCATTTAACGCTGAAAAAAGCTTAGTTTTAGCCTCTTCAGATAAGGTGTCATATTTTTCATTAGAGGCATTAAAGTATTGCTTTGCCTGCAAGGATGTAATTGCATTCGCAGCCTTCTTCGCAAGCAGTTTATTTTGGGATACGAGGAACGGTTTTATCTTTTTAATGATGTCTGGTATCATGTATAATGAAGCTATCAAAAATTTTAAAAACAGTCAAATGGAAAAAAAAGGACGAGTTTTAGCAATCGATTTTGGAACAAAAAGGATTGGAATAGCGATAAGCGATATTAATGCTGAGATTGCACAACCTTTAACGGTATTAAAGCGTGAAGGAAATAAAAAGGACGTTGAAAAAATTGCAAATATTGTGCGAGAATATAATGTTTCAATTATAGTTGTTGGCATTCCTTATGGCAATGACAACAGTATAACAAAAATGGGAGAAAAGGCGCAGATGTTTGGACAGTTACTCGCCTCATCAATAAATGTTGAGGTCGTTTTTATTGACGAAACGATGACTTCTTTTATTGCTGAGGAAGCACTTATACTTGGCGGGGTTAGAAGGGAAAAAAGAAAAAATGTTATTGATAAAATTGCGGCTTCTATAATTTTACACGACTTTTTACAGAGAAAGGACTAAATGTTAAAAAAGGCTTTTAAAGCAATTATTTTTTCGGTTTCAATTTTCATTATTGTTGTTGGATATTATTACTATACCTTTTTAAATTCACCGATTAATGTAGCCAATGAGACACTCTTTCTGGTAAAAAAGGGAGAAAACGTTAACACTATCGTAAATAATCTTGTGGATAAAGGGTTATTAAATAATCGCTATCTTTTTAAGCTAATGGTCAAGCTAAAAGGCGGCGAAAGGTCAATACTGCATGGATACTATCTTTTAAAAAAAACCGACACCCCAGAAACAATCTGGAACAAGTTCATAAAAGGTGAAGTTGAACGTTACAAAATTACAATCCCGGAAGGCTATAACATTTACCAGATAGGTGAAGTCATAGAAAATCAAAAAATGGGTAGTAAACAACGTTTTGTAGCACTTGCCAAAGACAAAAAATTTATTAAAGAGTTGGGGCTGAATGTTCCTGTCCTTGAGGGATACCTTTTTCCGGCAACTTATTTCTTCGCCCCTCTTACAAAAGAAGAGGATATGATTAAGGAAATGGTTCAGAAAACTTTTGATGTTTTATACAAAGAAATAAAAATATCTCTAAATGATAAACATCATGATATACACAGGATTTTAACTTTAGCTTCTCTTGTCGAAAAAGAGGCAAAGGTTAAAGAAGAACTACCTTTAATTGCTGCTGTTTTTACCAACAGATTAAAGTTGAATATGAAGCTGCAGTGTGACCCTACTGTCATCTATGGAATAAAAAGATTTGATGGTAACATTACAAAGGCTGACTTATTATCAAAAAACCCTTACAACACCTACGTAAAATTCGGACTTCCACCTACACCTATAGCCAACCCGTCAAAAGAGGCTATTTTAAGTGTCTTAAATCCTGCAAAGGTTGATTATATCTACTTTGTCTCAAAAAATGATGGTACACATGTGTTTACAAACAACCTAAAGGCACATAACAAAGCCGTTTATCTATACCAAAAAAAGAAGAAAAAGAAGGGGGACGCATGAGAAAAGAGTCGTATCATTTTTTTGAAAATCTGATAGCTCTTCCAAGCCCATCAGGCTTTGAAGAGAACGCCTCAAAGCTTTTTAAAAACTATGTTTCAAAATTTTGCGACGAGGTTTGTGTAGATACAATGGGCAACGTCATTGCAGTTATAAAGGCTGAAAAGAAAACCGATTTTAACGTAATGATATCAGGCCATATAGATGAAATAGGACTGATGGTTAAGTATGTTGATGATAGAGGTTTTATTTACTTTTCTGCTATCGGTGGTGTTGATACAAGGCTATTGTTAGGCTTGAGAGTGATTATACACACTGAAAAGGGAAAGCTTAAGGGTGTTATTGGACAAAAACCAATTCACCTTATGGAAGCAGCGGAAAGGGAAAAAGTATCTAAAATACACGAGTTGTTCATTGATATCGGAGCAAAAGATAAAAAAGAGGCTCTAAAGCATGTCAATATTGGTGACTGCATAACTGTGGAATGGGGGCTTGATAGATTACTAAATGGGTTACTGGTCGGTAGGGGTTTTGACGACAGGATGGGAGCATTCTGCGTTGCGGAAATGCTTCGCCTGATTTCACTGGAAAAGAAAAGACCATCTGTTAACATTTACGGAGTCGCATCTGTTCAGGAAGAGATTGGTTTAAGAGGTGCGACTGTTTCTGCATACAATATTAACCCAAAGGTTGGTATTGCTGTTGATGTAGGATTTGCTACAGACTTTCCCTCAGTTGACTGCAAAATTGTTGGAGAAAGTAAATTGGGCGAAGGGCCTATAATATCAAGAGGTCCTAATATCAATCCTCACATCTTTGACTTGCTTATCAGGACCGCAAAAAAAGGAAAAATCCCTTATCAGATTGAGGGCGCTCCAAGAGGAACTGGCACCGATGCTAACGTAATGCAGTTGACTAAAGGCGGAGTGGCAACAGGACTTGTAAGCGTGCCATTACGTTATATGCATACACCTGTGGAAGTTCTGGCAGAAAAAGACCTTGAAAACACAATCAAACTTTTGAAAGAAGCTTTATTATCTATAACTCCAGATATGAATTTTGTTCCATTTTAAAAGGGGTACACAGAAGTGAAAGGTATTGTAAAACAGATTATTTCTCAACGATTTTCAGAAATAAAAGAAACACTTAACATTAATGAGCTGCCTTATTATGAAATAGAAAAACCGAAAAATAAAAGCTACGGAGACTATTCTACAAATCTGGCACTAATTACCGCCAAACTGCTTAAGAAAAATCCAAGAGATATTGCAAATGTTTTTGTTTCTAACTTTAATCATCCACTATTTGAAAAGATAGAGATTGCTGGGGCAGGTTTTATTAATTTTTTTATAAATCAAAATGAGTTGCTAAACCTGTTATATAAGATTTCTGAAAATTTTGAGACTTTTCTTTCACCAAAGGAATCTTCAAAAAAGAAAATCCTATTAGAGTATGTAAGCGCCAACCCAACGGGTCCTTTGCATGTTGGACATGGAAGAGGCGCCTGTATAGGCTCGTCTTTAACATTAATTCTCAAAGAAGTTGGGCACGAAGTGAAACAGGAATTCTATGTCAACGACGCTGGAAGTCAGATAAAAAACTTGGGTTTATCTATTCTTCTTCGTGCAAAAGAGCTAAAAGGCAAAACTGTGGAGTTCCCTGAAGGATGTTATCTGGGTGATTACGTTACCGAACTGGCAAGTAACTACCTAAAAAGTGGTAATACTGATTGTATAAATGATGAAAATATAGCAAACGCAAGTGCTTATGGAATGTCTATACTGCTTGATTATATTAAAAATGTTTTAAAAGACTTCGGAGTTGTGTTTGATAGTTATTTTTCTGAAAAATCTCTTTTTCAGTCGGGTTTTGTAGAAAAAACTTTAAAAGCTATACAGGAAAAAACATTGTCTTATGAAAAAGATGGGGCTATCTGGTTTAGAACAACTGATTTTGGCGACGATAAAGATAGAGTTTTAGTAAAAGAAAATAAGGAAACAACATACTTTGCGTCTGATATCGCCTATCACAAACACAAGTTTGATCAGGACTTCGACGAGTACATAAACATCTGGGGAGCAGACCATCACGGCTATGTTCCACGTATAAGATCTGCTATAAAGGCTATGGGTTACGATGAAACGAGGCTAAAGGTATTAATGGTTCAGATGGTAAGTTTATTCAGGAACGGAAAACCATTCACCATGTCAAAACGCTCTGGCGATTTTGTAACCTTAAAGGAAGTTCTTGACGAGGTCGGTAAAGACGCCATGCGGTTTATGTTTTTGACAAGGCGCCACGATTCTCCCCTTGACTTTGATGTCGAGCTGGTAAAACAAAAAACAAGTGATAATCCCGTCTTTTATGTTCAGTATATGTATGCCAGAATAAACAGTGTTTTTAAAGTCGCAAAAGATCGAAATATTGATATATCAAACTTTAAACTGGATTTTTCGTCTCTCGTCTTAAATGAAGAAAAGTCGTTAATTGATCAAATTTTGAGCTTCCCTGAAGTGGTTTTAGATGCTGCCAGGCAGTTAGAACCTCATATTATTGCTTATTACCTGATAAACATGGCCCAACAGTTTCATAGCTACTATAATGCACACCGATTCATTTGTGAGGACGATTTGAAACTAACGATTAGCCGTTTAAGCTTGTTAAAACTGCTTCAGAAAACTGTGAAAAAAGGGTTGCTGCTTTTAGGTATTGAAAGTCCAGAAAGGATGTAAATTAAAAGATGAAAAAACGCTTTGAATTGAGCACTGGTCAATTGCTATTTTTAATTGTAAGTTTCTCGACAATCTCCATTTTAACCTTTCTTTTAGGTATCGAGGCTGGAAAGCTACTACATTCTATAGAAGTTGAAGCATCTTCTATGGCAAGCGATATCAAACCAAAAGTAGTAATTAGTCTTGAAAACTACTCTACCATCTTGAGACACCAGAGAAATGATACTCAAACTACTAATAAAGATGTTTCTAAAGAACCGGAAAAAGTTGAAAAATCATCCCCCCCCCTGCCAAAAACGGAAAATTCAGTTATCGTTGAGAGTCTGATTCAGATTGGCGCGTACAAAGAAAAATCAAGCTATACAAGCATAGAAAAGAAGTTAAATTCTCTCGGATTTAAAACAAAGATTATAGAGGGAAAACTAACACGACTACTTGTTGTTGTTGATAACAAAAGCGAAAAGATAGAAGACGTTTTAGAAAGATTGAATAAAGCTGGGTTTAAAGGTATTGTGGTGAAAAAATGACAAACATTTTTAGTGAATCCAACTTAAATATTTTGCGAGACTTAAGGAGTTTATTAATTCGCATTCTTATCGTTACTTCTACCATTTTTCTCGCGATGCTTTTTTTTGTAGAGAAGATAATGCGAAAGCTTAACGAAATAATAAAGATGAAACTGATTCTTTACTCCTTACCAGAAGCCTTTATGTCTTACCTTAAACTGGCACTTTTTTTATCTCTTTTGGTTGTTGTGCCTTATATTATTTTTGAGATTGTCAAGATATTGAATAAACACACAAGGTTTAAAGGAAATAAAAATTTCATAGTTGTAATCGTTGCTACCTTGCTATTTTATTCCGGTGCTGCGTTTTGTTACTTAATTGTGCTTCCTTCTGGCATAAAGTTTTTGCTACAGTACCAAACCGAAACCATAAAGCCAATGATTGCATTATCATCTTATCTATCCTTTGTTTTTACATTTGTTTTTACATTTGGGATAATGTTTGAGCTGCCACTTTTTATGTTTATACTTGGCAGTCTTGGTATCATTTCTGTAAAAATGTTAAACCAAAAGCGCAGATTTTTTATTCTGGGAAACTCTATCCTGTCAGCAGTTTTGACACCCACACCAGACGTATTCAATCTGATGCTTATGATGGTGCCTTTGCAGGTGCTTTATGAATTAGGCATTATTGTAGTTCTTGTCACTGAAAGACAAAAGTTGCAAAAAAAATTAGACACTATATAATTATACTAAGGCTTTTTAATCATTATAAGGAGTTACCTATGATTGAAGCATTGCAAGTGGTACAGACAGTAGCTATCGTAGCGATCCTTGTAGTTTTTATCTATTTTCTTGTCACACTTAAAAAGGAAATTGAACGATTATCTTTAGAATTGTCTGAGCTAAAGAAAGAACTGACACCCCTTGTTAAAGAGGCTAAGTCTGGTATCGAATCGATGAACAAAATAATGGCAGCAGTAAGCAAAGGTGCAGAATCAGCAACAAATATTCTGGTAAAACTGCAAAATGCCGCCAAATCAGTAGAAGATGTCTGTGTAAATATAAAAAATAGTTATGACAAAACAAAGGGCAAGATTTCTGTCTTCAAGTTTGGCATTCAGGCAGGCGTAAGCAGCCTTATTGGATATTATCTTAATAAAAGGAGGAAATAAAATGAGTTGTGAAGAAAAAACAAGTTTTGGAACCTTTTTGATTGGTTTTTTATCAGGTGCTGCAATAGGCGCGGGTATTGCTCTGCTTTTTGCTCCACAATCAGGAAAAGAGACAAGAGACAAGATTAAAGATGTAGCTGAGGATGTAAAAGATAAAATTAGTGACCTTGTTGGTGATACAAAAGATTTCTTGTCTGAGCAAAAAAGGGCTATATCTGACGCAGTCGCTGCAGGAAAAGAGGCGATCAAGAAGGCTTACGAAGGTGAATAACTATTGCCTTTCTGGGATGTAGGGGCTATATTTAAGGACACCCCCTACTCCTTTCCCAGAAAGGTAATCTCACTGACATCTTTAAGTGCTATGATGAAAATTCCGTATTTTGATTTGCCTTTTAACTTATACTTTGCGTTAGTTAATAAATTAACTTCCGTGCCATCTTTAAATAAAACTTTCGCCTGAACTTCTTTATCGTTTATCGGTGTTATAACAATCTTTTTAATCTCGCTAAAATTTATAATGTGTTTACCTTTGCCAATGCTACCAGATAAATATAAACCATCTGAGATAGAAACCTGTGATAGTTTTGCTGTATATCCCTCAGTATCAAGCAAAGAGATCGAATAGTTTTCTATGGTTTTTGGAAGTTTTGTCTGATCTTCACCACCAAAGCCACCCATGCCAGTTAGTATAAAAAAGACCAGGAATAAAAAAAGAAGCTTTTTCATCACTCCCCCCTTAACTTGTGTTCATACATCTCGTAAGCCCTGATGACATCCTGAACAAGTGGATGTCTAACTACATCTTTTTCGTTAAAATATACAAACTCAATACCTTTTAAACTTTTAAGTATTTCCTGAACCTCAACAAGTCCAGAAACATTTGTTTTAGGAATATCAATTTGGGTAATGTCTCCCGTTATTACAGCTTTTGAATTAAAACCCAAACGTGTCAAAAACATCTTCATCTGCTCTGATGTTGTGTTTTGTGCTTCATCCATTATAACAAAGGAATCATTTAGTGTTCTCCCTCTCATAAAAGCTATGGGTGCAATTTCAATTATGCCCTTTTCAATAAAACGCATCACTTTATCATAGTCAAGCATGTCATAAAGTGCATCATATAATGGTCGCAAGTATGGATCAACCTTTTCTGCAAGCCCACCAGGCAAAAAACCAAGCTTTTCACCAGCCTCTACGGCAGGGCGTGTAAGAACAATCCTTTGAACCCGCTGGTTGATTAAATCTGCCACTGCAAGAGCCACTGCAAGGTACGTTTTTCCAGTACCGGCAGGACCTATCGCAAATACCATGTCATTTTCCCTGACAGCATCTACATAACGCTTTTGGGAAGGCGTTTTTGGCACAATTGGCTTTCTGCGAGACGTGACCATTATGACATCATCATAAAGTTCGTCTAAATTGTCATCCGCAGTCATGATGTTTTTGATAATAAAATCAATTTCCCAGACGTTAATAGCCCTGTTCTTTTTCGCTAATTTCATCAATTCTTGAATGATACGGTGTGCAGAGTCAACAGCATTTTCTTCGCCAGATATTTTTAAAAAGTTACCTTTCTGAAAAATGGTTACCGGTAGTTTTTTTTCAATATAGCTTAAAAACTCACTACGTTGGCCTATTATGGTTTTTAAAATATTCAAATCTTCTATCTGCAGTGATAGCTCTGCGGTTGCCGCTTTTTTGCGTTTCATTACTCTCCCATTACCTTTATTATAAGACGTTTCGGACGCATGCCGTCAAACTCAGCATAAAAAACTTGCTGCCATGGTCCTAAATCAAGTTTACCATTCGTTATGGGCAAAATAACCTGATGGTGGATTAACAAGCTTTTTAAATGAGCATCACCATTGGTTTCGCCAGTCCTATGGTGGTGGTAATCTTCAGAAAATGGCGCAAGTTCTTCGAGCCACTTCCAGATATCTGAGTGCAAGCCAGATTCTTCGTCATTGACAAACACTCCAGCAGTAATATGCATAGCAGATACCAGAACCATACCTTCTTTAACATTGGCTTTATCAACAGCTTGAGAAACTTTATCAGTGATGTTTATTAGTTGTTTCTTCTTTTCTGTCTTGAAAGTTAAGTACTCAGTGTGAAATTTCATACTGATAATATTAAAACAACTTTACAACATTGTCAAAAAACAAATATGCCAAATTATTCACAATCACATATTTAAAAAGCTTTTTATCTTCTCAAAAAAACTTGAGGTATCCGGATTATTTTTGACATTTGATAATTTGTCAAACTCCAATAATAGCTGCTTTTGTTTGCTATTCAAATGCTTAGGCACTTCTACCTTTATATAAACTAACTGGTCGCCTTTTCGCTTAGAGTAGATATCCGGAAAGCCTTTGCCTTTGATTGTGAACACAGCACCATTTTGTGTACCTTCAGGAATTTTAATTGCTGTTTTGCCATCAATTGTGGGAACATCTATTTCACAACCAAGAGCAGCCATAACAAAAGAGATGGGAACTTCACAAATGATATCGTTATTCTTTCTCGTAAAAAAGTCGTGTTTTTTTAAAGTGATCTCAACATAAAGGTCTCCTGGACGTCCACCATGCAAGCCATGGTTGCCCTCGCCAGGTAGCCTAAGTTTGTTGCCATTGTCCACACCAGCAGGAATATCGATTTTAATATTTTTCACTGTGAATTTTACACCATTTCCTTTACAATCAGGACAATGTTCTTTTATAACCTTGCCAGTACCTCTACAGCTACTACAAGTCCTACCAATACTAAAAAAACCTTGCTGATATCTTATAGTTCCAGTTCCACCACAGGTTCCACAAATTATCGGTTTTGTACCGGGCTTAACCCCATCACCCTTACAGGTGTCACATACAACCTTTTTTTCTACTTTTATCTCTTTTTCAGCCCCCTTGGCAGCCTCTAAAAAAGAGATTTCAATTCTATATAAAAGGTCTTCTCCCCGTTCAGGGCGATTTCTTGAAGTTGTGCCTCCAAAAAAGTCAGAAAAAATATCATTAAACACATCAGAAAAAGTTGTTCCGAAGCCAAAGCCACCAAAACCACTACCCCCAAAGGGATCACCACCTGCAGCCCCAGCATGTCCAAATCTGTCATACATAGCCCTTTTTTCGCTGTTTGAAAGGACTTCGTAAGCCTCTGTAACTTCTTTAAAACGTTCTTCAGCAGCCTTGTTACCAGGATTGCGATCTGGATGCAACTCTAATGCCAGCTTACGATAAGCCTTTTTTATTTCTTCTTCTGTGGCTCCCCTCGAAACGCCTAACACTTCGTAGTAGTCCCTCTTTGCCAAAACTCACTCCTTAACTTTTATATAAAAAATGGACGGGATAATAAATACCCCGCCCTTCCAGATACCTTATACAAACATATTAAACTATTTGTTGTCTTTTACTTCTTCATAAGTTGCATCGACAACGTCTTCCTTTTTTTCGTTAGTATCATTGGTTTGTTGTGTTTGTGATGCATGCTTATACATCAGTTCAGCCAATTGATGAGACTTTGTCATAAGCTCATCTGCAGCCTTTTTCAAAACCCCTGCATCATTGCTGTTTAAAGCATCTTTTGCATTTTTAAGTGCATCTTCAACACCAGATTTGACTGAAGCATCGACTTTATCTCCAAAATCTTTAAGACTCTTCTCTACGGTATAGATCAAACCATCAAGGTGATTTCTTGCGTCAATCACCTCTTTCTTCTTCTTATCCTCTTCTGCATGAGCCTCCGCATCTTTAATCATCTTTTCAATCTCTTCTTTAGAAAGCCCGCTACTTGGTGTAATCCTGATTGATTGTTCTTTCTGGGTAGCTAAATCTTTTGCATTTACGTGAACTATTCCGTTCGCATCAATATCAAACGTAACCTCTATCTGTGGCACACCACGAGGCGCGGGAGGAATTCCAATCAGATCAAACTGCCCTAAGAACTTATTGTCTGAAGCCATCTCCCTCTCGCCCTGATATACCTTTATCGTCACAGCCGTCTGGTTATCTGCTGCAGTAGTAAAGACTTGACTCCTCTTGCATGGTATCGTTGTGTTCTTTTCGATTATCTTTGTAAAAACACCACCTAATGTTTCTATTCCTAAGGAAAGAGGAGTAACATCAAGTAAAAGTACGTCTCTTACCTCTCCTTTTAAAACTGCAGCCTGAATCGCTGCACCTATCGCAACTACCTCGTCTGGGTTTACACCTTTGTGGGGGTCTTTACCAAAAATCTTTTTTACCTTCTCCTGCACCTTCGGCATACGCGTCATACCACCAACAAGTATAACCTCTTCAATCTGGTCAGGAGTCAATCCCGCATCTTTCATAGCGATACGACACGGTTCTTCTAATCTCTCAATAAGGTCGTCAACTAACGCCTCTAACTTTGCACGTGTTAACTTCATCAAAAGATGTTTGGGCCCGGTAGCGTCAGCAGTTATAAATGGCAGATTTATTTCTGTCTCTAAAACAGTTGATAGTTCGCACTTTGCTTTTTCAGCAGCCTCTTTTAATCTTTGCAATGCCATCCTGTCATTTTTAAGGTCTATACCGTGTTCTTTTTTAAACTCCTCTGCAATATAATCGACTATTCGTTGGTCAAAATCTTCTCCACCTAAGAATGTGTCTCCATTTGTAGCCTTAACTTCATAAACACCCTCTCCAATTTCAAGAATAGAAATATCAAATGTTCCTCCGCCCAGATCGAACACGGCCACTTTTTCATCCTTTTTGTCCTTTCCAAGACCATATGCAAGTGCAGCTGCAGTTGGTTCGTTGATGATTCTTAGAACCTCTAATCCTGCTATCGCCCCTGCATCTTTTGTTGCCTGTCTTTGACTGTCGTTAAAATAAGCAGGAACAGTTATTACTGCTTCTGTAACCTTTTCGCCTAAAAAATCTTCTGCGGTTTGCTTCATCTTCTGTAAAATCATTGCAGATATCTGTTGTGGACTATACGTCTTACCATTTACTTCTACCCATGCATCGCCGATATTAGAATCCACAACTTTATAAGGAACAAGTTGCTGATGCTTTTTTACCTCTGGGGAGCTAAACTTTCTTCCAATCAAACGTTTTACCGCATAGATTGTTTTTAGTGGATTTGTTACAGCCTGCCTTTTTGCCAGCTGACCAACAAGCGTTTCTCCACTATCAGAAAACGCAACAACAGACGGTGTAGTTCTTGAGCCCTCTGCATTAGGGATAACCGTAACATCTTTACCTTGCATTATAGCAACACAAGAGTTAGTTGTCCCCAAATCAATCCCTATTACCTTACCCATATCATTCCTCCTTGTTTTCCTTTATTTCCTCATTATCTTTATTTTCTTCTTCGGCTTTTGCTGGAGCCTTTGCAACAGTCACTATCCCGGCTCTCAAAAGCCTTCCACAGATTTTATAAGCCTTCCTGAGTTCTTTTATAACTGTTCCTTCTTTCACCTCATCCGTTTCCTTAATCTCTTGAGCCTCGTAAAGTGATGGATCAAACATTTCGCCTTCTGAGGAAACTGGTGTTATATCATAATTTTTCAAAATATCTATCAGACACTTATGGGTGTATTCTACACCCTGTATAAGCGCCTCAACATTTTGAGTGTTTTTTGCATGACTTATAGCCATTTCTAAGTAGTCTATCGGTGTTAGTATATCCTTAGCAAAGCTCTCTATGGCAAATTTTCTAAACTCTTCCTTTTCCTTTTGTACTCTTTTTCTGTAGTTTTCAAGCTCAGCTTCAGCCCTAAGCCAATTGTTATAATATTTATCTCGTTCTTCCGTAATTTGTTTGATCTTCTCCTCTAAAGACATTTCTTCTGCCTTTTCTTGATTCTCAGAAGCAACCTCTTCCTTAACTTCTTCTATGTCAGTTTTTATTTCTTCTTTTTCTGATGTCATTTGTTCTCCTTTCAATCGTTATTGCTTGCCAAACTTAATTTACGACTGAGCAAATTAGCAGCAGAAATAACAAGTGGCAGAATTCTTGCATAATCCATCCGTAGTGGTCCGAGTATACCGAGCGTACCAACATTATTATTAACGTCCCTGTATGGTGCTGCTATCATTGCTGTATCATATAAATCTTCACACACCTCAGAACCAATAAAAACTTTAATACCCTCTACACTAAGACTGCTGTCAAGAAGTGACACAATGCGACTTTTTTCTTCAAACAACCTGAATATCTTTTTCATCTTTTTTACATCGGAAAACTCCGGTGTACCAAAAAGATTGCTTTGGCCTTCAACTATTACCGAGTCCAAAGAAATTCTATTACCAAAATTTTCAAAAAGTCTATCAAACAACTCCTTTAATTGTCTCATCTCGTTAAGAAGTCTATCTCTTATTTCAACAAGTGAATACCTGTTTTCTAACAATCTGTTTATCTGGTTAGCATAGTTTTTAAGTTGTTCTTGAGAATAGTTATTAATAACCTCTATTACTTTATGCTCAAGAAAACCGTGTTCGAACACTGTAACAACAAGAACTCTGCTACTACTTAGTTTAAAAAAGTCAACAGCTCTGATTCCTGTATAATCAAAACGTGGCAATAACATCAATGCCGTCTGGTGAGAAAGCTCCGCAAGCAAACGAGCGACATAACTAAACAGTTGCACCTTTTCTTTTTTTACAGCTTCTATCTTCTCATTTAAAATATTAACTTCATCCTGCTTTTCACTATAATTTTTTATGATATCAGATATAAAAATCCTGAAGCTTTTCTCAGTGGGCACCCTACCTGCAGATGTGTGAGGTTTATAAATATACCCCATCTCTTCCATTTCCTCAAGTACGTTTCTTATTGTTGCAGCACTCAAGTTTTTTAGATAAAGTTCTGAGATTGTTTTAGAACCAACCGGCTCAGAACTATTTATATAGTGAGTTATCAAGTACTTGAGAACTTCTTTTTGCCTGTTGTTTAATTCTTTAGACTCCATCTCTTTCATAGTTACACAGATAAGTTAATAATCTTAAACGATATTGTCAAGCCCCCCTATCACGACAAAATTCCGCTTTGTTTTCGTAAATTTATACTTTTAAGCAGATTGACTTTATAAAAATTTCTGATACATTATTATCAAGTGTTTTGTGCTTTTATAAGGGGTATTTTATGAAATTAGAAAAATTGAGCCTCGTACATAAAAAAGAGCTTTTTCCACTACTTAAAGGCGTTAAAACGAAAATTGCAGAGTATAGCTTTGCCAATCTATACCTTTTTCGGAAAAGCCATGCATATGAGGTGATAAAATTTGATGACATTTACCTTATTAAAGGTAAAAGCTATGATGGTAAAATATACATTATGCCCATAGGCATTCAAAAATTATCAGACAACCAACTAATTAACGAACTGTTAAAAGATGCAGATTTTTTATTTCCTGTTGATGAGAATTGGCTGCCCTTCTTCTCTGACGGGAAATATCAATTTTCCTATAAAGATGGCGATACAGATTATGTTTATAACATAGAAAAAATGCGCACCTATGCCGGCAAAAAGTTACATGGTAAGAGAAACCTGCTGCATCAATTTGAAAAAAGCTATGCTTATGAAGCCTTACCACTATATGGTGCTGAAAAAATGTATGATGCAAAAAAAATATTAGCGATGTGGCAGGAAGAGTCGGGACAAAAACGAGAAGATACGGATTACGATGCCTGCATGGAAGCACTTGAGCTTTATGACGAGCTTGTTTTATGTGGATTTATTTACTATGTGGATAACAAACCTGCTGGATTTATAATCGGTGAAGAGCTGTGTGATGACACATTTGCCCTTCATTTTGCAAAGGGAGTTACCTGTTACAAAGGGATATATCAGTTCATGTTTAATAACTTCTCCAATATTCTGCCTGATAAATACAGGTTTGTTAATTTTGAACAGGATTTAGATAAAGAAAATTTAAGACTTTCTAAGATGTCCTACGAACCTGATTTACTGGTAAAAAAATACAGGGTACGACAAGTTATTTTTGAATCCGGATAACACCGATACCAGCTTTGAAAAGCCAAAAAGGTTAATTATAGAGATAGTTTATAGATTCAATAAGTTTGAAGTTATTCAAAAGTCTTCTGTGCGGTTTGCAGAATTTCAGTATTTTTGATATTATGATGCTGTGACAATTAATAAAAACAATCTTAACAATTGCTTACATATCAATTCCAATCAAAACATTAATTGCGATAAGAACACTAACAACCTGCTTTCCAATGTGAAAATTTCTGTTGTTATACCCGCTTTCAACGAAGCAAAAAGAATTACACCCACCATCAACACCCTTATAAGTTTTTTTTTGTCAAATCAACTTCAATATGAGATTATCGTTGTTGATGACGGAAGCACCGATAACACGCCTGACATCATTAACCGCTTTTCTTCTGTCAACCCCTCTGTTAAACTGATTAGATTACAAAACAATCAGGGCAAAGGTTTTGCTGTAAAATCAGGCATATTAGCTGCAAATGGAGACCTTTTAATTTTTATGGATGCAGATGGAGCAGCTGAGATTTCTGATATATTCAAACTTGTTTCTGCAATTAAAAATGGAGCTGATATCGCTATAGGTTCCCGTGTGATTAAGTCTCCTGACATTAACGTTTCGACGAAATTTGTAAGGGCAATTTTAAGAAAAGTTTTAAACATTGTTGTTAGAATGTTTTTATTTGATGGTATATACGACACCCAATGCGGATTTAAGATGTTCACCAGAGAATCTGCTAAATATCTTTTTGAAAAACAACAGCTGTCAGGTTATGGTTTTGACATGGAGTTGCTTTTTTTAGCTAAGAATGCCGGATATAAAATTAAAGAAGTGCCAATTAACTGGAAAGCAGTCCCAAAGGGTAAGCTGAACCCCTTCTGGGACTCTTTCAGAATTTTTACAGATATCATCAGAATTAAAAGGCTTTATAAAGTATAAGACTATTTAACAAAACTTGCCTTTCTTTTTTCTAAGAATGCTGTTATACCTTCCTGCCCCTCTTTTGAAATACGTGCCTTTGCTATAACCTTTGGGGCTAATTCTCTTCTTTTTTCCATTGGATTTTCTAACTGATATGCAACAAGCTTCTTAGTTTCTGCAATGCCTGAAGGCCCACACGAAAAAAATGTTTTTGTCAATTTTGATAGTCTTTCTTCCATCCTATCGAAATCTTCTTCAATATAGTTAACCAAACCCATCTGTCTGGCTTCATTTGCATCAAAAAGAGCGCCTGTTATTAAAAACTCCTTTAGTGCATAAAAGTTTAGTCTTTTTACAAGATAAGACGAGATTACAGCTGGAACTAATCCCAATTTTACTTCTGTAAAGCCAAATTTAGTATCTTTATGAGTAATCACTATATCAGATGAAGCTAAAATGCCTGTCCCACCACCAAAAACACCACCTTGAACCATCGATATCACAGGCTTTGGACAGGTATATATTGCATAAAACATGCCATCCAATCCTCTTGCGTCCATTTCATTTTCTGATTCTGTGTAATCTTTCATCTTTTTCATCCAGTTTAAATCTGCCCCGGCACAAAAGGATTTGCCAGCCCCTCTTATAACTACAACCCTCTCTTCACCTTCAGCAATATTTTTAAAAGCATCGGTTATTTCTTCTATCATAAATTCGTTAAATGCATTATGTAGTTCTGGACGATTTAATGTTACCATAACGACATCGTTTTCTGAAGCAACGGTAATAAATTCATAATTTTTATATGCCATTTCTCCCCCCTGCTAAGCTTTTATACAAACAAATTCTTTTAACACTTCTAATGCTAAGGAATATGGGTCAATTTCCCTATTTGCAAGTCTTTTTTCCAAGGTCTCCCACATTGCGTCACTTTTAATTCTTTTTATCAAGTTTTTTGACAGGTCATCTAACAGCACCTTTTCAAACATCTTTTTTGCTCTTTCGGAAAAAAATGTCTTGAATTTACCGGTTTTTTCAAGAAACTTTTTGTGTTCGTATATCTTTTCCACTAACTCTTTTATGCCTTTTCCTGTGTTAGCTTCTACCATCATAACCGGTGGTCTAAAACGTCCATCCCAGTTAACCATATCAAGCATTGCTACAATTTCCCTGTATGCCCTGTCTGCACCTTCTCTATCAGCCTTGTTGACAACAAATATGTTACCTATCTCCATTACACCTGCTTTTATAGCCTGAACATCATCCCCCAATCCTGGCACTGTAACAAGGATTGATGTGTGAGCCAGATCAACGACCTCTACTTCATCCTGTCCAACACCTACTGTTTCTAAGAGAATGATATCCTTACCCATAGCATCCATAATTAGCGAAATCTCTTCTGTTGAAGCAGTCAAGCCACCTAAATGCCCCCTGCTTGCTAAGCTTCTTATAAAAACTTCAGGGTCGTTGCTATGTCTCTGCATGCGAATTCTGTCTCCTAAGATAGCACCACCAGTAAATGGACTTGAGGGATCGACAGCTATAACGCCAACCTTTTTATTATCTTTCCTGAATACAGCAATTAATTGATCAACAAGAGTACTTTTCCCAGCACCAGGAGGTCCTGTTATCCCAATTATAAAAGCCTTGCCAGTGTAACTATAAAGCTTTTTTAACTCGTCCCTGCCTTCTTCCATCTCGTCATCTAAAAGACGCATAAGGCGTGCAGAAGCCCTGATATCACCTTCTAAAACCTTTTCAGCTAAGCCCATAATCTTTCCTTTACTTTTTCAAAGTAAATTTCCATGCACAGTAATATTCGTTACTGATGCGTTCTGGTGGTGCACTAACCGCCTCTGTTTCAAATCTCTCATCTATTGCCTTGGCAAAGTAACTGTATTCTACAATGCCTACACTTTTGCATGGAAAAAGAGGCATGTTTTTTCTTTCTCTCGCAGACTGCACCCTGCAATCGACCATTTTAAGAATTATCGTGTTTTCATCAATCCGCTCAATTACTTGATTGTTAATCCTGCGATACATCCTGAAGGTAAGAGCCTTTTCTAACCCTTCAATGCCACTATTTTCAGGAAGTTTAAGTCTTTCTTTAATGCGGTTGGCTTCAATAACAGTAAAATACTTCCATGCCTCTGCGTCTAACTTTATTGCGGCATCCATACCAAAATGTCTTTCTACAGCCTGAAACCAAAGTCCATCATGTGCAAGCCAGTTCTTAGCTTCGTCAACGATTATTTCAATTAATTCTTCTTTTGAAAGGTTTTCAAGTTCTGGAAATCTCATAAAATTTTCCCCAGTCCAAGGTGTCTTGCTATGACTATCCTTTGAATTTCTGATGTTCCTTCGCCCACCTCAAGTAATCTTTGATCACGGTAAAAACGTTCGATTGGGTAATCCTTCATCAAGCCATATCCACCATGTATTTGCTGGGCATGCCAAACACAAAGCCTCATCGTCTCAGAACAGTATAACTTCGCCATAGCAGCCTCTTTTCCAAAAGGTTTTTTGTTGTCTGCAAGCCAGCATGCCTTGTAAAGCAGGCTTCTTGCTGCTTCTATCTGTGTTGCACAATCAGCTAATTTAAAGGCATTTGCCTGAAACTCCCCAATAGTTTTGCCAAACTGAACTCTTTCTTTAGCGTATTTCAAACCTAACTCTAAAGCTCCCTGCGCACCACCAAGTCCCATCGCCCCGATTGATAATCTTCCACCATCAAGGGTTTTTAGCATTTGCTTGAAGCCATCGCCCCTACGTCCCAACAGATTCTCTTTGGGGACTCTACAGTCAGTAAAAAAAAGCTCCGCAGTATTGCTTGCTCGCCAGACCATTTTTTTATGCATAGCCTGTCTTGTTAAACCAGGTGCATCAGCTGGCACAAGAATGCAAGACATCTCCGGTTTTCCGTCAGATAACGTTCCAGTCCTTGCCTGAACAACGATTACACCTGTCATATCATTGGCACCATTGGTTATAAAAATTTTACTACCATTAATTACCCATTCGTTTCCGTCTAAAACTGCTGTAGTTTTTGAGTTTCCGGCATCAGAGCCTGCATTAGGTTCTGTCAAGCCAAATGCTGCAAGAATTTCACCAGCGCATAGTTTTGGCAACCAGTATTTTTTTTGTTCTTCATTGCCAAAATAATAGATAGGCGAAATACCAAGTGAGTTACCTGCTGCAACTGTTGCAGCCTGAGATGCATCTACTCGAGCCAATTCTTCCACAACGATAATATATGAAAGGTAGTCCAAACCTGCTCCTCCATACTCTTCTGGAACAATCATCCCAAAAAATCCAAGCTCTGCCATTTTCTTGGTGAGTTCATAAGAAAACTCTTCTTTTTCATCAAGTTCCTGTGCTTTTGGAGCAATTTCTTTTTCTGCAAACTCTCTTACCGTTTTCCTCAGCTGCTCCTGCTCAGGTGTAAGTTCAAAACTGATAGCCATACCCCTACTCCCCCCTTTTTCTATTTATCTTTTCTAAACTTTTGGTTTTATCGTTTTTTTTGCCCAGTCCACAACTGTCTCAAGTGGTGTACCGGGGGTAAAAAGCTCCGAAACCCCTTTGCTTTTTAAGAATGCAATATCTTCGTCTGGAATAATTCCACCGCCAAAAAGTATTATATCTTCGGCACCTTTTTCTTTTAAAAGTTCAAGAACACGCGTAAAAAGATAGTTATGTGCACCAGATAATACACTCATACCAATAGCATCAACATCTTCCTGCAAAGCAATGTTTACAACCTCTTCGGGTGTCTGATGAAGTCCTGTATAAATCACTTCGAAACCTGCATCCCTGAGTGCTCTTGACACAATTTTTACTCCCCTGTCATGCCCGTCAAGACCTGGTTTTGCCATTAAAATTCTAATTTTTTGCATATTTAACTAACCCCCATTACAGGTATTATTTGTTGAATTCTATCAATTTAAAACATGGCTGGTTCTTTATATTCTCCAAAAACTTCTTTTAGTGTGTCCACAATTTCGCCAATAGTAGCATATGATTTAACAGCTTGATAAATATAAGGGATAAGGTTATCTTTACTCGCAGCGGCTTTCTTTAACTCCCTCAAAGAATGTTCCCACGCCTTTTTATCCCTTGTGTTGCGTACTTCTTTTGTTCTTGCTATCTGTTTTTTCTCAACTTCATCATCTATCTTTAATAGCGGTATTGGTATCTCTTCTTGCATTACATACTTGTTTACTCCAACTATTGTTTTTTCACCTTTATCAACCGCCTGTTGGAACCAGTATGCATGATCCATTATCTCTCTTTGAGGATAACCATGTTCAATTGCCTTAACCATTCCACCCAAATCATCTATCTTTTTGAAATAGTCGTAGGCGCCTTTCTCCATTTCGTTTGTCAGCTTTTCAACAAAATAAGAGCCTCCCAAAGGATCTATTGTATTAACAACACCTGACTCCTCTGCAATAATCTGTTGAGTCCTTAGCGCTACTGTAACAGCAAGCTCCGTTGGTAGAGCAAGCGTCTCATCCATCGAGTTTGTATGTAGTGATTGTGTTCCTCCCATAACAGCAGCCAACGCCTGAATTGCTACTCTAACAATATTGTTTAACGGTTGTTGGGCTGTTAATGTACAACCCGCAGTTTGAGTATGAAATCTTAGCATCCAGCTTCTTGGATCCTTTGCTTTAAATGTTTCCCTCATCTCTCTTGCCCAGATCCTTCTTGCTGCACGATATTTGGCTATCTCTTCAAAAAAGTCATTGTGTGCATTGAAAAAGAAGGATAATCTTGGAGCAAATTCGTCCACATCTAAGCCAGCTTTTATGCCCGCCTCAACATATGTCAAACCATCTTTTAAAGTGAACGCCAACTCCTGAAGCGCAGATGAGCCTGCCTCCCTTATATGATATCCCGAAATTGAAATTGTGTTCCACCTGGGCACGTGTTTAGAACAAAATGCAAAAATATCTGTTATTATTCTCAAGGAAGGTTCTGGCGGAAATAGCCATGATTTTTGTGCGATATATTCTTTAAGAATGTCGTTTTGAATGGTCCCGCCAATCTTGTCCCAGGATACCCCTTGTTTTTCTGCAACAGCCATATACATACAAAGCAGTATTGATGCTGGGCCATTGATTGTCATAGAAGTAGTGACTTTATCAAGAGGAATACCGTCAAATAATATTTCCATATCAGCTAAGGAATCTATGGCAACGCCACATTTTCCAACCTCTCCTCTTGCACGTGGGCTATCGGAATCAACCCCCATTAAAGTTGGCATATGAAACGCAACAGAAAGTCCAGTTGTCCCATGACTCAAAAGGTATTTATATCTTTTATTAGTATCTTCAGCCGTACCAAAGCCTGCAAACTGCCTCATTGTCCATATCTTTCCTCTATACATTGTGGATTGAACGCCCCTTGTATAAGGATACTCGCCTGGAAAACCGAGGTCGTTTAGATAATCAAATCCATCTAAATCAACGGGTGTGTAGAGTCTTTTAATTTCTTGATTCGAAACCGTGGTGAACTTGCTTTCTCTCTCGGGATTTTTCTTAAGATGTTTCTCTACACATTCTTTTTCCCATCTTTCAAAACTGTCTTTAATTCTTCCGATCATACAAAACTCCTTAAAAAAAGCTTAATTCAATAATCTATCCCTTTTCTGCCCATTATGCCTTCCCTGGCATAATAGTGCTTTAACTCTTTAAACTCGGTCACTAAATCGGCTATTTCTAACAACTCTTGTGGTGCATACCGTCCTGTTAATACTACTTCAATTTCATCTTTATCAATATTTCGTAAAATTTTAATAAGCTCAACCAGAGGTATGAGACCATAATCGAGCGCAACGCAGATTTCATCAAGAATGTATATCCTGTAGTTGCCTGATTTTAGGCATTTTTTAAAAAATTCAAATGCCTCTATTGCATACTCTCTGTCAATTTGATTGGGCTTTTCCTTGCTTACAAAACAATCTCTGCCAAACGCATATATTTCAACATAAGGATAAAGCATCCTTATCGACTCGTGCTCGCCATAACCGCAACTGTGGCTCTTCATAAACTGTATCACTACGCTCTTAACCGAATGCCCGGCAGCCCTCAACGCTAATCCCAGTGCAGCAGTTGTCTTCCCCTTGCCATCTCCAGTATACACCTGTATCACTTAATCACTTCCCTCGCAATAACCATTCTTTGCACTTCTGATGTACCTTCATAAATTGTAGTTACCTTAATGTCTCTCAAATACCTTTCTACTGAATACTCTTTGCTGTAGCCATATCCACCCATAATCTGGACAGCCTTTAAACACGCCCTGTTTGCCGCTTCTGATGCATACAGTTTCGCCATCGAGCCTTCTTTAGTAAAAGGAAGTTTTTTTTCCTTTAAATACGCGGCTCTAAGTGTCAGTAACCTTGCCGCATCAAGCTGAGTATAAGAATCAGCAACCATCCATTGGATCGCCTGAAATTCGGTTATTGGTTTGCCAAACTGCACCCTCTCTTTTGCAAACTTCACTGCGCAGTCCATCGCTGCATAACCGACTCCAACAGAAAGTGAGGCAATACCTATTCTACCTCCGGCAAGCTCCATAAGCGCTATTTTATAACCATCCCCTTCTGTCCCAAGCAGCTGTTCGTAGGATACAAAACAGTCTGAAAACGCAATTTCGTTGGTTGGGGATGCACATTGACCCATTTTTTCTTCTTTCTTCCCCACTATCAAGCCTTTTGTATCTGCAGGAACAACAAACGCAGAAATACCTTTCTTGCCAGCCTTCTTGTCGGTAACAGCCCACACAACAAAACAACCAGCAACTTCACCACTTGTGATAAAGATCTTGTTGCCGTTCAGCAGGTAGCCACCATCTACTTTATCTGCCCTTGTTTTGATTGATGAAGCGTCAGACCCTGCGTCAGGCTCAGTTAAACAAAAACCTCCTGCAAGATATTCTCCGCTACATAGTGGAGGTAAAAACCTTTTCTTCGCTTCTTCTGTCCCAAATTCCTGAATCACCTCTGCAACCATGTTTGTTACAGACATTGTAACAGCAACAGAAGCACTCGCTTTGGCGACCTCTGTTATTGAAAGCGACAATGCGACAGAACCAGCCTCCTGTCCACCATACTCTTCTTTTATATTCATTCCCATAAAACCAAGTTCTGCAAGCTTTTTGACAATGTGAGCAGGAAATTTGTGGTTTTCTTCATATTCATTTATCACGGGTGCAATCTCTTTTTCTGCAAAACTTTTTGCAGTGTCTCGAATCAACTTTTGTTCTTCAGTTAAAGTTAGATTCATCTTTCCTACCCTTTAAGTATATTTGAAGCGATAACAAGTCTTTGTATCTCTGATGTGCCTTCGTAAATTTCGGTAATTTTCGCATCTCTAAAGTAACGTTCGACGGGATACTCCTTACTGTAACCATATCCGCCGTGAATCTGAATCGCCTTTGTTGTTGCTCTCATTGCGGTTTCTGCCGCAAAAAGTTTTGCCATAGAGGATTCTTTCGAAAATTTATGTCCACTATCTTTCAAAAATGCGGCTCTTCTTACAAGAAGCCTTGCTGCATCGATCTCTGTAGCCATATCTGCAATCATCCACTGTATTGCCTGAAACTCAGCAATTGGCTTGCCAAACTGCACCCTCTCCTTTGCAAACTTTATGGACTCTTCCAACGCACCTCTTGCTATTCCAAGCGCCTGAGCAGCGATACCAATTCTGCCACAATCAAGAGTGTACATGGCAACTTTAAAGCCCTCGCCCTCACTGCCAAGTCTATTTTCTGCTGGCACTCTCACATCCTGCAAAACCAGCTCTGCAGTACCAGATGCATTTATACCCAATTTGTGCTCAACTTTACCTACTTCAAAGCCTTTCATGCCTTTTTCTACAATAAAACAAGTGATACCCTTGTGTTTTAATGACCTATCCGTTGATGCAAAGATAAGGGCAGTGTCTGCATGAGTGGCATTAGTTATAAAGATTTTGTTACCATTCAAAACATAATAATCTCCATCTTTTACCGCTGTTGTCTGGATACTTCCTGCGTCAGAACCGGCATTTGGCTCAGTCAAGCCAAAACAGCCCAGTTTTTTCCCGGAAGCAAGCGGAACAAGATACTTCTTTTTTTGTTCTTCCGTTGCAAACTTCTGTAGAGGAGAACAAACAAGTGAGTTGTTAACAGACATTATAACTGAAGTGTTACCACAATACCTTGCAAGTTCTTCTATCGCAATGGCGTAACACATATAATTCATTCCTGCCCCGCCATACTCCTCAGGAACATCTACGCCCATAAGCCCTAACTCTCCCATCTTCTTCACCAATTCAACAGGAAACTCACCTGTCTCATCCATCTTTGCTGCCAGAGGTGCCACTTCCTTTGCTGCAAAATTTCGCACCATATCCTGCATCATCTTTTCTTCTTCATTCAATAAAAAATCCATAAATCCTCCTTCAGTAAATAATTAACGTTTTATCTGCCTTTAAATTCAACCTTTGTTTTTTCAAGAAACGCCTTCATTCCAGCCTTCTGATCCTCCGTTGCGAAGCATAGTGAAAAATAATCCGCTTCAACCTTTAGTCCCCTCTTTAAATCAGTACTTGCTGCTAAATCTACAAGTTCTTTTGCTAATTTCACAGCAAAAGGCGCCCTCGAAGCAATTTTCTTAGCAACTGCAGTTACTTCTTCGATAAGTTTATCAGCCTCAACAACCTTATTTACTAACCCAAATTCGTAAGCTTTACAGGCATCTATCATTTCTCCTGTAAGAATAAGCTCTTTTGCCTTTGCTGGCCCAACTTTTTTTGTTAATCTCTGTGTGCCACCAAAACCCGGAAATACACCTAAACTAACCTCAGGCAAACCAAATTTTGCCTTATCAGAGGCATATATAAAATCGCAGGCTAAAGCAATTTCACTTCCACCACCTAAGGCATAACCATTTACTGCTGCAATCACTGAAAATGGCGCATTTTCAATCTTATTCATCAAATTGTGGCCTCTGTTTGCAAACTCTTTTGCCTCAAGAACACTCATGTTTGACATTTCAGATATATCTGCACCGGCAACAAATGCTTTGTTTCCAGCGCCAGTTAAAACAGCAACCCTTACATCTTCTCTTGAGTAAAGTCCTTCAAAAAGACAAGTTAATTCGAGAATAGTTTCGGAGTTTAGGGCATTTAGTTTTGCTTCTCTATTAATAGTTATAAAAGCAACGTTATCTTTTACCTCAAGTATCACATTTTTAAAATTCATGATGTCCTCCCCCTTTTTTACTTTTCGTAATTATAAAAGCCTCTGCCAACTTTTCTGCCTAAAAGACCCGCATCTACATACTTTTTAAGCAGTGGACATGGTCTGTATTTTGAATCTCCTAAACCTTCGTAAAGCACATTCATAATAGCAAGGCATGTGTCTAAACCAATCAGGTCTGCCAAAGCAAGAGGACCCATCGGGTGATTCATTCCCAATTTCATAACAGTATCAATGGCTTCAACAGTTCCAACCCCTTCGTACAAGGCATAAATAGCCTCGTTAATCATTGGCAATAGAATACGATTTGAGATAAATCCTGGAAAATCGTTTGCTTCAACTGGTGTCTTACCAAGTTTTTTTGATAATTCCCAGACTGTATCAAATGTTTCTTTAGAGGTCAAAAGTCCTTTTATCACCTCTACAAGCTGCATAACAGGCACCGGATTCATAAAGTGCATACCTATAACCTTCTCTGGTCTTTTAGTTGCAGCAGCTATCTTTGTTATAGATATTGATGATGTGTTTGATGATAGTATGACATCATTTTTTGTAATCTCATCAAGCTTTTTAAAAATATCAAGTTTTAGTGTAAGATTTTCTGTGGCTGCCTCTACTACAAAGTCAGCATCCTTGTGGTCTTCTATATTATCAGTCCCTTTAATACGAGAAAGCACCTTTTTTTTCTCTTCATCTGTCATCTTGCCTTTTTCTACAGAACGAGCCAGATTTTTTTCTATTGTAGAAAGTCCCCTCTGCACAAACTCCATTTTTATGTCACTCATAATCACAGTTAACCCCGACTGAGCCGCTACCTGAGCAATACCCGAGCCCATTTGCCCTGCACCTACCACACCAAAAACCTTAATTTCCATAGTAAAACCTCCTTTTATCTCAAAGATTTTTTATCTTTCTACAATACAGGAGATACCCATGCCGCCGCCAATGCAAAGCGTTGCTAACCCATACTTTACGTCTCTCTTAATCATTTCGTAAAGTAACGTTGTTAGTATTCTCGCACCAGAAGCACCAATGGGGTGCCCCAACGCGATTGCACCCCCGTTCACATTGGTTATCTCTGGATTAAAATTGAGTTCCTTCATCACACATAATGCCTGAACAGCAAAAGCCTCGTTTGCCTCTATAAGCCCCAGGTCTTCAACCTTTAGGTTTGCCCTTGATAATGCGTTCTTTACAGCACCAACCGGTCCTATGCCCATAATCTTAGGGTCAACCCCAGCTTCGCCGTAAGACTTGATATATGCGATGGGTTTTTTACCCATTTTTTTTGCATAACTTTCAGAACATAATACAAGCGCAGCTGCACCATCGTTGATTCCAGAGGCGTTACCGGCTGTAACCGTTCCATCTGCTTTGAAAGCAGGTTTTAATTTAGATAAAGCCTCTAAAGTTGTCCCAAAACGGGGGTGCTCGTCAGTTTCGAAGTTTATTGTTTCTTTTTTAACCTTGACGGGGACAGGAACAATTTCATCTTTAAACCTGCCTGACTTAATTGCAGCCTCAGCCTTATTTTGACTGGCTAAAGCAAATTTGTCCTGCTCTTCTCGTGTAACACCAAATTTTTCTGCCAGATTTTCTGCGGTTATACCCATATGATATTGATTAAACGCATCTTCCAACCCGTCTTTTATCATCGTGTCGATAGCCTCTGTATGCCCCATTCTCGCACCAAAACGCGCAGAAGGAATCACATAAGGTGATTTGCTCATATTTTCCATCCCACCGCACACAACCACGTTTCTATCGCCAACCATAATGCTTTGTGCTGCAAGTGCAACACTTTTTAGTCCTGAACCACACACTTTATTAACAGTAAAGGCAGGAACCGTTTCCGGTATTCCTGCAAGAATCGAAGCCTGTCTTGCAGGATTCTGTCCCAAGCCCGCCTGTAAAACACAGCCCATTATGACCTCTTCTATGTCTTGAGCATCCATATTAACGCGATTTAAGACCTCTTTTATTACTATGCTTCCAAGCTGTTGTGGTGGCACATCCTTTAACATACCCCCAAATGTTCCTACAGCCGTTCTTACTGCACCTAAAATTGCTACTCTTTCCATTTTATATAGCTCCTTTACATTAAGTTTTCTATAATTAAGGAAACTGCCTCTCCACCACCAAGGCATAGAGAAGCCATACCATACTTTCCGCCTTTATCACGCATTGTATATAAAAGCGTTGTTAATAATCTTGCGCCAGATGCACCTATTGGATGTCCAAGAGAGATTGCACTTCCTCTAACGTTCACCTTTCTCTCATCTATACCCAGTTCTTTTACAACCGTCAGAGATGAGGCTGCAAAAGCATCGTTAATCTCGTGAAATGCAATATCTTTTTCCTGTAACCCTGCCTTCCTTAAACATTTAGGGATACTCAAAATTGGTGTCACTAAAACCCACATCGGGTCCCATGCTGCTGCACATTGTGCTACTATTCTTGCCATGGGTTTTATGCCAAGTTCTTTCACCTTTTTTTCAGACATAACTATAACTGCAGCCGCACCATCGCTGATTTTTGAGGCATTGCCTGCTGTAACAGTGCCATTTTTATTAAATGCTGGTTTCAGTGCCTGCAGTGCATCAAATGATGTTTCTCTGTATATTTCATCAACAACAAATGGTTTTGGTTCTCCTTTTCTTTGAGGGACAAGCACTTCAACAATTTCATCTTTAAAATAGCCTTTTTCAATGCTTTCTTTTGCCTTTACATAGCTATAAGCTGCATATCTATCTTGCTCTTCTCTTGAGATTCCATATTTTTCCGAAACCCTATCAGCAGTCTCCCCCATATGCATATTATAGTAAGCCTCCCACAGACCATCCCAGATCATTGCATCTATCATCTTTGTGTTATTCATGCGAGCACCACTGCGTAATGAAGGCATAAGATATGGTGCCCTTGTCATATTTTCCATACCACCTGCTACTATAACATCTGCATCATTGCTTTGAATCGCCTGTGCAGCAAGCATAACAGCTTTTAAACCCGAACCACATACTTTGTTTACAGTTAGGGATTCAACACCATTAGGCAACCCGGCTTTTAAAGCCGCTTGCCTTGCCGGGTTTTGCCCTAACCCAGCCTGAATAACACACCCCATAATAGATTCTTCAACAAGGTTAGCATCTATCCCTGCCCTTTTTACAGCCTCTTTAATAGCTATTCCACCTAATTCTGGAGCAGAAAAACCTGACAAACTGCCTTCAAATGCACCAATTGCCGTCCTTGCTGCTGCAACAATATAAACATTCTGCATTTTGTTACTCCTTTAACTCTTTGAGTTTTTTCTCAACATGTTTTTTATATTCGATAATTTCTTCGCTAAGTTTTTTAAGTGATTGCTGACGCTTCTCTATCTCATTTAAGTTTTTGTTCAATATATCTATCAGTTTTAAGAGTGCAGCTCTGTTACTTTTACTGACAATATAGATATCTTCTAACTCCTTCATCTCAGTAAGCGAAAGTCCTAAAATTTTTAGACGTTTAATGAACTTAAGTCTTCTTAAATCCTCGTCTGTATAAATCCTCTTTCCGCCCTCCAAACGTTTGACTGAATTAAGAAGCCCAATCTCTTCATAATAGCGTATTGTTCTTTGTGTCAATCCAACCATATGTGCTATTTCACCTATACTATAAGAGTTATTCACCTTCATCGAGGTCTCCTTAATTCTCGTTAACGTTAACTGAGAACACGTGATTAAAAAAAGGGGCTAAAGCCCCTATGTTAAAATTTTACTTCTTTTTTACCAGTCAGATAAGAAACCACCTTGTATCCCTTAGAGATTGCTTCTTTAACAAGTCCATTAACATCAGCAGTCTCAATCCTGAAAACAACCTGTGACACTTCACTATTAACATCAAATCTTACAATGCTTCTGATGCAAAGATTGTGTTCATCAAAAAGTTTCACAAGCGCATCTAATTTTTCACAGACATCTGCAACTGCAAACTCGAAAGTTACCCTTGAGACAGGTTTGTCAAGTCCAAGCATTATCACAAACACTTTAAAAAGGTCGTTACTGCTAATGTAGCCAACAAGGTCGCCTTTCTCGTTTAAAACAGGCAGTCCACCAATCTGCCTTGTATGCATAATCATCCCCACTTCTTCAACCGGGTCATCAGGATGGCAGGTTATGACATCCCTGTGCATTATATCCTTCACTGTCATTTTAGAAATTAGATAATGAAGTTCGTGTATAGACAATGTTGTTGCCTGTGAGGGCGTTGCCTCCCTGATTTTATTTAGCGTTGTGATACCAACAAGCTTACCATTATCAACTATAGGAAGCCTTTTAATCTTGTTTTCAACCATTATCTTTCTTGCATCGTAAAGAGAAGTGCTGCTTGGTACAGATATAATCTTTGTTTGCATGAAATCTTTTACTCGCATATTATGTATCCTCCTATTCCCATTTTCTCAAATCTTCGATTTTTTTGCTTCCCTCTGAAATGTTGTTTACGAACTTAACTTCTGAACGCAATTTGGTAGTTTCCCTAACTTTATTAATGATTACATCAACCAAGTCATCTGACTGCGTTATACCTGGTTTAAGTACTACCTCAACAGTCATTATATCTGAAACACCCTCACGAGTTACAACCACTCTCATCTTTTCAATTATATCAGAGAGTTTTGATAACGCCTCATCAATCTGACGAGGATGAACAAACATCCCTTTTATCTTGGTTACCTCATCTGCCCTTCCCATTATGCCTTTAATCTTGTATGATGTCCTTCCACAGCTACATTCGGAAACGTCTATGGCAGACAGGTCTCCAGTGCCATACCTAACAAGTGGATAACACTCGTTACTAAAATCAGTAACTACAACCTCGCCCACTTCACCAAATGGTAGAGGTTCACCAGTTGATGGATCACATATTTCTAAATATATATCGTCAGAGATATGCATTCCGTTCTCCAAAGGACATTCGTAAGCAATACCTCCTAAATCAGCAGTAATATAAGCCTGTCTTACGATTATGCCATAATCGTTCAGCCCCTTCCTTAATGATGGTGAAAGAATTTCTCCTGCTACAAGCGCTATCTCCATAGATAGATCTTTCCTGGTATCATAGCCTAAATCAGAAAACTTATTTATAAGTGCCATTAAAAATGATGGAACACCAATATAGCCATTAATTTTCAGTTCTACCATAGTTTTAACCTGTATTTCGGTATTACCTACACCTGTTGGCACCGTAACACATCCAATACCGTTACAGGCTTCATCAAGAAATATCCCCGCTGGTGTAAGATGGTATGAAAAAGTGTTCATTACAATATCACCAGGTCGAAAACCTACGTTATATACACACTTTTTGAGTCCCCAATAATCTTCCTTCCGCCCTTGCGGGTCATATATTGGGCCTGGAGAAACATAAATCCTTTTTAAACTCTCTACTGGCACAGCAAGAAAACCACCAAATGGCGGATCTGCATGGTGAAACTCTGGCATCCTGTTTTTTTTCAACACGGGTATTTTAGAAAAATCTGTTATGTTTTTGATATCTTTTGGATTGACCCCACTTTCGTCGAGAAACTTTTTATATCCGGGGGCTTTTTCATATGCGTAGTTGAGTATCTTAATTACTTCTTTTTCTTTTAAAGCTGCTCTCTTAGCTCTATCCATCTTTTCTGCGACTTCACTGTAATATCCTGAATTTCTTTCTGTTTGTGTTCGCTTGGACATATTCGCTCCTTTTTATGTCAAGGCTTTATGAAAGCCATCTTTTTCTTCTTTTATAGTGCTTTGCTTCTTTAAAAGACTTTTTCTTTCCAACCTCTGAAAGCCCTAAATAAAACTCTTTAACATCTTCGTTTTCTCTAAGTTTTTCACACTCACCATCAAGCACCACTTTACCCATCTCCATCACATAACCATAACTACCAACAGATAACGCTAAATTAGCGTTCTGTTCAACCAGTAAAACAGTTGTTTTCTCTTCTTTATTAATCTTGGAGACAATATCAAATATCTCTTTAACCAATAACGGAGCAAGACCCAATGATGGTTCATCCAGCAACATCAGCTTTGGTCTTGCCATTAAAGCCCTTCCAATTGCCAACATCTGTTGTTCTCCACCACTCATATAACCTGCTATTTGATTTCTTCTGTCCCTAAGTTTAGGGAAGTAATCAAAAACAAGGTCAATATCTCTTTTAATGTTTTGCTTATCCTTTCTTGTATAAGCACCTGCCAATAAATTTTCTGTGACAGTAAGATCTTTAAAAATGCGTCTGCCTTCCATTACCTGAAATATACCCATCTTTACGATGTCTTCTGCATCCTTGTTGTTTATTTTTTGGCCCATAAACTCTATGGTTCCGTCCGTTACTTCACCCTCTTCTGCCTTTAAAAGACCAGAGATTGCTTTAAGAGTGGTTGTCTTACCCGCACCATTTGCACCAAGCAGAACAGTTATCTCTCCTTCCTTTACTGTCATAGACATGCCTTTAAGCACAAGAATCACATCATCATAAATAACTTCGACATTGTTTAGTTTTAACATAACCTTTTGCCTCTTTTAATATTTTTTCCAAGGAGTCGGGATTGCTCCCGACTCCAGAGTCTAATTTAGTATTTCAAGAATCCAGAAATTGCTTTAATCTTACCTTTTTCAACTGTGTACATCTTTGCCGAAAGATTCGGTTTTCTTAAGTTAGGTTTATATGCGATTGGGGCGGAAAGACCTTTCATGTCAAATGTGTTGCTTTCTAACACTGCTTTTATGTTCTCGCCTGTAAGGTTTTTGCCACACTTCTTTAATGCCTCTACAAGAAGGTATGCAGCCAAAAAGCCCTGAGTATAGTTAACAGGCTGAGCATCTGTTTTACCTTTTATTTCTTTTCTAACTTTATGCATAAGTTTAATGCCTTCAACGTTTGTTTCATGCCAGAATGCAAATGGCATTACAGCATAATAGCCTTCTGTTGCATTGCCAGCCTGTTGAATAAGCTTCTCTGAGAATGTCCAGTTAAGTCCAATAAACTTGGTTTTAATTCCTAACTTTTTTGCATCTTTTAAAATTGTGCTTGTTGCCATTGTAGTCTCCTGAATGATTGCAAAATCAGGATTTTTTTTCTGCATATTAAGCAACTGTGTTGTTGCATCAAGGTCTTTTAATCCAACTATCTGTTTATCAACAACTTCTACACCAACCTTCTTAGCAAACTCTTCGGCATCCTGAATGGGGGAACGCCCAAAACCTGTATCGTTATAAATTAAAGCCAATTTTGGTGCCCTGCTTTTATCTTTCCAGTTATCTTTAATCCACTTAATTGCAAGCCTTGCTTGATCTGAGTATGTTGTAGCACCAATAAAGTTATAAGGGGTTTTGTCAAAAACCAGATGTTCAGAGTAAGATGCAGAAATATAAGGTATCTTATCTTTTGCTATCATTGGAGCCATAGCCTCTGTATCACCTGTTCCCCATCCTAATATTGCAATAACACCCTTTGAAACCATCTCTTTGTAAGCTGATACCGCCTGTGGAATCTTGTATTGATAGTCAACGTTAATCAACTCAATCTTCTTCCCGTTAACACCACCATGTTTGTTAACGTATGAAATATAGTCTCTGGCTGCCTCTGCATAGGGACCTCCAACATCACCTGTTGCACCTGTGATGTCAAAGATACCACCGATTTTAATGGTGTCAGCAAAACTAAAGCTAGAAAATAACAATACTAGAAATAAAGCTGAAAACAATCTCTTCATAACTCCTCCTTATTTTTTGTTTGTCCCCCCCAAAGAAATGTAAATAAAGTTTTTACTTTTCTCACCACCCCCTTCTTTTACATTGGTATTTACACAATAACACAATTTAAGTTTTTTTCAAGAGTAAACCGTTGTTTTAATATGAAAATGGCCACAACTTCCAGTAGTTTTTTATAGTTCTCCACCTCGCAGCAAGACCATCTGGTTCAAAAATTAAAAACAGAATGATAACCAAACCAAAAATACCCTCTCTTATTGCACCAAAGGCGTTTACAAGAAAAGGATACTTGTCGGAGAAAAGGTTGCTTATAGCCCTCAATACCTCCGGTAACAATGTAATAAAGCTTGCCCCCATGATACTTCCCACAACACTACCAAGACCACCAACAATAATCATTGAAAGGTACTGAACAGAAACCATAACATTAAAATGCTCTGGGGTAATAATACCAATATAATGCCCCCAGAGACTTCCTGCTACACCAGCAAAAAAGGAGCTTACACCGAAAGAGATAAGCTTGTACCTGAAAAGCGGCACTCCTATAATTTCTGCAGAAATATACCTATCTCTTATAGCCATAAATGCCCTTCCGGGTGCAGTTCTAACAATATTTTTTGCAACAATTGTCGCTAATACTGTAAAAAAGAGTGCAAGGAAATAAAATCTAAAATCTGTATCAAACACAAACTTTCCAATGCTTGCAGGTTGAACAAGTAACCCCTGATTACCACCAGTTACATCCCTCCACCTGATAAACACAAACTCTAATATAACCTGTGCAGCAAGTGTTGCTATTGCCAGATATAGACCTTTTAACCTGAGTGATGGAATACCAAAAAACATTCCTACAATAGCTGTTACAAATCCAGCAGCAACTACACACAAAAGGAAAGGCAACCCAAACTGGTTCATCAGGTAACCCGAAGTGTATGCCCCAACTCCAATAAAAGCACCATGTCCTAACGAAATCTGTCCGGTAAATCCTGTTAAGATGTTTAATCCATGCGTAGCAATAACCGCTATCAAAACAGTGTTCATAACATACAGTAAATATTTTGAATCTTTAAAAACAAATGGGAAAACTATCAATCCCAGAAGAAAAAGATAAAGCCAAAACTTGACAGCTTTCGTCTGCCAGATAGCCATATCATCTTTATAATTAGTTTTAAATACTCCACACTTAATTGCCATTTTTTCCCCCTTTAAACCTTTTCAATTTCTTCTGTGCCAAAAAGACCATACGGCTTGAGCATCAGAACAATTACAAGAATGATAAAAGGCACAACCTCTTTTGAACCACCTTCTAAAATCGGGTCTATGTATATTCCTGCTACAGCCTCTAATATACCAACAGTAAAGCCGCCTACAATAGCTCCTGGAATACTATCCAGCCCACCCAAAATAACGGCAGGAAAAACCTTCAAACCAAAAGCACTTAAGCTTGAATTGACACCATTTATATTCCCTATCAATATACCACCTATACTAGCCACGACGGCAGCTATTGCCCAAGCATTTGCAAAGATTCTTTTAATACTGATACCCATCGACTGGGCAGCCTGCTGGTCATTTGCAACCGCCCTCATCGCAATACCTGAACGAGAAAATCTAAAGTAAATGTTAAATAAGACAAGGCACACAACAGCAAAAAACACACTATAAATATACACCTGAGATATAGCAACAGGTCCAAACTTCATTGGTTCAGTGGGAAAAACTTCTGAAAATACCAGTGTTTCAGAACCCCATATTAGATGCAAAACCGCTTTGAGCAAACTGGCAAGACCTATTGTTAACATAATGATTGATATGATTGGTTCACCAATCATCGGTCGTAAAAAGAGCCTTTCTAACAAAAATCCTAACAAAGCTGCAGCTATGAGTGTAACAAAAAATGCGATCCAGAACGGTATTTTTAATGTTGTTACTAAGGTTAGACAGATATATGCCCCAAAAAGTAGTAACTCTCCCTGGGCAAAGTTAATTACAGCCGTAGATTTATATATGAGAACAAAACCTAACGCAACAAGCGCATAAATACTACCAATTACTATTCCACTTATTAAAGATTGTAAAATCATCTCCATAGCTTTCTCTCCTTACTTACACATTTCTAACAGCTATAACTGTTCTGATTGTAGAAGTTTTACCGTCCTGAAATTTAATAACCGCTTCAATTTTAATAGAATCCTTACCTTCATACATGCCTTCAATAATCTCTTTATACTTCTCTTCAACAAAGTGCCTCCTGACTTTTCTCGTACGAGTCAACTCATCATCATCAGGATCCAGTTCTTTGTATAAAAGTGCAAACCTTTTAACCTTTGCATTTTCTGGCAAACCTTTATTAACCTTCTCTACCTCTTTTTGAATAAGGTCGTAAACTTCCGGTTTAGACGAAAGGTCTGTGTAGGTAGTGTAATTTATTTTGTTTCTTTCTGCCCAGTTACCAACAATACCAAAGTCTATACAAATTAATGCTATAATAAAATCTCTGTTATGCCCAACGGTAACAGCCTCTTTTATATATGGACTAAATTTAAGTTTGTTTTCGATAAACTGCGGAGAGAACTTAACTCCATCTCGCAAACTCATAACATCTTTTATACGGTCGATAACAACGATATGCCCTTCTGGAGTTAGATATCCAGCATCACCCGAATGTAACCAACCATGAATAACCGTTTTTGCTGTCTCTTCAGGCTGCTTGTAGTATCCCATAAATACTGCGGGACTTTTTGAAAGAATTTCACCTGTTTCTGATATCTTAACCTCAGTTTCAGGTATTGGAACACCCATAGTATCGGGGTTAATATCATCATCTTTGTGGATACATGAAATACCGCTAATTTCTGTCTGTCCATAAATCTGTTTTAATGAAATACCAAGCGCATGAAAAAACTTGAATGTATCAGGGCCTAATGCAGCTCCGCCTGTCATAGCCGAACGGATGTTGGAGAAGCCCAACCTGTCTTTTAAAGGCTTGAATACTGCCAGATAGGCAAGATAGTATAAGATTTTAAAATAAAGTGGCGGTCTTTTCTTGTCAAACTTATATTCAGACCATTTGTAGCCTATAGGCAAGCACAGGTCAAACATAAATCTTTTGAACCATGAGGCATCCATTACCTTCACCTGCACTGAAGCACACATGTTTTCCCAGACCCTTGGAGGCGAGAACATTATATTAGGACCTATTTCTCTTAAATCCGCCTGTGCTGACTCGGTGCTTTCAGGAAAGTTTACTGTAAAACCAAATAGCAGTGAGCTTGCTATCGCCATCATCTGCTCTCCAACCCATGGTAATGGCAAAAATGAAACGAACTCATCTGTATCATACTTGGGGTCAAACTTACCTAAATTAATCGCCATAGAGATAAGATTTCTGTGCGAAAGCATAGCCAATTTGGGGAAACCCGTCGTTCCAGAAGTGGTGCAAATCCATGCACAATCTTCAGATTTGGTATTTTCAACATTTTTTTCAAACAAACCCGGATGCTTTTTTTCGTATTCCTTCCCCATTTCAATCACATCTGGAAAGTAAGCAAGCAAGTCTGACTTGTAACTTCTTAGTCCTTTGGGGTCGTAATAAATTACCTTTTTTACACCAGGTAATTCTTCTTGCATATCAAGTATTTTGTCAACCTGCTCCTGATCTTCCGCAATAACAAACTTTGATTCTGAATGGTTAATGACGTAAGCAACCTCTTTTAAAATTGAGTCCTGATAAATTCCAACACCGAACCCACCTGCCGACTGGGCCGCAAGCTCTGCTATAACCCATTCTGGCTTGTTATCACCAATGATAGAAATTTTGTCTCCGGGCTCAAAACCTAAACTGATAAGTCCAAGTGAGAAGTATTTTACTTTATCTAAATACTCTGCCCAGGTTGTGGATTGCCATATTCCATAATCTTTTTCCCTTAAGGCTATCTTTTTGTGTCCATATTTTTTTGCCTGTTCAACAAGCAGTTTTGGAAATGTATCCGCTGACATACTACCTCCATTATCTTCCTAAAAATGCGCCTTCTGTATCGCCTAAATAAGCCTTTGCAACAGCCTCGTTTTTCTGAACCTCTTCTGGTGTTCCTTCTGCAATCTTTTCACCAAAATCCAGAACCATTACCCTATCGGACAAGTCCATAACGACACCCATATCGTGTTCTATCAACAAAACTGTTACTCCCCATTCGTTATTGACATCAAGTATAAAACGAGCCATATCTTCCGTCTCTTCCAGATTCATACCTGCCATTGGTTCGTCTAAAAGTAAAATCTCTGGCTCAAGACACAATGCCCTCGCCATCTCAACCCTCTTCTGGACACCGTAAGGCAACGTACCCACGGGTTTTTTACGCACATGCTCAATTTCCATGAAATCTATCACATCTTCTACGCGTTTCCTGTGCTCAACCTCTTCCTTTAGACAAGGTCCAAAATAAAACAGTGATTTTAATAGACCGTATTTGATGTGGATGTGCCTTCCCATCATCAAATTGTCGAGAACTGTCATGTGCTTAAATAACTCAATGTTCTGAAAGCTTCTCGCGATTCCTAACTTTGCAATCTCAAAGGGTTTAAGATGGGTTATTTCTTTGTCTTTAAAAATAACCTTACCCTTTTGCGGTTTGTAAAAGCCGTTGATAACGTTGTAAAGACTACTCTTACCTGCACCATTTGGACCAATAATTGAAAAAATTTCACCCCTTTTAACAGCAAAGCTAACGTCGAGTAGCGCAGTAATACCACCAAAACTTAAGGTGATGTTTTCTCCCCTTAACAACACCTCATCTTTTATTCGACCCTCTGCCACAATGCCTCCCCCTAAATACAATGTTTTAATTTATAATTTGATACATTTAACGTAAACTGGAAAATATAATTAGGTTTATGTTAAAAAAAGAAATTATGTTTGTCAACTTTTTTTTGTTAGAAAGTAAAATATTTTTTTGCCTTCTGCCAGGAAAGCCTTCTCATACTTAGTTTTGAATGGACGCTGTGCTGTAGCATATTCATGCCAATCAAGTGACTCAAAATTGTTTTGCCTTAATATTGAAACAGCGTTTAAAAAATACTGTTCTACATCAGTTGCAAAAAAAAGTTTTCCATTATTTTTCAGAATTCTATGAACTTCTCTGGCAAAATCATCGTCTATAAGTCGTCTTACTGAATGTCTTCTTTTGTGCCATGGGTCTGGAAAATTGATATGAACTACATCGAAAAAATTGTCTGGAAAAAGCAATGATATTGTGGCTTCTGCCTCACTACAAAAAAGTTTAACATTTTTAAGATTTTTTATCTGAGCCCACTTTAACGCTTTATGATAAAACTTTTTCTGATATTCAATACCATAAAATGTACAAGCTTTGAAGTGAGACGCCATATTAAGCAGAAACTCCCCATTACCAAAGCCAATCTCTAACTGATTGTTGGCAAAACAAGAAAATGTATTTATATCATAGTTAAAATATCTAAGTAATGCTATATCAAGCTGAATAAAAGCATTTCCTAAATCCATAGTAATTAACTTTTGGATAAAAACCTCGATAAATTTTGGAATAATTTAACTCATTAAGTGGGGGAGGATTTTTTCTGTTGAGGTGAATAAGCATCTTTAGTTTTTCGCTATCAATTTCTCCACATTCCACAGATTGACACAGAATATCAATTGCACCTCGCGTATCATAAGGCTCACTTCTATATGGCCTTTTAGAAATAAGTGCATCGAAAATATCAGCCACAATAATAAACATAATATCATCATCTTTTAGATGAATACCTAAGGGATAGCCTTTGGCATTTTTTTTCTCATGATGCTGAAAGGATGCTATAGAGTTATGACAGTATGGATCACCAAAATAGTAGCTGCAAAGGGCCCCGCCGTATATCGGATGTTCTTTGATAATTTCAAACTCTGATTCAGTAAGCGGCATATTAGCATGAATGATTTTGCTTGGTATGCGGGATTTACCAATATCATGTGTAAAAGAAGAAGACGTTACCTGAAACACCTTTTGTCTATCATCAAAAAACTGTATAGCCATTGCTGCAGAAAGTATTGAAGTGTTCAAACAGTGTTTATAGGTATATTCATCCTTAATCCGCATAAAGCGATACTCTTCTAACACAGCGACTGGCAACGAAATTTCTCCAATCAGTTTTAATAAATTGTCTTCTCCAACCTTGGCGCAAAAATCTATATAAGGCTCGTTCTTTGTTAAAACAAAAATATCTTTTATAACAAATGTCTCTTTGAGTTTCACCTTAAGCAGAGCCCCTGATGCCTTGTTACAAAGCTCTTCCAGAGTAGAAAAATCAAAAGGTACACCTTTTTTTATCAGCAATTTGCCACTAATTGAATGCACATCATTTCTTAAGACAAATAATTCTTTAAACATCAAAGCCACCTCATTGTAGGTTCGAAAATAACAAAATCTAAATGGACTGTTGCCCTGTTTTCTCCACCAAAGGTAGAATTGTCTCCTATTGCTATATGACAGGTGTTAAAAATCTTTTCTGCTTCCAGTGTGTTAAATACATTTTTGGCGTTTTTGTTTGTTCCAATTCCTAATTCCGCAACAATATTATTGTTTGGATGTAACTCTAAAATTGATTCAAGATACGCTTTAAAGCCACTGTCACCTTCTATTCTCACAATCTTGCCTGCTTTTACAAAAATCTCGAGTGGCGGCTCCAATCTCCTGCTTGCGGCATACTCAACCACAAATACACCCTGCGTCCTGTTTTCGTTAGGCGCTACATAAACTTCACCTGCAGGCAGATTTCCAAAACTACCCGGCTTGCCTAAAATTCCGGTGTCGGGCTTAACTTCTCTTCCATCGTAATTTATATAAATATCGGTTCCAGCTGGCGATGTTATTATAACAGAATTATGCTGCTGCATTTTCAGCATATTTTCTAATGTTTCTTTTTCAAGTTCTAAAAAATCAACATCTAATGAACTATAAAACATTTCTTCTTCAATACCAGGCATACTTGCATACCTGACTCCAAGAGCATTAAGTGTTTTTCTAAAGTTGGTATGACTGGTCGAATAATAAGACAGCGCAATCACTATATCTGGCAATTTATCGCGTTCTATTAAATCACTGTATTTTAAAACATCATGAAAATCTATCTTCTTATCGTTAATCTTTGAAAAATCAAACTTATTCATAAATTGTTTGCCCAAAGAAGCTTCCCACAAACTCTCTGGTGGTTCAGCCCCATGTCTTCCAGTATCCTCATAAATAAGTTCTACTGCATTTAACCCCAAACTTAAAGCTGCTGTCTTAAATAATTCAAAAAGTTCTAAATTATCCGGTGATTTTTTCAACCAACAATGGTCAGTAAAGATAAATATTTTCTCGTTTTGTTTACATCCTAAGGATGACTTGTATATATTTTTTATAACTTTATCAATCTTTTCTTTATCCATCCTTGACCTTTTGCTCAACAAAATCTATAATATAATTTCACGATGCCGAAGTGGTGGAATTGGCAGACACGCTAGGTTCAGGGTCTAGTGGGGTCAAACCCGTGCGAGTTCGAGTCTCGCCTTCGGCATTCTTCAGCTCAATAAAAGGTATAAAAACAAAAAAACGTGTACCTTTACCTTTTTCGCTTTCTACCCAGATCTGTCCTCCAAGACCTTCCACAAGCCTCTTCACTATTGACAACCCAACGCCGCTACCTTCTCTCGCCAATGTCTTGACCTTATTAAATGGTTCAAAAATTTTGTCCTTTTCCTTTTCTGTCAAGCCTACACCATTATCGGACACTTCAAAAGACCAGCCTTGTTTATCTTTGTTAATAATAATTTTAACATCTGGACGTCTGTCGTCAGGTGTGTATTTTATTGCATTGGCTATCAAATTTGTAAATATCTGAAAAAATGCCATCCAGTTTCCAACAATAACAGGTCTTTCGCCAAATACTTTTATCTTTGGTTTTCTATTTCTTATAAGTGGTCTTACACTCTTTAAAGAGGCTTGTAAAACTTCATCTATTTCAATTTTTTCTATCTTATTCAATACTTTCTCAACCCTGCTAAGGTTAAGCAAATCCTTGGCAAGTTCTTCTATCCTGTTTATGCCTTTTTCCAGCTGGTTTATATACCTTACAAGTCCTTTAGGTAAATTTTTATCATACTTTTTGTGAATAAGATTTAGAAAGCCTTTAACTGCTATAATAGGCGTTTTCATATCATGTGAAACAGCTGAAACGAAAACCTCCATATCTTTATTGCTTTTTGATAACAACTCTTTTTGTTCTTCAAGCTTTTGACAAAAAATCATATTTGCTATACCGGCAGAAATAACCTTGCACACGAGCCTCATAAAATTACTGTCAAAATCCTTCTCTTGTTTTAAACCAAAATTCAAAACACCAATATTGTTATTTCCAGTCTTCAATGGCAAAGAATAATGACAAAAAACATCTTCAAAAACCAATTTGTCCTTTATATATTTACAGTCTTTGACCTTGAATACTTTCCCATCTGTATCGTTCTTTTTGCAATAATACTGTTGACAAAGACAGTCTTTATGTTTTTTTTCTTCTAATTCTTTCAACTGTTTCGGAAGTCCAAAAGAGGCAAACAAACAGGAAGTGTCGCCTTCCCAGATATTCAACCAGATTGAAGAAAGGTTTAGATATTTTGCAGTTATTGCCAACACCTGATCAAATCGGTGTTTGTCAGTTTCGTCACCATAGACGACATCAATAATGTTAGCAATTATCTCTAATTTTCTTCTTTCGAGCACTAATTAACCATTATACAAACAATGTTTTATTTTTTTTCACAAAAAAAAATATTAAATTCAACTTATGTCAGGAGAATTTTACCATATTCAATTTAAAAAAAACAGAAATTTTTATGTCGGAAATTAACTTAGTGAAAGAGATGTTTTAGGCAATTCTTGATTTGTAGTCATCGTAACCAAAACTACGGATGATTTTAAATCCATCTTTTTGCGAATTGAAAACAATTAAGTAAGGCAGCCTAACACCATTAAAGGTAGTGTTTTTTACAAAGGAATACAATGCCATGTCTTCAAAAATAAGCCTATCGCCTCTCTTTAAAGGCTTCTCAAAAGAGTAATCGCCTATAACATCTCCCGCAAGACATGAAACTCCACCCAAACGATATGTGTAAGGAAGTTCTCCAGGTTTTTTTGTGCCAATAATAGATGGCCGATAGGGCATTGCAAGAACGTCTGGCATATGTGTCTCTGCAGAAGTATCAAGGATAGCAATTTTGTTCGGACGTTCCAATACATCCAGAACTGTGGCAACAAGATAGCCAGCGTTTAATACCACAGCTTCGCCCGGTTCTAAATAGACATCCACTGATTTGTGACGTTTTTTAAAATCGTTTATTATCCTGCATAGCAGTTGTATATCGTAACCTTCTCTTGTTATATGATGTCCTCCACCAAAGTTTACCCATTTTACGTTTGCAACAAATTTACCAAAATGTTTCTCAAACGAATCTAAAACCCTTTCTAAAACATCAGAATCCTGTTCACAAAGTGCATGAAAATGTAACCCCTGCAAATCTGACATATCAATATTTTCCAACTCTTCTGGCAATACACCAAAACGAGAATAAGGGGCACAAGGATTGTAAAGCTCTATACTAACCTCTGAATGCATTGGATTAACACGTATGCCGATATCAATATTTTTACCACTGTTACGTATCCTTTTGCTAAAAAGCCTCAATTGATTAATTGAGTTAAACACGATACAGTCTGAATATTTTATTACTTCTTCAATATCCGCGTCAGAATAAGCTGGCGCATAAGTATGCACCTCTTTTCCAAACTCTTCTCTTCCCAGTCTTGCCTCTATTGGTCCACTTGCACAAACACCATGTAAATAACGTGCAATAGTACTAAACGTGGCAGGAAGCGCATAGGCTTTCAATGCCAACAGTATCTTTGCACCAGTTTTTTTCTGAATAAGATCAAGTATCTTACAGTTTTCCTCTATCTTGCTTTCGTCTATAAGGTAGCATGGGGTTGGCACTAAATCAAAAACTCTCACTTAGGCAACTCTCCCTTAAATGGCGCCTTTTTCCATGGCAAACCATACTGGTTAAGCGCATTCATAAACTCATCCGGGTCAAGTTGCTCTACATTAAACACACCTTTTCCTTTCCAAATACCTTTAATTACCATCATTGCCCCTATCATGGCTGGAACACCTGTTGTGTAAGATACCGCTTGTGCCTGTACTTCCCTATAAGCCTCTGCATGATCACAGACATTGTAAATATAAACCTTTTTAAGTTTACCGTTTTTGATGCCATCAAATATGCAACCTATAACGGTTTTACCTTTATAGTTAGCCCCCAGGCTTCCAGGATCCGGTAGCAAAGCTTTTAAAAACTTTAGCGGCACTATCTTTTTGCCTTCATATTCAACTTCGTCTATTCTTGTCATTCCAATATTGTGAAGAACTTTAAGATGTGTTAGGTAGTTATCAGAAAACGTCATCCAGAAACGAATCCTTTCCAGGCCTTTTATATGCTTTACAAGCGACTCCAACTCTTCGTGATAAAGCAGGTAGCTTTCTCTTTCTCCAGCAACAGGGTATTTAAAAGTAAAATGTACGCATTTGGGCGATAAAATAGGTGGAGTTTCGATCCATTTTCCTTTTTTCCAGTGTCTTACTACCTGTGTTACTTCTCTTATATTTATTTCTGGATTAAAGTTCGTAGCAAATGGATGTCCATGATCACCTGCATTTGCATCAAGAATATCTATTGTTTTTATCCTGTCAAACAGGTGTTTTTGTGCATAAGCACAAAAGACATTGGTAACTCCAGGGTCAAAACCACAACCTAAAACTGCCATTATACCTTTTTTTTCAAACTTTTCATGATAAGCCCACTGCCAGCTATATTCAAAGTGAGCCTCATCTGGCGGTTCATAATTAGCAGTATCAAGATAATGAACTCCCGTCTTTAAACAAGCTTCCATAATAGTTAGATCCTGATAGGGAAGAGCAACATTAACAACAATGTCAGGATTAAACTTTTTAATAACCTTTACTGTATCTTCTACGCTATCAGCATTAACCTGTGAAATCTGTATCTGTCTTTTATACAGCTTTTTTATATCGTCTCTAATCTTTTCACACTTTTCTAATGTTCTGCTTGCAAGACATATTTCAGAAAAAACTTCAGGTAAACTCGCACACTTTTTTGCAACAACGTTTCCTACTCCACCTGCACCAATAATCAAAACTTTTCCCATACAGACCTCCGTAAAAAACTCTTTGAAATTTTCAAGCTTTATATTATACTACTTTTCTTTGCTATAACAAGAAAAAAGGTTGCAATTTTTTCTTGATTTTTTCTGAAAAAAGAATAGCATTATTTTTAAAGTATGAATAACAAGGATAAAAAGGGTTGAATGCGATAGCTTTGATAAAATATTTCTTAAAACACTGCATATTTTCACCACCACATCATTATCTTTTTTTTCAAAATCTACAATTGTTTACAAAGTCAGGAGTTTTTTAGATGGCAAGTCAGGAATATTCATTCTATCACTTTAGTTTTGCTGGCTTAGAAGGTGAACTGGTTGACTTTGAAAAATCGCTCTTTGTAGTTGTGCCTGTTCCTTATGATGCCACTACATCCTACGGTTCTGGCGCGAGAAGAGGTCCGAACGCTATCATAGAATCTTCCATACAGTTAGAGCTTTATGATGACGAGCTTGATATTGATAGTTATATGTATGGCATTCACACATTGCCATCCCTTGAACCTATGATAGACCCTGAAAAGATGCAAGCATCAATTCAAGGTTGTTTGCAAAACATCATAGAAAACGGAAAGATACCTGTAGTCATAGGTGGAGACCATTCTATAAGCTTTGCCCCGATAAAAACATTCTTTGAAGCTAAAGAGACCTTTACTGTTGTCCATTTTGATGCACACACTGATTTGAGAGAACAGTATCAAGGCTCAAAATTCAGCCATGCATGTGTGATGAGGCGTGTTTCTGAACTTGGCATTCCAATTACTCAAATAGGTATAAGAAGTTTATCAAGAGAGGATGCTGACTTTTTAAAGTCTTCCAGTTTAATTAAAACATTCTTTGCGAGAGACCTTTATAATAAAACAGACTTCTCTGAAATAATTGACAGCATAAAGACTGAAAAGATATATATATCCTTTGACGTTGATGCATTTGATCCCTCAATAATTTCCTCAACTGGAACGCCTGAGCCTGGCGGTTTAACATGGTATCAGACAATTTCTATAATAAAAGAGCTTGCCCAAAAATTCAGTATTATAGGTTTTGATGTGGTGGAATTGGCTCCAAACACACCTTCACCGTCAGAGTTCATCATATCTAAACTAATTTACAAAATTATTGGATACATTACCTATAAAAGGAGGATGGAAAGTGGCTGCTAAAAAAGAACAACCAGTGATTTTAAAAGATGGTTTTAATTTCATTCCAAAAAAGGTGTTTTTTACAAAAGGGGTAGGTTATCACACAGAAGAATTGGCTTCTTTTGAGCTGGCTTTAAGAGACGCTGGAATAGAAAAATGCAATTTAGTTACAGTATCAAGTATCTTTCCACCTCATTGTGAAATCATTTCTAAGGAAGAAGGGTTAAAACTTATCCATCCGGGACAAATAACATTTTGTGTTATGAGCAGATTGACTTCCAATGAAAGACATAGACTTATCGTTGCATCGGTAGGTTGTGCAATACCTAAAGAAAAAAATAATTACGGATATCTATCCGAATACCACTCTTATGGTGAAAACGAAAAAGAGGCTGGTGACTATGCAGAAGATTTAGCCACAATGATGCTGGCAACTACACTCGGTATTGAGTTCGATGAGGATCTAAACTGGGATGAAAAAAGACAGGTCTGGAAAATAAGCGACAAAATCGTTGTATCCTCATCTATCGCGCAGGAAGCGATTGTACCAAAAAAGAAATATGCTACTGTGCTATCTGCGGCTATCTTTATTTTTTAAACTTTCACAGACCATTGCAAAACATTGCAAGGGGCATTAATAAACTGGGTTGCTTTAGAATGTGCCCTGAGAAAGAGGCCTTTTTCAAAGGTCTCTTATTACTTTACTCTTCTTCCTCTTCTTCAGGAAGATTTTCTTCTAATTCTTCTTTAAAGGGTTCTTCCTCTTCTTCAAAAGGCGTGAAGATGCCTTCTTCTGACTCTTTTCTGCTTTTACAAGCAACACAAAGCGTGGCAAAAGGAACTGCCTTTAAACGCTGTTTAGAGATCTTCTCCCCACACTCTTCACAAATTCCGAATGTCCCTTCTTCAATCCTTCTAAGTGCATCTTCAATCGCAAGCAGTTTATTTTTTTCCTGTGCAGATATTATTATGCCAAGCTCCCTTTCTCTTTCCTGAGATGCCTTGTCGTAGTCATCTCCTACCTCATCATGTTCAGTATGTTCCCTCAATCTTAAATCATCCATATCTTTAAGAAGTTGTTCTTTCATCTTTAAAAGTATCTGCTTAATCTCTTTCATAACATGCCTCCATACTAAATAATGGCATATCAATATAATAGAAAAATAGAATCAAGTCAAATTAAATTAGCATTTTTTTAGAATTTAACATACTTTTCACGTAATTTCAGAGAAACTTCTTTTAACCAACCATACGCATCTTCCACTGTTTTAAACTCGTCAGGATTGAGCAATGCACATGTTGCTGGCATCAATATGCTTTTTTTGATAATCTCTTCCATGTCAAAACCAACTTTAACAAGGTCAAGCCACAACTTTTCTATATGGTGGACAAGGCCTTCTAACGACTCCTTTTTAAATTCATCGTAATTAGCAGGGATTAGTCCCCAACCAATTATTCCCCCTCTATCCAGAAATCGTTTAATGCTGCTACGATACTTTATAAAAATATCTCCACAGTTATAAGCATTGAACGATAATATATCTATATCAAGGTTTAGCAAAAAATCCCAGTCGGGATTGCCACAAAGATGTATGCCTCTTGGGTGTTCGATCTGATTAAAAAAGCCCTCAAAGTCTGCCCTTGCCATATCATTAGTGTAGCCTGAGACACTGCTAAATATATATTGCAAGCCCGGTTCATCAATAAACATAAAGGCGTTTTTATTCTTTTCTTTTAATTCCTTAAGCTGAACATTTGCCCTTCTTGCCATAAAATCAAACAGGATAGAGCGAACTTCTTCACTAAAGATTATCGGTTTTTTATCCTCATTAAGTACTTTCAACCCAAAACTAACTGGACCTTCAAGCTGTCCCCTGATCGAAACAAAAGCTGAAAGATCCTTTGAAAGAAAACTATGGTAGGTCGCGGAAAATTCAGGCGACATCCTGAAAAAATCGTCATCTGAAAAACGCGCAAGTGCATTCTCAAGTTCATTGTAAAACTTTTCTGTGTTCAACCAGATGTTTAAATTTTCTGGCTCCAGTACTATGCCCGGAAAGTTTTCGGACGCCTGAACGTACATATCTTCAAAAAAACTCATCCTTGGCAGTTGTGGCCAGAAAGGAATATCAACACTCATCGCAAGCTTTAAAGCCCTTTCCATATCTTTATGAGGCAGTATTCCCATACCAGTCGTGATAAGATTGCCATCAAACGGCATCAGTTTTTGTGACATTGCTTCCCTCCTTTATCTTTATGTAATAACACAATTTGCTTTTTTTGTAAAACATTCCATCATTAAAATAAAAAGGTTGCATGATTGACAAACATAAAGCTAAAATGAAAAAGGAGTTAGCGATGTCTTTTTCGGGCAGTTTAGAGCATTTACCAATTGTAGATGTGTTACAACTTCTTGAAACCACTAAAAAAAGTGGCACACTGATTGTAAAGAATGACAACTGTATCTACAAGTTTGGGTTTGAAGATGGTTATATTGTTAGCGTAACTCATCCTGATACAAGTTTGTCCTTGGGCAAGGTGTTGGCAATAAATAAAATTATTGATGAAGACACCTTTTCAAAAATTTATGACAGTTGCACCGTCAATAAAAAATCAATATTGAATTATCTCGTCGAACACGGAATTGTTTCAATAAAATCACTACACGCTGTATTGGCTAATCTTATAGAGTTAACTGTTGTTGACATTTTGTTATGGAGTACAGGCAACTTTGAGCTGTTGGTAAATTCTATAGATATTCCCAACGAGTATAAATATCTCTCTGATTCTTTGTCACAAAAAATACGTTTTAGCACTCAGAACACTTTGATGGAGGCTTTACGTATTTACGATGAGTGGCGTCGCGACAATAGATTACCTGACAGGCTTTTTATTCATAATGTTTCTCTATCTGATACAGAGAGTGATATTACTATCACAGAAGATATTTTGGGACTAAGCAATATTGATAAGCTTGAAAGAAAGATACCAAATGTCTTTACTGGTATCAAAGAACATGATTACTTTTCTACCCACCTTAATAAAATCAAGACCTGTTTTCCAGACTTTAGCAATGACGAACAAATCCAGCTTGCCGGTTTTTTGGCAGACTTAGACCGTAGTAAGGTTATAACTAAAAAATATAATTTTGCGCTTATTTTACTAACAGATGATAATTTTACCATTCATGCTACTACAACTATATGCAAAAATTTAGGCGCGTTTATGTTTTCTACTGATAGCGAAGAAAATTTAAGCGTAATAATCAACCAATCTATAGCCAAAGAGCTATTACCAATCATCATAATTGATAAAAACTTTGCAATACAAAAATCATACCCCGCAGCCAAGATTATTCGATTGGTTACCATAGGGGATTACCCGGCATATTTCGAGTATTTTCAAAAACAAATATTTGATTTTATTCTAAAGCCTGATAAAACTGATGCCACAAATATTATTTCGTTTTATAAAGCATTTTATAACTACTTAGAAAATCTAAATAAAGACCCTGAAATGTTTTTAAATAACATATACTTCATAACAAAAAAGACGAAAAAAATCTTAAAGATATCTGATTCTGCAATTATTGCGACAGAGTTTCTTGAACAATACTTTCAACGCATTATCACATTTCAGTTGCAGAAAGACACCACCATGGTTGAAAAAAATAAAGGTTTTATTGCCGACTTTGATACGGCTAATTTGCTTAAAAGTCCAACCATTCTTAACTGTATTACGACTGGTAATATTTACTATGATGTCTATAACGAAGAGTTAGAAAAGATTTTTTACGTAAGTAATCCAAAGCCATCCAACAAACGTGTTTGTGTATTACCTTTAAGGGGCATAAACAAGACGATTTATTTGTTTTATGCGGATGAGCCCTATAGTGAAATTAAAATACAGTATTTAGAATTGTTTCAAAATATTACTAACTTTGCAATCGACGCCCTTCTATACAGAAAACTATTTGAAAAAACTAAAAAAACAGAATAAACTATAAAAAATGGATGCAAAAACTTTTAAACAGATTTTAGAAATTGCCTTTCAAAAAAAGGTTTCAGATATTCATTTTGAAGTTGATAATCCACCTTTTTTTAGAGTTAAGGGTCAACTTGTTAAGTCTAAGCTGCCTAACTTAACACCTCAGGACACAGAGAGCATAGTTACGATAATATTATCTTCTCATGAAAAAGAGCTCGACAAGAATATTAAAGAAATGGACACCACTTACTCGCTACCAAACGGAGGACGTTTCAGGGTAAGTATTTTTCACCAAAGAGGTTATTTTGGCATAATAATGCGTGTAATTCCGCCTAACATTGGCAGCTTTGAAGAACTTAATCTTCCTACTATTCTTTCAGAAATTATCGAGGCTCCAAATGGCCTTATTCTTGTAACAGGTCCAACCGGAAATGGCAAATCAACTACTCTTGCTGCAATGATAAACTACTTAAACGAAAAGTTCAGTTACAATATTATTACAATTGAAGATCCCATAGAGTTTCTTTTTAAATCGAAACAAAGCTGCGTCATACAAAGAGAGGTTGGTTTTGATACAGAAGATTTCAATGCTGCATTAAAAGCGGCATTGAGAATGGATCCAGATGTGATAATGGTTGGCGAGTTGCGTGATAGGGATGCAATTGATGCCTGTATCAAGGCTGCAGAAACGGGACACCTTGTTTTTTCTACGTTACATACACATAGTGCTGTCTCTACAATTAACCGCATTATGGGATATTTTCCCCCTGATGCGCAAGAGATAATCCGTCATCGTCTTGCAGATATTCTTGTAGCAACAGTTTCTTTAAGGCTAATTAAGGATAAGTCTGGAGAAAATATCCTTCCTGTCGTTGAGATTATGCGCGCAACAGCAACAATTCAGGCATGCATAAGAGACGGAAGATTAGACGAGATTGAAAAACATATCGAAAACGGTCAGTCCATATACAAAATGCAAACGATGGAAAGCCACATACTTCAGCTATACCGTGAAAACAAAATCAGTCTTGAAGATGCAAAGAGACTTTCTCGCTCCACAGATTTTGAACGCAAACTGCTCTTAGGCGAAGATTAATCTCAATTCTTCTTGTTTAGAAAACTATAAATATTGTTTTTTACCTCTTCGCTCTTTAATAGTTCGAAAAATGTTTTACTCTCTTCATCAATTAATGTAGAAAGCGCTGTTTTAAGGTTACTTTTTAAAAGCTTTTTCGTCACAATAACGGCTTTTGTTGATTTTAAAGAGAGTTTTTTTGCAACATCATCAGCAAACTTGTTTATTTCTTCAGAATCAATGACATAGCTTGCTATTCCCAACCTGAATGCCTCTTCAGCAGTGAACATTTCTCCAAGCAAAGTCAACTTGGCTGCATTCTGATAGCCTATAAAATAAGGAAGCAAAGCAGTAGATCCCGCCTCCGGGCATAATCCTAAATTAACAAAAGGCATCTGAAAAATTGCATCTTTGGCAGCAATCACAATATCACAATGCAACAACATCGTAACACCTATGCCAACCGCCATACCGTTAACAACTGCAATGACAGGTTTATTGGTATTTATAATTGCGTGAATAAATTGTAACGCAGGATTACTGTTAATGTCTTCTCTAAAGCTAAGAAAATCAGACAAATCGTTGCCGCTTGTAAAGCACCCACCATCACCAGAAATCATAATAACTTTAACCTGTTCGTTTGATTCGGCAAACTCTATTGCATCCTTAAGCCCAAGATACATCTCACCATTAATTGCGTTTTTCTTCTCAACCCTTGACATAAAAATTTTATATATACCATCCTGTAGCTCTGTTCGCACGACATTACTCATTAATCCCCCCTTCGTGATACTTTTTACGTAAAAATTTATTCATTTTTTGCCATATCCAGAATTTCTTTTGGCAAGGCTATAGGAGCCTTCTGTTTGGCATCTATCGCAACAAGTGTAGTTTTACCAACGGCAAAAAGTTTTCCATCTCCATTGTGAATGTCATATGTAAGATCGAAGCTGCTGTTACCTAATTTATCCAGGCTGACCGTAACGAAAACTTTATCATTTAAAAAAATTTCTTTTTTGTAGTTACACTCGGCACTAACAACAACTAAAAGTATTCCCTTTTTCGTCAACTCCTGAAAAGTATCCATAAAGAGTTTTACCCTTGCAGTTTCCATATACGTAAAAAATGTTGTGCTGTTAACATGTCCATACATATCTAAATCCGCAAATCTGACGTCCATCTGTACTGTAAACTGTTTTGACATACTTTTTCTCCTGACTTTAAAGTTTTCTTATGGCTTCAAAAGCCGAATGAATCGCATCAAAAGCAAAACCTACCTTCAAAGCATCGCCTACAACGGCATACTTAACACCTTTCTTAATAATTATTTCTTCAAGGGGGTTATATGATTTACTCCCTACCGCTATCACAACGGTATCAACAACAACTTCTTTTGTCTCTCCATCTTCAGTAAAAATCACTACATCTTCTTTTATTTCAGTAACCTTTTTGCCAGTAAGGACGTTAACCCTGTGCCTTAAAAGCTCCTGTAACATAACCCATCTTGTTGATTTTCCAAAATTTGTTCCAATTTCTGGGAGCATTTCGATTATTGTAACGTTTTTCGTGCCTTTTATAGACATTTCGTAAAGGTACTCCGGTTTTTCTACACGATGTACTAACAAAAACTTAACAGCCTCTGGCGAAAGCGTGCCTTTTTCGGCTAAAAACAACGCTACTTCAACACCAACAGCACCACCACCAATAATTACCACATTTTTACCAACTACCGGATTCTTCTTCAAAATCTCCCATGCATCAATCACGTGTGGTAGTTCCACACCTTTAATCGGAGGTTTTACAGGTAGTGCACCTGTGGCAAGAATTATATAATCTGGTTTTTCTTTATCAATTATCTCCTCTGTAACCTCAGTATTAAGCTTAACCTTAATCCCTGCTTTGTAAACCTGCCACTTCAGGTCGTCAGACAAAACCTTAAACTCTTCTCTGCCTCCCGGGACACCCGCAATATTTAGTTGCCCGCCAAGTTCTGCTCCTTTTTCATACAGCGTTACATTGTGTCCTGCTTCAAAAGCAGTTAATGCCGCCATCATTCCAGCTGCACCTCCGCCTACTATTAATATCTTGAGAGGTTTCAATGTCTTTTCAACCAACCTTTCCGTTTCGTGTCCAGCCCTTGGATTACATAGACACTCAACCGATTTCATTTTAAAAAGATTATCAAAGCAACCCTGAGCACATGCGGTGCAGTGAATTATATCTTGTTCTCTACCTTCATAGATTTTCTTGGGGAAATATGGGTCAGCTATGAGAGCCCTGCCTATCGAGACCATATCGCAAAAGCCATCTGAGATAAGTTCTTCTGCAGTTAGAGGATCATTTATTCTATGACAGGCTATAACAGGAATCGAAACTTTTTCCTTTACAGACCTAGCAAGATAGGCATATACACCTCTCGGAACATTTGTGACAATTTGAGGGATCATAGCCTCATGCCAGCCGACGTTCACGTTTAACGCATCCACTCCAATAGATTCAAGTCTCTGAGCATAAACAAGTGTCTCTTCTTTTGTTAGCCCACCTTCCATCAAATCATTCCCGTTAATTCTGACTATTATAGGAAAGTCTTTTCCAACCTTATCTCTTATCGCTTGAATAATTTCTAAGCCAAATCTCATTCTGTTTTCTAAGCTGCCACCATATTCATCGGTTCTTTTGTTTGTTAGTGGCGACAAAAACTCACTTATAAGATAGCCCGTTCCACTAAGCACTTCAACAGCATCAAAACCTGCCTTTTTCACTCTATCAGCAGCATCTGCAAACTTTTTGATAATCTGTTTAATTTCTTCAACTGTTAGCTCTTTTGGAGTCTCTTTTGTAAATTTAGATGCTATCGCAGATGGTGCCACAGGTTGCTTGCCGCCTAACATAAAGGAATGCATATAACGTCCCGCATGATTTAGCTGAACGCATGCATTTGCGCCTTCAGTTTTAATCACAGTAGCCAGTTTTGATAGTCCTTCAATGTGCTCATCAAGATGTGCACCAATAAATCCAGTGCTTCCTGAGAGTTCATCAACTGTCGCATACCCAACTGTTATCATTCCAACGCCACCTTTTGCACGTTCACGATAAAAAGCCAGAAGTTTATCTGTCACAAAAAAGTTTTTTGCCATATTTAGATGCATTGCAGGCATATAAAACCTATTTTTAATCAGCAACTTATTAATTTGTATAGGCTCTAAAAGTATGTTCATATTTGCCCCCATTTTTAATCTCCTACTTTCTTATCAATGCATTATACTTTTCTTTGACAGAATCAAATATGCCAAGATGCTCAAGTGATCTTTTAAGTTTTTCAGGATTTGAAAGAAAATCTCTAAAAAACACTATTTCTGATGCTTTTAAATACTTAATAAACGCATCGAACTTCTCTCCTTTGAACACGTTATCTATTACATTCTTAACGGTCTGTTCATTGGGGATATCTTTTAATAGCGCGGCACGTTCAAAGATTTTACTAACATAAAATATAACGGTATTTTCAAGACTATTGACATATTCATTATGTGCAGGTAAAATGTTCAAATTTTTCAATTTTTTGAATTTTACTACAGTATCGCAGTATGCATCGTAGTTTCTAAAACGTTCATATATCGACTCCATATCTGCATCTAAAAGAGGCACCTGAAATATCTCCCTTAACAGGGTATCGCCAGTAATTGCATTATCATCAACAATGTATATAAGATCGCTTTGAGAATGCCCTGGACAAGAAACCCAGTAGATCCCTAATCTTTCTGGAATATCAGATTCTTCTACAATACTGTAGCGTTTTGGCACTTCTGGAAAGACCCTGCCTCTTTCAAAAATCGCTTCTAATTCTTCTATAAATGCTTCGTCGAATCCAGCTTCTTTTGTAAGAATCCTTTTCATATAAAAGATACGGTCGTGATGCCTTTTTAGCTTTAATGCATCTCTTCTTGAAATAAAAATTTCTGCATCCGTTTTATCTGCAATATAGTACGCTAATCCAAAATGATCCACGTGTGTATGCGTGATGAAAACATACTTTAGCCTCTTAATGTCGATGTTTTTTTCAAGCGCATCTATAGCCTCTTGAGTAGGTGGCCCTGTGTCAAAAAGAATAACATCGCCATCAATCTCCATTGAGTAGTAATGTATATCACCTACAAGATATGGTGTCGGTACTGTATGTTTTCTAATTTTTTTCATCATCTTTTCCATCCTCTTATGTAAAAATGCCCTCTCTATGGGGTGATAGAGAGGGCTAAACAAAGGGGGAGGGAGGGTACTACTAAGCTGTTAAAAAATATACTTTTCAGCTTCTATAGCAGCATCAGCAAGTGTTCTTTTAGCATTTAACAGCCCTGATGCATCATATTTGGTGAAACGTCTAATACCACTTAAAAGCATGGTTAAGGTATCACCTTCTTCGATGTAAAAAGCGGCCTTTCTTGCAAAGGAGCCAATTTTCTCAACATAGTTAAATGCGCATACCTTTACAGCAGCTGTCAATGCAGTCTTTTTACTTTCTGTTACGCTATTAATCAATTTTTCTGCCCTGAGAATTGCACTTTCAAGAGCAAAAATGTTTATTACAACATCAGCAACCGCCATCAAAATTTCCTGTTCATCTTTGATGTTATTCATAAACTTTTGAACAGCACTACCAGCAACTACCAAAAACGTAGATTTCAGGTTTTTAAGCAATGCCTTTTCTGCTGCAAATGGAACAGTCTCGTCAATCTCTTCAAAAGAAGGCGACATAAGTGATTCTATAGCTTTCATAGCCTCTTTCTGTAATGAAAGTTCACCTTTCATTGCCCTTTGCAAAATCATGCCCGGCACCAGCATTCTGTTAATCTCGTTTGTGCCCTCAAAAAGTCTGTTAATCCTTTCATCTCTATAAAACCTTTCAGCAGGATATTCCTGCACAAAGCCATATCCTCCGTAAATCTGCACTACTTCGTCAACAACATCTGCCAGAACTTCACTACAGAACACCTTTGAAATTGCACATTCGATAGCATACTCCTCTATACATTTCTGATACTCTTCATAGTAATTTGGTGTCTTTTTATCTAACTTGGAGAGCTTATCGTCAATCATGCCTGCAAGGCGGTAAACTAAAGATTCTGCTGCAAAGATAGAGGCGGTCATATCAGCAATTTTTTCCTTAATTGCACCAAAAGATGCTATTGGTTTGCCAAACTGCTTTCTATCTTTGGCATATTTAATTGCTTCTGACATTGCGTATTTTGCTGCACCTGTAACAGCTGCGCCCAATTTAAAACGCCCCACGTTTAAAACGTTAAATGCAATTTTGTGGCCTTTTCCAATCTCTCCTAAAACATTCTCTACTGGCACTTTGGCATTCTCAAGAATAACCTGAGTAGTTGAAGAGCCTTTTATTCCCATCTTCTTTTCTTCTGGGCTGATCGAAACACCTTCAAAGTCTCTTTCTACCAAAAAAGCAGTAAAATGTTTTTTGTCTATCTTTGCAAAAACGGTGTATAAATTTGCAAAGCTACCATTTGTGATGAACTGCTTTGTCCCGTTTAAAATATAGTACTTACCATCTTCAGAAAGAACTGCTGTAGTTTTTGCAGCTAATGCGTCGCTTCCAGCATCTGGCTCTGTGAGACAGTATGCAGCTACCCATTCACCACTGATAATTTTATTGAGATACTTCTCTTTCTGTTCTTTTGTACCATAATAAACCAGAGGAAGGGTTCCGATACCTGTGTGAGCGGCATAGGTAACGGAGAAAGACCCCGCAGGAGCAATCTTCTCTGCAGCGAGCATACTTGTCACCTTGTCTAACTCAAGTCCGCCATACTCTTCTGGTGCATCAATCATCAGCAGTCCCAACTCTCCGCACTTCTGCATCAGTTTAACAACAACTTCAAAATTCTGGTGTTCTATCTCTTCCTGATGAGGCACCACTTCTTTTGCTACAAAGTCCTCTGTGGTCTTACCAATCTGTTTCTGTTCATCTGTAAACTCTTCTGGAACAAAAACGTCGTTCTTTGAAACTTCTGTTACTAAAAATTCTCCACCTTTAAAAATTTTTCTCTCCATAATCTTTCTCCTTTTATCTAAATTTAAACATTTTCAAAAATACCAGCAGCGCCCATACCGCCACCAATACACATTGATACTACACCATATTTAACATTTCTTCTTTTCATTTCGTGAAGCAGCGTGGCTGTTAATTTTGCCCCTGTGCAACCCAGCGGATGCCCAAGAGCTATTGCACCACCATTTACATTAATTTTAGACATGTCCAGTCCCAACGTTCTTATAGATGCTAATGCCTGAGCTGCAAAAGCCTCATTAAGTTCGAACAGCCCGATATCCTCTTTTTTTAATCCAGCCAATTTTAGTGCAGCTGGTATCGCTTCGATAGGGCCAATACCCATCACCTCTGGTGGCACTCCCTTAACTGCAAATGCTAAAAATTTCGCCATTGGCTTTTTCCCCAACTTCTTTAGAAAATCTTCCGAAACTACCAGAGCGGCTGCTGCACCATCAGTCATCTGAGAGGCATTACCAGCAGTTACTGTTCCGTTTGCTTTAAAAGCAGGTTTTAGCTTGGCAAGGCTATCCATTGTAGTATCTTCTCTCACACCGTCATCAACGCTGACAAGTTCTTTTGTTTTTTGAATTTTGCCATTAACAAGCTGGCACTTCTCTATCTCAACAGGTATTATTTCATCTGCAAATTTACCTTCTTTTATAGCAGCTGCTGCTTTTTTATGGCTTTCTACCGCAAAGGCATCCTGATCCTCTCTTGTCACATTATATCTTTCAGAAACGAATTCAGCGGTAATACCCATATTGGCAAATGATTCTGGCCATACTTCCATTAATGTGGGATTGGCACTAAATTTATTGCCCCCCATCGGGACACACGTCATACTTTCTGCACCACCTGCTATGATGCAGTCTGCAAAACCAGCCATAATCCTTTCTGCAGCCATAGCGATACTCTGAAGTCCTGAAGAACAAAAGCGGTTTACAGTCTGTCCTGATACCTGATATGGCAACCCCGCCTTCATCACAGCAACTCTGGCAAAATTCATCCCCTGCTCTGCTTCAGGAAAGGCACAACCCAGAATAACATCTTCGATATCCATAGGGTCAACACCTGTCCTTTCGATCAAACCTTTGATAGCAATGGCTGCCAGATCGTCAGGCCTCATATCTTTTAGTTTGCCTCTTTTTGCTTTGCAACCTGGTGTACGATAAGCTGCTAAAATATATGCCGTTCTCATTTTTTAATCCTCCATTTTTATTTTAGTTTCTCAATGGTTTGCCTTTCTTAAGCATATGCTGGATACGTTCCAGTGTCTTTTTCTGTCCGCACAGCTTTAAGAAGGCTTCTCTTTCTAAATCAAGTAGATACTGTTCTGTTATAAGCGTACCTGCAGGTACATCACCACCAGTAATTACATAAGCAATGGTTTTCCCAAGAAATTCTTCGTATTCTGTGATAAATCCACCAGCCTTCATATTCCAGAGCTGAGAATGAATGCTTGCAGCAACGCTTCTTCCAGGCGCTTTTATATCAACAAGCGGTCTGGAAGGTCTGTAGTTTGCTGCCAATGCAATAACTTTTTGTTTTGCATCGTGGATTAGATTGTCTATGTTCATGGTAATCTGATCGCCTTTTTTCAAAAAGCCCATTTTATAAAGTTCTGCTGCAGACATGCTTACCTTAGCCTGTGCAATATTCATAAAGTTCTTGAATATAAAGGCAGAAACATCTGCATTGTTTTCTTCTGCAAGATTTATTGCTCTAATTGCCATTTCTTTTGTTCCACCACCTGCTGGCAATAAACCAACACCAATTTCAACCAATCCCATGTAAGTTTCGGCATAAGGATTAATTGCATCTGCGTGGAGACATGTTTCGCATCCACCACCAAGAGCTAAGTTATGAGGGGCAGCAACTACTGGCACCTTAGAATATTTAATTGCCATCATTGCCTTTTGGAAGGTTTTAACGGTCATGTTGATATCATCAAACGCACCTTCTGCTATCGCAATTGTTAACAACATCAGGTTTGCACCTGCTGAAAACACACTCCCATGATTTGCAATGACAAGCCCTATACCTTCCTCTTCAGCCTTTTTCAGGCTTTTGTGAATCATAGAAAGTATTTCGCCACCAATCGCATTCATCTTTGTGTGGAACTCTAAACAAAAAACGCCATCACCAATGTCCACAAGAGAGGCGCCACTGTTCTTCTCTACGACACCATTGGCTTTCTTAAGGATTGTCAGGTTGATATGAGACGGTTTTCCTGGCACTTCTTTGTATTGCCTGTCTAATACACAGTAGTAATACTCTTTTCCATTTTCAAATTTATAGAAGCTATCAATGTTTTTCAGTACTTCTGGAATCGCTTTACCATCTTTTTCTGCTCTTTTCACAAAGTTCTTCACACCTATTGCATCAAATATCTCAAAAGGACCTAACTCCCAGTTAAATCCCCACTTCATTGCGTTATCAATATTTACAATGTTATCTGCTATTTCTGGAATTCTGTTGAGCGTATAAATTAACGTATCTCTTAAATTATTCCAAGCAAAATTAGAAGCCTTATCGCCCGCAAAAACAACAGCTTGTAAACGTTTTACAGGATCGTCAATCATCTTAACAGATTCTAAGGAAGCAAACTTTGGCTTTTTAACCTCAACATATTCTTTTGTTTTATAATCAAAGTAGTAGCTTTTTGAGCCATTGGCACCTTTCTCTTTTTTGTAAAATCCTCCCTTTGTTTTGTTACCCAATACGCCTTTCTTAACCATCTCCACAAAAAATTCTGGAAGCTTAAAAATGTCTCTTTCTTCATCATTTGGCAACAGATTATATGAGTTGTTGGCAACATGATAAAGCACATCAAGACCAACGAGGTCTGCTGTTTTAAATACCGCTGTTTTAGGTTTTGCAGTGGCTGGTCCGTTAACAGCGTCCACTTCTTCAACCGTCATATCCATACTTATCATATGCTTTATTGCATTGCAAATTGCGTAAACACCAATCCTGTTGGCAATAAAGTTAACGGTATCATTTGCGTAAACAATTCCTTTGCCAAGTTTTTTTTCTATAAAATTAGCCATAAACTCAATAACGGCAGGTTCTGTATCTTTGCAAGGTATTATCTCTAATAGTCTCATGTATCTTGGTGGATTAAAAAAGTGCGTGCCTAAAAATCTCTTTCTTAAACTTTCTGGGAGAACTGTTGACATTTCATTAATAGAGAGTCCACTCGTATTTGACGATAAAATTGCCCCATCTTTCATATTTGGAACAACCTTATCAGCAAACAACTTCTTTTTTATATCCATGTTTTCTACAACTACCTCGATAACCCAATCGCACTCTTTAAGTCGAACAATATCGTCCTCAAAATTACCAATCTCGATATTTGCAGCATAATCCTGCAGAAAAAAAGCAGCTGGTTTCATCTTTTTTGCATTTTCCAAACCAGATGCTGCAAATCTGTTTCGAACAGCCTTATCGTTTAATGTCAAGCCTTTTGCCTTTTCAGCGTCGTTAGGTTCCTTCGGGACTATATCGAGCAACAATACATCAAGCCCTGCATTTGCAAGGTGGGCAGCAATAGTAGCTCCCATAACACCTGCCCCAAGCACAGCCACTTTGTTAATCTGTTTCATTGCACTCCTCCGTATTTTAATTTTTACAAATACATCTGTTCAATTTTGTCTTTATATTTGTTGTAAATGATCTTTCTTCTTAATTTCAAAGTAGGCGTCAATTCTCCACCTTCGATAGAAAAATCGATTGGTAAAAGAGCAAACTTTTTAATAGTCTCATACTTTGCTAACTTGGCATTGATATCTGCTATACGTTTTTCATAAAGCTTAACTATTTTTTCATTAGCTATGAGATCTTCCATGCCGATATACTTGATATGATTTTCTCTTGCATATTCTATAAGTCTTTCAAAATTAGGCACTATCAATGCTGTAAGAAATGGCTTTTTATCTCCATAAACAAACGCCTGTCCAATATACTTATCCATTTTAAGTTCGTTTTCTAAAGGTTGCGGTGCGATGTTTTTGCCGCCAGCGGTTATAATCAACTCTTTTTTCCTGTCTGTTATGTAAATGAACCCATTTTCGTCTATCACACCTATGTCCCCTGTTTTAAACCAGCCATCTTCAATTGCTTCCTGTGTTGCCTCAGGATTCTTATAATAGCCTTTCATTACCTGTGGACCTTTTATCAAGATTTCACCATCTTCAGCTGTTTTAATAAATGTCTTTTCAAATGCAGTTCCTACAGAACCAAATCTGACATGACTCAGATTGTTAATACTAACCGCAGGCGTAGTTTCAGTCAAACCATACCCTTCAAAAATTGGTATCCCAATGATCCAGAAAAACTCGTTTATCGTCTTATCAAGCGGCGCACCACCACTTACAAAAAATTTCATTCTTCCACCAAATCTTTCTCTTACCTTGCTAAACACAAGTTTATTCGCAATTGCATACTTTGTTTTTAGAAATCCTAAGGGTTTTTTCTCGATATATTTTGCATGAACATACTGTTTGCCTACCTGCAACGCCCAATGAAAAATCTTTTTTCTGGCATCGGGCAAGTTATGAACATTGTCTAAAATTCTTGCATATATCTTCTCGAACAACCTTGGCACGCTTACCATTAGTGTAGGTTTAATCTCCATCATGTTCTCAGGCACCTTTTCCACACTTTCCGCAAATGCCATTAAGGCACCAGCCATTAAACAGATGTAATATCCAACCGTTCTCTCAAGAGAGTGGCTTAGTGGTAAAAAACTTAAAAAGATATCTTTGTCAGTAACTAAGTTCTCTACCTTTTTTATTCCATAATATGCATCATATATCACATTATCCTGAGTTAACATAACACCCTTAGGCACACCAGTGGTCCCAGATGTGTAAATTATAGTTATTAAATCGTCACCTTCGATACTATCAATAATCTGCTCTATTTCTTTTTGCTCATTTTCTGTTATGGATGTGTCTATTTCAGAAAGTTGATGCAAAGAACATACGGGAAGATTTTTTTCGCCAACAAATCTATCAAAAGAAAAGACATTCTTTAAGTTAGGAATTTTATCTCTAATTTTTAATAACTTCTGATATTGAAGTTTGGTTGACACAAAAACTGCAACTGCATCAGAATGGTTGATAACATACTCTACCTGCTCAGGTGTATTGGTAGGATAGATAGGAACAGTAACTGCTCCTGCACATTGAATACCCATATCAGCAATAACCCAGCCGCCTCTGTTTTCTGATAGAATGGCAACTTTGTCGCCCTTTTTTATTCCAAAGTTACGCAGCCCCCTCGCAACCATCAAAGCCCTGTTATAATACTCTTCATAAGAAAGAGTGATGTATTTGCCATTATATTTGTACATAAGGGCGGGTTTATCTTTGTATTTTTTTGCATTTTGCCTGAGCATATCAGGCACAGATTTAAAAGGTATCCCCTCCATTTTACCTCTCCTCCTCACGTTTTTTATATAATATTTTATCCTTTACGTTCATGTCAAGTAAAATATTTTTTCATTCAAAAAAATTTTTTGTTTTTTTTTGATATAGATTACTCTTTATATCATTAAAAAATTCGCATCGATGATCAGCAAAATTAAAAATGTTATATTCTATTTATCGTTATCAAGACATTTAATATCAACAACTAAATTTAACTTGACATCAACGTCAATGTTATATAATATTAAAAAACATTTTTTTAAAATAGTTTTTTGAAAAAGAAGGAGGTGATAAGCAATAAAGTCTTGAATTTTTGTTGTTTTGGTTTAATATTAAAGGTAATTTTCTAAAAAAATGGAGGGCATTCATGAAGAAAAAGTTTTTGTTAAGTTTAGTTTTGCTAACAGCAGTTTTTGTAGTTAACGTAAGCAATGGTTTTGCAGCTGGTTTTCAGTTAATTGAACAAAGCGTTAGTGGACTTGGAAATGCTTTTGCTGGTGGTGCTGCATCTGCAGAAGATGCAACAACCATTTTTTACAATCCAGCCGGTATGACAAGGCTGAAAAGCCAGTTTATTGCGGGAGTTCATTTCATATCCCCTTCTGCAAAGTTTAAAGATGCTGGCTCATCAAGATTAAATCCTTTGCTCGGTTCACTTGGGACTAATAATGGTGGTGACGGAGGTGTAAATGCATTGGTTCCAAATTTATATTACTTAAGAAACTTAGGGGATAAAGCAGTTTTTGGACTTGGAATAAATGTGCCTTTTGGGCTTGCAACTGAGTATCCAAATGACTGGATAGGCAGATACCATGCCATAAAGTCTGATATGAAAACTGTTAACATTAATCCTTCTTTTGGATATAAAGTTACAGACAAGCTAAGTGTTGGTGTTGGTGTAAGTGCTATGTATATTAAGGCTGAGCTTTCCAGTGCGATCGACCAGAAA